>NZ_JBVILX010000026.1:0-88309 GCF_055580145.1 Kitasatospora sp. NPDC032121 | reverse complement strand
ACTGCAGGGGGGACCCTGTGGGAGAGTAGGACGCCGCCGAACAATTCTTCTGAAAAGCCCCTGATCCATTCGGATCAGGGGCTTTTCGCATTTCCCGGAAACCGGAGATCTATTCGTCGGCTCCGGCCCCGGCTCCGGCCCCGGCCCCGGACCCGGGCCTGGAGCCGGATTCCCTCCCGGACCGCGGCTTGTCGGCGGACGCCTGCCCCTGGGCCTGGGCAGACTGCCGGGCATCGGGCCGCGGCGTCCTGGGAGCCGGGGATGCCGGGGATGCCTGCGACGCCTGCGACGCCTGAACCTGATCGGCGGGAGCAGCCGGGACGTCCGCCGTTCCCCAGGCGGGCCGGCTCAGCCACCTGTCCGCGCTGTTGGTGAGGCGGGTGACGCCCGTACCGTCGGCCTGCATGCTGTAGAGGTCGGAACCGGTGCCCGAGGGGGCCTGGGTGAAGACGATGGACTTGCCGTCGGGAGCGTAGGCGGCCGGGCCGAAGAAGGCGTTGGAGGTCGCGGGGGTGAGGGCACCGACGGCGCTGCCGTCGGGGTGGACGGTGTAGATGGCGCCGCCGGGGGCGTTGTCGGGGCCGGCCGGGTAGGTGGTGAAGAGGATCCGGGTGCCGTCGGGGGACCAGTCCGCGCGCTCGCCGGCGCGCAGTTCCCAGGGGGTGAGCTGGCGCAGCCCGGTGCCGTCCGCGCTGACGACGTAGATGGCGCGGCTGTTGGCGGGCTGCCCGGTGGCGCTGGTGCGGTACTCGAAGGTGAGCTGCTTGCCGTCGGGGGACCAGCTGGGGTTGCTGACCGCGCCGGAGTAGGGCTTGTCGTTGGTGAGGAAGGTGAGCCGCTGGACGTCGGTGCCTTCGGGGCTCATCAGGTAGAGGTCCGAGTACTGGACCTGGTGGCTGCCGGACGTGTCGAGGGCGCCCCAGGAGCGGCTGAAGGCGACCTGCTTGCCGTCCGGAGAGAAGGCGGGGGCGCGTTCGTCCTCGTTGGTGCAGTCGGCGGTGGCGCCGTCGCAGAGCTGGCTGATCTGGTGCTCGGGGCCGCCGGCGGTGGGGACGGTCCAGAGCCGGGCGGTGCCAGTATGCGGGTCGGTGCGGTCGAAGGCGATGGTGGTGCCGTCGGGTGACCAGTCCGGGCGGTCGTCGACGGCGCGGGCGGGCGGCTGGGTGACCTGGTGCTGGCCGGTGCCGTCGGGGGAGAGGGTGATGATCGCGCTGGTGGTGCGGGAGGAGTCGGTGTACGCGCGACTGGCGATCAGCCCGTTGTGCGCGGGGGCCGCGGGGACTCCGACGGCCGCGCCGACCACGCCGGGGGTCGCGGCGGGTGTCGGCTCGGTGGCGGCGGGGGTCTCCGGCCGGAGCTCCGAGAGCGGGATGTCGCCGGGTTCGGCGCCGCAGCCGGTGAGCAGGGTGCCCAGAAGCAGAAGGCCCGCACCGGCGCTTGCGCGGGTGCGGGCCCTGCCCGTGGGTGACTGCCGTGTGCCGGTGGTGATCCGTGCCATCTCCGCCTCCGAGCCTCTCGACCGCTCCGACGTGTGGCCCCCGCCGCGGATTCAGGACGAAGGCCCCTGGAAGGAGCTGTCACTGTGTCAGACGGGGGGCACCGGCGACCGGGCGACACGCGACGGACCGCGGCCGCTCGGCCACACGGAGTAGAAGGGTGGCGGGAGGGCGAGGCTCGACCCTTGGTGGTCAACCTCTGGCGGTCAGCCCCGGGCGGCGCGGCGCTCGGCCTTGGCGAGGGCCTCCGCCTCGTCCTCGGCCTCGGCGACCTCCAGGGTGGGCGCGGTGCCGCCGAGCTGGGCGGGCAGCCACCAGCGGTCGTCCGGGCCGGAGGGCTTGCCGGGGTACTCGCGCTGGGCCTGGTCGAGCATCTCGCTCATGGCGGCGCGCAGCCGCCGGGTGACCATGACGGGCTTGTCGTCGGGCCCGAGGTGGATCGGTTCGCCGATCATGATGGTGACCGGGACGTGCCGCTTGGTGAGGGTCTTCGGGCGGCCCTTGGTCCAGAGCTGCTGGGTGCCCCAGAGCACGACGGGCAGCAGCGGGGTGCCGGAGTCGGCGGCCATCCGGGCGGCGCCGGTCTTGAACTTCTTCAGCATGAAGGAGCGGCTGATGGTCGCCTCGGGGAACACCCCGACCACCTCGCCGGCCTTGAGGGCGCGCACGGCGGCCTCGTACGCGGGCTGGCCGTCGGTGCGGTCCACCGGGATGTGCTTCATGCCACGCATCAGCGGGCCGGAGATCCGGTGCTTGAAGACGTCGTCCTTGGCCATGAAGCGGGTCTTGCGCTTTCCGCCGCGGTACGCGCCGAGGCCCGCGAAGAGGAAGTCCAGGTAGCTGATGTGGTTGCTGACCAGTACCGCTCCCCCCCTGGCGGGGATGTGTTCGGCGCCCACGATCTTGATCCGCACGTCGAGCGCGCGGAAGGCGGTGAGTGCGGCGCCGATCACCGGCGGGTACACGAACTCTGCCACGGTCAGTCCTGACTTCCACGGGCCGGAGCCCGGTTCGGCGGGTACCCGCTCCGTTGTGCGGGTGGTGCCGACCGGAGTACGGCACTCCGCGGCGGGTCACGGGTGATTCACGGAGATGATCCCCCGAACGAGTGCCTGCTGTCACCTGAGGCGTGCGGTCAAGCGAATATTCGGCGGTGTGATCTCCGTGATCAATTGCCACGGGAACTTTTCGCCCACCCGCGTCAGGTGCCGGCGGTGAGGCGGCCCTGGGCGCGCCGGACGAGGGGATAGAGCTCGCAGCCGACGCAGTAGCCGAACGCGGCGTTGCCGAGGGCGGCGGTGAGGGCGGCCGCGCCGGCCAGCACGCCGAGCCAGGTCACCTCGGTGCAGTAGCCGAGGGCGCCGACCGTGGCGAACACCATGAGGACGCCCTGGTCGAAGCGGAGCGTCCGGTCGTCCTCGGTCTCGGAGGGCGGTGCGAGTCGGGGGAGCACCAGCACCTGGAACAGCCGGACGTAGGGGGCCAGGCGCAGGCCGCCGAACGCGCCGAGGGCGAAGACGAGTGTCTGGGCGGCCAGGAGGGGGCAGCTGCCGGTGCAGAGGACGACGGTCAGGACGAACGCGCTGAGTGCTGCGGCTAAGCGGGGGCCGCGGGGGTCGGTCTGCAACGGGGCTCCTGGAGGTCGCGACGGGCGGCGGCGAGCGGCGAGCGGCAGCGCGGGGCGTCAGCGTGGTCGCCGGGCGGCGGCCCGGGCCCGGGTGGTGACGCGACGGCAGGCCGGCGGCGGCGTTGGGCGACGGTCGGAGTCCATCGGCCGATCGTACGTGGACCGGCCCCGGCGGTCGACCGCGTTTCGGGCGCCGCGGGCGCTGCCGCAGACTGGGGGATGACCCGGCCGACGGCGTGCGTTGTCGTGCTCGACGGCGGCCGGGCCCGGCCGCCGCGGGCCGGGAACGACGGGAGGCCGAGGGTGAGCAGCGAGGACGGGGCGGTACGGCTGTCGGAGGCCGAGCTGGGCGGGCCGCTCGGCGTACGGGCGACGCTGGTGCAGTTCTCGACGGCCTTCTGCCAGCCCTGTCGGGCCACCCGGCGGGTGCTCTCCGAGGTGGCCGGGATGGTCGACGGGGTCGAGCACGTCGAGGTGGACGCCGAGGAGCGGTTGGAGCTGGTCCGGCGGCTGGAGGTCCGGCGGACGCCGACCGTCCTGGTGCTGGACGGGGAGGGCCGGGTGGTGCGGCGGGCGGCGGGGCAGCCGCGCCGGGTGGACGTGATCGCGGCGCTCGGCCGGGTGGTGTGAGCGTCGGGTGGTGTGAGAGTGCGGCGCGAGCCCGGTGTGAGCGATCCGGCCGCACTTGTTTCGCCCCGTCGGGTGGAGCGGGCCCCGGGCTGGGGCAGGATGGGCGCAGGCGGCGGAGTGGCCGCACGGCATAAGCTACTGGCCAGTAGTGACCACTGCGCTACCGGCGAGTATGCTGCCAGCAAGTTCCGGACCGGCACGGGAATCCGCTGCCCGGGGCGGGTGCGTGCCGTGTTCGCGCCCGCTCGCACCGCCGCAGCCGCCGGACGAGACCAGTACAGGAGACAAGGCCGTGAGCTTGAGGATCGTTGTCTGTGTGAAGTACGTGCCGGACGCGACGGGTGACCGTCGTTTCGCGGACGACCACACCACGGACCGGGAGGGTGTGGACGGCCTCCTGTCGGAGCTGGACGAGTACGGCGTGGAGCAGGCGCTGCGGATCGCGGAGGCGAACGAGGGCGCCGAGGTGACGGTGCTGACGGTGGGGCCGGACGACGCGAAGGACGCGCTGCGCAAGGCGCTGTCGATGGGTGCGGACAAGGCAGTGCACGTGAACGACGACGACATCCACGGTACGGATGTGATCGGGACGTCGGCGGTGCTGGCGAAGGCGCTGGAGAAGACCGGGTTCGACCTGGTGATCGGTGGCATGGCGTCGACGGACGGCACGATGGGTGTGCTGCCGGCGCTGCTGGCGGAGCGTCTGGGCGTGCCGCAGGTGACGCTGCTGTCGGAGGTGTCGGTCGACGGCGGTGTGGTGAGGGGCCGTCGTGACGGGGACGCGGCGACGGAGCTGGTGGAGGCTTCGCTGCCGGCGGTGGTCTCGGTGACGGACCAGTCGGGTGAGGCCCGGTACCCGTCGTTCAAGGGGATCATGGCGGCGAAGAAGAAGCCGGTGCAGTCGCTGGACCTGGACGACCTGGGCATCGAGGCGGACGAGGTCGGCCTGGCGGGTTCGTGGACGGCGGTGGAGTCGGTGGCGGCGCGTCCGGCGCGTACCGCGGGCACGGTCGTCAAGGACGAGGGCGAGGGCGGCAAGGCGCTCGCCGGCTTCCTCGCCGACCAGAAGTTCATCTAGTCCCACCCGTTCGCGCATCCAACGATCGATCAGGAGCAACGAATCATGGCTGAGATCCTGGTTCTGGTGGACCACGCCGACGGTGCGGTCCGCAAGCCGGCCCTGGAGCTGCTGACCCTGGCCCGCCGCATCGGTGAGCCGTCCGCCGTCGTCCTCGGTGCCGGTGCGGCCGCGGCCGACATCGCGGCGAAGGCCGGCGAGTTCGGCGCGGCGAAGGTGTACGTCGCCGACGGCGCCGAGTTCGCGGACCAGCTGGTCGTCCCGAAGGTGGACGCCCTGGCCCAGATCGCCAAGGCCAACGACGTCGC
This sequence comes from Kitasatospora sp. NPDC032121, assembly GCF_055580145.1. NCBI lineage: Bacteria > Bacillati > Actinomycetota > Actinomycetes > Kitasatosporales > Streptomycetaceae > Kitasatospora > Kitasatospora sp. NPDC032121. Next base: position 83,170 of record NZ_JBVILX010000026.1, on the reverse strand, counting down.
CGCCGTGCTGGTGACGTCCTCGGGTGAGGGCAAGGAGGTCGCCGCGCGCGTCGCGCTGCGGATCGGCTCCGGCATCATCACCGACGCCGTCGACCTGGAGGCCGGCGACGGCGGCCCGGTCGCCACCCAGTCGGTGTTCGCCGCGTCCTTCCAGGTGAAGTCCAAGGTCACCAAGGGCGCGCCGGTCATCACCGTCAAGCCGAACGCCGTCGCCCCGGAGGCCGCCCCGGCCGCCGGCGCGGTGGAGAACGTGGCCGTGGAGTTCACCGGCAACGCCGCCAAGGTCACCTCGCGCACCCCGCGGGTGTCCTCCGGCCGTCCCGAGCTGACCGAGGCCGCGATCGTGGTCTCCGGCGGCCGCGGCGTCGGTGCCGCCGAGGGCTTCGGTGTGGTCGAGGAGCTCGCCGACGCGCTGGGCGCGGCCGTCGGTGCCTCGCGCGCCGCCGTGGACGCCGGCTGGTACCCGCACAGCAGCCAGGTCGGCCAGACCGGCAAGCAGGTCTCCCCGCAGCTCTACATCGCGGCGGGCATCTCCGGCGCGATCCAGCACCGGGCCGGCATGCAGACCTCGAAGACCATCGTGGCCGTCAACAAGGACCCCGAGGCCCCGATCTTCGAGCTGGTCGACTACGGCGTGGTCGGCGACCTCTTCCAGGTGCTGCCGCAGCTCACCGCCGAGGTGAAGGCCCGCAAGGCCTGATCCCGCAACGACGACGGAGGGCGTGGCACCGAGTACCGCTCGGTGCCACGCCCTCCGGCATGCCCCGAGCCGCCGTCCGACCGTCCCGGAGCACGGCGGGCGGGGCGGCGCCCGTAGAGTCGGCGCCGGCGCGTGACGCGGAGGCGGACACGCGGGACGAGCGCGTGGCGCACCGGCGCGGCGCGGTGGCGTGGAACGAGGCGAGGACGGTGGCATGGCACTGCTGACGGCACTTCAGGGCGGTTTCGGCGACGCGGCGCGGGCGCTGCGGATCGACGGGCGGACGCTCTCCCGGGAGGACCTGCTGGGCGCGGCGACGGCCGTAGCCGACCGGGTGGCCGGCGCCCCGGCGCTCGCGGTGCTCGCCCGGCCCACCGTCGAGACCGTCACCGCCGTGGTCGGCGGCCTGCTGGCGGGCGTCCCGGTGGTGCCGCTGCCGCCCGACTCGGGCCCCAAGGAGCGCGAGCACATCCTGCGCGACTCGGGCGCGGCGCTCCTCGCTCACGCCGTCGGGGAGGAACTGCCGCAGGACACCTCGGTGGCGGGGCTGCCGGTGGACCCCGCGCAGCGCTCCGCCACGACCTACGCCGAGCCGGCCGCCGAGTCGACCGGTTTCGTGCTCTACACCTCGGGCACCACCGGCGCGCCCAAGGGCGTGGTGATCCGGCGCGAGGCGATCGCCGCCGACCTGGACGCCCTCGCCGCCGCCTGGCAGTGGACCGCCGAGGACACCCTCGTGCACGGCCTGCCGCTGTTCCACGTGCACGGGCTGCTGCTCGGCGTGCTCGGCGCCCTGCGCATCGGCAGCGCGCTGGTGCACACCGGGCGGCCCACTCCGGCCGGTTACGCGGAGGCCGGCGGCAGCCTGTACTTCGGGGTGCCCACGGTCTGGTCCCGGCTGGCGGCGGACCGGGAGGCGGCGGCCCGGCTCGCCCCGGCCCGACTGCTGGTCTCCGGCAGCGCGCCGCTGCCCGTCCCGGTGTTCGAGAAGCTGGCGGCGCTGACCGGGCACGCCCCGATCGAGCGGTACGGGATGACCGAGTCGCTGATCACCGTCAGCACCCGGGCCGACGGCGAGCGGCGCCCCGGCAGCGTCGGGCTGCCGGTGGACGGGGTCAGGACGCGGCTGGTCGGCGAGGACGGCGCGCCGGTGCCCAGCGACGGGGAGAGCGTCGGCGAACTGCAGGTCTGCGGCCCGACGCTGTTCAGCGGCTACCTCAACCGGCCGGACGCGGACGCCGAGGCGTGGACGGCGGACGGCTGGTTCCGCACCGGCGACGTCGCGGTGATCGGGGCGGACGGCTTCCACCGGATCGTCGGCCGCGCCTCGGTGGACCTGATCAAGAGCGGCGGCTACCGGATCGGCGCGGGCGAGGTGGAGGCCGCGCTGCGCGACCACCCGGCGGTCGCCGACGCGGCGGTCGTCGGCGTGCCGGACGAGGACCTCGGACAGGCGATCGTCGCGTACGTCGTTCCCGACGGCGCCGTGACGGGGGATCAGTTGACGGCCTTCGTGGCGGAGCGGCTCTCGGTGCACAAGCGGCCGCGGCGGGTCGTCCTGGTGCCCAAACTGCCCAGGAACGCCCTGGGGAAGGTGCTGAAGAAGCAGCTGCTGGCGGAGGCCGGCGGCCGCTGAGGAGGGCTGTCCTGACGCCTCCTCGGTTGACGGTCGTTCACCCTGATGTGCCGTCGGTGCTCACCCCTGGCGCCCCTTCCATTTGGCGCACTCCACTGCGCGCAGTGAGCGGACGCGTGCTTAACGTGACACGCAGGCAGAGCCGAACCCCCTGGGCGCCGCGCCGCGGCTTCCGGTCGCAGGACCGGAAGCCGTGGCGCCCGGGCGGGGGCTCTGCCGACAAGCACGGCCACTACCGGCCGGGCACAGCAATCCGCTGCAGTCCGCAGCGATCCGCAGCAGTGAAGGAAGTCAGCACGATGACCACCGTCAACACCGGCGCGCCGGAGGCCGCCGGCGAACCGACCGGGCAGCAGGACGTTGCCACCGCCCGCACCTCCCGTCCGTCCCGCACCTCGCGGCTCCGTCGGGGCATCGCCGTGGTGGCCGTGATCGCGACCGGCACGGGCGTGATCGGCCTCGGCACCGGCGTCAGCCCCGCGGTCGCCGAGTCCGCCCCGGCGCACGCCGGGTGGGACGGCTCCCGGTACTGGTTCAAGAACAGCCAGGGGCAGTGGCGCTGGACCTCGCACTACAGCGTGTACGCGGCCCGCACCGGGGGCGGCTCCGCCTCCGCGGCCAAGGCCACGACCGGCTCCGGGGGGATCAAGGAGGGCTGGGACGGATCGCGTTACTGGTTCCGCAACAGCAAGGGCGAGTGGCGTTGGACCTCGCACTACGACGTCTACCTGGAGCGCACCGGCCGCGGCTCCTCGGGGTCCGGGGGCGCGGGCCACACCGAGGGCTCGGTCGCGCAGGACCCGAACGTCGAGGCCGCCGTGCAGTTCGCGCTCTCCAAGCTGGGCGTACCGTTCCGCACGGCCGGCAACGGGCCGGACGGCTACGACTGCTCGGGCCTGGTGCAGCAGGCCTTCCGGCACGGCGGGATCAGCCTGCCCCGTGTGGCCAACGACCAGTACGCGGCGACCACGCCGATCAGGGCGAGTCAGCTGCGCCGCGGTGACCTGCTGTTCTGGTCGCCGGACGGGACGGCCCGGGGCATCCAGCACGTGGCGATCTACCTGGGCGACAACAAGTACGTCGAGGCCGCGCGGCCCGGGACCAACGTCCGGATCTCGGGGATCAGCAGCGGCTACTACCCCGCCTACATGGGGCGCCCGTAGCGGCGTCGCCATCCGCCCGTCCGGGGCCGCCGGGTCGTCCGGCGGCCACGGCAGGCGTTCCGCGGGCGTTCCGCGTGCCGGGCCGTGCCGGGCAGGGGCGGGCGATGGGCGGCGGGCGGTCTCCGACGCGCGCTCAGAGGTCCGTCGGGCGGGGCAGCGCGCCGCGCGCGCCGAGGCCGGTGACGGCGAAGGCCCCGGCGGCGACGGCGGTGGCGGCCGCGTCGGTCAGCCCGACGCCGCGGGCGAGTCCGGCGGCGAGGGCGCCGCAGAAGACGTCGCCGGCACCGGTGGTGTCGACCACCCGAACGGTCGGGGCGGGCAGCCGGGCCGGCGTTCCGTCCACGACGACCAGCGCGCCCTCGCCGCCGAGGGTGACCACGGCGCCCTCGGCGCGTTCGGCCAGCGCCCGGGCGGCCTCGGTGACGTCGGCGGCGCCGGTGAGCTGGCGGGCCTCGACGGCGTTCGCGACGACCAGCGGGCGCCGTCCGGTGGGGCCGGTCCGAGGCAGGGCGCTGGCGGGCGCGGTGTTGTGCAACCAGCGGGTGCCGCCCGAGGCACCCGCGGCGGGCAGCGCGGCGGCGACCGCGCGGATGCACTCCGCGGGGACCTCGTTGCTGGTCAGGACCACGTCGACGGGGAGCAGCCGGAGGCGGCCGAGCGCGGCGGTGACCTCCTCCGGGGTGAGGTGGGCGTTGGCGCCGGGGACGACGACGATGCTGTTCTCCCCGGCCGGGTCGACCATGACGATCGCCTGACCGGTGGGCGCGTCCGGGTGGACGAGCACGGCGCCCGTCTCGACCTGCGCGCCGTGCAGATCGGCACGTGCCGCCTCGCCCTCGGCGTCCCGCCCGACCTTGGCCACCAGGTGCGTCGCCGCCCCCATCCGGGCCGCCGCCACCGCCTGGTTGGCCCCCTTGCCGCCGAAGCCCCGGTCGGCGGCGGTGGCGAGGACGGTCTCGCCGGGGGAGGGGAGCACGGGGCAGCGGAGGATGCGGTCGGTGTTGACCGAGCCGATGACGACCACACGGCCGGCGGGAAGCAGCTTCATCGTTCCTCTGTACGCGGCGCGGCGCGGGCGGCGCAAGGAGGCCGGCGGTCGGTGGTCGGCGGGCGGTCGGTGGTCGGCGGGCGGCGGCCTGAGCGGGTGGGGGGACGTGTGCGGGCCGGAGCGCGGCATAGGGGCGCGCACGCGGGGGCTCGGAGCGTACGGGGAGGAGCGCACGGAAGCGTGCGAGCGGGGCGCGCGCGGCAAGTCGACCCATCGGGCGCCCTGTGCCCTAGCAGTGGTGAAGGGGTGCAATATTGATGTAGACCGGTCTGCATATTTCCATGCATGCCTTCTGACCTGGGCACATGCCGCTGTCACGGCGCAGAGCGGGGCGTGCGGGCGGGCGCGTCGGACAGGCATGGGGAGCGGCGTGGCGCGGGTACCACCACGGGTGGCGCTGGTTCGACCGACGGGGGCGCTGCCCGGTGCGAACGGCATCGGGGGAAGTCGAGGGCAGGGGACGTTGTGATCGTCTGGGTCAATGGCACATTCGGGGCGGGCAAGACGAGTGCCTGCCGTGAGCTGGTGGAACTGCTGCCCGGGAGCGTGCTCTTCGATCCCGAGCTGGTGGGCTTCGGCCTGCGCCGGATGCTCCCGGCCGACCGGCTGGCGACGGTGTCCGACTTCCAGGACCTGGCGGCGTGGCGCCGGCTCGTCCCCGAGACGGCGGCGGCGCTGCTCGGCGAGGTCGGGGGCCCGCTGGTGGTCCCGATGACCCTGCTCAGGGAGGACTACCGGGACGAGATCTTCGGCGACCTGGCCTCGCACGGGATCACGGTGCACCACTTCGTCCTGGACCCTGAAGAAACGATCCTGCGCGAACGCATAGCCCACCGCGACGAGTGCCCGGGCGACCCGGAGGGCAGCGAGCGGGTCCGCGCCTGGTGTCTCGAACACCTGCCCCGCTACCGCGCCGCCCGCCGCTGGCTGGTCGGCGATGCCCGCATGATCGACACCGGCGAGCTCTCCCCCCGGGAGACCGCGCACCGGATCGCCGAACTGGTCCGGGTCGGCGCCGCCCGCTGTCCGATCGCCCAGACGCCGGACCCGACCGGGGACACCGTGGCCTCCGCCGTCCTGTTCTTCGACGAGCAGGACCGGGTATTGCTGGTCGACCCGGTCTACAAGCCCGACTGGGACTTCCCCGGCGGGGTGGTCGAGCGCGGTGAGGCCCCCACCGACGCCGCCCTGCGCGAGACCGCCGAGGAGCTGGGCCTGCGTCTGGACCCGTCCACGCTGCGCCTGCTCGCCGTCGACTGGGAGCCGCGCACCGGCCCGCGCCGCGGCGGCCTGCGGCTGGTGTACGACGGCGGCCTGCTGGACGAGGACGCCCGGCGGAACCTGCTGCTCCAGCAGGAGGAGCTGCGCAGCTGGCGCTTCGTCACCCTGGAGGAGGCCGGCGAGCTGCTGCCCCCCGGGCGCTACCGGCGGCTGGCGGCCGCGCTGGACGCCCGGCGGAGCGGGGAGCTGCGGTACCTGGAGGCGGGGAGCCGGGTGGCCGTGGGGCTGGCGAGCACGGCGGACGCGGTGTAGCGGCCGGTCGGCGCGCGGGGGGCGGGCGGCGGCCTGCCGGGCGCCCCCGGCACCTCCCGGCGCGCCGGGTCGCGGTCGCGGGCGGGAGGATGGGGGCATGCCGTTCACGCTGAGCCATCCCGCCGCCGTCCTGCCCCTGCTGCGCGCCGCCGGGGCACGTGGGCCCCTGGTGGCGTCGGCGCTCGTCGCCGGCTCGATGGCGCCGGACGTGCCGTTCTTCGCCGAGTCCCTGCTGCCCGGGGTGTACGGCCACGGCGGGCTGACGCACCGCTGGTGGGCGGTGCCGACGCTGGACGTGGCGGTCGCCGGCGCGCTGGTGGCCGGCTGGCACGGGCTGCTGCGCGGACCGGCGGTGGCGCTGCTGCCCGAGCGCTGGGCGGGCGGCGCCGAGGCGCTGACCGCCCGGAAGGCCGGAGGGGCCCGCGGGCTCGGTGACGCCGGTACGGCCGGCGCCACGGTCCGCGGCGCGGCGTGGTTCGCGGCCTCGGCGGCGATCGGCGCGGCCACCCACGTCGGCTGGGACGCGTTCACCCACGGGGACCGGCTGGGGACGCGGCTGCTGCCCGTGCTGGACCGGCCGGTGGCCGGGGTCCCGCTGTACGAGGCGCTGCAGTACGGCAGTTCGGCGCTCGCCCTGGTGGCGCTGGGCGGCTGGGCCGCGCGTGCGGTGCGGGCCGTCGAGCCGGTGCGGCCGGCCGTGCGGCTCGCGCCCCGGGCCCGGCGGGCGGCCGTCGCGCTGCTCGGCGCGGCGACGGCCGCCGGGGTGCTGCACCGGCTCAGCCCGTTGCGGCGGAACCTGGTGCCGGAGGTCTGCTTCGGCGCCGGGGCCGGGCTCGCGGTGGGTGCGGTCGGCTACGCGGCGGTGCTGGCGGCCGCCCGCCGGTTGCGCGGCGGGCGGCCGGACGCCCCGGGGGGAGGCCCGGTGGGGCGCCGCCGCGAAGGCCCGTCAGACCGACCGGGCCGGGCCGACCAGGCCGGGCAGGCCGGGCAGGTCCGTCGGGTCCGTCAGACGGAGCGCAGTTCGGCGTAGCGGCGGAGGAACAGCGCCTCGGTGAGCGCCATCTGCTCCAGCTCCTGCGGGTCGACGCTCTCGTTGACCGCGTGGATCTGGGCGGTCGGCTCCTCGACGCCGATCAGCACGATCTCGGCCTGCGGGTAGAGCGAGCGCAGCGTGTTGCAGAGCGGGATCGAGCCGCCCTCGCCGGAGGCGACCATCGCGGTGCCGAAGGCCTCGGCCATCGCCTCGCCCATCGCCTCGTACGCCGGGCCGTTGATGTCGGCGCGGAACGGGGCGCCGTTGCCCTGGCGCTCGATGGTGAGCCGGGCGCCGAGCGGGACCTGTGCCTCCAGGTGGGCGACCAGCGCGTCCTGGGCGGCGAGGGTGTCCGTGCCCGGCGCGACGCGCAGGCTGATCAGGGCCTTGGCGGTGGCCTGGACGGAGGAGGTGGCGCCGATCACCGGCGGGGCGTCGATGCCGAGGACGGTGACGGACGGGCGGGCCCAGAGGCGGTCCGCGATGGTGCCGGTGCCGGTCAGCGCGACGCCATCGAGCACCTTGGCGTCGGAGCGGAACTGCTCCTCCGGGTACTGCACCCCGGTCCAGGTCTGGTCGGTGGTCAGGCCCTCCACCGCGACGTCGCCGTTCTCGTCGTGCAGCGAGGCCAGCATCCGGACCAGGCACTGCAGCGCGTCCGGGGCGACGCCGCCGAAGGCGCCGGAGTGGAGGTTGCCCGCCAGCGTGGTGACGGTGGCCTCGACGACCGTCATGCCGCGCAGCGAGGTGGTCACGGTGGGCAGGCCGGGGGCGAAGTTGCCGGTGTCGCCGATGACGATGGCGTCGGCGGTGAGCAACTCGGGGTGGGCCTCGGCGTAGCGCTCCAGGCCGCCGGTGCCCTGCTCCTCGGAGCCCTCGACGATGATCTTCAGGCCGACCGGGTAGGCGTCGCCGTACACCTGACGCAGCGCCCGCAGCGCCGTCAGGTGCATCAGGATGTTGCCCTTGCAGTCGGCGGCGCCGCGCCCGTACCAGCGGCCGTCGCGCTCGGTCAGCTCGAAGGCGGGGCTGAGCCAGGCGTCCTCGTCCAGCGGGGGCTGGACGTCGTAGTGCGAGTAGAGCAGGACCGTCGGCGCGCCCTCGGGGCCGGGCAGCTCGCCGTAGACGGACTGGGTGCCGTCCGGGGTGTCCAGCAGCCGGATGCCGGTCAGGCCCTCGGCGGCGAAGGCGTCGGCGACCCAGCGGGCGGCCTTCTCGCACTCCTCGACCGGGAACTGGCGCGGGTCGGCGACCGACGGGAAGGCGACCAGCTCGGCGAGGTCGGTGCGGGCACGGTCCATCAGGGACCGGACGGCGTCGGCCAGGGGCTGTGACATCGGGGCTCCGGGGGGGACGGTCCGCCCTGGGGGTGGTGCGGGCGGAGGAGATGGTTGGCGGTAGTGCCGATCATAGGCGGAGCGGAACGGCGTGTTCCGGCGGGTGAGGCGTGGGGGAGACGCGGGAGCGGCGCGGGCGCGGGCGCGGGTGAGGCGCGGGCGGGGTCGACGGGAGGCGGACGGCGGGAGGCGGGCGGGGCTCGGGGCTCAGGGGCACCGGCGCGCACCGGCTGACCGGGCCCGGGTGGTACCCGCGCGGGGGCGGCGCGCTCGACCGGCGCCGCCGGACGCATAGGATTGCTCGACGTGACTGACTCCGGAAGCTCCGATTCCCGCAGCCCGCTCGAAAGCCCGGACGAGGGCGGTCCGATCGACGACGCGGCCGCGCCGCCGGACGGCGTCTGGGACGTCGTGGTGGTCGGCGCCGGACCGGCTGGGTCCTCGGCCGCGTACGCCGCCGCGGCCCAGGGCCGCCGGGTGCTGCTGCTCGACAAGGCCGAACACCCCCGGTACAAGACCTGCGGCGGCGGCATCATCGGCCCCTCACGGGACAGCCTCCCGCCGGACTTCCGGCTGCCGCTGCAGGACCGGGTGCACGCCGTCACCTTCGCCTACGACGGCAGGTACACCCGTACCCGCCGGTCCAAGCGGATGCTGTTCGGCCTGGTCAACCGGGACGAGTTCGACCTGCGCCTGGTGCAGGCGGCCAAGCAGGCCGGGGCGGTGCTGGTCACCGGAGTGACCGTCACCGGTGTCGAGCAGCGCGGCGGTCAGCACCGCACGGCGCTGGTGACGGCGGGGGACGGGCGCACCTTCGAGGCCCGTGCGGTGGTCGGCGCGGACGGCAGCGCCAGCCGGATCGGCCGGCACGTCGGCGTCACCTTCGACCAGATCGACCTCGGCCTGGAGGCGGAGATCCCGGTGCCGGCGCAGGTCGCCGCCGACTGGGCGGGCCGCATCCACCTCGACTGGGGCCCGCTGCCCGGCAGTTACGGCTGGGTGTTCCCCAAGACCGAGACCAGCAGCCTGACCGTCGGCGTCATCTCGGCGCGCGGCGACGGCGAGCGGACCAAGCAGTACCTCGCGGACTACATCCGCCGGCTGGGCCTGTCCGGGTTCACCCCGCAGGTCGAGTCCGGGCACCTGACCCGCTGCCGCGCCGAGGACTCGCCGCTCTCCCGCGGCCGGGTGCTGGTCGCCGGGGACGCCGCCGGACTGCTGGAGCCGTGGACCCGCGAGGGCATCTCGTACGCGCTGCGCTCGGGCCGGCTGGCCGGCGAGTGGGCGGTGAAGGTGGCCGAGGCGGGCGACGCGGCGGCGGTGCGGCGCGAGGCGCTGAACTACGCGTTCGCGGTCAAGGCCGGGCTGGGCGTGGAGATGCGCGCGGGCAAGCAGCTGCTGAACGCCTTCGAGCGGCGGCCGTACCTGTTCCACGCGGCGGTCTGCCTGGTGCCGGCCGCCTGGCGGGCCTTCGCCCGGACCACCCAGGGGCAGACCTCCTTCTCCCAGGTGCTGCGGCAGCACCGGGCCGCGCGGCGGCTGATGGCGATGGCCTCGCGGTAGTCCGGGTCGTCGCGACGCGGGGCCGGCGCCCCTCCCCGGTGCGGGGAGGGGCGCCGGCCCGTTCTGTTCGTGGCGCCGGCCCGTTCTGTTCGTGGCGCCGGCCCGTTCTGTTCGTGGCGCCGGCTTGTTCTGTTCGTGGCGCCGGCCCGGAGCTACCTGAGCCCGGTGTCCAGCGCGGACATCAGGGTGCCGGACGGGGTGTCGCCGGACATCTCCCAGATCATGCCGCCGAGCAGGTTCTTCGACCTGAGGTAGGCGGTCTTCTGCGCGATCGACCAGGAGTCGTCGAAGCTCCACCACTGCCCGCCGGCTCCTGTGTAGCCGTACGTCGCAACGGACTTGGGATCGTGGTAGACCTTGAGGCCGGAGAGGCCGGTGATCAGGTTGTGGTACCCGCGGGTCCCGGCCTCGTCGCTGAACTGGCCCGGTGCGGCTCCGTTCGCGGACTGCCAGGCGCCGTTCGCGCCGCCGTCCGCGACGCTCTGCCAGCCGCGCCCGTAGAACGGGAAGCCGATGGTCAGCTTGCGCGGGTTGACGCCGGCGTTCAGGTACGTCTGGACGGCCGCGTCGATGCTGAAGTGGGTGGTGTAGGGGTCGTTCGGGTCCTGGTAGAGGTTGGAGGCGTGGCCGGTGCGGTTCGGCTCCCAGGAGTTGTCGCTGCCCGAGCCGTGGAAGTCGTAGCCCTGGACGTTGGCGATGTCCAGCGGGCCGAAGATCTTCGAGAGGTCCCAGCCGGCGGCGACCTTCGCCGGGTCGGCCGGGGTGAAGGCGGTGAGCAGCTTGTGCGGGCCGCCCAACGCGTCCAGCTGCTTGCGGAACTCGGCCAGCAGCAGGGTCAGGTTGTTCTTGTCGTTGGGGCTCCAGTGGTTGCCCGGGTGGCCGTCGCCGGAGCCGGGCCACTCCCAGTCGAGGTCGATGCCGTCGAAGATGCCCGCGGCCACGCCGTCGCCGCCGGCGCCGTTGTAGGCCGGCAGGTTGCCCTTGATCCAGGTGTCGACGCAGGACTTGACGAACTTCTGGCGGGACGCGTCGGTGGCGGCGGCGTCGGAGAAGTACTTGGAGTAGGTCCAGCCGCCGAGCGAGACGACCACCTTCAGCTTCGGGTACTTGGCCTTGAGCTTCTTCAACTGGTTGAAGTTGCCGCGGAGTTTGCCCCAGCCGTCGTCGGCCACGCCGTCCACCGACTGGTCGGCGCTCATCGCCCGGCCGTAGTCCGCGTCGGCGTCACCGGCGCCGGTGCCCTGGTCCGGGTCCTCCGGGTTGCCGGTGGTGCCCTTGGTGACGCCCGCCATACAGGTCAGGTTGACCGGATCGATGTTCTCGAAGGCGTAGTTGACGACGTCGAGCTTGGCGGCGGCGCCCGAGGTGTCCAGGTTCTTGACGAAGTACTGGCGGCCGTAGATGCCCCACTGGACGAAGTAGCCGACCCGGGCGTACTTCCCGGCGCCGACCAGGTCCGAGGTGGTCACGGTGAGCGGGGCGGAGGCGGGCGAGGCGTTGTCGGCGGCGTCCCGGGCCTTCACGGTGAACGTGTAGGTGGTCGACGGCGAGAGGCTGCCGACGGTCGCGCCGAGCGTGCCGCCGGTGACCGTCGCGACCGGGGTGCCGCCCTGGTAGACGTCGTACGCGGCGACCCGGACGTTGTCGGTGGCGGCGTTCCAGGCGAGCGTCACGTCCGTCGAACCGACCGTCGTGGCCCGGAGGTCGGCCGGTGCGGTGGGCGGCGAGGTGTCGGTCGAGGGGTCGAAGGTGGACGCGGTGACGGACGCGCTGAGCGGGCCGGTGTTGCCGCGGCTGTCCTTGGCCCGGACGCGCAGGGTGTACGAGGTGGCCGGGGCGAGGCCGCCGACCAGCACGCTGGTGGACGGGCTGGAGGCGAGCACGGCGCCGCCGCTCAGCACGTCGTAGGAGACGACCGGGAAGTCCCCGCCGGTGGCCGCCGGCCAGCTCAGCGCGAGCGTGTGCGCGGTGGACTCGGTGACCGTCGGGGTGCCCGGTGCGGACGGCGGGACGTCCGCCGTGCCGTCGCACTTGTCGCCGTTGACACGGCAGTTGAGTGGGGTGGAGACCGGGCCGTTGCCGACGAACCAGAAACTGTACGGCTCGGTGGTGCTGTGGGCGTTGACGGTGGAGTTGTAGAACGCGGCCGTGGCGGTGACGTGCCGGCCGTTGACGGTCGCCGTGCCGTTGTAGCTGTTGCCGATGGTGACGCCGGCCGGGAGGTCGAACTCCAGGGTCCAGCCGCTCACCGCGGTCGCGTTGTCGTTGTGGACGATGTAGGTGCCCTGCCACCAGGAGCCGTTGTCGGCGGTGGTGAAGGTGGCGGTGAGCTTCCCGGCGGCGTTCGCCGGGGCGGCCAGCGCGGTGAGCGCGGCGAGGGGCAGGAGCAGGACGGAGAGCAGTGCGAGCAGTCTGCTGCGCACGCGCGGGCGCCCGGCCCGGGATCGAGCGGACATGGTTCTCCCTGTGGCTGTGGGGGTTGAACAGGGTGACGTAGAACCTTGGTTGATCCGTGATTGGCCCGTGTGCGATCGATGCCTGTGCCGTGGGGAGGCAAGGCATGGGAACTGTAGGAGGACTGGACCAATGCGTCAACAGGTCTGTACCACTGGGGAGAGGGTGCGCGGCGCCTGCGCCGGCTAGTCCCGGACGATCGCCATCGCCTCGATCTCGATCAGCACCTCGGGCAGGAACAGCGCCGCCACCTGCATGGCGGAGGAGGCGGGCAGCGGGCTGGAACCCAGGCACTCGTCGCGGGCCTCGCGGATGGCCGAGAGGTAGGAGATGTCGGTCATGAAGTAGGTGAGCTTCACGACGTCGTCGAAGCCGGCTCCGGCGGCGGCCAGGCAACGGCGCAGGTTCTCGAAGATCTGCCGTGCCTGCGCCTTCGGGTCGCCCGCGCCGACCAGGTTCCGGTGCTCGTCGAACGCGACCTGGCCGGACACCTGGACGATTCGGCCGCTGCCGTGGACGACCTGGGTGTAGCCGGTGCCGGGGGCGACACCGGGCGGCTCGGTGATGTGAGTGAGGTGGGAGGCGGTCATGACGCGGATCCTGATCCATGATCCCTCGTGTCCGCAAGCCCGGCCCCGCGGCCTGGCGCCCCGCGGCCCGGCGCCCCGCGGCCCGGCGCCCCGCCGCCCGGCGCCCCGGCGGCTCGGCGCTCCACCTCCGGCAGTTCGCGCAGGAACGGCAGGTCGGCGGAGGGGAATCGGGCCGCCGGGGCGGCCGTCGGACGGGTTGGCTCTGGCCGAGCGGCGGGTGGGCGTGCCAGAGTCGTCCGGGCGTCGTCCGGGCAGACCCCGGCCGCGTCCGCAGTCCGACCCACCCTCAGCCGGAAGGCAGGCCCGCCGATGACCAGCGCAGCGCCCCTCGTCCACGTCAGCACCGCCGACGCCGTCACCACGCTCACCCTCGACTCGCCGCACAACCGCAACGCGCTCTCCACCCGGCTGATGGCCGAGCTGCACGCCGGGCTGGCCACCGCCGCGGCCGACCCGGAGGTCCGCGCGGTGGTGCTCGGGCACACCGGCAAGGTGTTCTGCGCGGGCGCGGACCTCTCCGAGGCGACCGGCGCCGATCCGACGGTCGGCCCGCGCGGCCTGGTCGAGCTCCAGCGGGCGATCGTGGACTGCGCCAAGCCGGTGATCGCCGTCATCGACGGGCACGTCCGGGCCGGCGGCCTCGGCCTGGTCGGCGCGGCGGACCTCGCCGTCGCCGGACCGGCCTCGACCTTCGCCTTCACCGAGGTGCGGCTCGGTCTCGCGCCCGCCGTCATCTCGCTGCCGCTGCGCCCGAAGCTGGACCCGCGCGCCGCCTCCCGCTACTACCTCACCGGCGAGGTCTTCGACGCCACCGAGGCCGCCCGGATCGGGCTGATCACCAGCGCCACCGACTCCGCCGAGTCCACCGGCGTGGTCCTGAAGGGCCTGCTGGACGCGCTGCGCCTGGGCTCCCCGCAGGGCCTGGCGGAGTCCAAGCGGCTGGCCAACGCTGAGGTGGTGCGCTCCTTCGAGCGGGACGCGGACGAGCTGGTGGAGCTGTCGGCGCGGCTGTTCGGCTCGGAGGAGGCGCAGGAGGGGATGCGGTCGTTCCTGGAGAAGCGGCCCGCGCGCTGGGTGCGCTGACGGCGGGTCCCCGGGCGGGCCGGCGCCACGCCCGGGGAACGGCCGTCGCGATCAGATCGCGGCGTCCCGCCAGAGGTCGAGCAGGCTCTCGTCGCCGATCGCCCGGACCTTCCCGGCCCGCCGGGCGGGCAGCCGGTTCCACAGCAGCACGTAGAGCTCGTCGGCGGGGCCGGTGAGGGTCAGGTCGGCCGGCTCGGAGCCCCCGTCCGTGGTGACGGCCGGCGGCTCCTGGGTGATCGTCAGGTGCCAGGAGCCGGCGCCGTCGGTGGCCCGGACCAGGAGGGTGCGCGGCCGGTCGCTGCGCAGCTTGGACCGGCTGCCGGCCATGAGGCCGCGCAGCAGTTCGTCGATGCCGTCCAGGGCGAGCGCGGTGTCCACGGTCGGACCGGGCACCCCGGCGGCCGCGTCGGCGTCGTGGCGGTGGATGGCGGTCTCGTGGGCCTGGCGACGGGCCCAGAACGCCAGCGGGCTGGGCGAGGGAAGGAAGCTCCAGCACTCCACGTCGGCGGGCGCCGTGGTGAGCGTGTCCAGCAGGGCGGCATGGCCCTCGCGGTACCAGTCGAGCAGTGCGGCGTCCGAGGGCAGCGGCCCGATGGCGGCCTGCGCGTCCGCCTCGGCCAGCGGCGCCCGCAGGCCCCGGGAGGGGAATGCGGCGGCCCAGCGGTGCACGGAGCCGATGTGCCGCAGCAGGTCCGTCAGCCGCCACTCGGGACAGGTCGGAACGGGGGCGGACAGTTCGGTGCGGGCCGCGGCCTCGGCGAGCCGGATGCCCTCGTGGCGCAGCGCGTCGATGTGCTCGGTGATCTCCATGGGACGGAGTCTTCCACCGCGGTCGGCCGAGGGTCGCGGATTCCGGACATTCCTTCGGACCTTCCGGACGGCTCCCGGCGGACGGGCGGATGCTACGGGCCGGTAACGTGAGCGCATGCCGATAACCCGTTCCCTTTTCTCAGCCGTCCGGACCGGTGGCCGCCGCGCCGCCGGACGCCTCGTCCACCGGGGCTGGCGCTGGGCGCAGCGGACCGGCGCGGTCACCAACCGCAACCCCGGCCCGTACCGGTTCGGCGAGCTGGGGGACGGCACGACGCTCACCTTCCCGCTCGGGGCGGTGTTCAACGAGCAGTGGATCACCATCGGGCCGTTCTCGATCATCGGCGAGCGGGTCACCATCAGCGCCGGGTTCCTGCCCGGGCTCGACCTCGGACCGGAGCCGATCGTGCGGATCGGCGGCGGCTGCGTGATCGGCCGGGACAGCCACGTCGTCGGCCACCAGTCGATCGTCATCGGTGACGACGTGTGGACCGGTCCCGGCGTGTACATCAGCGACCAGGCACACGAGTACCGGGACACCGAGCTGCCGATCGGCAAGCAGTGGCCGCGCAACGAACCGGTGGAGATCGGCGCGGGCAGCTGGATCGGCACCGGCGCGGTGATCCTCCCGGGGGCGCGGATCGGCCGCAACGTGGTGGTCGCGGCGGGCGCCGTGGTGCGCGGTGAGGTGCCCGACCACAGCGTGGTCGCCGGCGCGCCGGCCAAGGTGGTGCGCCGCTGGACCGAGGAGGAGGGCTGGCAACCGCCGCTGCGCCACGACGCTCCGCAGCCGGTGCCGGACGGTGTGACCGCGGAGCAGCTGCGTGCCCTGGTCGGCTGGGACCTGCGGCTGCCGGGGGAGCCGGGCTGACCTCGCCGGCCGGGTGCCATGGACGGGTCTGGGGGCCTCGGGCGGCCTGAGGGCCTTGGCGTCGGGCTGACTTGGGGGGCCTGAGGGCCTTGGTCTGCCGTGGGGGCCCTGAGGGTCTTGGTCTGCCTTGGGTGGCCCCTGGGCGAACTAGCCGCTGAGGGAGGACTGTTCGGCCGTGCGGGCGGCGATGGCGGCGGTGATCCGCGGGACGTCGGCGGGGCGGCTCGGATCCAGACCGGTCAGCGCGGCGATCCGGCGCAGCCGGTAGTCGACGGTGTTCGGATGCAGGTGCAGGGCGCTCGCGGTGTGTCGGCGGTTCAGGCCACCGGCCAGATGGGTGTGCAGGGTGATGAGCAACTCCCCGGCCCCGGCGAGCGGTTCGAGCAGCGCGGCGAGCCGGGAGCGGGCCTGACTGGGCCGGGTGAGCTGGTACTCCAGCAGGACGTCGTCCAGCCGGTGCAGCCCCGGCGGTCGTCCGAACGCCCGGGCCACGTCCAGGACGTCGTGGGCGAGGGCGGCTGCTGCGGGCACGTCGGCGGGGCCGGCCGAGGCGGCTCCGGCCAGTACGGGAGCGCCGGCCGCCCTGGCGGCCGCGGCGAGGGCGGCGGCCAGCAGTGGCCAGGGCGGCTCGTCGCCGCCCTCGCCAGTGTTGTCCTCACCGGTGCCGTCCTCGCCGGTGTCCTCCCTGTCCGGGCCGGGTGACGGGCCGAAGGGGATGAGCACCATGCCGCCCGTGGGGGTGAGCGCGGTGAGTGCCGACTGCCGGGTGCGGTGGTCGATTTCGGCTTCGAACCGGTGGAGCTTGCGGCGGGCGGCGATACCCTGGTCGACGCCGGGGGCGTGTTCGTCGGGGTGGTCGGCGACGGACAGGCAGAGCACGGCGTACCCGGCGGGCAGCCGGAGTCCGGCGCGGTCGGCGGCTTCGTCGTAGGAAGTGCCCGCGAGTAGCGCGCCGAGCAGGGAGCGCCGGGCCGCGCCCCGCCGGTCGGCGGCCGGACGCCGGCCCTCCAGGAAGCCCGCACCGGCGGCGGTGGCCGCCTGGCGGAGCTGGTCGAGCAGCAGCCGGTTGAGGACGAGCAGGTCGGCGGTGTCGCCGTCCCTGGCGTACCGGGTGGCGAACTCCCAGCAGACCTCCAGTCCGAGATGGTGGGCGAGCAGGACGGCGTCCAGTGGCAGGCCCTCTTCGGCGCGCCGGGCGGCTGACTCCCGGACGGCGGCGAACTCCTCGGCGGAGGCCGGGAGTCCGGTCCGTACGGTGTGGGCGAGGGCGCGGATGCGGCGCTCGGTGTCCCTGGTCAGTTCGCCGGCGAGTTGTTCGCGGGGCAGCCGTCGGTAGACCGGTACCCTCTCCAGCAGGGCGGAGACCACGGTCTCGGCCAACTCCCGTGAGCCGCCGAGCAGCCGCTGGTCGGCCGGGAGTCCGCCGATCACGGGGACGCGCCAGTGCGGAGTCCGGCCGGTGGAGTTCGGGGGCGTGCAGTCGGGTGCGTTGTGACCGGTCACAGAGAACACCGTCCAGGTCTGGAGGACGCCCAAGGGCCGGGCCGGAGGGGCGACCGCATGATGGAGCCCTCGGGTTACCTGTTGGTAACAAACTTCCGCTGTGGAGGCAACAGTTGAGAACCCCACTTCTCCGCTTCTCCGCAATTCCCGTGCGTGGCAGGGCCGGTGGTGCGCTGCGCGGGCTACTGCTGGCGGTGGCGCTGCTGGTCGGTGCGGCGGTGTCGCCGACCAGCGCGGCTGCTGCGGCCGCTGCTTCGGCGGCCGCTCCGCCCGCTGCTTCGACCGAACTTCCGCCGGACGGTGACACGGTGGCTTCGCCGCCGGGCGCGAATGACTGGACCTGCCGGCCGAGCGCGGCGCACCCCGACCCGGTGGTCCTGGTGCACGGCACCTTCGCCAACCGCTACGAGAACTGGCTGGCGCTCTCCCCGCTGCTGAAGAGCCTCGGGTACTGCGTCTTCGCCCTCGACTACGGGACCGTCCCCGGCGTCACCTCCAGCGGCAGCGGCCTGCTGCTGCCGATCGGCGGCCTCGGGCCGGTCCCGGAGTCGGCGGCCCAACTCGCCCGGTTCGTGGACCTGGTGAGGAACGCGACCGGTGCGGCCAAGGTCGACATCGTCGGGCACTCGCAGGGCGGCATGATGCCGAACTACTACCTCAAGTTCCTCGGCGGCGGGTCCAAGGTCGGCAGGATGGTCGGGCTGGCACCGTCCAACCACGGCACGACGCTCGACGGGATCGTCAACCTGACGTCGTTCTTCCCGGGCGTCACGGACCTGGTCTACTCGCTCTGCCAGGCCTGCCGGGACCAGGCGGTGGGCTCCGACTTCAACCGGCTGATGGCCTCCCGGCCGGACACCGTCCCGGGCGTGAGCTACACGGTGGTCTCGACGGTCTTCGACCTGGTCGTCACCCCGTGGCAGACCCAGTTCCTGAACGGTCCGGACGTCGACAACCAGGTGGTGCAGGCGCACTGCCCGGTCTCGCTGGTGGAGCACGTCGCGATCGCGTTCTCGCCGACGGCGCTGCACCTGGTGACCAACGCCCTGGACCCGGCGCACGCCACGCCGGTGCTCTGCGGGTGATGCGGTGGTGGCGCTCCTGCCTCCGGGACGGTCCGGGAGGTGGGAGCGCCGCCCTTCGCCGGTGTGCCGGTCTTCGCCTCTTCCGGAGTGTCGGCCGGTCGGCCGTCAGGGGGTGGCGCGGAAGGTGACGACGGCGGTGGTGCCGTCCGGGTTCAGCTCGTACGCGTCCGGGGTGTCGAGCAACGCGGCGTCGTGGCGGGTGAGTTCGACGCCGTCGACGGTCGCCGTGCCGGCGAGGCAGACCAGGAGGACGGTGCTCCCGTCCGGGACGCCGACCGTGGTGGCCGCCGTCGCCATGCTCACCGTCGCCTCGATCCGCCCGCGACGCGTCATCACGTTGAAGTCCACCACGGGGCCGGCCGGCAGTCGGCAGTCGGTGGTGGCGTCGCCGGAGAAGGCGAACGGCCGGAACGGTGCGTCGACCAGCTGTTCGGCGCCGTCGACGGCGAGCACCATGCCGGCGCCCTCGACCAGGGTGATCACCCGGTCGATTCCGGGGAACGGGGAGAACGGTCCGGCCGTGGCGACGTCGGCGAGGCTGACCCGCCAGTCGAAGGCGTCCAGCCCGGCTCCGGCCGGGAACCCGGCGACCTCCCTGGTCACCCCGCCCCCGTTGAGCCACGCTGTCGCCGGGCGCTCGCTCGCCCGCAGTACCTGGAAGCGTTCGCTGGTCGTCATGGCCCCGCATCCTGTCACATGGCGGATGACAGCTGACAGATGACAGATTTCATCAGCTGTTATCTGTCAGCTGTTATCCGTCGTCCGTCAGCTGTTGGGTATCGCCCGTCGCCCGTCGCCCGTCGCCTGGTCACCCCGTCGTCCGTCGTCCGACCGACAGCGGCAGGAGCGCCGCCACCGTGGCCGCGAGCGCGACCGTGGTGAGGGCCAGCGGCAGTCCGGCCGCGTCCGCCAGGAAGCCGATCACCACCGGGCCGATCAGCATCCCCCCGTAGCCGAGTGAGGAGGCGAACGCGACGCCCTGCGGTCCGCCCGCCGCACCGGCCCGGGCGAGGGCGAGCGGGAAGAGGTTGGCCAGGCCGAGGCCGACCAGCACGAAACCGCAGATCGCCACCGGCACCACCGGCGCCAGGGCGGCGACCAGCATGCCGGCCGCCGCCGTCAGCCCGCCGAACAGCATCAGCCGGGTCTGGCCGAGCCTGATGGACAGCCAGGTGCCGCCGACCCGTCCGCCGGCCATCGCGAACGCGTACGCGCCGTAGCCGGTGGCGGCCACCACGGAACTCGCATGGACGTCGTCGGACAGGTGCAGCGTGGTCCAGTCGGCGATCGCGCCCTCGCCGTACGCGGTGCAGAGCGCGGTGAGGCCGAGCAGCAGGACGAGCAGCCGGGTGCGGCCACCGGCGGAGCCCGCGTCCGCTCCCGCGCGGCCCGCGCGGCCCGCGCCGCCCGTACGGCTCGCCCGGTCCGGCGCGACCTGCTCCGCCGCCGGGCTGCGCAGCAGGACGATGCCCGCGGCGATGGTGACGGCCATGCCCAGCACCGCGCTGAGGGCGAGCGCCCACGCGGTGCTCAGCGGTCCGGCGACCAGTCCGCTGACCCCGGTGCCGGCCAGCCCGCCGAAGCTGTACCCGGCGTGGAAGCTGGGCATCACGGGTCGCCGCAGTTGCGCGACCAGGTCGACGGCGGCGCTGTTCATCGCGACGTTGGCCCCGCCGTACCCCGCGCCGAACAGCAGCAGCACCCCGCCGAGCGCCGTGATCGAGTGGGCGTGCGCCGGCAGCGGGGCGGCGAGGCTGAGCAGGGCGAGCGAGCCGACGGTGACCGGGCGCGGGCCGTACCGCAGGCAGAGCCGGCCGACCGTCGGCATGGTGAGGACGGCGCCGATGGACAGGCAGAGCAGGGCGAGCCCGAGGGTGCTGTGCGAGGCGCTGACCTGGCTGCGGACGTCCGGGATGCGGACGACCCAGGCGGCGAAGAGGAAGCCGTCGATGGCGAAGAACGCGGTGAGGGCGACACGTGCGGGGCCCCAGGGGCTGTCGGTCGCCGTGGGTGTGCTGCGAGACTGGGAGGAGGGGGCGTCGGGCCCGGTGCGTGAACCGATTTTGTTTCGAAGCGACACAAAGTCACAATAGAGGCGTGCAGCTCTCACCATCAAGCCCGAGGCCCGGTACCGGGAACGACTCCGACGCGCAGCGCGACAGCCACCGCCGCGCGGCTCCCGACCGGGGCCGGACGCTGCTCGGCCCCGCGCTCTCCCTGATCCACACCGGCCAGGCGCCGACCCGCTCGGCGCTCACCCGCGCGCTGGACGTCACCCGGGCCACCGCCGGCGCGGTCACCGCCGAGCTGGAGGCGCTCGGGCTGATCACCGTCGACTCGCGCCCGGCGGGCGGCGGCCGGGGCCGCCCCTCGCACCGGCTCGCGATCGACCCGCAGGGCCCGGTCGTGGTCGCTGGGCAGATCCACGCCGACGGACTGAGCGTCACCCTGGCCGGCCTCGGCGGGCTGCTCGACCCGCCCGTCCACCTGCCGCTGCCCACCGCCACCGACCCGGTCCGGATGCTGCGCGCCGTCGCCGTAGCCGGCGCCGAACTCGCCCGCGCCACCGACCGCCGCTGCCTGGGTGCCGCGCTCGCGCTGCCCAACCCGGTCACCGAGCCGGACGGCACCGCCCTCGCCGCGCTGCACTTCGCCTGGCCCAGCGGCACCCCGGTCGCCGACCTGTACGACGTCGAGGTCGGACGCGCCGACCACGGCCCGAACGCGCTGCGCCCGCTGCCCGCCGCGGTCGCGAACGACGCCAACCTGGCCGCGCTCGCCGAGTACCGGCACGGCGCCGGCCGGGGCGCCCGCCACCTGCTCTTCGTCACCTCCGGCCACCGCGGCGTCGGCGGCGCGCTGGTCATCGACGGCCACCTGCACACCGGCAGCGCGGGCCTCGCCCTGGAGGTCGGCCACCTGACGGTCGACCCGCAGGGCCGGCCCTGCATGTGCGGCAACCGGGGCTGCCTCAACTCGGAGACCGATCCCGACGCGCTGTTCGCCGCCGCCGGACTCACCCCGGAACCGGGGCGCCCGCTGCTCGACCAGGCGCGCGAGCTGTGCCGCGCGGCCACGACGGACGACCGGGCGCGGGCAGCGGTGGAGCACGTCATCGACCGGCTCGGACTGGGCCTGGCGGGTGTTGCCAACATCCTCAATCCCGACCGGGTGGTCCTCAGCGGGCTGCACCTCCACCTGCTGGAGGCCGCGCCCGACCGGCTGCGGTCGGTGGTCGCCGAGCGCAGTCTGTGGGGGCGCAGCGGGCGGGTGCCGATCGTCGGCGCGGAGCTGGCGCACGGTGCGCTCGCGGGCGCGGCCGAGCTGGGCTGGGGGCCGTACCTGGCGGACCCGCAGTCGGTGCCGGTTCAGTCCTGAGAGCGATAAGCGGAAGCTGACCCTTCGAAAACGGTTACTTATCGTGACTCTCATACACTCGTAGTGAGCAATTTGGGGGGTCACCACGAGGGAGACAGCGACCATGAGCACCCAGCCCGGCATCGAGCCGACCGCCGACGTCGACCGCTCCGACCCGGAGTACCGGGCCTGGCTCAAGGAGGCGGTGCGCAAGGTCCAGGCCGACGCCAACCGTTCCGCCGACACCCACCTGCTGCGCTTCCCGCTGCCCGCGGAGTGGGGGATCGACCTCTACCTCAAGGACGAGTCCACCCACCCGACCGGCTCGCTCAAGCACCGCCTGGCCCGCTCGCTCTTCCTCTACGGGCTCTGCAACGGCTGGATCCGGCCCGGCAAGCCGGTGATCGAGGCCTCCAGCGGCTCCACCGCCGTCTCCGAGGCGTACTTCGCCCAACTCGTCGGCGTGCCGTTCATCGCCGTGATGGCCAAGAGCACCAGCCAGGCCAAGATCGACCTGATCCAGTTCCACGGCGGTGAGTGCCACCTGGTCGAGCGCTCGGACGAGGTCTACGAGGCCTCCGCCCGCCTCGCCGAGGAGACCGGCGGGCACTACATGGACCAGTTCACCTACGCCGAGCGGGCCACCGACTGGCGCGGCAACAACAACATCGCCGAGTCGGTCTTCGCCCAGCTGCGTCTGGAGCCGCACCCCGAGCCGGCCTGGATCGTGGCCACCGCCGGGACGGGCGGCACCTCGGCGACCATCGCCCGGTACGTCCACTACATGCAGTACGACACCCGGATCTGCGTCGCGGACCCGGAGAACTCCTGCTTCTACGACGGCTGGGTGCGCCACGACCCGGGCGCCGTCTGCGAGAGCGGCTCGCGGATCGAGGGCATCGGACGGCCGCGGATGGAGCCGAGCTTCGTTCCGGGGGCGATCGACCGGATGATGAAGGTGCCGGACGCCGCGTCGATCGCCGCCGTGCGGGTGCTGGAGCAGGTGCTCGGCAAGAAGGCGGGGGCCTCCACCGGGACGGGCCTCTGGAGCGCGCTGCGGATCGTCGCCGAGATGCGGGAGGCCGGGCGGACGGGCAGCGTGGTCGGGTTGATCTGCGACCCCGGGGACCGCTACCTGGACAAGTACTACTCGGACGACTGGCTGGCCGGCGAGCGGATCGACATCGCGCCCTACCGGGCGGCGCTGGAGTCCTTCCTGGCCGACGGCATCTGGACGGCGTGACGCGAGGGGCGGGCCGCGGACAGGTGCCGGCTGACAGATGACAGCGGACAGATAACAGCCGACAGGTAACAGATGACAGCTGACGGATGACAGATTTCAGATTCTGTCAGCTGTTATCCGTCGGCTGTTCGTTGTTCGCCGTCACGCGCCACCCGTCACCCCGTCACCCCGCCACCCGCCGGATCACCGCCCGGCCGCCCGCGAGGTCGATCCCCGTAAGCTTCGGAGCGCCGTCGTGTTCGTCGTCCCGCAGCACCAGCTCGACCCGCCGCTGCTCCAACTGCACCCGCTTGCCCGGGTAGAGCAGCGCGTGCAGTTCCTCCGTCGCGGTCGCACCCGCGCCGCGCCCCCCGACACGCCCCCCGACACGTCCACCGCCGCGCCCGCCGTCGGATCCCGCCACCGGCCGGGCGCGCAGCCGCCGCACCACCGCGCCGAGGAAGAACACCACGACCAGTCCGGCCGGCAGCAGCAACCCGCCCGCCGCCCCCGTCAGCAGTACACCCATGCCCGCCTCAACGGCCCGGCACGGTGGGCGAGTTCCCCGACCGTGGGCCCTACGGCAGCGGTGCCGCCGGCAGGTCGGCCGGAACGAGCAACTGGAGCTCCTCCGTCGACGGGTCCGTGAGGTGGGCGACGCGCACCGCGTGCCGCTCGACCATGGTCTCGAAGACCTGCCGCGCGGTGCGCCCGTTGCCGAAGTTGGATCCGCGCTCCAGCCCCCCGAAGTGCTCCAGCAGCGCCTGCTCCGTCTCCTCGGAGAGCGCGTACTCGTGCTCGGCACACTGCGCCCGGGCGATCTCCAGCAACTCGTCCGCCGTGTAGTCGGGGAAGCCGATGGTGCGTGAGAAGCGGGACGAGACACCGGGGTTGGCGGAGAGGAAGCGCTCCATCTCGGCGGTGTAGCCCGCCACGATGACGACCACCTCGTCCCGGTGATCCTCCATCAGCTTGACCAGGGTGTCGATCGCCTCGCGCCCGAAGTCCCGGGCCCCGTCCTCGGGCGCGAGCGCGTACGCCTCGTCGATGAAGAGCACCCCGCCGCGCGCCCGGTCGAAGGCGGCCGCGGTGCGGATCGCGGTGGAGCCGATGTGTTCGCCGACCAGGTCCACCCGGGCCACCTCGACCAGGTGCCCGCGCTGCAGCACCCCGAGCGAGGCGAGGATCTCGCCGTACAGCCGGGCGACGGTGGTCTTGCCCGTGCCCGGTGCCCCGGTGAAGACCAGGTGCCGGCGCAGCGAGGGCGCCTTGAGCCCGGCCTGGCGGCGGCGCCGGCCGACCGAGATCAGGTCGATCAGCGTGCGCACCTCCTGCTTCACGGTGGCCAGCCCGACCAGCGAGTCCAGCTCGGCGAGCGCCTCCTCGGCCGGGCGGCAGTCCGGGATCGGTGAGATCGCCGACGCGGCCCCGGACGTCGCCAACGCCGAGACTGCCGCGGTCAGTTGGGCCGTCCGCGGCGCCGGCACGTCGGTGGACCCGTACGGCGCCCCCAGCCCCGGGCCGCGTCCGGACGCCGGCCCTGCCCCCAGCCCGGGCCCCGCCCCGCCACCGGGAGCGGCGGGGGCGGGCGGCACCGGAGCGGCCGCGACGTCGTCCGAGATGCACCCCTCCGTGACCGGACCGGGCTCGGAGAACTCGAACCCGGCCCGCTGGTTGTGCTCCGCCCGGCACCGGGTGAGCTGGGTCCGGCAGCCGTCGATGATGTGGAAGCCGAAGCCCTTGCCCTGGGAGACCCGACAGTCCTCGAAGGTGCCCCGTCCCTGGGCCGAGACGTACACCCCGGCGTCCGTGCTGGCCCGTACGGTGCAGTCGCGCAGCACCGGGTCGGCGCCCTTGGTGACGATCACGCCGGTGGCCACGTCGGAGATCTCGCAGTCGGTGAGCAGTCCGCCGCTGCCGTGGTCGCGGAACCAGAGCCCGGTGCCCGCCTCCTGCACCCGGCAGGAGGCCAGGGAGACGGTGGCCCCGCCGCTGACGGACACCGCCGAGCTGCGGATCCGGCTGAACGAGCAGCCCTCGGCGGTGGCGGCGGAGTCCCGGTCGAGGACGAACAGGGCGTCCGGCAGGTCGTGCAGCGAGCAGTCGGTGAGGGTCAGCCGGGCGCCGTCGCTGACCCACAGCGCCGGGTACTCGCCGGTCGAGCCGTGGATCTGGCAGGACTCGGCGACGGCCTCGGTGCCCTGGTCCCAGACGGACAGCGCCCCGCGCCCGAAGTCCCTGACGGTGCTGTGCGCGAGGCTCAGCCGGGCGCGTCCGCGCAGGTCGGCGCCGTTCTCGGGCAGGTCGTGCACCCGGCAGCCGGTGAGCACCAGCTCGGCCTCGCCGTCCAGGGTCAGACCGTTGCCGGTGACCCGGTGGATCTCGCAGTCGACCAGCCGGCCGCCCGCCTGCGCGTCGGCCTGCACGCCGCTGCCGCGGATCTCGTAGATCTCGCAGCCGGTCAGCTCGGCCGCGCTGCCAGGGTCGGAGAGCAGGACTCCGGCGCCGGAGGCGTGGTGGATGCGGCAGCGGTCCAGGGCCGCGGTGGCGCCGCCGAGGACGGCCAGTCCGGCCTGGCCGGCGGCGGCGACCTCGCAGTCCTCGAAGGCGGCGGCGGTGTCCGCGCCGCGCAGTCGCAGTCCGAGCCCGCCCGGGTTGGTGACCACGCAGCCGCGCAGGGTCGGCCGGGCGCCGCCGGCGACCTCGATCCCGGTGGCCGAGCGGGTCTCGATCCGGCAGCCGCTGAAGGCGGGGGCCGCCTCCGGTCCGGTGACCAGGACGGCCGGGGTGGAGCTGTCGCCGCCCTCGACCACCAGGTCGCGTACGGTCGCGGCGGCGGTCACGGTGAGGGCCACCCCGGAGGGCGGGTCGATCCGGACCGTCCCCGGGCCCTGGGCGGGGACGATCGTCACCGGTTTGTCCAGCAGCACGTTCTCCCGGAACGTGCCCGGCCGGACGGTCACGGTGTCGCCCGGTTCGGCGGCGGCCAGGGCCTCCGCGAGCGTGTCGTACTCGCCCGCGCGGCGACGCCAGCGGGATGCGCTGTCCTGGGTGACCCGGACCCTGTGCTCAGCCATGACGGTCTGTCGTCCCCACCTTCGTCGAGCCGGCGATCATCGGGCCGAACGCGCGGGTGTGCGCGGGCCGCCCGCCCACCGTAGCGCGCCCACGTGGGTGGTCCGGCCGTCCGCGGTCGCGCGGACACCGGTAGCGCTCAGCGCCGCCACAGGTTCCGACCACTTGTTTCAACGAGCGCGCACAGCGGTGGTTCCGTCCGGGACGCGCCGGTTCCGGAGCACGGCACGCGCCCGGTGCCCGCCCGTGCGCCCGGCGTCCGCCCGTGTCTTCGGCGTCCAGCCGTGCCCGCAGCGTCCGCCGATGCCCTCAGCGCCCGCCAATGCCCGCAGCGCCCAGCCATGCCCGCAGCGTCCGCCGATGCCCTCAGCGTCCGTCGGCGGGCCAGTGCGCCCCGTCCTCCAGCACCTCGACCGCGTCGCCCAGCCGCAGCGTGCCGAGCGCGTCGCCCTCGACCCCGGCCGGCCGCTCGGGGATCAGGTTCTGGCCGAACGCGGCCTTGTTCAGCAGCCGGTGGTGCTTGGCCAGGGTGCGCAGCGGTTCCTTGCCGCGCCGCTCGCCGGTCTCCTGGTCGGTGGTGGTGACCACGCAGCGGCCGCAGGGCTTGACCACCTTGAAGGTGACCGAGCCGATCCGGATCCGGCGCCAGGTGTCCTCGGCCCACGGCTCGGCGCCGCCGACCACCACGCTCGGGCGGAAGCGCTCCATCGGCAGGGTCTCGTGGCCGTCGGGGTGCTCGGCGGCGATCAGTTCGTTGAGCCGGTCCAGCGAGGCGGTGGTGGTGAGCAGCAGCGGGAAGCCGTCGGCCATCGAGACCCGGTCGCCGGCCGCGCCGTACTCGGGGTCGACCGGCCGGGCGCGCGGGTCGTCCAGGTACACCAGGCGGTAGTCGCCGAGGTGCTCGGCGATCCACCGGTGTGCTTCCTCGGCGGCCTGCGCGGCGTGGAAGCGGGTGCCCCAGACCTCGACGTCGGCGAGCGCGTCGCCGGACGCGACGGCGGGGGCGGGGACCTCGATCCGGGAGCCGTCGGGGGCGGTCAGGGCGAGGACGCCGCCGGACAGCAGTGCGGCCCGGATCTGTCCGAGGGCCGGGTTCTCGCGCTGGCTGACGAACCGTCCGGTCGCGTCGGCGAGCATCCAGCGGCGGTCTCCGGCCAGACCCCAGGGGTGGACCACGGCGCTTTCCGGGCTCAGGCGGTACATCGACTTGACGGGATGGACGTGGAGTCCGGTGAGGTGCATTCCTCCATCCTGCCAGCCGGCCGGCCCGGGCCCGCAGGTCAGGGGCCCCGTATGCGCACGGACCGCCCGGGACGCCGTGGGGGGCGTGCCGGGCGGTCCGTGGATGACCCGTTTCTCCGTTCGCCCGGCGTACGGGGGCGCCGGGTGCTGCTCAGGTGGTGCGGGTGCGGGCCGCGTGGGGGACGGCCTCGGGGCGTCAGCCGCGGTTCAGTAGCCCTGGCCCTGCGGCTGGTAGCCACCCTGGAACTGGCCGGGCTCGTTGTACCCGCCCGGGCGCTGCGGCTGCATCGGGCGGACCGGCGCGACCGGCGCCATGGCCGGGCGCAGCTGGGCGCCGCCGAAGGACTGCTCGCCGCCCTGGCCCTGGAAGCCGGGGCCGCCGGCGGTCGGGCCGCCGAAGGACTGGTGGCCGCCGAAGCCCTGCGGAGCGGCGGGCTGGCCCTGGCCGAAACCGCCCGGACCGCCGGCCGGCTGCGCGCCGAAGGACTGCTGGCCGCCCTGGGCGCCGATGAAGGTGTTCTGGCCGCCGAAGCTCTGGCCGCCGGTCGGCTGGTAGCCGCTGCCGGTGGACTGGGTGAAGGCCGGGGTGCCGGTCTGCGGTCGCTGGTACGGCTGGGGGGAGCCGTAGCCGGGGACCGGCGGCTGCGGGGCGGCGTACGCCGGCGCGGGCTGCGCGGGGATGTACGCCGTGGCGGGGCCGGCGGAGGGACCGCTGCTCGGGCCGGGGCCCAGGGCGAGGCGGGCGGGCGGCAGCGCGGGGAGGTTGCTGCCGGCACTTTCGTACCCGTTGCCGTACCGGTTCTCGTGGGACTGGCCGAGGCCGGATCCGTAACCGGAGGACAGTGCCGGCGGGAGGGCGGCCGGCACGTTGATGGGCGCGATCTGGGGGACGCCGCGCTCAGCCACGAGGCTGTCGTAGATCGGCGTTCCGGAGGAGAAGGACGGAGAGGGGTAGCCGACTCCGTCGTAGGAGCGGGGCGAGGTCATGGGGCATACGGTAAGCCCACAACGCGCCTGCTGAGGAGAGCGGGAGGGGGAGCAGTTCGAGTGTTTACACAGTCTTCGCTCGCACAAAGGTCTCGAAAGTAGGAAAGCCGGACATTCCGGCGTCCGGTTCCGGACAACCTTGGCGCCCCGTCAGTGATCGAACAGTGGCCGGAAGGAGGCTGCGGAAGGCCTTGTGGTGACCGGCCGGTGGACGGTCGGGGGCCCTGCGGAGAAACTCTTTCCGGACAGGCGTGCGCGGGCGCGTTCGAGCCCCCGCCGTGGGGGCGACGGGGGCTCGTGAATGTTTCGGGAATAAAGTCCCCGTCAGTTTCCCCGGGAGGTTCGACCAGGGCCCGCGACCTGCGCAGTCGGCCCGGTGCGGGTCCGGTGCCGACCGGGCGACGGCCCGGCGTCCGCCCGGTTCCCGTGGTCAGTGCGACTGCAGCGCCTGGGCCTGTGCGGGCAGACCCGGCTTGGCGACCTCGGAGGTGCAGAAGGAGCACCGGGTAGCGGCGGCCGGGATGGAGCTCAGGCACTCCGGGCAGTCCACCTTCACGGCCGGGGCGGGCTTGGCCGATTCGAAGCGGGCCTGGAGCTTGCCGACCGGCAGCACCACGGCGAAGTAGATGACGGCGGCGGTCAGGACGAAGCCGATGACCGCGTTGACGAAGAGGCCGTACGGGAACCGGGTGCCGGCCACGTCGAAGGTCTTCTGGGTGAAGTCGCCGACGGCACCGGACGCGACGCCGACCAGCGGGGTGAGGAAGGCGCTGACGAACCCGGTGACGACGGCGGTGAAGGCCGCGCCGATCACGATGCCGACCGCGAGGTCCACCACGTTTCCGCGCAGCAGGAAGCTACGGAATCCCTTGAACACCGGGGCGACTCCAAATCAGTACGGGGCAGGGGGAGATGGGGCGGCACGGCGGGTGCCGCCCCGGCCGGACATCCTGCCGACCGGTCCGGGCCGAGGTCCAACCGCGTTCACCCGAACCGGGTAACGGCCGCCGGGCCCCGCCGTCACGGGCCGGGCGGGGCTGGGGCGCTCCGCGTACCGGCCTTTCGCCCGTCGAACAGCCGACCCAAGTCCATGGAGCGACGCGGCATTTGACACCGGCACGCGACGATCCCGGACGGCGCCGACCCGGCGCGACGGGGTGAAACGGAGCGCGGCAGGGGGTGAGACGGGGCGCGCGGCGGTCGCATCCGGCGCACGACGGCGGCCCTGTGGCGCACATCGGGTGTACAAGCGCGGGCGGATGGGCCACCATCAGGTTGCGCGAAGGGGATGTACCGGGCGGGGCACTGTGCCAAGGTCGGTCCATGCCCGACCACTCGTCGGCCGATCCGGCCGGAAACCGTCCGCGTGTCCTGCATCTGATCAGCGACTCACGCCGTGGCGGCGCACAGAACTTCGCCCGTGACCTCCACCGGGAACTGAGTCGTCGGGGGCAGTCCTCCGAACTGTGCGCCCTCGCCCCGCACCCGGCCAACCACGTCTGCCCCGCCGGGGCGGCCCGGGATTCCGGAGGTCGGGATTCCGGAGGTCGGGACTTCGGGCGCCGGGATCACGCGGGCCGGGGCTCCGGGGGCCAGGACTTCGCAGACCAGGGCGCGGAGTCCGCCGATCCGGCCCCTGGGGCCGCGGACTTGACCCCCGCCGACTGCTCCGCCGCCGCCGCGCTGCGCTCCGCCGCCGTACTGGGCCCCGGCCGGCTGCACCCGAGCACCCTGCGGGCGCTGCGCGCCGCCGCGCGCGCCGCCGACGTGGTGCTCGCCCACGGCTCGGACACCCTGGCCGCCTGCGCCCTCGCGCTGGCCGGAACCCGTACGCCCTTCGTCTACGTTTCGGTCGGCCACCCGCGCTACTGGACCGCCAACCGGCTGCGCCGGGTGCGTGGCGGCGCGCTGATGCACCGCGCGGCCGCCGTCACCACCCTGACCGACGAGGCGCGCGTCGTCCTGGAGGAGCAGTTCCGGCTGCCCGAGGGCAAAGTGCACGTGATCCCCAACTCCCGTGCCGCGGAGAGCTATCCGCCCGCCGACGGCCGGGACGACCGGCGCGCCGCGCGGCACGCGCTGGGCCTGCCGGCCGACGTGCTGCTGGTCGCCTGGATCGGGGCGATAGCTCCGGAGAAGCGACTCGACCTCGCCCTCGACGTGCTCGACCGGCTGCCCGACGTCCGCCTGGCCGTCGCCGGGGACGGACCGCTGCGCGAGACGCTGGCCCGGCACCCGGCCGCCGCGCGCGCCCACTTCCTCGGCCCGCTTCCCGACCCGGCCCCGCTCTACCGGGCCGCCGACGCGCTGCTGCTGACCAGCGACAGCGAGGGCGTACCCGGTGCCCTGATCGAGGCGGCGCTGGCCGGGGTACCCGCCGTGGCCACCGACGTCGGCTGGGTGCGCGAGGTGGTCCGGGACGGGGCGACCGGCGCGCTGGTCGCCCCCGGGGACCCGCTCGCCCTCGCCGAGGCACTGGGCAAGGTGCTGGCGGTCAACCGGGCGGGCCTCGGCGCGGCGGCCCGGGCGCACGCGCTGGAACACTTCGAGCTGGGCGCCGTCGTGGACGCCTGGCAGCAACTGGTCGCCGAGGTGTGGACGGCGGGACCGGAAGGCACCCGCTGACCAGTGTCGCCACCTTGCCCCGGCAGGTGGTCCGCCCCGTCAACAGGCTCGGCGGGGGTGCGCCGTTCGGGCGAATCCGGCGCGGCCCGTACCGCGGGAACCGGCCGGTAACGGACCGCCGCCAGCACACTGCCCGGTGTGATGAACTCGAAGTCGCTGCTGCGGTCCACCGTCCTGCTCGCCGTCGCCGTGGGGATCGCCGCGTCCCCCGTCCAGGCCGGCGCGATGACCCACCAATTCCCCCACCAGGGTGCCAAGTTCGTCAGGCTCGACCACCCGCAACCGGTCCGCGACAGCACCCGGATCGAGGCGGCCGAGTTCTTCTGGTACGACTGCGGCCACTCCCAGGCGCTCGAACAGCCCTTGCAGACCTGGGCGGAGAAGCACCACGCCGATGTCGTGCTGCGCCGCATCCCGGCCATCTGGCCCGGCAGTCGGGAGGAGGCCGTGCAACGCGGCCACGCCCGGCTGTACTTCACGCTGGAGCGCCTCGGCCTGGTCGACCGCCTGCAGGTCGGAGCCTTCCGTGCCGTGCACAACGAGGGGCGCGACGTCACCAGCGAGGCCACCGCCACCGACTGGGCCGTGACCCAGGGCGTCGACGCCGAGGCGTTCGGCCGGGCGTACCGCTCCGCCGAGGTGACGGGGTCGGTCGACGAGGCCGCCGCCGCCTTCACCCGTTACGGCGTCGCCGAGTTGCCGACGGTCGTCATCCAGGGCGAGTACCGCACCTCGCCGACCCAGGCCGGCGGCGTCGCGGCGATGCCCGAGGTGCTCGACCAGCTGGTGCAGAAGGAGCAAGCGAAGAACCACCACTGAGCTCTCGCGTCGACTCCTTCGCGTCGACTTCCTCGCTCCGCTTCCTCACGCCGAACGGGAAGTGGCCGGTCACCGCAGGGCGTTCACTCGCCTCGGTCGCGGCGCAGCAGGTAGGTGACGAAGCCGAGCGTTCCCCGGTAGCCGTGGAGCCATCCGGTGCGGTGCCGGTCCGCGGCCTCGCGGGCGGCCGCCGCACCGGGGTGGTCCGGGTGGTCCAGGGCCCACTCGGCCAGCGAGCCCGTCCAGGAGAACTCGTAGTCGTCCCACTCCTGTTCGGTGCTGACATGCCCGAACAGCGGCGTCCAGCCGTCGGCCAGCACCCGGTCGGTGGTCGTCGCCAGATCCGCGAAGTCCTCCCGTTCCGCGCCCAGCCCGTCCAGCGCCGCCCGCGACGGTTCGCGCTGCCAGAACCCCTCGCCGACCAGCAACCTCCCGCCCGGGGAGAGGAGTTCGCGGGCCGCGGCGAGCGTCGCCGGCAGACCGTCGAACGCGTGGGTGGCGCCGACGCACAGCACCAGGTCGAAGCGCTCCTTCGAGGAGAACTCCCGGGCGTCCAGGTGGTGCAGGCCGATCCGGCGGACCACGCCGAGCGCGGTGGCGACCTCCCGGGCCCGGGTCAGCGCCGCCGCGTCCAGGTCCACGCCCACCGCCCGCCAGCCCGGTCCGGCGGCCAGCGCCCGGATCAGCCAGGCACCCTCGCCGCAGCCCAGGTCCAGCGCCAGGCCCTGCTCCGTCCCGGCCATGGCGCGGTCCAGCAGCCGGGCCACCGACTCGTCCGCCAGCGGAGCCGCGATCGGGTGACGGGCGTGGGCGAGGCGGGAGATCTGCTGACGGTCCATTCGAGCAGTATGGATCGGGGCGGCCCGCCCCGCAGCGGGTTCCGTAGGGGGGTGGGGGTTCTCGGGAGGATCCCCGGGGGTTCCTCAGGCCCGGGAGTAGGTCCGGCCCTTCCACGCCGCGCCGCGACCGCGCCAGTGCTGCACCGCCGAGTCCACCGTCATCAGCAGGTACAGCGCCGCGGTGAACGGCAGCAGCAGCACGGCCGCGGCCGGCTGCCCGTAGTACCGGACCATCGGCAGGTACGTGCCCGCCATCAGCGCCCACGCCGCCCCGCCCGCCGCGGCCACCGCGGGTGCTCCCGCCACCAGCCCGGCCACCGTCGCCACCGGCGGCACCAGGTACACCAGGGCCAGCCCCGACACCGTCCCGAGCAGCAGCAGCGGCGAGTGCCTGAGCTGGGCGTACGCGCTGCGCGACACCATCCGCCACAGCTGCTCCAGCCGCGGGTACGGGCGCACGCTGTCCACCTCGTCGGCCAGGCCGAGCCAGGTCCGACCGCCGGTGGACTTCACCGCCCGGGCCAGCGACACGTCGTCGATCACCGCACCGCGGATCGCCGCCACCCCGCCCGCCCGCTCCAGCGCCCCGCGCCGCACAAGCGAGCAGCCACCGGCCGCGGCCGCCGTCCGGGCGCCCGGACGGTTGCTCCGGCGGAACGGGTACAGCTGGGCGAAGAAGTACACGAAGGCCGGCACGATCAGCCGCTCCCAGCCGGTCTCCACCCGCAGCCGGGCCATCTGGGACACCAGGTCCAGCCCGTTGCTCTCGGCGGCGGCCACCAGCTCGGCCAGCGAATCCGGGCCGTGCGCGATGTCGGCGTCCGTCAGCAGCAGGTACTCGACGTCCGGACCGGCCAGGGCCACACCGTGCCGCAGCGCCCACAGCTTGCCGGTCCAGCCCGGCGGCAGCGGGGGAGGGGAGGTGACGGTCAGCTCCAGGCCGTCGATCGTCCGCAGCTCCGCCGCGAGTGCGCCGGTGCCGTCCGAACTGTGGTCGTCGACCAGGATCACCCGGGCCCGCCCCGGGTACTTCTGCGCGAGCAGCGTCGGCAGGCTCACCGGGAGCACCGACGCCTCGTCCCGGGCCGGCACCACGATCGCCGCCTGCGGCCAGCGGACCGGCGGGCGGCGCGGCGGCAGCCGAACGTCCGTGCGCCAGAACGAGCCGTGGCAGCACGCCAGCCAGAGCCAGACCAGCAGGGAGAACGCGGCGATCCACAGCAGGACGGTCACCCCGGCAGTCTGCCGCAGAACGGGGCCCGGCGGGCGGATCGACTAAAGTCTTGACCCGTGAAGATCGCACTGATGGACTCCGGAATCGGCCTGCTGGCCGCCGCCGCCGCCCTTCGGAAGCTGCGCCCGGACGTGGATCTGGTGCTCTCTTCCAATCCGGCCTCGATGCCGTGGGGGCCTCGTACACCGGAAGAGGTCACCGAGCTGGCCCTCGGCTGCTGCCGGGCCGCCGCCGCCCTCGAGCCCGACGCGCTGGTGATCGCCTGCAA
This sequence comes from Kitasatospora sp. NPDC032121, assembly GCF_055580145.1. NCBI lineage: Bacteria > Bacillati > Actinomycetota > Actinomycetes > Kitasatosporales > Streptomycetaceae > Kitasatospora > Kitasatospora sp. NPDC032121. The sequence goes on along the minus strand of NZ_JBVILX010000026.1, from coordinate 49,093 downwards.
CACCGCGTCCGTCCACGCGCTCGCCACCCTGCGGGACGAACTGGAGCCCGGGCTGCCGGTCATCGGCACCGTTCCGGCGATCAAGCCCGCCGCAGTGCGGGGTGGTCGGGTCGCGATCTGGGCCACCCCGGCCACCACCGGAAGCGCCTACCAGCGCGGGCTGATCCGTGACTTCGGCGGTTCGGCGGACATCACCGAGGTCGCCTGCCCGGGCCTCGCTGACGCTGTCGAGCACGGCGACGACGAGGCCGTCACGGCCGCCATCGCCGATGCCGCCTCCCGCACGCCGGCCGGTACCGACGTGATCGTGCTCGGCTGCACCCACTACGAGCTCGTCGACGACCGCATCCGCGCCGCCGTGGCCCCGACCGCCTCCCCGGCGCTCACCCTGTACGGGTCCGCCGACGCCGTCGCCGCCCAGGCCCTCCGCCGCGTCGCCGACCCCACCCGCACCGGCACCGGCACCCTCACCGTCCTTCACGCCGGCGTCCCCGCCACCCTCCCCCCGGCCGCCGCCCTCTACCCCCAGGGCAGCACCCTCGCCACCCTCATCGGCTGACCCGCCGCAGAGGCCGACCACTACGGGCCCGGGTGTTGCGGGGGAAGTCGACTTGGCCGACTTCCTGCGCACTCGGCGATCCGGCCTCTCCGGCTGGGGTAGCCGTGACAAACGACTCTATGCGCGTAGATCTGCCCGCATGTGGGTCGGCGGCGCCACGGCGCACAGGAAGTCGAACGGGTCGACTTCCTGTGCGGCGCGGTGGGGTACGTCAGGCGACGGCTTGGCGGCGCCAGCGGCGGTAGGCGGGTTCCAGGCCGGAGAGGATCGTGTCGAAGCGGCGCGTGCTGGTGGTGGAGTCGACCTGGAGGCGGCTGATCTGGAGAGGGTGTGAGGGGAGGCGGGGGCCCAGGCGGTGGTCGGAGAGGAATCCGAGGCGGTAGCCGAGTTCCTGCAGGACGGTTTCAGCGCGGACGTCGTGGCCGCCGTCCGGGTAGGCGAAGGCGATCGGCGGTTCGCCCAGCCAGCGGGTGAGGGCCTCGTGGGCGCCGGTGATCTCGCTGCGCACGGTGTCGTCGTCGCAGCGCCCGAGGCAGGGGTGCCCCTGGGTGTGGTTGCCGATCGCGACGCCCCCGTCCCGCAGGGCGAGCAGGTCGGCCGGGGTCAGCTGTTCCTGTCGGGGTGGCCGGCGGTCGGCGCTGACCCGTAGCTCGTGCAGGCTGCGCCGGCGGTCCGGGTCCGGCATGGCCTTGAGTCGCGGGAGCAGCTGGGAGGGGTGTCCGCAGTCGAGTGAGCGGGCCCGGCCCCCGTGCCGGGCGAGGAAGTCGGCCTCGTGCCACCAGAACGGCCGTTCGGTGCCGATGAGCTCCGAGATGACGAACGCGGTGGCCGGAATCCCCCGGGCGTCGAGGGCCGGCAGGGCGTGGGTGAGCACGCTCCGGTCGGCGTCGTCGAAGGTGACCAGGACGCTCCGGGGCGGCAGGGGCCGCCGCTCGGTCACGGCCTGGAGGACCGCGCCGAGCGAGACGGGTGTGGCGAGCCGCTGGAGGCGGTCGAGCTGGGCGCCGAAGGAGCGGTGGTCGGTCACCCCGTGGTAGGCGAGTACGGCCAGCCGTTGGGCGGCCCGGGCCCGGAACAGCGGCTGGACGGGGGCGAACCGCAGCCATTCGCCCCGAGCGTCCTGCTGTTCCGTGTCGACGGCCGTCCGGTGGCGGCCCCCGCCGTCCCGGCGTGCGCTGTCCCGATGCGCTCCATCCCCGTGCGCTCCATCCCCGTGCGCGCCGTCCCGGTGCGCGCCGTGGCGATGCTCGCCGTGAAGAAGCTCGCTCTGTGGATGCCCTCCGCGCGGACGCCCGCCGTGCGGGCGGTCCGCCGTGCAGGCGACGGGTGGAGGCAGCGCGCGCACGCCGGGTGCCGGCCGGGCGCGGGCCATGGAGATCGATGTAGTGGACTGGGACTGCGGCACGGTTCCCCCTCGTTCGCCGAGCGGCGTGGCGGTACCGCCGGAGGACGGAGCCCGGCCTCCGACTCCAGGGGCGGCGGCTCCGCTCCTGGACTTTCCTGTTCTCGGTGGGGGGTTCACACCCGTCCCTCGAACGGCTCCTGGATCACTCAATGCCATTGAGACCGCTGCGCCGGACGGATGGTTGTGCCGGGGGGACGAGGATTTTTCGTGGACTGATTGTGGAGCCGGAATGCCCGTGCAGACGTCTCGGACACACTTCGCGGGGGCCCCGGCGAGCCCCTGACCTGCCCGGATCATCCGGTCGCACAGCGCGTTCGAATGACCACTCCCTGCGGGCTGCCGCCCGCGCCGCCCCGGGGTACCTTGGGCTCATGGCAGATGCGGACCGTGACCCCTTCCACCTTCACGGGGCCTCCCGGATGGCTCGCGCGTGCAGTGGCGGAGCCCTGGTCACCTACCAGCTCCCGTTGACCCTGGTGGGCCTGGCCTGCCTGGCGCTCGGTATCGTCGTGGCCGTGTTCGTGCCGGACAGTGACGGGCCGGCCTGGGCGATGGCGGTGGCCGGCTGCCTGGCCGCCGGAGTCCTGCTGCTCGGCCGGATCGCCTTCGGCGTGTTGCGTGACCGGCGCCGCGCCGCGCTCTGAGAACACCTCGGCCGGGTACCGGCCGTTCGGTGGGTGGGTTCCCCCGGCCGTCGCCCCCACCTCGTAGCGTCGATCGCCCTCGGCATTCCGAAACGGCGAATCGAGCGAAATTGGTCAGACCGACTGAATATCGTCCAGTCGGACAATCATGGCCCCGCTTCTTTCCCCGTTCCCGGAACGGCGGCCACGTCCCGCCTCTACTGTGAATGCGTTCTTCCGGCTCGAGGCGCCGCGGAGGGGGAGCGATGGGCGGTAGACCGGACCGTGCCGTGGCCACCTCATGAGACGCGTCGGCGACCTCGCCGTCATCGCCCTGGCCGCGATCGTCGCGCTGCCACTGGCCCTGCTGATCGCCGTCCTGCTCCGCCGCACCACCGGCGGCCCGGTCCTCCAGCGCCAGACCAGGACCGGCCGGCACGGCCGCGAGTTCCAGATCCTGCGCTTCCGGACCGACGGGGACGACCGGCTCGCCGTCCTGCTGCGCCGTACGGGCCTGGACGAGCTGCCGCGGCTGTGGAACGTGGCGCGCGGCGAGATGGGGGTCATCGGGCCGCGGCCGGCCGGCCCCGAGCAGGTGGTGCGCTACTCCCGCCGCGAGCGCGGCCGACTCGCGGTCCGGCCCGGCCTCACCGGCTGGGCCCAGCTGCACGCGCTGAGTCGCAGCCGGACACCCCGCCCGCTCAGTCGCCCCGAGTGGGCCGAGCTCGACCTCTGGTACGTGGAGCACCGCTCGCTCGGGCTCGACCTGCGCATCCTCGGGCTCACCGTGCTCGCCCTGCTGCGGCCCGACGGCGGCCGGGCGCTCCGGGTCGGCCCTGAGCCGCCCCGCTAGGCTGCGCCCCATGGCCATTCCCCCCTTCCTCGCCGAACTCCGCGCCGTCGTCGGCACCCGTCCGCTCTGGCTGAGCGCCGTCGTCGCCGTCGTGTTGGACGACCGTGACCGGGTGCTGCTCGCCCGCCGAGCCGACGACGGCCGATGGGCTCCGGTCGGCGGCATCCTCGACCCCGGCGAGCAGCCCGCCGACGGCGTGGTGCGCGAGTGCGAGGAGGAGACCGGGGTGGTGGTCGTGCCCGAGCTGCTCGCCTCCGTCACGGTCTCGCCGCAGGTCACGTACCCGAACGGCGATGTGACGCAGTACCTGGTGCTGACCTTCCGCTGCCGCGCGGTCGGCGGCGAGGCGCGGGTGAACGACGACGAGTCGCTGGAGGTCGGCTGGTTCGGGCTGGACGAGCTGCCGCCGATGATCGAGAGCGAGCACGAGCGGCTGCGCCACGCGCTGGAGTGCGAGGGCCCGGTGGTCTTCATCTGGGAGGGCAAGGAGCGCCCCTGAGCCCGCGCCCCGCGCCACACCTGCCCGCCCACGGCCCCGAGCCCGCCCACGGCCCCGAGCCCGCCCACGCCGTTCAGCTCTTGTACTGCCGGTAGGCCTCCTCCGCTGCGTCCAGCACCGCGGCCAGGTCCCCGCCCGCGGTGGCGGTCGCGGCGGCGGCCACCGCGCCCTCGACGAACGGCGCGTTGGCGAACCGGACCGGGAACGGAAGCCCGTGCTCGTCCGCCTCGGACAGCAGCGCGCGGACGGTGGTGACCGCCCGACCCAGGTCCGCGAGCACCACCACGCCGTGGCCCTGGTCCACCCGGCGGGTCGCGGCGGCGACCAGGACCGCGCTGATGCCCGGCCCGTCCGACGGGTCGCCGCCGGTCGCCGCGATCGGCGCAGGGGAGTCGGATCCGGTCAACACCAGCGCGAGGGAACGTACGGCGGTGGCCAGTTCCTGGCTGTGTGAGACCAGGACGATCCCGACCCGCCCGTGCGCGGCGGGCCGGGCGGGGGTCGGCCGGGGCAGCGGGGTGCGCGAGTGGGGCGTGCGGGGTGCCGGGGGATGGGCCGAGGGGGCGTCGGAGATGGGGATGACGTCGGCGCGGGTGCCGTCCCGGCGGCTCATCGGCTGCTCCCTTGAGCGGATCGGTGGGTGGAAAGTTCGGACCGTCAGACAGCTCGGACCATCAGACAAAGCGTTCGAATCCAGTATTCGGGCCCGACGGCTCGGTGGGGCCGCACGGCGGCGGCCAGGCCTCCGTGGAACCGCCGACGGCCTCCGGGTTCCCCGAGGCCCCGGGTCGGGAAGGTCGTCGGGCGGCGCCCTGGCAGCACTCTGGCAGCTGCCCGCCGCCCCCGCCGGTCGGGACACGCCTCGACCCCTCCTCCGGCCGTGCTCGTCCCCGCTCGTGGGAGTCCTCGTCAACCCGCTGACCGGGGCCGGGCGGTGTGGCTAGGCTGGCCCCGGAATGCCGTCGGGAGGAGATCGGTCAAGTGGGATCCAACAGCGGGACGGACACGGAGGCCGGCGTGGCGCAGCCGGAGCTGGCGCGGAACGGGAAGCCCAAGGTGGACTTCACCGGCGCGGAGTGGCTGTGCAGCAGTCAGGGCGTCGGGGATGTGCAGATCGCCTTCGTGGACGGGTACATCGGGATGCGGGACGGCCGCCAGGAGGACGGGCCGGTCCTGGTCTTCACGCCGGGCGAGTGGCGGGCCTTCGTGCTCGGCGCCCGGGACGGCGAGTTCGACCTCACCTGAGGCGGCGCGCCGGGCCGTTCACGGCGGGAGCGGACCCCCGACCGACGAGGGTCCGCTCCGCAGGCGATCTTTCGGGTCCGAACATCACAAGTGATGATCCATTGAGCGTGCCACGTCAGAATTTCTGTTGACTGTTAGACAAACGCAGCTCAGAGTAAGAGCACGGGCAGACGCCGTGCCCACCGCCCCCACGCGGCCAGACACGGCGCCTGCTGTGCGGCCCGGCAGTTGCCAGGCCATCCTCCCAGTCATCCCCTGCGCACCGGGGGTGCGTCGGCCGGTCCCGGCCCCACGATGGGGCCGGCAGTCGCCGGGAGGTTTGGCGCCGAACCCGAGAGCGACTCGGATGACGGCACCGGTGCTCGGGACCCGCACGCCCCCACGCGGCGGCGTCCCGAGCAGATCCACGGGAGCGACGGGCCGGGGCCCCGCAGATCTGGCTTGTGGTGCATGGAACTGTTGGCTTGTGTTTGTGCTGTGTGCGACGACGAAGCTGGGTGCTCGGCAGTTCGGCACGACAAGTGCACGGTGAGGGAAACGCGTGTAGGGCCGCGTTGCGACATGCCGTCCCCCCGGAGGGTGAAACCCAGAACGGCTGTCGTGCTGAACCGAACGTAGCCCGGACGGTTGCTCAGAGTCAACATTGGTCTCTGAGCGTCGATCTCCCGGCCGCCCCTCGGCGGTGCCCCACCCACCTCGCGAGCGTGGTGTGCCGGGCACGTACGATGTTCCCATGTCTTTTCTCCGCCGTCGCTCCGGACAGCCCGCCGGCCCGGACTTCGACGTGCTCGCGATGGACCCGGGCGACTGGCCCGGTGACTTCGGTGCGGCCATGATGACCGGCCCGGACGGCTCCTGCCAGGGGATTTTCCTGCGCTACGACCTGTTCGGCGGCAGAGGCCCGGCGATGTTCATCGGCAACCTCCCCGAGGGTTCGCCCGCCCGGGAGACCGGCGACGACGTGCCGTTCGAGGTGCGTCAGCTGCTCGCGGCGCTGGAGAACGACGAGCCGGTCGAGTTCGTCTCGGCCGAGGACTTCCCGGTCATGCTCGGGGACGACCTGCTGATCGTGAAGAAGGTCAAGGTCAGCGAGGAACGCGTGTTCTGCGCCCAGTTCGGCCGCAGCGACGGCGTCCTGGTCACCATCGCCTCCTGGGACCGACCGATTTCGGACGACCTGTACCAGCTGCTGAAGCCGCTCCCGGCGGACATGTTCCAGCAGGGCTGATCCCGGCGGAGCCGCCCGGCTCCAGCCGACTCCGACCGGCTCCGTCCGGGGGGCGGGCGCCGCTTGACGGTATCGATCAACGGTTCGTACAGTCGCGAACATGCCGTGCCGTCTTCCGCTGCTGACCCGTCGCAGGCATCTGGACCTGCGGCGGACCGCCAGCGCGGCGTGTCCGGGCCGCTGAGGGGGATTCCTTCCCCGGCGGCGGGCGGTCGGCCGGGTTGTCCGGTCGGCGCCGAAACCAGGGGCGGCCGTGAGTCGGCCTCCGGGGCCGCCCACCGGTACCGCGCGCCCGTACGGCGTGCCGCCCGCATTCGCCGAGCCCACGCTGCCCGCCCGGAGGCACAGCACCATGACGACCCGCGCCGCCAACCGTTCGACCGCCGATCGTTCGTCCGAGGACCGCGTGTCCGCGGAGCGCTCCGCCGACGACCGCTCCGCCGCCGATCGTTCGCCCGGGAGCGCTCCGGCCACGACGGCCTCCGCCGGGCGCCGCTCCCGGACCGCCGCTCCGTCGGCGGATTCCGACCGGTCCGAATCCGGCCATCTCGAATCCACCGGTTCCACGCCCACCCGTTCCGCATCCGGCGGTTCCGCGTCCGCCGGCACGGCCGACCGCGTGCCCGACCGCACCGCGATCCGGGCCGCCCTCGCCGGGCTGCCCCGGGTGGTCGACCTGCTGGCGGCCCGCGCCGAGGAGCACGACCGCGACGCGACCTTCCCGTACCAGGGGATCGAGGCGGTCCACGAGGCCGGACTGCTCACCCTCACCGTCTCCACGCGGTACGGCGGTCCGGGCGGAACGCTCGCCGACACCGTCCGGGTGCTCTCCCAACTCGGCTGCGGCGACGCCTCGGTGGCCGTGGTCACCGCCTTCACCCTGCTCCGGCACGCCGAGCAGGCCCGCCGCGCCGACTGGCCGACGGCCGGCTACCGGCGGCTGCTCGCCGAGTCCCGGCGCGGCCCGGTCCTGGTCAACACGCTGCGGGCCGAGCCCGGCACCGGGGTGGGCGAACTGCCCGCGACGGTCGCCCGCCGGGACGGTGACGACTGGTTGCTGACGGGCCGTAAGACGTACTGCGCCGGCGCCGAGGCGCTCGCCTGGATGGCGGTCACCGCACGGACCGACGAGGAGGAGCCGAGGATCGGCACCTTCCTGGTCCGCGGCGAGAGCGAGGGCCTGGAGATCGACCCGACCTGGGACCAGCTCGGCCTGCGGGCCAGTGCCAGTCACGACGTCGTGCTGGACGAGGTCCGGGTGCCGGGCGACCTCGCGCTCGGCCTGACGGCCGGTCGCCGGACGGGCCGTCAGGGAGCCGACTCCGGGGCCGAATCGTCCCGGGCCTCTTCGTCCCGGGCCTCCGAAGCGTCCGATCCCTCCGAGCCCTCCGAGGCCGAACTCTCCCGCGCCTGGCACGACCTGGCCCTCTCCGCGGTGGCGATCGGCGTCGCCCGGGCCGCCGAGGCCTGGCTGATCCGCTTCCTCAACCAGCGCACCCCGGCCAACCTGACCGAGCCGCTCGGCACCCTGCCCCGCTACCGGGCCGCCCTCGGCGAGATCGAGGCCCAGCTGATCGGTGCCGAGGAACTGGTCGAGGGCCTGGCCCCCCGGGTGGACCGGGGTGAGCCGGAAGCCGTCGCCCGCACCGGACCGGCCCAGCTGCTGGCCACCCGGGCCGCGACGGCGGTGGTCCAGCAGGCCGTCGCCCTCACCGGCAGCCCCGGCCTGAGCCGGCGCCACCCGCTGGAGCGCTACCTGCGGGACGTGCTCAGCAGCCGGGTGCACCTGGCACCGGACGAGACCGTGCTGGAGGCCGCCGGCCGGGCCGCCCTGGAACGGGGCGCCCGGCCGTGAGGCCCTGAGCCGCGGGACCGTCGTCGGACCCCCGCGGCTCAGCGGGTCCCGACCGCGGCGCGGACGGCGCGGCGGGCGAGCGCCGCGTCGTCGTAGAGCCGGCGGATCATGATCCGCTGCTCCTCGCCGGCGCCCGGCACGTCGTACAGCCGGATCTCCCGCATCAGCACCAGCACCAGGTTCACCAGGAAGGCGTCCCGGGCCATCGTGCCGCCGCTCTGGGCGAGTTGGCTGATCTGGCGGCGCGCCGCGGTGTCCCCGGACAGGACGCTCCAGAGCACCGCCAGGTCGTAGCCGGGCAGGTACCAGCCGGCCTGCTCCCAGTCGACCAGCACCGGTCCTGACGGCGCCAGCAGCATGTTGCTGAGCAGGGCGTCGCCGTGGCAGAGCTGGAGCGGGGTGTTGCCGAGGCCGTGCAGCAGGCCGCGCAGGTCGCCGGCGTCCCGGTCGGTGAGCTGGCCCACCGAGTGGTAGCGGGCGATCTCCAACTGGTAGTCCAGGCGCGGCTGGAAGACGTCGGTCGGCGGCCGCCACAGGTTGAGCGTGCGGACCGCGGTGAGCAGTGCCCGCACCTCGCCCGGGGTGGGCGCGTTGACCGGGTGGCGCTCGCGGGCCGCCGGGCGCCCCGGGACGCGCTCCATGACCAGCACGCACCGGTCGTGGTCGGCCGCCACCAGCCGGGGCAGCCGCACCGGCGGGCGGTGCCGGACGAACGCCCGGTAGACCGCCACCTCGTGGTGGAAGTCGGCCACCAGCTGCTCGAAGTACTCACTCCGCACCGCCTGCGGCGCCAGGCACTTGGCGACCACCGGGGCCCGCCCGATGGTGCCCGCCACCAGGATGTGGCGGCTGCCCTCGCGCAGGACCTGGCGCGGGGTGAACGCGGGACATATCCGCGCGACACTGGCGAGCGCCGCCCGGACCGCCGGGGTCTGGAGCGCCGAGGGGTCGATCCGCTCCGGGCCGCCGGGCTGGACGGGCCGCCGGGCCCGCAGCACCTGGCCGTCGGCCTGCCGGGCCAGCGGCATCCGGCCACCGGCCGGCATGCCCGTGTCGGGGCCGCGCAGGCCCAGCGCGGTGCGGCCGGCGGGGCCCAGCGCCGTACGGCCGGTCGGGACGACCCGGGTGTCCGTGGCCCGGCCCTCGGTGCCGCGCGGAGCCGAGGGCCGGCTCGCCGGGGGCACCGCCCTGGGGCCGGTGCGGCCGACGGCTGCGGCGGGGGGGCGCAGCGCGGGGCGGGCCGCGGTGGGCGTGGGGGTCGTCGCTGAGGAGTACATGGGGTGAGGGTGGTCCCTTCCGGTCCGTCGGCGGGTGCTGCCCCGCGGGGGCGGGGGAGGGCCGGTGCCGTGTGCTTCCTGGCGTGACGGCGGCCCTGCGGGTGGTGCGGTACGTCGTGGGGTGCGGTGCTTCACGCGTACGTTCTGCGGTGGGGTGGGTGGTGCGCGGGCGCCGGGCACGGACGCGGGGTGGGAACCCCTGTTCGGCGGTGTTGTTCCGGCCGTCCGCACCCTGGGGAATGCGGTCGGCCGGACTGCCGTGGCCGTGCCCGGCGCTCCCGCGCCACCCGGCCGCGCCACCCCCTCGGGTGAGGACCGGGAGCGTCCCGTACCACCGTCGGGGGACAGTCCCGACGCTGGTGGGACGCCGCCCGACCCGGGGGGCGAGGTGGCGCACCCCTACAACACACCCGTCGGGCACTGGCTTTGTAGTCTGGCGGGCCCTGGCGAACGGTGGCGAATGCTCGCCCGGTGCTCGCCGGAGCCTCTAGCCTCGGATCAGCCGAGGAACCTGGGGGCTTCGTTGAGTAGGGAACCCAACACCCGACTGGCCGATCTGTTCGTCCTGACCGGATGGTCGAAGGGCGAGCTGGCGCGGCTGGTCAACCGTCGGGGTGCCGCGATGGGGCAGCTGCAGCTGTCCACCGACACGTCGAGGGTACGGCGTTGGATCGAGCAGGGGGAGATCCCGCGCGATCCGGTGCCGAGGGTGCTGGCGGCCGTGTTCACGGAGCGGCTCGGCCGTGTCGTCACCACTGAGGACCTCGGTCTGGAACGACACCGGCCCACCAGGTCCGGGGCGGACGCGTCCGCAGCAGTGCCATGGTCGCCGGATCGAACAGCCGCGGTCCTCACCGAGTTCACGGGAATGGACCTCATGCTGAACCGACGTGGATTGGTGGGTGCCGGAGCGGCGCTCACGGCCGGGGCGGTCATCGCCGACTCGCTGAAGGGCTGGTTGTCCGGGGACGCGGTCGCGTACGCGGCCTCCGTCCCCGGGCCACGACAGGTGGTCACCGGGAGCGGAGCGCACCCGGCGGTGGACGTGTACGACGCGGGCCCGGTCGGGCTCGACGAGGTGGAGTCGCTGGAGCACTCGGTACAGGTGTTCCGGGCCTGGGACGCGGCCCGCGGCGGCGGCTTGCAGCGCAAGGCGGTGGTCGGTCAACTGAACGAGGTCGGAGGCCTGTTGACGCACCGGCACGAGCCTGCGGTGGAGCAGCGGTTGTGGCTGGTCGCGGCCAACCTGGCGGTGCTGGCGGGCTGGATGTCGCACGACGTGGGCCTGGAGCCCACCGCCCAGAAGTACTTCATGATCGCGGCCGACGCGGCCAAGGAAGCCGGCGACCGGCCGAGGGCCGGCGAGGCGATCTCCCGGGCCGCACGGCAGATGGTGCACCTGGGCCGGGCCGACGACGCGCTCGAGCTGATGGCGGCGGCCAAGGCGACCGGTGGGCGGCCGGCGCCCAGAACGCGCGCCATGCTCAACACCGTCGAGGCGTGGGCGCACGCCTCGATCGGGCACTCCCAGGACACCTACCGGCTGCTCGGGGAGGCCGAGGAGCTGTTCGGCGAGGAGGCGCCGGAGCCACCGCCCTCGTGGATGCAGGTGTTCGACGAGGCGGAACTGCGCGGCATGCAGGCCCTGGTGCTGCGCACGCTCTCCGAGCACGACCCGGGGGCGGCTCCCGAGGCCCGCCGGCACGCGGAGCGGGTGATCACCCTGCGGGAGGGCACCGGGCAGTTGCGGTCGGCGCTGTTCGACCGGATCACCCTGGCCTCGGTGCATCTGATCACCGGCGAGCCGGACGCGGCGCAGTTCCAGGCCAAGAAGGTGATGAACCTGATCGGCCAGAACTCCTCGCACCGGACCTGGGACCGGCTGCGCGAGATGTACCGGCTGACCGCGCAGTACCGGGGGCTGCCGGTGGTGGACGAGCTGCGGGAGGAGCTGGGCCGGGCGCTGCGGACGGCGGACGCCAAGAACCGGCCGCGGTTGACCTGACGGGCCGCGGGGGAAGCCCCGGGCGTGCGGGCCCGGGAGCGAGTGGCTCCGGGGGCGCCTGCCTGGGGGTGCGTGCCCGGGGTGCTCCCGGGACGGGGCGTCGGCTCAGGCCGGCGGGGCCGGGCGGAGCAGCATGTGCAGCGCGACGACGGTGCCGTCCGTGCCGAGGACGGGCTCGCCCGCGCACTCGACGCCGTCGTGCCGCCCGTCGGGGCGGCGGACCCGCAGGGTGCCGGCGGCGTGGCGGCCGTGCACCAGGGCGTCGGTCATCATCCGCCGCAGCAGCGGCCGGTCCGCCTCGGGGAGGCGGTCGGGCAGCCGGTCGAGGCTGAGCGGGCCGCGGGCCGGATCGCAGCCGAGGAGGAGGTACGTCTCCTGGCTCCAGCGGACCCCGTCGGTCAGCAGGTCCCATTCGGCGGAGCCGAGTAGGCCGTCGTCGATCCCGTGGTGGTCGCCGCCGTCGCCGAGGTACGGGCCGGACGGCTCCTGTGCCGTGCCGTCCACTCTGCCGTCCGTTCCGCTGTCGGTGTCACCCGTGCCGTCGCCGCCGCCCGTGTCGGCCGCGGTGCCGTGGCCGACGCCCGGTGCGCCGCTCCCGCCCGTCGGGGCGCCGTCCACCGTGGCGGCTCCCGGCGGGCGGGTGGCGCCTAAGGGGGGCATGGTCATGGCGGGCCCATCGCTCGGGTGCGGCCCGCGGCGGGCGGGTCGTTCGGACAGTGAGGAAACTGTCGCACAGCGTCGTCACCCGCGTGGGCGATTTGGACAGAACGCAGGCAAAGTTCCTCTGGCATATGCCACTGTGGCCGGAGCCTCCGTCGCCCTGTGTGCGGAAGGGGTCCCGAGGCGGTAACCTTCGGTGATTCCGGCGCCCGGGCGCCCACCGCAGTACCGACCAGAGACCCCGGCGACGGAAATCCCGTTGCCACTACGACCGCCGCAACGGATGCTGACCTCATGTTCGAGCCAGTGATAGCACCCAGTGCCAGCCTCCTAGGCCTCCTTCAGAGAGGTCGCGGAGACGGGCAGCTCCACGCGCTGGCCGCCGATCGTGCCGAGGCCATCGCCGCGCTGGAGGAGTGCGTCACCAGGGACCCGCGAGCCGACTGGCAGGTCGAGAGCCGGTCCCTCTACTACGCGCGCCTCTACATGGAGCTGGAAGCCCCCCTCGAAGGCATCGAGGACCACCTCCACTCCGCCGAGGACCTGATCACCGACGACGAGAGCCGCACCGGCCTTGCCCTTTCCGTCCTGGGCCACCTCGCCGCGTACGGCCGGCGCGACGCGCTGCTGATGCTGCGCGAGTACGCCGCCACCGGCGCCAACTGGTCCTGGGCCCTCGACGAACTCGCCCTGCGCGACGACGACCGTGGCCTGCTGCTGCTCGGCACCGCCGTGCTCGACCGCTTCGCGCCGGGCCCCGAGGGCGACGCCGAGCTGCGCGAGTTCATCCGCAACGCGTACGAGCCCCGGCCCTGGCGGCTGTGGGCGGCCTACCACCCCAGAGTGGCGGCGGCCAGCGAACAGTCACCCTTCGACCTGTGGCAGCGCCAGGTCAACCGCAGTGGCGTCACCCCCGGGTGGTCCACCGCCGACGTGCTGGCCTGGGCCGACCAGGGCGAACTGGGCGGCCTCGGCGTGGGCGCCTTCCTGGGCCGGCCTGACGCCCGCCCGGAGCCCGCCCGCGGCACCGACGCGCAGTCCGGCCCCGACGCGGTGGACCGCCGCGCCGCCGCGGCCGCCCGCTGCCTGACCGCCGTGGTCCGGCCGGAGGACCGCCCGCTGCTGCTGGAAGCGGCCCGCGACGGTCTGCCGGGCGCCCGCCGGGCCGCCCTGCGCTACCTGGTCGACCAACGCGACCCGGCCGCCGTCGAGCTGATCGAGGCCGCCGCCGCGGACGTGGACGACCGGATCGTCCGGGCCGCCCTGGAACTGCTCGGCCGCATGCGTGGCCCGGAGGTGCTGGCACACGCCCGCCGCTGGGCCGACCCGGCCGGCGGCGGCGCCGACAGCGCGCTCGGTGAGGCCGCCGTCCAGCTGCTCGCCGACGTCGGCGAACCGGCCGACGCGCCGCTGGTGGTGGCCGGGCTGCGCCGCTGGATCTCCGTGCGCGGGGTCAGCGGCACCGGGCTCGGGTCGCTGGTGGACGGCGCGGGGCGGCTGGCCGCCGCCGACGCCGTACCGGTCCTGCGCCACATCTACGGGGAGGCCGCCTCCTCCGAACTGCGCCGACGCGCCGCCCAGGCGCTGGCCGCGACTGACGTGCACTTTCCCGAGGGGCCCGCCGTCGAGTGCCTCTGGGACTGCGAGGAGTCCACGCGTGAGCTCGCCGCGCGCCATGTCGCCACCACGGGCGACGCGCGTGTGCTGGAGCGGTTGCGCAGGCTCGCCGCCGACCCGGCCGAGGAGGCCGAGGTCCACGCCGCCGTACGCGGCCGACTGACCGCCGCCCGGGAGTTCGGGCGTTAGGGCCTGTCGTCGCGTCGACAGGCCGGGGCCTCAACGTTCGGTGGGCCGGGACACCGCGTCGGTGTCCCGGCCCACTCGCTTTCCGCGGGTCCGTGTTTCTGGAACCGGGTTCTCGTTCGGCCCGATCCCGGACCGAGCGGATTCCGATTCGACCCGGTTTCTGCTTCGTCCTACTTCACCGCGCCCGCGCTACTTCACCGCGCCCGCGTCCGGAGCCAGGACGCCGCCGAAGACCAGCCCGATGATCAGAATGCCGAGCAGCACCCGGTAGACCACGAACGGCATGAAGCTGTTGTTCGAGATGTACTTCAGGAACCAGGCGATCGCCGCGTAGCCGACCACGAAGGCGATCAGGGTGGCCAGGATGGTCGGTCCCCAGGCCGGGGCCTGGCCCTCGCCGATCTTGAACAGCTCCAGCGCGCCCGAGGCGAGCACCGCCGGGATGGCGAGCAGGAACGAGTAGCGGGCCGCGGCCTCCCGGCTGTAGCCGAGCAGCAGGCCCGCGCTGATCGTGCCGCCGGAGCGGGACACGCCCGGGATCAGCGCCAGCGCCTGGGCGAGGCCGTAGATGCCCGCGTGCGGCAGCGTCAGGTCGGTGATCGGACGGGCGTGGCGGACGGCCCGGGTGCGGTCGGCGAAGGCCAGGATCAGGCCGAAGACGATCAGTGTGGTGCCGATGATCCGCAGGTCGCGCAGGTGGGTCTCGATGGTGTCCTGGAACAGCTTGCCCAGGATGCCGATCGGCAGGGTGCCGATGATCACGAACCAGCCCATCCGCGCGTCCGGGTCCGAGCGCAGGGCCGGGCGGAACAGGGACAGCACCCAGGTCCTGATGATCGAGGCGATGTCCTTGCGGAAGTAGATCAGCACCGCCGTCTCGGTGCCGAGCTGGGTGACGGCCGTGAACGCCGCCCCCGGGTCGTCCCAGCCGAACAGGGCGGAGAAGACCCGCAGGTGGGCGCTGGAGGAGATCGGCAGGAACTCGGTGAGCCCCTGGATCAGGCCGAGGACGGCCCCGTGGAACCAGTCGATCACCGGGCACCCGCCGGGGATATCGGTCGGGCGTGGGGCAGGGGCGGCATGGGCGGGTCCTTGCGGGTCGGAAGGGCGTTCGGGACCGCCATGACCCGCCGGGCCCGCGGGCCGCGCGCGAGCCAGGCGCGCGGCTGATGGTACGGGGTGAAGGTAACGGTTCTTTGTTCACCCTTTGTTCGGGCTTTGCGCACAGGTGCACCGCCGGGCTCGGAGGGGCGCCGGGGGGTGCCGGTCGCCGGAACGCCGGTCGCTAGAGCACCGGCCGCGCCCGGACCCAGGTGCGGTCCGCGGTCAGGTAGCGCTCGACCACCAGACCGGCCTCCGCGAGCGCCCCTTCGAAGGCCTCGGTGCTGAGCGGGCGGGACAGGAAGGTCTGCGACCAGGTTCCGTCCGGGAATTCGTACTCGAAGCGGACCGAGTTGACGCCGTCTCCGACCGGCGTGGCCGAGACCAGCCGGGCCCGGGCGTCCGGGCCGATCGAGTTCTCCCGCGGCACGTTCAGGTGCCAGTCCTCGCCCTCGCGCTGCACCAGCACGCAGCCGTCCTCGGTGACGTGCCGGCGGCAGGTCTCCAGCAGGCCCCGGCGGACGGTCACGTCACCGGCGTGTACCAGGAAGGAGGCGAGCATGACGACGTCGAAGTGCTCGCCGAGGTCCAGCCCCTCGATCGGGCTGCGCACCGTGCGGACGTCGGAGCGGACCCGGGCCAGCATGTCGGCGGACTCGTCCACGGCGGTCACGGTGAAGCCGCGGTCGACCAGCGGGTGCGTCATCCGGCCGACGCCGCAGCCGAGTTCGAGGATGCGCGCGCCGGGCGGCACGGCCGCCTCGATCACGTCCGGGGCGTCGCCCACGGGCAGGCGGCTCCAGACCTCGACGGCGCAGCCGTCCGGGGTGATCGGGCCCGCGCCCGTTCCGTCGTAACCCTCGCGTCGCTCAGATGCCATGCCGTTCATCGGAACACGGACCGGTGTGCGGGGGGAAGGGGGCGTCGGTAAGGGGGTTGCCGCATACCCCGAGGGGGTATATGTTCGGCGTCGACGGAGCGAGAGAAGCGGGCGCCCGACAGGGCGCCGGAGCAAGTGGAGGACGACATGGCGCACCCCGCGCAGCACGGGCACCACGAGCACGCCGACCAGGGGCGGGCCGCTCACGGGCACCACGGGAGCCACGGAAGCCACGGGCATCCCGAGCACGACGGGCACGCCGGGCACGGCCACGCGGGCCACCACCAGGCCCACGCCGGTGGCGGAGCCGACTGGCGGACGGCCGCGCAGGCGACCCTGCACTGCCTCACCGGCTGCGCCATCGGCGAGATCCTCGGCATGGTGCTCGGCACCGCCTTCGGCCTCCACAACGGGGCGACCGTGGTGCTCTCGATCCTGCTGGCGTTCGTCTTCGGCTACGCGCTGACCATGCGTGGCGTGCTGAAGGCCGGTCTCGAGGTCGGTGCCGCGGTCAAGGTCGCGCTGGCCGCCGACACTGTGTCGATCCTGGTGATGGAGCTGATCGACAACACCGTGATGGTCACCGTCCCGGGGGCGATGGACGCCGGCCTCGGTGACCTGCTGTTCTGGGTGGCGCTGGCCGGCTCGTTGGCCCTGGCCTTCGTGCTGACCGTTCCGGTCAACAAGTGGATGATCGGCCGGGGGCGCGGCCACGCCGTGGTGCACGCCTACCACGGGCACTGATCCCGCTCCGGGGTGCCGGAGACTCTCGCCTGCGGCCCGTGCCGACCGTTCGACGGTCGGTGCGGGCCGCGGCGCGTTGTGGGCGCGGCCCGTTCGGCCGGCGCGCCGGCCGCGTTCGGGGCGCGGTGCGTTCGGGGCGCGGTGCGTTCGGGCTGCGGTGTGTTCGGGGGCCCGGTCTACGGTGCGCTCGGCCGCCCGTCGCCCTCCAGCTCGGCCAGGGTCGTGTGCAGCCAGGCGAGTTCGGCCTCGGTGGTGGCGCGGGCGACCAGCAGCAGCCCGCGCCGGAACGGGTCGGTGAACTCCTCGGCGCCGACGGGGCGGTCGCCCTCGTAGAAGAAACTGGCCGGTTCGGCGAGGAAGGCCAGCCGGCGGCGGAGCACGGCGGCCTGGGCGGCGGGGTCGGCGAGGTGCCGCAGGAAGGCGAGCAGGGTGAACCAGCGGTTCTCGTCGCTGACGTCGAGCGCCTCGGGTTCGCGGAGCCGGTCGAGCAGTGCGGCGCGGCCGGCCTCGGTGAGGTGCAGGGTGTGCCGGGGCGCGGCGGCGCTGCCCGGCTCGGTCTCGCGGACCAGCAGGCCGTCGGCCTCCAGGCGCTTGATCGCGGGGTAGAGCGTGCCGTCGCTGATCGGGCGGACGTGGCCGGTGAGCGCGGCGAGGTGGCGGCGCAGCTCGTAGCCGTGCAGGGGGCGGTCGTACAGGAACCCGAGGATCGCGAGCTTCAGCATGGGGCCACTCTCTCAGATCCCTCCCTCGGAGCATGGGTATATCGCTATCGCGATACCTCGACTTCGATGTATCGTCCTGGTCGTCCGCCGGACTCCGCAGGGACCGGCACCCGCCTGGAGCAGGCGGCACCCGTCTGGAACAGGAGCGAGCGAGCATGCGCGAAACCCCCGTCACCCCGAACGGCGACCGGATCCGCTGGGTCGAGCTGCCCGGTGCCGAGCCGGCCCGGCTCTACCTGCACGGGCTCGGCGCCAGCTCGCCGGCCTACTTCGCGGCCGCGGCCACCCACCCGCTGCTCGCCGGTCGGCGCTCCCTGCTGCTGGACCTGCTCGGCTTCGGCCTCAGCGACCGGCCGACGGACTTCGGCTACACGCTGGAGGAGCACGCGGACGCGGTCGCGGCGGCGGTGGCGGCCGCCGGGGCCGACCGGGTCGAGGTGGTCGGTCACAGCATGGGCGGGGCGGTGGCGATCGTCCTCGCCCAGCGGCACCCGCGGCTGGTCGACCGGCTGCTGCTGGTGGACGCCAACCTGGACCGGATCGAACCCGACCGGAGCCACCCCGGCAGCAGCGGCATCGCGGCCTACGCCGAGGAGGAGTTCCTGGCCGGAGGTCGGGACGAAGTCGCCGAGCGGGTCGGCCCGTTCTGGTGGTCCACCATGCGGCTGGCCGGGCCGGAGGCGCTCCACCGCAGCGCCCGCTACCTCGCGCGGGCGACCGTGCCGACCATGCGCGAGCTGCTGCTCGGGCTCGACCTCCCGCGCACCTTCCTCCACCCGGCGACGGACGGCGAGCCGGCGGGTGCCGACGCCCTGCGCGCGGCGGGCGTACGGGTGGTCGCGGTGTCGGACTGCGGACACAACATCATGCTCGACAACCCGGACGGCTTCGCGTCCGCCGCTGCCGCCGCGCTCGGGCGGGGCTGAGCGCGGGGCGGGCGCGGGAGGGCCGAACGTGAGCGCCGCGGGCGGCCCGCCGCCCGCCCGCCGTAGGCTGGGACGGACCCCCCGAGAGGAGCCCGCCCCGATGCCCGTCGAGGTGCCGCCCGCGCTGGCCGCGTCCCTGGAGGAGTTCCTCGGCGCCGAGGGACGTGCCTGGGTGGCCCGACTGCCCGCCCTGGCCGAGGAGTTGCTCGACCGCTGGGAGCTGCGCCCGGACGGGCCGGTCGCGCACGGCGTGGTCGGGCTGGTGCTGCCGGTCCTTCGCGTCGACGGGTCGCCGGCCGTGCTCAAGCTCCAGCCCGTCGACGAGGAGACGGTGGGCGAACCGCTCGCGCTGCGGACCTGGGACGGCCGCGGCGCCGTCCGGCTGCTCGACCACGAACCGGCCACCGGCTCCCTGTTGTTGGAGCGGCTGGACCCGGCGCGCTCGCTGCTCGCCCTGCCCGACGACCTCGCGGCGCTGGCCGTGATCGCCGAACTGCTGAGGGGGTTGACGCATCATCAGGCTCCGTCCGGGCTACGGACCTTGGCGGGTACGGCGAGCGACCTGCTGGACCGCGCCCCGGCGGCCGTCGCCGCCCTCGCCGACCCGGCGGAGCAGCGCCTGCTCGCCGACTGCGCGGCCGCCCTGTGCGAGGTCCGCGCCGACCCCGGCGACCGGCTGCTGCACTGGGACCTGCACTACGGCAATGTGCTGGCCCCGCTCCCGGGAAGCGGCCGGGCGCCCTGGCTGGCCATCGACCCCAAGCCGCTGGCCGGCCACCCGGGCTTCGAGCTGCTCCCGGCGCTGCGCAACCGCTGGGCGGACCTGGTGGCCACCGGGGACCCGGCCCGGGCGCTGCGGCGGCGCTTCGACCTGCTCACGGAGGTGCTGGAGCTGGACCGCGGGGTGGCGGCGGCCTGGACGCTCGCCCGGGTGCTGCAGAACGCGGTCTGGGCGGTCGAGGAGGGCGCGGCGCGACTGGACCCGGGCCAACGGGTCGTCGCCGAGGTGTTGTCGGGGCGCTGAGCGCGGAGCCTTCGCGCCGTTCGGCGTTCCCGTTCGGCGTTCCCGCTCAGCGCTCCCGCTCAGCGCTCCCGCAGGGCACGAAGCGCACCGGCGTCCCCGGCCGGGCCTGCGCGGCGGCCGCGAGGTCGCCGGTCGGCACGACGCCGACCACCGGGTAGCCGCCGGTGGTCGGGTGGTCGGCCAGGAACACCACCGGCTGCCCGTCCGGCGGGACCTGCACCGCGCCCAACACCATGCCCTCGCTGGGCAGTTCGCCGTTCCGGGCGCGGGCGACCGGCGGGCCCACGGTGCGCAGCCCGATCCGGTTGCCGGTCGGCGAGACCAGGTACCGGTCGCGGCCGAGGCGGGCCACCGCCTCCGGGGTGAACCAGTCCGTGCGCGGTCCGAGCCGCAGCCGCAGCACCAGCTCGGCCGGGGGAGCGGGCAGCGGCACCAGCTCGGGCCGGGCCCGGTACGGCGGCGGGGTGCCGACCGGCAGCCGGTCCCCGGCGGCGAGCGGGGCCGGCCCGAGCCCGGAGAGCAGGTCCGCCGAGCGGCTGCCGAGCACCGGCGGCACGGCGATCCCGCCCGCCACCGCCAGGTAGCCGCGCACCCCGGCCGTCGCCGCCCCCACCTCCAGCACGGACCCGGCCGGCACCACGACGGGCGCGCCCCAGGCGGCCGGCCGCCCGTCCACCCGTACGGGCGAGGGCGCGCCGGTGACGGCGACCAGCACCGTCCCGACGGCCCGCAGCGCGACCCCGCCGAGCGTGGTCTCCAGCCCGGCCGCCCCGGCGTCGTTGCCCACCAGTCGGTTGGCCGCCCGCAGCGCCGGTTCGTCCAGCGCCCCGGCCCTCGGCACCCCGAGGTGGGCGACCCCGCGCCGCCCGAGGTCCTGGACCGTGGTCAGCGGCCCGGGCCGTTCCACCACCAGCTCGTTCAACTCCGGCTCCCCTCAGGGCCTCTCCGACCAGTGGCGTCGCACGCCCGGCGGGAACGGTCGGACACGCCCTACGCCCGTTCCACCGTGAAGCGGACCCTGGTGCCCGGGGCCAGCGGGGCCGGCGGATCCCGGTCGGCGTCCCAGAGGGTGAGCGCCGTGCGGCCGATCAGCTGCCAGCCGCCGGGGGAGGGGTGCGGGTAGACGCCGGTGTACGGGCCGGCCAGGGCGACGGAGCCGGCCGGGACGGAGCTGCGCGGGGTGGCCCGGCGCGGCACCTCGTACCGCGCGGGGAGACCGGTGAGGTACCCGAAGCCCGGGGCGAAGCCGCAGAACGCGACGACGTACTCGGGTCCGGTGTGGATCCGGACGGCGGCCTCCTCGGACACCCCCCACAGCGCGGCGACCTCGGCCAGGTCGGCGCCGTCGTACACGGTCGGGACCTCCACCAGCGGCCCGGGCACCGCTCCGGCCGCCGTCGGACGGGCGCTGCGCAGCAGCGCCGCCACCGCCTCGACGTCCGCGACGCCGTCCAGCAGCAGGGTGCGCGCGGCTGGCACCAGCTCCTCCACCGTGCCGAGCGCCCCCGCCTCCCGGCGCTCGCTCAGCCAGCCGTACAGCGCCGCCACCTCGGCGGTCCCTGGCAGTTCGACCAGCAGGGCCCGCTCGCCGACCCGGTGCACCGCCCGGACCGTCACGTGAAGGCCTCCACCCGGACCCCGGCGGAGGCCAGGGCGCCGCGGATCCGCCAGGCGAGCTGGGCGGCCCCGGGGGTGTCGCCGTGAACGCAGAGCGAGCGGGCCTCGACGGGGATCCGCTCGCCGCCGGAGGCCTCCACCATGCCGTCCCGGGCGATGCCGACGGCGCGGGTGATGACCGACTCGGGGTCGTGCACCACCGCGTCCGGCTCACGGCGCGGTACGAGGGCGCCGGTGCGGGTGTACGCGCGGTCGGCGAAGGCCTCGGCGACCACCGGGAGGCCGACGCCCTCGGCCACCTCCAGCAGCAGCGAGTCCGGCAGGCCCAGTACGGGCAGCGGTCCGTCGCAGACCGCGCCCGCTCGCAGCACGCCGGCCACCACGGCCTCGGCCTGCTCGGAGTCGCCGACCACCCGGTTGTAGAGGGCGCCGTGCGGCTTGACGTAGGAGACCTTGGAGCCGGCCGCGCGGGCGAACACCTGGAGGGCGCCGATCTGGTACGCGATCTCGTCGGCGAGCTCCTCCGGGGGCACGTCCATGGCGCGGCGGCCGAAGCCGGCCAGGTCGCGGTACGAGACCTGGGCGCCGATCCGGACGCCGCGCTCGGCCGCGAGCGCGCAGACCCGCCGCATCGTCGACGGGTCCCCGGCGTGGAACCCGCAGGCGACGTTGGCGCTGGTCACCACGGACAGCAGGGCCTCGTCGTCGGTCAGGGTCCAGCGTCCGAACCCTTCGCCGAGGTCCGCATTGAGATCGATCACCGCATCGGCCACGCCCGTCCGCCTCCCAGCAGCTGTTGAGCCAGATGGTAGGGCCTGCGGATGAAGGCCGTTGCCGGTGACCCGGAGCCCCGCGGGCGCTGCGGCGCGTGCCCGGGAGTGCACGCCCCCGGGCGGCGCCGCGGGGGGTGGTGCGCGGCCGGGGCCCGGCGCGCGTCAGCGCGCGGGCGCCGGTTCCCGGGACGCGCGCTCCAGCGGACGCAGCGCCCGCAGCACGATCAGCAGCGGTATGACGCCGAAGACTCCGAACGACATGTCGATGAATCGCCATACAACCGGAATCCCGCGCAGCGGACCGCAGACCAGCGCCAGCGGGATGACGGCCCCGCAGGCGAGCACGGCCCAGCGGATCACCCAGATGTTGCGGACCGGGTCCCTGAGCGGGCCCCAGAAGGCGGCGGCGATCACCAGGTGGGCGAAGGCCAGCCAGTCGGTGCCGTAGGCGAGGAAGGGGTAGCGCTCGTTGGTCTCGGCGAGGCCGGTGTGGACCCGCTCCAGCCAGGCCGTGGCGGCGGGGAGGCGGTCGCCCAGCGGGGCGGCCGGGCCGGAGGCGAAGTCGACCAGCCAGCGGGTCTCGGTCTCCAGTGGGAACGCGGTGAGACCGCTGAGCACCAGGCAGACCAGGAAGAACCAGAGCCACCGCCGGACCTTGCGAAGGATGACCGCCGGGTCGTCGTCCATCTCGCACACCTCCATGCCGAGCATGCCGAAGTGCAGACGGAGCCTTGTGCCGCCTGCGCGGAACCGACTCTAGACCCATCTTTTGAACGTGTTCAACTTGCCTTTTGAAGGGGGCGGCGGCCGGCGGTCCGGAACGCACCGGTGCCCGGGTTCCGCGGAACCCGGGCACCGGTGGGGTGGCACGCAGCACGCGGCGTGCGGACGGCCGCTACGCCGTGTAGGTGTACGTCGCCGGCGCGCTGGTCCCGCCGGCCGTGGTGACGGTGACGCCCACCGGCCCGGGCTGGGCGCCCGCCGGAGCCGTGGCCGTGCAGGCGGACGCGCCGCAGGAGACGTGGGTGGCGGGAACCCCGCCGAAGGCCACCGTCCCGTACGTCAGGTCGCTGCCGGACACGACCACCCGGGTGCCCCCGGCGGCCGGGCCGGAGGCGGGGGACAGGCTGCTGATCACCGGCGCGGCCGGGGTCGGCGGGGTGCCGGTGTAGTCGAAGGTGGCGGGCGCCGCGGCCGTGCCGCCGGGCGTGACCACGCTGACCGGGGCGCTGCCCGAGCCCGCGGGCGTGGTCACCGTGCAGGCGGTGTCGGTGCAGCGGCCGGGCGCCGGGAGGCCGCCGACCAGCACCATGCCGTTGGCCAGGTTGCTGCCGCTGACGGTCACCGCGGTGCCGCCCGCGGCCGGGCCGGTGGCGGTGTCGAGGCCGGTGACGGCCGGGGCGGCCTGGACGGTCGCCGGCAGGTAGCTCTTGCTGACGAGGTCGTAGCCGGAGATGTGCCCGGTCGGGTCGGTGTCGTTCGGGTTGGCGACCGTCGCGGTGATCGCGCCGGCGATCGGCACGCCGGGCGTGGTGGCCAGGTTGAGCTTCATGAAGTTGTAGCTCCCGGGCGCCCGGGTGGCGGTGAACACGGCCTCCAGGTGGCGGTGGTCGGGGGAGAGGGCCGTGGTGAAGGTGTAGTCCGGCGGCGTGGGGAAGAACATCGCGCCGTCGGTGGTGACACCCGGCGGCAGGTCGAGGGTGATGTGCGTCGGCCCGGTCAGGTCCGCGGTGCCGGACGTGGTCCAGCTCACCGACATGTTGCCGGTGGTGAAGAAGCCGCCGGGGTAGTTCCCGCCCTGTGACACGGTCACGTGCTGGGCGGAGGCCGGCGGGGTGTCGGCCGGGGCGGCGGTTGCGGTCGCACCGGTGGCGAGGACGGCGCCGGTGGCGAGGGTGGTCACGGACAGCGCGGCGGCGAGGCTCGCTTTGGCCAGTCGGGTGATCATAGGTCGATCATCACCGAACCAACGCGCCGCCCTCACGGTTTTCTCGAATACGAGTTCGGGAATGGCGGAATTCCGTCGGAACGACGTTCCGAATCGGTCACCCGCACCGCCGCCCACCTGCTGCTTTGCCCGCCCGCAAGGTCCGTTTCGGTCGATGTCGGTGCGAACCTCTAATCTTGTCCCCCGTGACCGCCATCGCAGACCCGCCCATCGAGCCCGGCCTCCGCCCGCCCGCTGGCCCGGCCGCCGCCGCGCGCCCCGCGCCGGGCCCCGCCGCCGACGAGGGCCTGGCCCGTCGGCTCAAGGCGCTGGCCTGCACCGCCCCGCTGCACGACCTGGACAACCGCAAGGTCAACCTGGCCGGCGAGTACGGCGGCTACGCGATGGCCGAGGTCGGCCTCGCCGCGATCGACCTGGTCACCCTGAACATGGACTTCGACACCGGGGCCGACCGCGAGATAGTGCTCGCCCGACTGCTGCCCAGGGTCGCCGCCCAGGCCGTGGACCGCCCCGCCACCGAGCACGAGCGGGTCGCCCGCTGGGTGCTGGAGTCGATGATCAACGTCGGCAGCGTGGACCGCGGCTTCCGCGCCGTCTACGGCACCTTCGGCGCGGATGGCGAGTACATCCGCCGCGACTACGACTTCAAGCTGATCGAGGAGGTCCCCGGCCCCGACGGCGGCGTCTACCTGCGCACCACCGACGAGGCGGTCAACGTCCTGGTCGGCGCGCTCGACACCGACGTCACCTCGGCCCAGATCGCCGCCGAGGTCAAGCTGGAGGTGCTGATCCGCCGCGGCCGCCTGGCCGACGCCCAGCTCGCCGCCGAGCAGGCCCGCTACCGCACCGTCCAGTACGCCGAGACGCTGCGCCGCGCCCTGGACGCCACCCGCCGCAACGTCCGCGCGGTCGACTGGATGCGCGCCATCCCCGACCTCATCGAGGAGGCGCTGGACCACATCGCGGACCGCTACCGGCACGAGAACGCGATTCTCACCAACATCCGCAAGGCCCGCGACGAGGCCGAGGACCCGGAGCACAAGCGCCGCGCCGCCGAACTGGTCGACATCGTCAAGGACTGCATCCGCCGCCACACCCAGCTCCAGACCCGCCTGCTGGAGGCCGGCCCGCTGTTCCGCGCCGAGCAGGACCGGCAGGCCTTCGCCACCCCCGGCGCCCGCAGCGGCATCGACCTCTACGGGCAGCTGCTCGCCCCCGTGCTGCGGCTGCCGATAGAGCAGGCGGTCCGCCCCACCGGCGCCTTCTTCGCCCGCGGCGCCGGCCTGCGCACCCCGGTCTCGGTCCGGGTCGCCGACCTGGTCGACCTGCTGCTCACCCCGCCGGTCGAGCGCGAGCACCTCGGCGCCGAGCTGCCCGACCCCGACCTGGTCGCCACCCCGGACGACAGCCGGTTCTCCGAGGCCCAGCTGGAGTCGGCGATGGTCCTGCTCGACCTGCCCCCGGACGCCCCCCGCCGGCTCTCCGGCCTGCTCGCCGACGCCCGCAAGCAGGACCCGGACCTGCCCTACCTGGTCGCCCTGCTCGCCGTGCACGCGGCCAGCCCGCCGGTCGGCACCGCCTACCGCCAGGGTGAGGAGCGGCTGCTGTTCGCCGTGGACGACGGCACCCCGCTGCGCGACCCGGAGTTCGGCGGCGCCGACCTGATCGTCGGCAGCGCCCTGCTCGACGCGGCCGGCATGGCCGCCGACCGCAAGGACGCCGGCTGACCGGCCGGGCCGCACCCCGCCGGCACCGGCCCCGCCGGCAGCCGACCCCGCCGCAACGACCCCGCGGCAACGACCCCGCCGCAACGACCTCGCCGCAACCGACCCTCGCCGGAACCGACCTTGACGAACCGTAACCACCGCGCCACCCCCGAGGAGCACCGCCCGTGACGACCCACCACGACACGTCCTGGGCGGCCGAGAGCGAACCCGCGGCCCCCGCGCCGATCACCCCGGCCGACGTCGCGGACGCCGCCCGGCTGGTCTCCTTCGGCCTCCAGGCCAAGCTGCTGCCCGCCCGGGACGCCGAGTACGCCGAACTGGTCCGCCGCCACCGCGAGGACCCGCCGTTCGCCCGGCTCGCCGACGCCATCGCCACCGGCATGGGCCTGGTCGTCCTGGAGGTCTCCCCGCGGGCCGGCATGGCCGTGGCCGCCGCCGAGGACTCGCTGTTCGCCGTCCGGCTGGGCGACTACTCGCGCCGCGCCGCCTCCGAGTCCACCGACCGCTTCCTGCACGGCCTCGCCCACCTGGCCGTCGCCGCGATGGCCTTCCCCCGCCCCGAGGACCTCGCCGACGACGGCTACCTCGGCCGGATCACCGTCAACGGCGTCGACTCCTTCGTCCGCCAGGCCTGCCGCCGCCTCGAGGAACAGGCCGACGCCGAGGGCGCCAACACCGACCCGGCCTCCGACGCCCCCGGCCTGGAGGCCGCCTGGCGGGTGTGGGCCCGGCGCACCGCCACCGGCGCCACCAAGGACGCCCGCCGGCTCTCCGGCTCCACCATCGGGATCGTCGCCAAGGCCGTGCTGTTCCTGGTCGACTCCGGCTTCCTCCAGAAGGTGTCCGACGACTCCGGCGGCACCTACCGCACCACCGCCCGCTACCAGCTCCAGGTGCGCGACCTGGCGGGCAGCGCAGCCATGGCCGAACTGCTCGACCTCGGCATCGTCCCGGTCTCCGACGGCACCGCCAGCCTGCTGCCGCCGGACACCGGCGACGAACTGGTCGCCGACGCCGGGCTGCCGTTCCACTCGCTCTGAGCCCCGGCGCTCCGAGTCCACCCGCTCCGAGCCCACCGCGCCGGCCGCGGCCCACCCGCCCCGATCCGGCCCGCCGCCCATCCCTCACGCCACGCAAGCCACGGAGAACCGCCGCCCATGTACGAGCTCAACCGGGTCCGCCTCTACTCGATCGGACCGGCCGGCGCCCGCTACGCCGACACGGTGCTCGACCTGCGCGGCGTCGGCGAGCCGGTCGCCGACCCGGCCCCGCAGCAGATCGGCCTGTTCGGCGAGGACACCGACGGCCCGGTCCGCCGCCCCGCCCCGGCCGGCGTGCTCTTCCTGGAGAACGGCGGCGGCAAGTCCGTCCTGCTCAAGCTGATCTTCTCGGTCATGCTCCCCGGCCACCGCAACACCCTCGGCGGCGCCAGCTCCGGCGTGCTGCGCAAGTTCCTGCTCGCCGACGACTGCGGCCACGTCGCCCTGGAGTGGCAGCACACCGTCACCGGCGAGCTGATCGTGGTCGGCAAGGTCAGCGAGTGGCGCGGCCGCCAGGTCTCCTCCGACCCGCGCAAGTTCGCCGAGACCTGGTACTCCTTCCGCCCCGGCCCCGGCCTCACCCTCGACTCGCTGCCGGTCGCCGAACGGGTCAGCCTGGCCGGCGACCAGAAGGCCCGCGGCCGCCGCCGCACCATGAAGGGCTTCCGCGACGCCCTCACCGAGGCCGGCAAGGCCCACCCCCACCTCGACCTGGTCTTCGAGGACGGCCACGACCGCTGGACCGAACACCTCGGCGAACTCGGCCTCGACCCCGAACTCTTCCGCTACCAGCGCGAGATGAACGCCGACGAGGGCGAGGCGGCCGGCCTCTTCGCGGTCAAGCACGACAGCGACTTCACCGACCTCCTGCTGCGCGCCGTCACCGACACCCGGGACACCGACGGCCTCGCCGACCTCGTGCACGGCTTCGCCGCCAAGCTCGGCCGCCGCGCCGAACTCACCGCCGAACGCGACTTCACCGCAGGGTCGTTGGACCTGCTGGAGCGCATCGCCGAGGCCACCACCGCCCGCGAGACCGTCCGCGAGGCCCACCGCACCGCCGAGCGCCGCACCCGCCGCCTCGCCCACGCCCTCGCCTCCCGCGCCACCGCCGAACGCGACCGCGCCCAGGACCTCGCCATCGAGGTCGCCGCCGCCGCGAGCGCCGTCACCGCGGCCGAGGCCGACCGCACCCGGCACAGCCTGATCACCGACGAACTCACCCACCGGCACGCCACGTTGAGCCTCACCGCGGCCACCGCCGAGGCCGCCGCGCTGCGCCGCGAACTCATCGACGCCCGCACCCTGCACTCCGCCTGGCAGGCGGCCGAGGCGGTGCTGCGCCAGCGCGCCGCCGCCGACCGGGTCGCCCGGGTCGCCGCCGCCATCCGCGAGGCCGAGCTGGACGCCGCCCCCGCGCTCGCCGCCCGGGCCCGCGCCGCCACCGCCCTGGCCCGCGCCCTGGAGGCCGCCGCCGCGGCCGCGGAGTCCCGCGCCGACACCGAGGAGGAACGCGCCGGCGAACTCCAGGAGGAGGGCGGCAAGGCGCAGTCCGACGCCACCGAGGCCGCCACCGCGGCCCAGAAGGCCCGCAGCGAGGCCGAGCACCTGCGCCAGCGCCTCGCCGAGGTCGAGCAGGAGACCGAGGCCGCCGTCTCGGCCGGCTTCATCGACGCCGACGGCGACGTGGACCCGGCCCGCGCCGCACTGCACGCCGCCGACGTCGAGAAGGCCGCCGCCGCCGGACTCGCCCAGGCCCGCGCCGCCGCCGAGGCCGCCGCCGCCCGGCTGCGCGAGGCCGCGGCCGCCACCTCGCGCGCCGAACTCGCCGCCGAGCGGGCGGGCGACGCCCGCAAGGACGCCGCCCGCGCCCTCGCCGCCGAGCAGCGCACCGCCGCCCTGCTCGCCACCGAGCAGCGCCTCGCCGACCTGCTCTCCCTCACCCCCTACCAGGAGGGCGCCGAGGAGGACGCCGGCTTCCTCACCCCCGCCCTGCTCGACCGCAACGCCGAGTACCTGCGCGAACTGCTCGACGAGTCCATCGCCACCGCCGAACGCACCCTGTTCGACCTCCGTACGGCCGCCGCCGACGACTCCCGCATCCTCGCCGCCCTCGGCGACGGCGGCCTGCTGCCGCCCGGCCCGGACGTGCTCGCCACCGTCGAGTACCTCGCCGAGCACGGCATCCCGGCCCTGCCCGGCTGGCGCTACCTCGCCCAGTCCGTCGACCCGGCCGACCACGAGGCGATCCTCGCCGCCCGCCCGGAACTGGTCGACGGCGTCGTCGTCACCGACCCGTCCTCGCTGGAGCGCGCCCGCGAGGCCCTGCAGGCCGCCGCCCTGCTGCCGCGCTCCACCGTGGCCGTCGGCGCCGCCGCCTCGCTGATCGCCCCGATCACCGACCAGCCCGCGTTCTTCCTGGTGCCGCCGAACCCGGCCATGCACGACGAGTCCGCCGCCGACGGCGAGCGCCGCGAACTGCGCGCCCGGGCGAGCGCCCGCGAGGAGCACATCCGCGAACTGGCCGGCCGCCTCGGCGCCGACCGCGCCCTCGCCGCCCGCCTCGCCTCCTGGCACGCCAGCTGCCCGCCCGGCACCCTCGCCGAACTCGCCGCCGCCGCCGAGGCCGCCCGTGAGCACGCCGAGCAGGCCGCCGCCGCCCTGGCCACCCTGCGCGCCGACCACGACGAGGCCGAGACCGACCACGCCGCGGCCGCCTCCGCCCACGAGGAGCACCGCGAGGCCGCCCAGCGCGCCCGCCGCCGCGCCGACGCCCTCTCCGGCCTCGCGTTCCGGCTGCGCGAGCGCGGCAACTGGGCCCGCCGCCAGCGCGAACTCACCGAGGACGCCACCGAGTGCGACCGCCGCCAGGCGCTGTGCGCCGAACGCGCCCGCACCTGCGACGAGGACCGCCGCGCCGCCCAGCGCGCCGCCGACGACGCCCGCCGCACGGCCCGCGCGCTGCGCGCCGAACGCGCCGAGATCCCCGCCGCCGAGCAGGCCGACGAGCCCGCCGAGACCACCCCCGTCGCGCTTCCCGCCCTGCGCGAGGCCTACCGCGCCGCCTCCCAGCTGTACGAGAAGGTCGGCGTCGGCGCCGACCTGCGCGCCGAACAGGCCCGCGCCGAGGGCGACGAGGCCGCCGCCGCGGCCGAACTCGACCGCCTCACCAACAAGGTGCGCACCCGCGCCGAGGAACTCCTCGGCAGCCCCGACGGCGCCGACGGCCCGGCCCGCCAGGCCGCCGCCGCCCGCGCCGAGGAACTGGTCGCCACCATCGAGGCCCGCTCCGCCACCGCCAGCGAGCAGCTCGGCCGCCTGCGCGGCGAGGCCGAGCGCTCCGCCCCCGCCGACGGCGAGGCGCACACCGAGCTGCCCGAGGACCTCGTCCCCACCGACCCGGAGCACGCCCAGGCCCTGCTGCGCACCGCCACCAGCCGCCTCGCCGAGCGCCGCGAGGCCCTGGAGGCCGCCCGCACCGCCCACGCCGACCTCCAGCGCACCTTCGACACCGCCCAGGCCGCCGCCGCCGACTTCGACGAGCTGGCCGGCCAGCTGCGCGACGGCCTGCGCGACCACCAGGAGGACCCGGACGACCCGGTCGAGCCGTACCTGGGCTCGCTGGCCGAGGCCCGCAACGGTGCCACCGAGGCCCGCCGCTCCCTGCGCACCGCCGCCGGCGAGCTGTCCTCCTCCGAACTCGCCGTCCGTGACGCCTCCGACGCCCTGGTCCGGCACGCCAACGCGGCCCGCTACGAGGCCGTCCGCACCCCCGCCCGCCAGCAGATCCGCGAACTGCCCGCCTCCGCGCTGCCCGAGCACGCCGCCGCCTGGGCCGCCGCCTTCGCGCCCCGGCTGCGGGTGCTCACCGACGAGCTCGCCCAGCTGGAGAAGAACCGCGGCTCGATCGTGGACCGGCTGCGCGGCCTGGTCGAGTCCTCGCTCACCACCCTGCGCGCCGCCCAGCGCCTGTCCCGGCTGCCCGAGGGCCTGGGGGAGTGGTCCGGCCAGGAGTTCCTCCGGATCCGCTTCGAGGACCCGGACCACGCCACCCTGGTCGAGCGCCTGGGCGAGGTCAT
This sequence comes from Kitasatospora sp. NPDC032121, assembly GCF_055580145.1. Classification (NCBI taxonomy): domain Bacteria; kingdom Bacillati; phylum Actinomycetota; class Actinomycetes; order Kitasatosporales; family Streptomycetaceae; genus Kitasatospora; species Kitasatospora sp. NPDC032121. The sequence continues at coordinate 18,497 of NZ_JBVILX010000026.1, read as the reverse complement.
CGACGAGGCCACCCGGGCCGCCGTCAAGAAGAACAGCGACCTGCGCCGCGACGGCATGTCCCTGCTGCTGCGCGGGGTCGCCGCGGCGATCGGGCCCAAGGGTGTCAGCGTCGAGATCCTCAAGCCCGACGCGGTGCTGCGCGCCGAGCGGGTCGGCGTCGGCCAGATGTCCGACGTCTTCTCCGGCGGCCAGCTGCTCACCGCGGCCATCGCGCTCTACTGCACCATGGCCGCGCTGCGCGCCAACGACCGCGGCCAGTCCCAGCTGCGGCACGCCGGCACGCTGTTCCTGGACAACCCGATCGGCCGCGCCAACGCCACCTACCTGCTGGAGCTCCAGCGGGCCGTGGCGGACGCGCTCGGCGTCCAGCTCATCTACACCACCGGCCTGTTCGACACCACCGCGCTCGCCGAGTTCCCGCTGGTGATCCGCCTGCGCAACGACGCCGACCTGCGCGCCGGCCTCAAGTACATCTCGGTGGAGGAGCACCTGCGCCCGGGCCTGCCGGCCGCACCGGACCCGGACGGCCCGGCCATCCACGGCGAGATCACCGCCACCCGGATGTTCAAGCGCCCCGCGGAGGTTCCCGCCCAGCCGTGACGGATCCCGTACGGGCGGGCGATCGCCGTGCGGGGGCCGGAGGCTTCCGGGTAGGGGCGAGCGGTTCCCGGACGGGGGCGAGCGGTTCCCGTACGGCGGTGAACTGACTAGCGTGACGGGCATGCTGACGATCGCGCACCTCAGTGACATCCACCTCGGCCAGGTCCACGGCCGGGACGGCGGCAAGCGCGCCAGGCGGCGGGCCGAGCAGGTGATGGCGTACCTCGACGCCCTGCCCGGTCCGCTGGACGCGGTGCTGGTCACCGGCGACCTCGCCGACCACGGCCTCCCGGAGGAGTACCGGGAGGCCGTCGAGGTGCTCGCCTCCCGGCACCCGGTGCTCACCTGCCCCGGCAACCACGACCGCCGCTCGCCGTACCGGGAGGTGCTGCTGGGCGAGGCGCCGGGGGAGGAGCCGGTCAACCGGCTGCACCGGCTGCCGGGCGCCGACGTGCTGATGCTCGACTCCTCCGTGCCCGGTCGGGACGACGGCCTGCTGGACGAGCACACACTGGACTGGCTGGACGCCGAACTCGGTGCCGGTCGCAGTGAGTTGCCCGCCCTGGTGGCCTTCCACCACCCGCCGGTGGAGCTGCACCTGCCGAACGTCGACCCGATCCGCCAGTTCGGCGAGGTGCGGCTGGCGCGGGTGCTGCGCCGACACCCCCGGGTGGCCGCCCTGTTCTGCGGCCACTCGCACACCCCCGCGGCGACCACCTTCGCCGGCCTGCCGCTGCTGATCGCGCCCGGCGTGGTCTCCACCGTCACGCTGCCCTGCGAGGGCGGTCGCGGCATTTCCTTCGACCACCCGCCGATGCTGGCCTTCCACCTCCTGGACGGGGACCGCCGGCTCACCACCCACTACCGGGCGCTGCCGGTCCGGCGCTGACCGGTTCGCCCGGCGCTACGGGTGGTTGGTCCGTACCCTGGCCTGGCGCGGCGGCTGTTGCGGTGACTGGCGCGGCGGTTGGTACGGCTGTTGGTACGGCTGCTGTTGGTGCGGCTGTTGGTGCGGCGCCTGCTGCGGCCGCTGCTGCCCGGGCCCGTACGGCTGCGGCGACTCGTACGGCTGCCGGTAGACCGAGGAGGAGTCGCCCTGGGGGACCGGCCGCGGGGCCGGCAGTCCGGACGGCGGCCGGCTGCCCGCCATCGGGTACGCGGAGCCCGGTGCCCGCATCCGCTGGGCCGCGATCTGGCGGGAGATCAGGATCTCCAGCAGGCACCACATGGTGCCGAACACGCCGAGCCCCATCGCCAGCAGCGCCGGCGTCAGCAGCCAACTGCCCGCGTACGAGGCCAGCGTGGCCACCACGACGCCCACCAGGGTGAAGGAGAGACAGAGCACCGCACGGACTGCGGCGGCGCGCACCTCGTCGGGCAGGCGACGGCGACGGCGGCGGCGTGGCACGGACATCGAGCGACCCCCAGGCGCGTGGCGCGCGTTCGGTGTTCGGTGACGGATACGGATACGGATGCGGAACGGGCGCACACGAAACGCGCCCCCTCGGCACACTCTGCCCCGCCGAACCAGGACTATGCGTCCGAAACCGCCGAACTGCCGCCAAATCGTGTCATCCCGGCAGCCCCGCCGCCCGGCGGCCCCGGCTCAGTCGAGCTGGAGGTTGAGCTCCTCCAGCGCGCCGGTGACGATCGTCCGCATCGCCCGCTCGGCGTGGGCGGCGTCCTGGGCGCAGATCGCCTCCGCGACCTCGCGGTGCAGCCGGATCGCGTACGGCTCCGGCTGATGGGGCATCAGATGGTACTCGGTCCGGCCGGTGAGCACAGCCGCGACGGTGTCCCCGAGGTGGGCGAACATCTCGTTGCCGGAGGCGCGCAGCACCAGGGAGTGGAAGGCGATGTCGTGCCCGAGGAAGGCGGTCAGGTCGGCGGCCCGTGCGGTGACCGTCAGATCCACGGCCAGTGCACTGAGTTCGCGCCGGTCGTCGTCGCTCGCGTGGGTGGCGGCGAGCGCGGCCGCGGCCGGTTCGACGGCCATCCGCAGCGAGCCGAGCGAGCGCAGCTGGGCGGAGCGGTCGGAGCCGGCCAGGCGCCAGCGGATCACCATCGGGTCGAAGACGTCCCAGAGCGACTTCGGCTGCACGGTGATCCCGACCCGGCGCCGGGAGGCGACCATCCGCATCCCCTCCAGGATCCGCACGGCCTCGCGGACCACCGTCCGGGACACCCCGAACCGGTCCTCCAGCTCCTCGCCGCGCAGTACCGCTCCCTCGGGGATCTCCCCCGACGCGATCGCCGGCCCGAGCTCGTCAAGCAGCCGCCCGGGCAGCCCCTGGATCTCCATCCGCCCAGCGTAGACGCCCGCCCCGGGCGCTTTCACGCCGCCCTGCGCGCGCTCGCCTCGCCCTGTGCGCGCCCACGGCGCCCTGCGATCCAGACCACACCGCAAAAGTATGACGATTTGGTTTCTGTCACTTGAATACGTCATATCTTTGAGGCGATAGTGGCGGCCAGGCAACGAAGGAGCACCACCCCATGGGTCTCAGCGTCGAGAACCACGACCTTCCGAAGACCCCTCTCACCGTGGTGGTGATGGGCGTCTCGGGCGTCGGCAAGACCACCCTGGCCCGCCTGCTGGCGGACCGCCTCGCCCTCCCCTTCGCCGAGGCGGACGACTTCCACCCCGCGGCCAACATCGCCAAGATGTCGGCCGGCACCCCGCTGGACGACCAGGACCGCGCCCCCTGGCTGCGCGCCATCGGCGCCTGGCTCAAGGAGCGGACCGAGGCCGGCACCGGCGGCGTGGTGACCTGCTCGGCGCTGAAGCACCGCTATCGCGACACCCTGCGCACGGCCTGCCCGGGCGCCTTCTTCCTGCACCTCAGCGGTGGTCACGAGCTGGTCGAGGACCGGCTCAGCCACCGCGCCGGCCACTTCATGCCGTCCTCGCTGCTCGACTCGCAGTACGCCGCCCTGGAACCCCTGGCGGCGGACGAGCGCGGCGGCGTCCTGGACGTCGGCCCGTCCCCCGAAGAACTCGTCGAGATGGCCGTGGCACTGCTGCGGCCCGTCAATGGAGACCTCGCGTGAGTATTGCCCCCACCTTGCTGGCGGCCGCCCCACCGGCCCTGCCGCACACCAGCAGCGACTCCCAGCTGCTGATCGCGGTGCTGCTCAGCATCGGTGCGATCGTCGTACTGATCACCAAGCTGAAGCTGCACCCGTTCCTCGCCCTCACGCTCGGCTCCGGTCTGCTGGCCGCCGTCGCGGGCGCCCCCTTCGACAAGCTGCTCAGCAGCTTCTCGACGGGCTTCGGCTCCACCGTCGCCAGTGTCGGCCTGCTGATCGGCCTCGGCGCGATGCTCGGAAAGCTGCTCGCCGACTCCGGCGGCGCCAACATCATCGCGGACACCGTGCTCTCCCGCACCGGCAACAAGGCGCTGCCCTGGGCGATGGCGCTGATCGCGGCCGTGCTCGGCCTGCCGCTGTTCTTCGAGGTCGGCGTCGTCCTGCTGATCCCGATCGTGCTGCTGGTCGCGCGCCGCGGCAACGTGCCGCTGATGCGGATCGGCATCCCCGCCCTGGCCGGCCTGTCGGTGCTGCACGGCCTGGTGCCCCCGCACCCGGGCCCGCTGGTCGCCGTCGACGCCCTGAAGGCCGACCTCGGCATCACCCTGGCGCTCGGCCTGCTGATCGCCGTCCCGACCCTGATCATCGCCGGTCCGCTGTTCGCACGGCTGGCCGAGCGCTGGGTCGGCCCGCTGGAGCTCCCGGCCGCCACCGCCCCCGAGGAGACGGCCAAGCGCGACCGCACCCCGTCGTTCGCCGCGGTGCTGGCCACCATCCTGCTGCCCGTCGTGCTGATGCTCGGCAAGGCGCTCGCCGACGTGGTGATCGACGACCCGAAGGCGCTGGGCCAGCGGGTGTTCGACTTCATAGGCTCCCCGCTGATCGCGCTGCTCGCCGCGACCCTGCTCGGCATGGTGACCCTCGGCAAGGCGGCCGGCTTCGACAAGGCCCGGATCTCCGACACCGTCGGCAAGTCGCTCGGCCCGATCGCCGGCATCGTGTTCATCGTCGGCGCGGGCGGCGGCTTCAAGCAGACCCTGATCGACGTCGGCGTCGGCAACGCGGTGAGCGAGTGGTCCGGCAAGTGGCACATCTCGGCGCTGCTGCTGGGCTGGCTGATCGCCGTGCTGATCCGCCTGGCCACCGGCTCGGCGACGGTCGCCACCATCACCGCGGCCGGCATCGTCTCCCCGCTCGCCGCGAACATGTCCTCGACCCACGCGGCCCTGCTGGTGCTCGCGATCGGTGCCGGCTCGCTGTTCTTCTCGCACGTCAACGACGCCGGCTTCTGGCTGGTGAAGGAGTACTTCGGGATGAGCGTCGGGCAGACGCTGAAGTCCTGGTCGATGATGGAGACGGTGATCTCGGTGGTCGCCATCGCCCTGATCATGCCGCTCAGCCTGATCATCTAGCGGCCTCGACCGCAGCGCGCCGAGGGGCGGCACCCGTGACGTACGGGTGCCGCCCCTCGGCGTTTCTGCTCGGCATGGCGGGGGAGATCGACACCCTCGCCCCGGCGCCCACGCCGACCTGCTCGGGCTCGACGGCGACCCGATCGCCGACCTCACCGTGCTCACCCGCCCCGACCTGCACCCGAAGCGGGTGGTCAAGGCCGGCGTCCCGGTCTGACGGCCAGAGGGTACGGCGAAACGACGGGCGGGCGCCCGGGGAAACCCCGAACGCCCGCCCGTCAAAAGCGATGTGGCTACTTGTTCCCACGCTTCGCGAGGAAGGCCTCGACCTCGGCCTTGATCTCCGGCGTGTCCAGCCCGCGCACCGTCATCGTGGTGCGGCGGCGCAGCACGTCGTCCGCGGTGTACGCCCACTCGTTGTCCGCCGCGTACGCGACCTGCGCCCAGACGTCCGGGCCGTCCTCGTGGATCGGGCGGCCGAGCTCCGGGTTCTCGTCGATCATGCGGGCGATGTCGAAGGACAGGGTGCCGTAGTGGCTGGCCAGGTGCTTGGCCACCAGCGGCTCCATCCGCGAGCCCGGCTCGCGGTCGATCAGCAGGCGGTGCGCCACCGCGTTCGGCGCGCCGACGCCCGGCAGCGGGACGGTCGGGGCGATCGGGGACATGTCCTCGCCGAGGCTGGTGCCGGGCACGTGGGCCAGCTTCTCCAGCACCGTGCGGCCGATGTGCCGGTAGGTGGTCCACTTGCCGCCGGAGACCGACAGCATGCCGCCGCGGCCCTCGGTGACGACCGTCTCGCGCTTGGCGGCGGCGGTGTCGCCCGGGCCGCCCGGCAGCACGCGCAGGCCGGCGAAGGAGTAGGTGATCAGGTCGCGGTCGAGGTGCTCGTCGCGGATGGCGTGCGCGGCCTCGCCCATGATCTGGTCGATGTCCGCGTCGGTGGCCCGGACGTCCTTCGGGTCGCCGGTGTACTCCTCGTCGGTGGTGCCGAGCAGGACGTGGTCCTCCCACGGGATGGCGAAGGAGACGCGGTACTTGTCGATCGGGATGGTCAGCGCGGCGCGCCAGGGCGAGCGGCGCTTGACGACCACGTGGGCGCCCTTGGAGAGGCGGATCGACGGCGCGGCGCCGGCGTCCTCCATCTTGCGCAGGTGGTCGACCCACGGGCCGGTGGCGTTCAGCACCAGGCGGGCGTCGATGCCGAACTCGCTGCCGTCCAGGCGGTCGCGCAGCTCGGCGCCGGTGACCCGGCCGCCGGTGAAGCGCAGGCCGGTGACCTCGGCGTGGTTGAGCACCACGGCGCCGGCGTCGACCGCGGCGCGCACGGTCATCACGGCGACGCGCGAGTCGTTCATCTGGTGGTCGCCGTAGACGGCCACCGAGCGCAAGCCCTCGGTGCGCAGCGCGGGCACCTGCTGGGCGGCGTGCGCGGCGGTGGAGACCCGGCCCATGCCGTCGCGGAAGGCGGACAGCGCCGAGTAGAGGAAGACGCCGGCGCCGAGCTTGGCGGCGCCGTGCGGGCCGCCCTTGTAGACCGGCACGAAGAAGGTCAGCGGGTTGACCAGGTGCGGGGCCACGTCGGTGGAGAGCGCGCGGCGCTCCTTGTGGTTCTCCGCGACCAGCTTGACCGCGCCGGTCTGCAGGTAGCGCAGGCCGCCGTGGACGAGCTTGGAGGAGGCGCTGGAGGTGGCGCCGGCGAAGTCGCCGGCGTCGACCATGGCGACCTTCAGGCCGGCCTGGGACGCGGTCCAGGCGACGGCCGTGCCGAGGATGCCGCCCCCGATCACCAGCAGGTCGTAGGTGGCCTTGCCGAGCAGCTCGCGGGTCTCGGCGCGGGAAGCGGTGCGGCCGGCGGTGCGCTCGGCGCCCAGGGTCGGGATGGTTGCCATGGTGGTTGTGTACGGCGCGCGGGTCGGGCGGCGCCGTTACTCCTCTCGTGTGCGGTGCGGCCCCTGCGGGAGAGGCCGGTCGGCCCGGTGCGGCGGGCCGTGAAACCAGTGACGCCCGTTGTCGGAACAGCGGGCGGCCGGCCGGGGCGCGGGCCCCGACCGGCTCGTCGGTCAGTTGTTCTCTTCTTCCTCCACCCAGCCCATGGTGCGCTCCACGGCCTTGAGCCACTTCTTGTACTCGCGCTCCCGGGTGGCCTCGTCCATGCGCGGGGTCCACTCGGCGGCGCGGTGCCAGTTGGCCCGCAGGGTGTCGAGGTCGTTCCAGAAGCCGACGGCGAGACCGGCCGCATAGGCGGCGCCGAGGGCGGTGGTCTCGGCCACGTACGGGCGCTCGACCGGGGCGTCCAGGACGTCGGCGATGTTCTGCATGAGCAGGTTGTTGCTGGTCATGCCGCCGTCGACCTTGAGGGCGGTGAGCTCGACCCCGGAGTCCTTCTGCATGGCGTCGACGACCTCGCGGGTCTGCCAGGCGGTGGCCTCCAGGACGGCCCGGGCCAGGTGGCCCTTGGTGACGTACCGGGTCAGACCGGCGATCACACCGCGGGCGTCGGAGCGCCAGTACGGGGCGAACAGGCCGGAGAAGGCCGGGACGAAGTAGGCGCCGCCGTTGTCCTCGACGGTGTTGGCGAGGGTCTCGATCTCGGCGGCGGTGGAGATGATGCCGAGCTGGTCGCGCAGCCACTGGACGAGCGAGCCGGTGACGGCGATCGAGCCTTCCAGGGCGTACACCGGGGCCTGGTCGCCGATCCGGTAACCGACGGTGGTCAACAGGCCGTGGTACGAGTTGACGATCTTCTCGCCGGTGTTCAGCAGCAGGAAGGTGCCGGTGCCGTAGGTGGACTTGGCCTCGCCCTCGTCGAAGCAGGTCTGGCCGAACAGCGCGGCCTGCTGGTCGCCGAGCGCGGAGGCGACGGGGACGCCGGCCAGGTCGCCGACGGCCTCGCCGTACACCTCGGCGGAGGAGCGGATCTCCGGCAGGACGGACATCGGGACGTCCATCGACTCGGCGATCTTGTCGTCCCACTGCAGGGTGTGCAGGTTCATCAGCATGGTGCGGCTGGCGTTGGTGACGTCCGTGACGTGCTTGCCGCCGTTGACACCGCCGGTGAGGTTCCAGATCACCCAGGTGTCCATGGTGCCGAAGAGGATGTCGCCGGCCTCGGCGCGCTCGCGCAGGCCCTCGACGTTGTCCAGCAGCCAGCGGATCTTCGGGCCGGCGAAGTAGCTGGCCAGGGGGAGGCCGGTCTCGCGGCGGAAGCGGTCCTGGCCGACGTTGCGGCCCAGCTCGCGGCAGAGCGCCTCGGTGCGGGTGTCCTGCCACACCAGCGCGTTGTGCACCGGCTCGCCGGTGTTCTTGTCCCACAGGACGGTGGTCTCGCGCTGGTTGGTGATGCCGATCGCGCGGATGTCGTCCTTGGTCAGGCCGGCCTTCTCCAGCGCGCCGCGGACGACCGACTGCACCCGGGTCCAGATCTCGGCGGCGTCGTGCTCGACGTAGCCGGGCTGCGGGAAGATCTGCCGGTGCTCCTGCTGGTCGACGGCGACGATCCGGCCGTCGGCGCCGAAGATGATGCAGCGGCTGGAGGTGGTGCCCTGGTCGATCGCGGCGATGTAGTTACCGGTGGAGGTCATGGGGAGGGTCCTCGGCTCTGGTTCGGGGGATACGGGGTGGGTGGGCCTGACGAGCGTGCTCGGTCAGTCCCCGTGTGCGGCGGGGTCGACACCGCTCATTTCGAGAGGGGTCTCTAGAAGATGGCGTTGTAGACGCCGCCGGCCGCCAGGCCGCCCAGGATCGGGCCGGCGACCGGGATCCAGGCGTACGACCAGTCGGAGCCGCCCTTGTTCGGGATCGGCAGCAGGGCGTGGGCGATGCGCGGGCCGAGGTCACGGGCCGGGTTGATCGCGTAGCCGGTCGGGCCGCCCAGCGAGAGGCCGATGCCGACGACGGTGAAGGCGACCATCAGGGTGCCGGTGCCGGACTGGGAGAGCCCGGAGTTGGTGCCGATGGTGAGGATCGCGAAGCAGAGCACGAAGGTGCCGATAACCTCGGTGATCACGTTCTGGATCGGGTTCCGGATCTCGGGGCCGGTCGAGAAGATGCCGAGGGTGGGCTCCTCGTTCGCGTTGAACTGGCCCAGGTACGTGGCCCAGACCAGCACGGCGCCGATGATCGCGCCGAGCAGCTGGGAGCCGAGGTAGAGCGGCACCTGGCTCCACTCGCCGCTCTTGACCGCGAGGGCGATGGTGACGGCCGGGTTGAGGTGGGCACCGGACTTCGGAGCCGACATGTAGGCGGCGATGAGGACCGCGAATCCCCAGCCGAAGGTGATCGCCAGCCAACCGGCGTTGACGGCCTTCGACTTCTTGAGGGTCACGGCGGCGCAGACGCCACCGCCGAGAAGTATCAGGGCGGCGGTGCCGAGGGTTTCGCCGACGAAGACGTCGCCGTTGGAGAACGCGGACACAAAGACTCCCTTGTCCATATGGCCCGGAGGGTGGTGGGGGCAGGCGGTCGGTCGATCGTTGTGCGGGTGAGCTCACTGTGGGAGTGATCTCTCCGGCCACCGTTCGACAATGTCGACCGTCATGCGGAAGCTTCCTCCCCAGGTCGCCCCCACGTCAAGGCGGGGTTACGCAGCTGTGACCCTCGCCTCGACGGGTCCGTCGAGGCTACCGAGGGGAGTGTCCCGAAACCGGACAAAACGCCAGAGGCGCGGACAGGCCTCCCGGCCGTCCGCGCCTCTGGCGTGACGAATCGGCGGCTCTGGGCGAGCCGCCCGTGGATGTGTTCGGAGACCTACTCCGAGGTGTGCTCCGAGACGTACTCGGGGGTGCGCTCGGAGGGGGTGCGCTCGGAGGGGGTCCGTGAGGGGTGGGTCCGTGGGGGTGGGTCCGTGGGGTGCGCTCAGAACCTGCCGGCGCCCAGGTCGCGGGAGATCGCCCGCGCCGCGCTGCGCACCGAGGCCACCAGCGAGGGCTTCACGAAGCCGTCCTCGCAGACCCGCTCGACCGCCCCGCTGATGCACACCGCGCCCACCGGGTTGCGCCGCCGGTCCTGGATCAGCGCGCCGATCGAGGCCACGCCCTCCCAGGTCTCCTCGATCGAGTCCGCCCAGCCGCGCTCCCGGATCAGCGCGCACTCGGCGTCCACGTCGGCCGCCTCGGTCAGTGTCCGCACGGTGTACGACTCGTACGGTCCGTCGCCCAACTCCCCGCGCGCGACCGGGTCGTAGGCCACCAGCACCTTGCCCAGCGCGGTGCTGTGCAGCGGCTGCATCGAGCCCACCTCCAGCACCTGCCGGGTGTCGTCCGGCCGGAACACGTGGTGCACGATCAGCACGCCCTGCTGGTGCAGCACCCCCAGGTAGACCGTCTCCCCGGCCGCCCGGGCCAGGTCGTCCGCCCACACCAGCGCCCGCGCCCGCAGCTCGTGCACGTCCAGGTAGCTCTGCCCCAGTCGCAGCAGCTCGGCGCCCAGCTGGTACTTGCCGCTCTCCGGGTCCTGCTCGACGAACCCCTCCTGCTGCATCGTGCGCAGGATGCCGTGTGCCGTCCCCTTGGCCAGGCCCAGCGCCGTCGCGACCTCGGACAGGCCCAGGCGGCGCTCACCGCCGGCCAGCAGCCGCAGGATCGCGGCGGCCCGGGAGAGCGACTGGATCGGGCCGGGCATGGGAACCTCCGCGCTGACAGGCGGTCGACATTGTCGACCGCAGTGGTGACGGGACGAGTCTGCCAGGCCGCCGCCGTTCCGTGCACCTTCCCCCCGGGTAACCCGCCCCCGGCCGCTGTCGACCCGCTGCGTCGACCCGCTGCGTCGACCCGCGGTCCGGGCCGTCGCGTGTGCTCCCGCCCGCTGCGCCGGCACCCCGTCCGAGCCGTCAGCCCGACGCCCCCGCCCGTTGCGTCCGCTGCACCGTCACCTCCGCCGCCAGCGCGGCGATCCCGTCCGTCCCGACCCGGCAGCAGCCGCCCACCAGCCGCGCGCCGTCCGCGAGCCAGCCGTCCACCCGGGCCGAGCGGAAGGTCGGCTCGCCGCGCCAGCCCCGGCGGGCGGCGTCCCAGCGCTCCCCGCTGTTCGGGTAGACCACCACCGGCTTCCCGGTCACCTCGGCGGCCACCGCCACCGCCCGGTCCGCGTCCCGCGGCGTGCAGCAGTTGACGCCCACCGCGACCACCTCGTCCACCCCGGCGGCCACCGCGAAGGCCTCCGCCAGCGGCTGCCCGGCCCTGGTCCGGTCACCCTCGATGCTGTACGACAGCCAGGCCGGCACCCCCAGCCCGCGCACCAGCCCCAGCAGCGCCCGCGCCTCGTCCACGTCCGGCACCGTCTCCAGCGCCAGCACGTCCGGCCGGGCCGCCGCCAGCACCTCCAGCCGCGGCCGGTGGAAGTCCGCCAGCTCCGCGACGCTCAGCCCGTACCGGCCCCGGTACTCCGAGCCGTCCGCCAGCACCGCCCCGTACGGGCCCACCGAGGCCGCCACCCAGCGCCGCCGCCCGCCCGGCTCCGGGCGCGCCGCCTCCCGGGCCAGCTCCACACTGCTCGCCAGCAGCCGCGCGGCCTGCGCCCGGCCGATCCCGCGGCGCGCGAAGCCCTCGAAACTCGCCTGGTAGCTCGCGGTTATCGCGACGTCCGCGCCCGCCGCGAAGTACGCCCGGTGCACCGCCAGCACCGCCTGCGGGTCGTCCGCCAGCAGCCGCGCCGACCACAGCTCGTCCGAGAGGTCGTGCCCGTCGGCCGCCAACTGGTTCGACATCCCTCCGTCGAGCACCAGCGGACCGGCGGCCAGCGCGGCGACGAAGTCGGGCGGGGGGAGAATGGGCATGTCGGTCTCCTCTGGCAGAGTTCCTGGTCACAGCCTAGGACGGGGCGCTCCGGCCGCGTGCCCCGGCCGGGGAGGAAATCCGTTTGCCTCGGGGGAAAGCGCTCGTTACGTTGTGCTCAGCCCGAGAAGAACAGCACCGGCGGCCAGGCCGGCGGCACCGGAACGCACGGAAGGGAGCCCGGCGTGGCAGTGGACGACCAACCGCCCTCCACCGGGCCCCGAGCCGAACAGGAGTGGCTCGCCGCGTACGATCCGCGCGCCTACGCCCCGATCGCCGTCACCGTGGACGTGGTCGCCCTGACGTTGCGCCACGGCAGCCTGCACGTGCTGCTCGTCGAGCGCGGCGCCCCGCCCCACCAGGGCTGCTGGGCGCTGCCCGGCGGCTTCCTGCGGGCCGGCGAGGAGAGCCTGGACGAGGCCGCGGCCCGCGAACTCGCGGAGGAGACGGGCCTGCGGGGCGCCTCCGGGACCGAGACGCTCTGCCGCCTCCACCTCGAACAGCTCGGCAGCTACGGCGCCCCCGAGCGGGATCCTCGGATGCACGTCGTCTCCGTCGCCTACCTCGCCTTCGCCCCCGACCTGCCCGACCCCCAGGCCGGGACGGACGCCGCGGCCGCCGCCTGGCACCCCGTCTCCGACCTGGACCTCCGGCCCCGTGGCCGGTCCCGAGCCGCCGGTGTGCCCGCCGACACCCACGGGGGTGGCGTCGACGGGCGCACCGGCCCCGGCCCGCTCACGCTGGCCTTCGACCACGCCCGCATCCTCGCCGACGGCCTCGACCGGGTGCGCGCCAAACTCGAGTACAGCCCGCTGGCCACCGCCTTCCTGCCGTACGACTTCACCATCCCCGACCTCCGCGCCGTCTACGAGGCGGTCTGGGACGAGAAGCTCCACCCCGGCAACTTCCACCGCAAGGTGCTGTCGGTGCCCGGCTTCGTCGAGAGCACCGGCACCACCACCGAGCGCGGCGGCGCCCGCGGCGGCCCCCGCGCCCGCACCTACCACGCCGGCGACGCCCGGCTGCTGCACCCCGCGCTGCTCCGCCCCGCCCGGGAGGAGAGCACCGAGGACACCGGGGCGCCCTGAGCCTCCCCGGCCCGGGGCACCACCGCCGACGGCCGGGCTACCATCCGGCCATGACGACTGACGAAGCGATCCAGAGCGCCCACCGGCCGTTCTCGCACTGCCACTTCTGCGGCACGCCCTACCCGCCCGGCACCCTCGCCTGGCCACGCACCTGCCCCGGCTGCGCCGAGATCAGCTACCGCAACCCGCTGCCCGTCGCGGTCACCGTCCTCCCCGTCACCCGCCCCGACGCCGACCCCGCCCTGGTCGTCATCCGCCGCACCATCGAGCCCGGCTACGGCGAACTCGCCTTCCCCGGCGGCTACATGGACTACGGCGAGAGCTGGCAGCAGGCCTGCGTCCGCGAACTGCACGAGGAGACCGGCATCACCGCCGACGCGGCCGAGGTCACCCTGATCCACACCGCCTCCGACCCCAACGGCCGCTTCGTGATGCTCTGCGGACTGCTCCCGGCCCGACCGCTCGCCGACCTCCCGCCCTCGCGCCCCACCGACGAGACCGACGGCTGGCTGCTCGCCACCGCCGAGACCCCACTCGTCTGGGACTTCCACAACGGCGTCCTGCGCCGCTGGTTCGGTGGCGAGTTCACCCGGCGCTGACCTCCCGCCGACCTCCCGTCCACCCATCGGCCGACCCTGGCGCGGCGGGCGATCACGTGGCATGGTCTGCACCGACAGCCCAAGCGGACGGGTCTGCCACGAGCCCTCCCGTCCCCACCACCGGCCGGGAGACCACCACCGTGAGCACCCCACCGCAGGACCAGCCGCTCTGGCGCCCCACCCCCGCTCGCGCCGCCGACACCACCCTGGTGGCCTTCCAGGCCTGGGCCGCCGAACACCACGGCGCCCCGGCCGCCCCCCTCGCCCCGGCCACCGACGACCAGCAGGCCGCCGAGCGCTACGCCGCCCTGCACGCCTGGTCCACCGAGGACCTCGACCGGTTCTGGACCGCGATCACCCAGTGGTTCGACGTCCGCTTCCGGCAGGCTCCCGAAGCCGTCCTCGCCGACGCCACCATGCCCGGCGCCCGCTGGTTCCCCGGCGCCCGCCTCAACTACGCCGAGCACGCCCTGCGCGCAGCGGAGAACCCCGCCAACGCCGACCACCCCGCGATCCTCCACCTCGACGAGACCAGCGAGCAGCCGGCCGTCCTCACCTGGTCCGAACTCCGCCGCCAGGTCGGCTCGCTGGCCGCGGCCCTGCGCGCCCGCGGCATCGGCCCCGGCGACCGGGTCAGCGCCTACCTGCCCAACGTCCCGCAGGCCGCCGTCGCCCTCCTCGCCACCGCGGCCGTCGGCGCCGTCTGGACCAGCTGCGCCCCCGACTTCGGCGCCCGCAGCGTCCTCGACCGCCTCCAGCAGATCGAGCCCGCCGTCCTGTTCGCCATCGACGGCTACCACTACGGCGGCAAGGACCACGACCGCACCGAGGTCGTCGCCGAGCTGCGCCGCGAACTGCCCAGCCTGCACACCGTCGTCCACGTCCCGCTGCTCGGTGCCCCCGCCCCCGAGGGCGCCCTGAACTGGGACGACCTGGTCGCCGACGACGTGGAGCCGGTCTTCGAGGCCGTCCCCTTCGACCACCCGCTCTGGGTGCTCTACTCCTCCGGCACCACCGGCCTGCCCAAGGCCATCGTCCAGAGCCAGGGCGGCATCCTGCTCGAACACCTCAAGCAGGCCGGCCTCCACCTCGACCTCGGCCCGCGGGACCGTTTCCTCTGGTACACCTCCACCGGCTGGATGATGTGGAACTTCCTGCTGGCCGGCCTCCTCGTCGGGTCCACGATCGTCACCTACGACGGCAGCCCCGGGCACCCCGACACCGGCGCCCTCTGGTCGGTCGCCGCCCGCACCGGCGCCACCGTCCTCGGCACCTCCGCCGCCTACGTGATCGCCAGCCGCAAGGCCGGACTCCACCCAGGCCGCGACCTCGACCTCTCCGCCGTCCGCTGCATCGGCACCACCGGCTCCCCGCTCCCGCCCGACGGCTTCCGCTGGATCTACGACGAGGTCAAGCCGGACGTCTGGCTCGCCTCCGTCAGCGGCGGCACCGACGTCTGCTCCTGCTTCGTCGGCGGCGTCCCGACCCTCCCCGTGCACCTCGGCGAGATCCAGGCCCCCTGCCTCGGCGCGGCCGTCGAGTCCTGGGACGCCCAGGGCCACCCCCACACCGACGCCGTCGGCGAACTCGTCGTCACCAAGCCCATCCCGTCGATGCCCACCGGCTTCTGGAACGACCCCGAGGGCACCCGCTACCACGACAGCTACTTCGACACCTACCCCGGCATCTGGCGCCACGGCGACTGGATCACCGTCACCTCCCGCGGCACCGTCGTCATCCACGGCCGCTCCGACTCCACCCTCAACCGCCAGGGCGTCCGGATGGGCTCCTCGGACATCTACGAGGTCGTCGAGCGCCTCCCCGAGATCGCCGAGTCCCTGGTCATCGGCCTGGAGGAGCCCGACGGCGGCTACTGGATGCCGCTGTTCGTCGTCCTCGCCCCCGGCGCCGAGCTGAGCGACGACGTGATCGGGCGCATCCGCACCTCGCTGCGCACCGAGCTCTCCCCGCGCCACGTGCCCGACGAGGTCATCGCCGTCCGCGGCCTCCCGCACACCCTCACCGGCAAGCGGATCGAGGTCCCGGTCAAGCGTATCCTCTCCGGCACCCCGCTGGAGCAGGCCGTCAACCCCGGCTCCGTCGACCACCTCGAGCACCTGCGCTTCTTCGAGCAGCTCCGCCTCGACCGCCAGGCCTGACCGGCCCGGCGCGAACGAAAAGGGGCGCCCCCACCGCGATGGTGGGAGCGCCCCTTCTCGTCTCTTATGCCGTCACTCGCCGGAGAGCACCTGCTGCGCCGCGGCCCGCGCCTCCTCGGCACTGTCCGCGGCCCGCGCCGCCTCGGCCGCCCGGCGGCACTGCGCCAGCGTGTACTTGGCGAGCGTGGTCCGCACGTAGGGGATCGAGGCCGCGCCCATCGACAGGCTGGTGACGCCCAGACCGGTCAGCACCACGGCCAGCAGCGGGTCGGAGGCCGCCTCGCCGCAGACACCGCAGCTCTTGCCGCTCACCCGCGCCGCGTCGGCCGCCGCGGCGACCAGGTCCAGCAGGGCCGGCTGCCACGGGTCCTGGAGCCGGGCCAGCGCACCGACCTGACGGTCGGCCGCGAAGGTGTACTGGGCGAGGTCGTTGGTCCCCAGCGACAGGAACTCGACCTCCTGGAGGATCGCCCTGGCGCGCAGCGCGGCCGACGGGATCTCCACCATCGCACCGAACTTGGCGTTCAGCCCGGCCTCCCGGCACGCGGCCGCGAAGTCCTTGGCGTCCTTGCGGTCGGCCACCATCGGGGCCATCACCTCAAGGTGCACCGGCAGCCCCTCGGCCGCCTTGGCCAGCGCCTCGAGCTGGGTGCGCAGCACGTCGGGGTGTTCGAGCAGGGTGCGCAGCCCGCGCACGCCCAGCGCCGGGTTCGGCTCGTCGGCGGGGGTCAGGAAGTCCAGCGGCTTGTCGGCGCCGGCGTCCAGCACCCGGACCACGACCCGGCCCTCGGGGAAGGCCTCCAGCACCTTGCGGTACGCCTCGACCTGCTTCTCGGCGCTGGGTGCCTTCGCCGAGTCGTCCAGGAAGAGGAACTCGGTGCGGAACAGGCCGACGCCCTCGGCGCCGTTCTCCAGCGCGGCCGGCACGTCGGCCGGACCGCCCACGTTCGCCAGCAGCGGCACCCGGTGACCGTCCGAGGTCTGCCCCGGGCCGGAGGAGGAGGCCAGCGCGGCCTTGCGCTCGGCGGCGACCGCCCGCAGCTCGTCCTGCTTCTCCTGGGACGGCTCCACCAGCACGTCACCGGAGCTGCCGTCCACCGCGACGACGGTGCCCTCGGCGACCTCGATCGCACCCGGCAGTGCCACGACGGCCGGCACGCCCATCGCCCGGGCCAGGATGGCGCTGTGGCTGGTCGGCCCGCCCTCCTCGGTCACGAAGCCGAGCACCAGCGTCGGGTCGAGCAGCGCGGTGTCGGCCGGCGCCAGGTCCCGCGCGAACAGCACGTACGGCTCGTCGCTGTCCGGCACACCCGGCATCGGCACACCGAGCAGCCGGGCCACGATCCGGTTGCGCACGTCGTCCAGGTCGGCGACCCGCCCGGCCAGGTACTCCCCGGCGGAGGCGAGCAGCGCCCGGTAGGCCGCGAACGCGTCGTAGACGCCACGCTCTGCACTGCTGCCGACGGCGATCCGGCGGGACACGTCGGCCATCAGCTCAGGGTCCTGCGCCATCAGCGCCTGGGCCTCCAGTACGGCCTGCGCCTCGCCCCCCGCGAGGTTGCCGCGCGCGATGAGGTCGGCGGCGACCGCCTCGACGGCGGCCTGGGCCCGGGCCTGCTCCCGCGGGGCGTCCTCGGTCGGGATCTGGGTGGCCGGGGGCTCCAGTACCGCCGTCCCCATGTGCCGCACCTGGCCGATCGCGACCCCGTGGCTCACGCCCACGCCGCGCAGCGTCTTCTCCATGTCACCTGTCTCCGCTGAGATGAGCGGCCCCGCCGGGAACCGCTGTGTGGGGGCCGCCCCGTCATCTCGCTCGGGGCGGGTGTCGGAAAGAGATCAGCTCCAGCTGAACAGCTGGTCGCCCGCCTTGGCCTCGCCGTCCTCCCGCAGGTCGCCGAGCGACTCGGCGGTGGCCTCCAGGGCCACGATCGGCGAGATCGGCGACTTGCCGGCGGCCTCGACGGCGGCCGGGTCCCACTTGATGACGGCCTGACCGCGGGTCACCGTGTCGCCCTTGGCGACGAGCAGCTCGAAGCCCTCGCCGTTCAGCTGGACGGTGTCGATCCCGAGGTGGGTCAGCACACCGTGGCCCTCGGCGTCCACCACGACGAACGCGTGCGGGTGCATGGAGACGACGACACCATCCACCGGGGCGAGCGCCGTGGTCTGCTCACGCACCGGGTCGATCGCGGTGCCCGGGCCGACCATCGCACCCGAGAACACCGGGTCGGGCACGCCCGCGAGCCCCACGATCTTGCCGGTCAGCGGCGACGTCACAGTGGTCATGGTTGTGCCTCCCAAGTACGCAGTACAGCGAGCGGCCGCGAGGAGCGGCACGACGATCAGCTGAAGCCTAAATGATGTCAACTAGGGACATCTGCTGACATTCCCGGGCGAAGAACCGCCCGCGCCTGCCCAGTCGGCCGGCGGCTCACCGGCCCGCGAGTGGTCTAGTCCTCTTGGCCGATGTGCCGCACTCTACAGGCATCTTGGCGAATCGGGACCATTGCTGTATATGCTCGCGAGAGCAACAAATCATGCCGCCGTCCGGGGGACTCCCGGCGCGCCCCGATTCGCGCTCCGGTCGGCCACCCGCTATGGTTGGTCGAGTCGCCGCGACTCCGCGGTTAACGCCAGATTTCAGAAGCCAAAAGCTCCGGTAAATGGAGCGGAAAGCGTCTGGTAAGCTGGAAACACGAAAGAACGAAGCCCGGAGGGCCCGCTGGAAGGCGGTCCGAAGGAAGCCTCCGTTCCTTGAGAACTCAACAGCGTGCCAAAAGTCAACGCCAGATATGTTGACATCCCCGGCCTTGATCGTTTGATCGGGGTTGGAGATTCCTT
>NZ_JBVILX010000025.1:0-98443 GCF_055580145.1 Kitasatospora sp. NPDC032121 | reverse complement strand
TCCGCGGAGACCACCACGGTGTGGGACACCCCGGGGGTGTTGTCCACGAAATTGGTGATCAGCCAGTTCAGGTTCTGTGCGGCCTGGCTCATCTGGTTCAACTCAACGCTCCTGGTGATCTGCGCCGTTGCCGTCGCTCCGGCCACCGAAACTATCGAATCCGGGCTGCTGGGCACCATGCTGGAAGCCCGCCTGGTTGGCGGCCTGCTCGGCCCCGGCGCGGCGGCCCTGCTGGATGCCGCGACGCAGGTTGGTCAGCCGGCCGCGGACCTCCTCGGGAGCCCGGGAGACCTGGGGACCGGTCAGCGGCGAGGCCTCGGCGGTGCCGGAGACCAGGTTGGCCTGCGGGGTCCGCCGGGGCAGGCCCGACATGGTGACGCCGCTGGTCGAGGGCTCGCGGATCTGCTCGGCGCGGCGCCAGCGCTCGTCGTTCGCGGACGGACGCCACGGCGCGTCGCCGGTGCCCGGCTGCGGCTGGCCCTGCTGGGGAGCCGGCTGGGGGGCCTGCGGCTGCTGGGGAGCCGGCTGGGGCGCCTGCCGCGGAGCCCGCGGCTCCTCGGCCTGCTGCTGGAACTCCGGCGCGGAGGTGCCGGGGCGGCGCGGCTGGTACGGCCGCGGCCGCGCCTGCTGCGGGCCCTCGGACTGCGGGAACCACGGCTGCTCGCCGCCGGTCGGCAGCGCCATCGGCTCCTGGTGCGGCAGCGGCTGGGGCTGCTGCGGGGCCTGCTCCTGGCGCACCGGCTCCGGACGCGGCGGGTTCGGCACGTTCGGCAGCACCGGCTCGACCAGGCCGAGGCCCAGCGGGTCGCGCGGGTCGATCTGGCTGGCCTCGAAGCGCGGGCGGGCGAACTGCTGGGTGCTCTCCACCGGCGCCGGCTCGGCCGACGGCAGCGGCTGGGGCTGCTGCTGGGCCTGCGGCGGCAGCTGCGGCTGACGGTCGCGCTGCGGCGCGTCCGGACCGGGGCGCTGCGGACCGCGCGGGCCCTGGGCGGCCGGCCGGCCGGGGGCGCCGGGGCCCTGCGGGGCCGGACGGCGCTGCGGCAGGCCGTCCTGCGGACGGTTGCCCGGGCGGGCACCCTGCGGCGGCGTGCCGGGACCGCCGGGGCGGCCGTGCTGCGGCTGCTCGCCGGTCCGGGCACCCGGACCGCCGTCGAACTCGCCGCCGGGACGCGGCCGTTCCTGGCCGGGACGGCCCGGCAGGGGCTGACCGGCCTGCGGCTGGTTCGGCTGCGGCCGGCCGGGCTGCTGCGGACGGGCCTGCGGCTGGCCGGGCTGCTGCTGACCGGCCTGGGGCTGACCGGTCTGGGGCTGGCCGGGCTGCTGCTGACGGTCGCGGCGGGGCAGGCCGTTCGGGCCGCTCTGCGGCGGGCCCTGACGGCCCGGGGCGCGCTGCGGCAGACCGCCCTGCTGGGCCTGCTGCGGAACCTGCTGGCTCTGCGGGGCCTGTGGGTTCTGCGGAGCCTGCCGCTTCTGCTTCGGCTGCGGCTGGGCGGGCTGTCGGCCCTGGCCCTGCTGACCGCCGCCCTGCGGGACGGGGTTCTCCCGCAGCGACTGGCCGACCTTGCGGGTCGGCAGACCGCCGCCGGGCCCACCCGGACCGGCCTGCGGACCGGGGCCCGCCTGCGGACCGGGACCGGCCGGAGCGGTCGGGCCGCCCTGGCCGAGCTGCGGGCGCCCGCCCTGCGGGGCACCGGCGGCCGGGCCCTGGCCGAGCGCGGCCGGACCGCCCTGGCGGGCGGGCGGGACCTGGCGCTGCTGGCGCGGCGTCGGGGCGACCCCACGCTGCTGCTTGCCCTGGCCGGAGCCGGCCCGGCCGGCACCCCGGCGGTCGCCGGAGTTGGTGACGTCCACCGGGAGCATGACCAGCGCGGTGGTGCCGCCGGAGTCGCTGGGACGCAGCTGGATGCGGATGCCGTGTCGCAGGGACAGGCGGCCGACCACGAAGAGGCCCATGCGGCGGGAGACGGAGACGTCCACCGTCGGCGGGTTGGCGAGGCGCTCGTTGATCTCGGCGAGGTCGTCGGGGCTCAGGCCGATGCCGGTGTCGTGGATCTCGACCAGCACGCGGCCGTCCGGCAGCGCGTGGCCGGTGACCCGGACGCGGGTCTGCGGGCTGGAGAACGAGGTGGCGTTCTCCAGCAGCTCGGCGAGCAGGTGGACGAGGTCGTTGACGACGCGGCCGGCGACCTCGGCCGACGGCACGGCGGCGAGCTCGATGCGCTCGTACTGCTCCACCTCGGACGCGGCGGCGCGGAGCACGTCGACCAGCGGGACGGGCCTGGTCCAGCGGCGGCCCGGGTCCTCACCGGCGAGGACGAGGAGGTTTTCGCCGTTGCGGCGCATGCGGGTCGCGAGGTGGTCCAGCTTGAAGAGGTTGGCCAGCTGGTCCGGGTCCGCCTCGCGGCTCTCCAGCTCGGAGATGAGCGACAGCTGGCGCTGGATGAGGCCCTGGCTGCGGCGCGAGAGGTTGGTGAACATCGCGTTGATGTTGCCGCGCAGGAGGGCCTGCTCGGCGGCGAGGCGGACGGCCTCGCTGTGCACCATGTCGAACGCGTGGGCCACGTGGCCGATCTCGTCGGTGGAGTCGATGGCGACCGGCTCGACCGTGGTGTCGACGTCGTGGGGGTCGGCCTCGGAGAGGGTCTTGACCAGCTCCGGCAGGCGGCGCTCGGCGACGTCCTCGGCCGCGGCCTGGAGGCGGGTCAGCGAGCGCACCATCGAGCGGGCGATCAGACCGGCGCCACCGAGGGCGAAGAGCAGCACCAGGGCGATCGCGACACCGATGATCAGGGCGTCGGCGTCGGCCTGGGACTGGAGGTCCTGGGCCTTGCCGTCCAGGTTCTCGATGAGCTTGGACTCGATCCGGCGCTCGGCGGTGATCTTGGCGCTGGCCTTCTCGTACCAGTCCTTGTAGCTGACCGCCTCGGTCTGGCGGATGCCGCTCTGGGTCAGGATCGTGGAGGCGTAGCGGTCGGCGTCGGCGACCACCGAGTTGTAGCTCAGCTGGCTGCGCAGGTTGTCCAGGTCGTGCGCGGTGTAGATGTTGTTGAAGCTCGCGATCGCGTTGTCGTACGAGCTGCGCAGACGGATACCGAAGGACTCGTCGCTGGGGCTGAGGTCGGGGGACTTCGGGTTGGCGAGCGCGGCGCTGATCAGGGCCCGCTGCTGCGAGGTCGCGTTCTTCGCCAGCGAGAACTGCTGCAGCGCGCGGGTCGAGACGACCAGGTCCTTGTTGTTCGACGCGAGCGCGATGTCCTGGGTGATGGACAGCAGGTCGCGGATGATCACGTCGTAGGCGGTGATCGTCGACTGGATGTTCTGGTTGTTCTGGTACGGCAGGCTGCGGGTGTCCGCGATCGAGTTCAGGTCCTTGCGGATCTGGAGCAACAGCGCCTTGCCGCCGGACAGTTCGAGGTTCTCGAACTTGTCGGAGGACGCGGTGAAGGTGCGGCTCAGGTCGTCGGTGGACTTGCGGGCGGCGACGATGTCGTCGTCCAGCGGGGCGGCCGGGTCGTGGGTGATCGGACCGGCGCTGATGTCGCGCTCGGTCTGGAGCGCGTCCGCGAGGTTGGTCGCCTTCTTGGCCAGGTCGGCCAGGTTGGCCATCTGGGCGAGTTGCTGCGAGTTCTCCATCGAGCTCTGGATGCGCAGGCCACCGAGGACCAGCGAGACCAGGACGGGGAGGGCGAGCAGCGCGATCAGACGGGTGCGGATGCGCCAGTTGCGCATCGCGAACCGGTTCAGACCGGTGGCGCGGCGCCGGGTCAGGGACGTGCGGAGTTTGTCCCGGGTGGACTTCCGCTCCCGGCCGTCCTCCTCCGGGCGGCCGGGGGCCTCGGGTGTCACCGGCTCGGCGGGGCCGCCGGGGGCCGCCGCCTGTTGAGGGGCTGCCACAGGCTCACGCGACTCCGGGTTACCCGCGGCGCCGCTACCCCTTTTGAAACGTCCCTGCACTGGCGTCGCAACCTCTGGACCGGGCGTCCCGCCGCGTCGCCACGGCCTGGACGGTGTCGAGTTTCCATCCGCCCCCCGGCCGGTCCGGGAGAGCGGGCACCGGGGTGGACCACTCCCTACCCACGGTCCGTCGCATTCCAGCACAGCCGGGGAATCCCAACAAGGGCCGCAGGTACCGGGTGTCGGGCGCTACCGACCGCTTGCGCGATCTCACGGACTGTGTGCCAACGGGACCGGAATACCGCCTTTTTCGGACACTCGCCGGATACATGCCAAGCGGGCGCAGCGTCGGGAAGAGTCGCAGACCTTCCGGAATGCCCTTTATCGATGGGAATGTCGGAAAATCCGAGTGCGGCGATATGTCGGATATCTGCATTTTGCTCGGCATTTTGTGAGCAAAATCACAGCCTAATGTGTAGCTTTGGTCACGGCCTCTGTGGAATGAGATCTCGTAACCTGGCTGTCGCCTGGGCACGGCCTCGAATCAGCCTGCCCAGAACCCCTCCGAATCAATCGGAATCCATCAGGTCGTCCCGATCCGCCGCGATCGGTCCGGCCATGACCACGAGGTGCTCTCGATGTCCCAGGCGAAGAACGCCACCAAGTCCACGCTGTCCTGCCGCCCCACGGCGAACCCGCGCCGGACGACGCTGGCCTCGGTCGAGGACTTCAGCAAGATCCCGGGCGCCCGCAAGCCCGAGGACGTCGTGACCTACGGCACCGAGCTGCCGGCCGCCACCGCCAACCCGCGCCGCACCCAGCTGATGGTCGCGCCGGTCGTCGTCGTTCAGGACTGACCCCCGCAGCGCCGCGTCGAGGGCGCCGTCGTCACACCCGTGGCGGCGGCGCCCTCGCCGTTGTGCGGCGGGCGCCGGCCGGGCCCCCGCGCCCCGGTCGGCCCAGACTCCGCCCCGACCGTCCTGAACAGGGGCAAAGCGGTCAGCCGAGGCCCCACGCGATAGCCTGGAGACCGATTGACGGGGCCGCGCCCACTGCGGGCGGGGCGCCCACCAGCGCCCGGGCGCGCCCCGGGCGGCCGACGAAGCGAGGGGTACCCCAGCCGTGCGCATTGCCAGGTTTTCCGTCCGGGAAGGGAGCCCTGCCGCCGGCAGCGTCTCCTTCGGCGTGGTGGAGGGCGACCCTTCCCAGCCCGACTCGCTGGTCGTCCACGCGCTGGCCGGCCACCCGTTCGGCCAGCCCCAGCCCACCGGCGAGAGCTTCCGCTTCCAGGACGTCCGGCTGCTCAGCCCGATGCTCCCGAACAAGATCGTGGCGGTCGGCCGCAACTACGCGGCCCACGCGGCGGAGCTGGGCAACGACGTCCCGGACGTCCCGCTCACCTTCTTCAAGCCGTCCACCTCGGTGATCGGTCCGACCGAGAACATCGCGTACCCGCCGTTCTCCTCGGACGTCCACCACGAGGCCGAACTCGCCGTGGTGATCGGCCGGATGTGCCGTGAGGTGCCGTTGGACCGGGTGCCCGAGGTGATCCTCGGCTACACCTGCGCCAACGACGTCACCGCCCGGGACGTCCAGCAGCGCGAGGGCCAGTGGGCCCGGGCCAAGGGCTTCGACACGGCCTGCCCGCTGGGCCCGTGGATCGAGACCGACCTCGACCCGAGCGACCTCGCGATCACGTGCACGGTCAACGGCGAGCTCCGCCAGACCGGCCGCACCTCCCTGATGATCCGCTCGGTCGCCGAGCTGGTCGTCCACATCTCCGAGGCCATGACGCTGCTGCCCGGCGACGTCATCCTCACCGGCACGCCCGCAGGGGTGGGCCCCCTCAACGTCGGCGACGAGGTCGCCGTCTCCATCGAAGGCATCGGCACTCTCACCAACAAGGTGATCAAGCGTGGCTAACACTGACCCGGCCGTCCGGGTTCGCTTCTGTCCCTCCCCGACCGGCAACCCCCACGTGGGCATGGTCCGCACGGCCCTGTTCAACTGGGCCTACGCCCGCCACAACGGCGGCACGCTGGTCTTCCGGATCGAGGACACCGACTCCGCCCGCGACTCCGAGGAGTCGTACGACCAGCTGCTCGACGCGATGCGCTGGCTCGGCCTCGACTGGGACGAGGGCCCGGAGGTCGGCGGCCCGAACGCGCCGTACCGGCAGTCGCAGCGGATGGACATCTACGCCGATGTCGCCCGCCGCCTGCACGAGGCGGGCCACGCCTACCACTGCTACTGCTCCACCGAGGAGCTGGACGCCCGCCGCGAGGCCGCCCGCGCGGCCGGCAAGCCCTCCGGCTACGACGGCCACTGCCGCGAGCTGACCGAGGAGCAGGTCGCCGTCTACAAGCTGGAGAAGCGCGAGCCGATCCTGCGCTTCCGGATGCCCGACAAGACCATCAGCTTCGACGACCTGGTCCGCGGCACGCTCACCTTCGAGCCGGAGAACGTGCCGGACTACGGCATCGTCCGGGCCAACGGCGCCCCGCTGTACACCCTGGTCAACCCGGTGGACGACGCCCTGATGGGCATCACCCACGTGCTGCGCGGCGAGGACCTGCTGTCCTCCACCCCGCGGCAGGTCGCGCTGTACGCCGCGCTCGCCGAGATCGGCGTCGGCAACGGCACCACCCCGCGCTTCGGCCACCTGCCGTACGTGATGGGCGAGGGCAACAAGAAGCTCTCCAAGCGCGACCCGCAGTCCTCGCTCAACATGTACCGCGAGCGCGGCTTCATTCGCGAGGGCCTGCTCAACTACCTGTCCCTGCTGGGCTGGTCGCTGGCCGAGGACCGCGACCTGTTCGACATGGACGAGATGGTCGCCGCCTTCGACGTCACCAAGGTGAACGCCAACCCGGCCCGCTTCGACCTGAAGAAGTGCGAGGCGATCAACGCCGAGCACGTCCGCCGGCTGGCCCCGGAGGACTTCGTCCGCCGCCTGGTGCCCTTCCTCCAGGGCGCCGAGCTGCTGCCGGCCGAGCCCACCGCCGAGCAGCTGGACCTGCTCGCCAAGGTGGCGCCGCTCACCCAGGAGCGGATGGTCGTGCTGAGCGAGATCGTGAACATGGCCGGCTTCCTGTTCGTGGCGCCGGAGAAGTTCGCCGTCGACCCGGACGACGCCGCCAAGGTGCTCACCGCGGACGCCCGCCCGGTGCTGGAGGCCAGCATCAAGGCGCTGGAGGAGCTCGCGGACTTCACCCCGGAGCCGATCCAGGCCGCGCTGCGCGAGGCGCTGGTCGACGGGCTGGGCATCAAGCCCAAGTTCGCCTTCACGCCGCTGCGGGTGGCCGTCACCGGCCGCCGGGTCTCCCCGCCGCTGTTCGAGTCCATGGAGCTGCTGGGACGCCCTGAGACGCTGCGCAGGCTGCGGGCCTCCCTGGACGCCCTGCCGGCCGCCTGAGCGGGCCGCTGAGCAGGCCGCGGGCCCGGCTTCGTGCCGGGCCCGCGGCGTACCCGGAGGTCATCCGCAGGCCTCCCGGCCGCTGCCTGGGGTTATCGATTTTGGACCCGGGGCCGACGTCGGGTAATGTTCTTTCTGCGCCGCCCGGGAGGGAACGGACGAGGGAACGAAAGCCCCTCGGAAGGGACCGACCGAGAGGCGCAACGCCTGAGAAGGGCCCGCGAGGGTTCAACTCTGGTGGGGTATGGTGTAATTGGCAGCACGAGTGATTCTGGTTCATTTAGTCTAGGTTCGAGTCCTGGTACCCCAGCGCAGTACGTCAGTACGGCAACATAAAAGAAGATCAAGCCCCCGTTGTGTAGCGGCCTAGCACGCTGCCCTCTCACGGCAGTAGCGCCGGTTCGAATCCGGTCGGGGGTACTGATCCCGCAAGGGATCGACCGGTCCTGCGAGGGACCACCTGGAAAGCCCCCGTTGTGTAGCGGCCTAGCACGCTGCCCTCTCACGGCAGTAGCGCCGGTTCGAATCCGGTCGGGGGTACTTCAGAGCAGGAAGCCGATGGGCTCGCCCATCGGCCCTTGCTTTGTGTTGGGGTATGGTGTAATTGGCAGCACGAGTGATTCTGGTTCATTTAGTCTAGGTTCGAGTCCTGGTACCCCAGCCAGAAATTGGAAAGACCCCGGTTCCCCGGGGTCTTTTTCGTTGTGCAGTGGAGGCTTCCCGAAAGGGCCCCACCCGGTCGCGGGTGGGGCCCTTTCGGCGTTCTGCGGGGCCCGGCCGACCGGTGCGGGGAAGGCCTCCTCACGGGCCTTCGCGCGGGCCTTCGCGCTGTCCATGCGCTAAGACCGCGATCTCACTCCGCGAGACGCCAGTTCAATCTCCGGCGAAAAGCGCCACTCTGGACGGGAGCGGCCCGGAAGTCTCGCGGGCGGCGTACACGCTTTGACCTCGACGACACTCGACGACACGAGAAGGCCGGCAGCGCGGCCGGCTGGAGGGAATCCGATGGGACGGACACTCGCAGAGAAGGTCTGGGACGACCACGTCGTGCGGCGTGCGGAGGGTGAGCCCGACCTCCTCTTCATCGACCTGCACCTGCTCCACGAGGTCACCAGCCCGCAGGCCTTCGACGGGCTGCGGCTGGCCGGCCGCACGGTCCGCCGCACCGATCTGACGATCGCCACCGAGGACCACAACACCCCCACCCTGGACATCGACAAGCCGATCGCCGACCCGGTCTCCAAGGTGCAGTTGGAGACCCTGCGCAGGAACGCCGCCGAGTTCGGCGTCCGGATCCACTCGCTCGGCGACGTCGAGCAGGGCGTCGTGCACGTCGTCGGCCCGCAGCTCGGCCTGACCCAGCCCGGCATGACCGTGGTCTGCGGCGACTCCCACACCTCCACCCACGGCGCCTTCGGCGCACTGGCGTTCGGCATCGGCACCAGCCAGGTCGAGCACGTGCTGGCCACCCAGACCCTGCCGCTGGCGCCGTTCCGGACCATGGCGGTCACCGTCGAGGGCGAACTGCCCGAGGGCGTCACCGCCAAGGACCTGATCCTGGCCGTCATCGCGAAGATCGGCACCGGCGGCGGCCAGGGCTACGTCCTGGAGTACCGCGGTTCGGCGATCCGGGGCCTGTCCATGGAGGCCCGGATGACCATCTGCAACATGTCGATCGAGGCCGGCGCCCGGGCGGGCATGATCGCCCCGGACGAGACCACCTTCGCGTACCTCCAGGGCCGCCCGCACGCCCCGCAGGGCGAGGACTGGGACGCCGCCGTCGCGTACTGGAAGACCCTGGGCACCGACGAGGACGCGGTCTTCGACCACGAGATCTTCATCGACGCGAGCGAGCTGACCCCGTTCGTCACCTGGGGCACCAACCCCGGTCAGGGCGCCCCGCTGGGCTCTAACGTGCCCGACCCGGCCTCCTTCGCCGACCCGCAGGAGCGCGTGGCCGCCGAGAACGCCCTGCGGTACATGGGCCTGGAGGCCGGCACCCCGCTGCGCGAGGTGACCGTCGACGCCGTCTTCGTCGGCTCCTGCACCAACGGCCGGATCGAGGACCTGCGGGCCGCCGCCGCCGTCCTGGAGGGACGCCGGATCGCCGACGGCGTACGGATGCTGGTCGTCCCCGGGTCCGTCCGGGTCGCCCTGCAGGCCGTCGAGGAGGGGCTGGACAAGGTGTTCACCGCGGCCGGTGCCGAATGGCGCCACGCGGGTTGCTCGATGTGCCTGGGCATGAACCCCGACCAGCTCGCCCCGGGGGAGCGCTGCGCCTCCACCTCGAACCGCAACTTCGAGGGCCGGCAGGGCAAGGGCGGCCGCACCCACCTGGTCTCCCCGCAGGTCGCCGCCGCGACCGCCGTCCTGGGCCGCCTCGCGGCCCCCGCCGACCTGACCGCCGACGTCGCAGCCGTGGAGGCCTGAGCCATGGAGAAGTTCACCACCCACACCGGCCGGGCCGTCCCGCTGCGCCGCAGCAACGTGGACACCGACCAGATCATCCCGGCCCACTGGCTCAAGAAGGTCACCCGATCCGGCTTCGAGGGCGGCCTGTTCGAGGCCTGGCGCAAGGACGAGTCGTTCGTCCTCAACCGGCCCGAGCGGCAGGGTGCCACGGTCCTGGTGGCCGGCCCCGAGTTCGGCACCGGCTCCTCCCGGGAGCACGCCGTCTGGGCGCTCCAGAACTACGGCTTCCACGCGGTCATCTCGTCGCGCTTCGCCGACATCTTCCGGGGCAACTCCCTGAAGAACGGCCTGCTGACGGTCGTCCTGCCGCAGGAGACCGTGGAGCGGCTCTGGGCGCTCACGGAGAGTGACCCCTCGGCCGAGATCACCGTCGACCTGGAGGCGCGCGAAGTGCGTGCCGAAGGCGTCACGGCGGCCTTCGAACTGGACGACAACGTGCGATGGCGGCTGCTCAACGGCCTGGACGACATCAGCATCACGCTGCGGAACGAGGCCGACATCGCGGCCTTCGAGGCGACCCGTCCGAGCTTCAAGCCCCGCACTCTGCCTGCCGCCTGAGTTCCCCTCAGAACAAGCATTCTGACGATCCACCGGATGGCCCGCGCCCCCCTCGGGGGGGCCGGGCCATCCGTCGTTCCGGAGCACGAGTTAGCGCCGGGGCCCGCCCCGGATTGCCCATTTGGCTTTGCGGAAGAGGGGCCCGCGCAAGTACAACTGCGGGTAGATGGCACAATCAGTACATGCACCGGCACCATGAACCTCCGTACGCGGGCGGCGAACCCGCGGCTGAGGACTCCAGGGGCCGGCCATCCGAACGCCGAATTGACGACCGGCCGGACGTCACCTCCGCACCAGCTGAGGGGCCGGACGACCAGGAAGTCGCAGCGCTCTACGCGCTCGTGGCCGAGCGGTTGAAGCAAGCTCACGCCCGCGTGCATGCGCTGAACGTGTCTGCCGATGCAAAGACCGCTCTCACCCGGCAACTCCTCATCGTCACCGAGACCGCCAAGCGCGATCTTCCGGAGGCGGCAAGGCGGTTGAGTCGCTTTGTACATGACCTCGACGAGCGGCCCCCGCCGCTCGACTGAGGTCGCCGACGCGCAAATCCATTGCGACACTAGGGTGATTCGCGCGTTTGGTAATTGAAAGTCCGCAGATACATACCTAACGTGCGAAAAGAACGGATGGAATCATCCGGCGCTCGTTTCCGAAGGGGAAGACGTGAACAAGGCTCAGCTTGTCGAAGCGGTGGCCGAGCAGCTGGGCGGTCGCAAGGCTGCCGCAGAGGCCGTCGACGCAGTGCTCGACACCATGGTCCGTGCCGTTGTGGCCGGTGACCGGGTTTCGGTCACCGGGTTCGGCACCTTCGAGAAGGTGGAGCGCTCCGCGCGCTTCGCCCGCAACCCGCAGACCGGCGAGCGGGTCAAGGTCAAGAAGACCTCGGTCCCGCGCTTCCGTCCGGGCCAGGGCTTCAAGGACCTGGTCAGCGGCAGCAAGAAGCTGCCGAAGGAAGGCCCCTCGGTGAAGAAGGCCCCCAAGGGCTCCCTCACCCCGGGCAAGAGCGGCGTCGCCGCCACCCCGGCCGCCAAGCGTGCCGCCACCAAGCGCGCCGCCGCTGCCGCCGCCGCTCCGGCCACCAAGAAGGCCGCCGCCAAGAAGACGGCGACCACGGCCGCCGCCAAGAAGACGGCCACCACGGCCGCCGCCAAGAAGACCACGGCCACCGCCAAGAAGGCGACCGCGAAGACCACGGCCGCGAAGACCACCGCCGCCAAGAAGACCACGGCGACCGCGACCAAGGCCGCCGCGACCAAGAAGACGGCCGCGGCGAAGAAGGCGACCACCACGGCTGCCGCCAAGAAGACCACGGCCACCGCCAAGAAGGCGACCGCCACGGCCAAGAAGACGGCGCCGGCGAAGAAGACCGCCACCCGCAAGACCACCGCGCGCAAGACCTCTGCCAAGTAAGTCCCGCGCGACCGTCCTCGGACGGCCTTCGGCCAGGAGCCGCGGCACCCCTTCCGTGAATTCACGGAGACCGGGCGCCGCGGCTCTTTCGGTTTCCGGGCGCTCAGTCAGGAATCGACGGCGCACGGCGGCGCGGGGGCGACCAGGACGGCGTGGCGGGAAGCGGGCCGGCGGCCCGGGCGGTGGCCGATCGGGCCGGTCAGGCCTCGGCGGGGTCGGGGAAGGTCTGGAGCGTCACGAAGACCACCCGGCGGGCCTCGCCGGTGCCCTCGGTGCGGATCCGCACCCGCTGGCCGGGGCGCAGCAGCCGCAGGCCGCCGGCGTCGAAGGCGGCCGCGTCGAACGGCACCGGGGTCCCGTCGTCGAGCAGCACGGAGCCGGCCCGGGTGGCGGGGTCGAAGGTGAACGCGGTGGCCTGCATGCGAGCAGCATATCGAGCGGGCCGTCCTGGGCCCTGGAGCAGGTCGGGCGGCGTCCCGGGCGGGGCCGGAACGGGCTCAGCGCAGGCCCAGCGCAGGCTCAGCGCGAGTTCAGGCGGGCGAACAGCGCGCTGGTGTGCGGGCCGAGGCCGAGCGCCGCGGCCTCGCCGAGGTCCGTACCGGTGTCCACGTCCCGGCGCACCGACTCCACGTCCGCGAGGCGCAGTTCGAGCGCCCCGCCGGCCGCGTGCCGGGCCCGGGAGCCGTCCCCGAAGGCGGGGGAGAGCGGTCGGCCGGGGGCGCAGGCGAGCAGCGTGGTGCCGAGGCCGGGGGAGTCCGGCAGGAAGGCCCGGCCGGCGGGCGGCACCGCGCCCAGCACCCGGGCGAGTTCGGCCGGGCGCAGTGCCGGGAGGTCGGCCGAGAGTGCGGCCAGCGGAGCCTGCGGGGCCAGCGTCCGGGCCCGCGCGGCGCCGTGCGCCAGCGCCCGGTTGAGGCCGCCGCCGGGCTCGTCGGCGACCACCAGGGCGCCGAGCGCGGCGAGCCGGGCGCCGGCCCCGGCGTCGCGGGTGACCACCAGGACCCGGCCGACGCCCGGAGTGGCCAGGGCGGCGCCGACGGTGTCCAGCGCGAAGGACAGTGCCAGGTCGGCCCGGTGCGGTCCGGCGTACGGGGCCAGTCTGCTCTTGGCCAGGTCGAGCGACTTGAGCGGAAGCACCAGCGACCAGCCGGCCTTGGGTGCGGGGGGCGCGACGGGTCCACTGGGGCGTACGGTGTCCTGGGTCATCGGCGTCATTGTGTCGCCGGTCCCGGAGCCCTCGCCAGGCCGTTCGAGCTGTGCGGACGTGCGTTTGATCACGCCCGCCGGGCGGGTTGGCGCGGTTGCTCGACAGCCGGTGAGCGGGCGGGCGACACTGTTCCGCGCCCGTGGCCCGGGCACCGGCGGAAGAAACGGTGCGCGGCACCGGGAAGCCATGACCGCGGTGATCCGTGCCGCATCGGATGAGAAGGAGCTGGGGTGGCCCGCCGCTCGTACGCCAAGTTCGGCAACGCCGACTACGGCATCTGGTACCGCTTCGCGGCCGTGCTGGTGAAACCGGTGACGACCGCCCTGGTGAAGCCCGACTGGCGGGGCTGGGAGCACATTCCGAAGAACGGCGGTTTCATCGCCGCGGTGAACCACAATTCGATCATCGACCCGGTGATCTACGCGCACTGGCAGTACAACAGCGGACGTCCGCCGCGCATTCTCGGCAAGTCCTCGCTGTTCTCGATCCCCTTCATCGGATTCATGCTGCGCAAGACCGGCCAGATTCCGGTGTTCCGGGAGTCCACCGACGCCGCGCAGGCGTTCCGGGCCGCGATCGACGCGATCAACGGCGGCCAGTGCGTGCAGTTCTACCCGGAGGGCACGCTCACCCGGGACCCCGACCTGTGGCCGATGACCGGCAAGAGCGGGGTCGCCCGGGTCGCGCTGATGACCGGTGCGCCGGTCATCCCGGTCGCGCACTGGGGCGCCCACGAGATCATCCCGCCGTACGGCCGGCCCGGTTACGGGAAGGGCAAGTTCAACCTCTTCCCGCGGCACAGGGTCACCGTCGCGGCCGGGCCGCCGGTGGACCTCAGCAAGTACCGGGGGCAGGAGCTCACCGCCCAGGTGCTCGCCGACGCGACCGAGGACATCATGACGGCGATCACCGCCGTGCTGGCCGAGGTCCGGGGCGAGGAACCGCCGGCCGAGCGCTACGACATGCGCAAGGCCGCCCGGGAGCGTGCCGCGGCCGCGCTGGCCGAGCGCCGGCGCGCCAAGGGCGAGCGGACCGAGGGCACCGAGGAGGGCGGCAAGTGACCCGCTGCGCCGTGATGGGGACCGGCTCCTGGGGCACCGCGTTCGCGCTGGTGCTCGCCGACGCGGGCTGCGAGGTCGTGCTGTGGGCCCGCCGCCAGGAGCTGGTGGACGCCGTCAACTCCACCCACGAGAACCCGGACTACCTGCCGGGCGTCCGGCTGCCCGACACCGTGCGGGCCACCACCGACGCCGCCGAGGCGCTGGCCGGCGCCGACTTCGCGGTGCTCGTGGTGCCCTCGCAGACGCTGCGCGACAACCTGGCCGCCTGGACGCCGCTGATCGAGCCGCAGACCGTGCTGGTGAGCCTGATGAAGGGCATCGAACTCGGCACCGCCAAGCGGATGAGCGAGGTGATCGACGAGGTCACCGGCGTCGGCCCGGAGCGCGTCGCGGTGGTCAGCGGGCCCAACCTGGCCAAGGAGATCGCCAACCGGCAGCCCGCGGCCAGTGTGGTCGCCTGCTCCGACGAGACGGTCGCCAAGCGGCTCCAGGCGGCCTGCCACACGCCGTACTTCCGGCCGTACACCAACACCGACGTGGTGGGCTGCGAACTCGGCGGCGCGGTCAAGAACGTGATCGGCCTGGCGGTCGGCATGGCGGCCGGCATGGGGCTCGGGGACAACACCAAGGCGACCCTGATCACCCGCGGGCTGGCCGAGACCACCCGGCTCGGCGAGGTGCTGGGCGCGGACCCGCACACCTTCGCCGGACTGGCCGGGATGGGCGACCTGGTGGCCACCTGCTCCTCGCCGCTGTCGCGCAACAACACCTTCGGCATGAACCTGGGCCGGGGCATGTCGCTCGCGGAGACCATCGCGGCCACCCGGCAGACCGCCGAGGGCGTCAAGTCCTGCGAGTCGGTGCTGGACCTGGCCCGGCGCAACGGGGTCGACATGCCGATCGTCGAGGCCGTGGTGGACGTGGTGCACAACGAGCGGCCGATCAAGGAGGTCCTGCAGGCGCTGATGTCGCGTTCGGCGAAGCCGGAGCGGCGCTGAGCCCGCGAGGCGGCTTCGGCGGCGTCCGGTTCCCCGGCGCCGCCGGCTCCCGGGCGCCGCTCGCCTTCCGCCCGGGCCTCGCACGGTAGTCTCAAACCCGATATGAGCATCGAACAGACCTCCCCGAACCGGCCCGACCGGAAGCCGCGCGTCGCGCTGGTCTTCGGCGGGCGCAGCTCCGAGCACGCCATCTCGGTCTCCACCGCGGGCAGTGTGCTCAGGGCGATCGACCGCGACAAGTACGACGTGCTGCCGATCGGCATCACGCACGAGGGCCGCTGGGCGCTGACCAGCGACGAGCCGGCCCGGATGGCCATCACCGACGGGCGGCTGCCGGACGTGGCGCACGTCGCCGAGGGCGTCGACGGCCAGGTCGCGCTGCCGGTCGCCCCGGGCAACCGCGAGGTGGTCCTGACCGAGCCGGGCAGCGCCCCCAAGGCCCTCGGCGAGGTCGACGTGGTGTTCCCGCTGCTGCACGGCCCGTGGGGCGAGGACGGCACGCTCCAGGGCCTGCTGGAGCTCTCCGGCGTCCCGTACGTCGGCAACGGCGTGCTGGCCAGCGCGGCCGGCATGGACAAGGAGTTCGCCAAGCGGATCCTGGCCTCGCACGGCCTGGAGGTCGGCCGCTACACCATCGTGCGGCCGCGCGACTGGGAGTCCGAGGAGGGCCGCGCCGCGGTGCGCGAGCGGGCCGCCGAGCTGGGCCTGCCGGTGTTCGTGAAGCCCTGCCGGGCCGGCTCCAGCATCGGCATCACCAAGGTGAAGGACCTGGCCGACCTCGACGCCGCGATCGAGGAGGCCCGTCGGCACGACCCCAAGCTGATCATCGAGGCGGGCGTGACCGGCCGCGAGATCGAGTGCGGCGTGCTGGAGTTCGAGGACGGCCCGCGGGCCAGCGTGGCCGGCGAGATCCTGGTCGGCGAGGGCTTCGACTTCTACGACTTCGATGCCAAGTACATCGACTCCTCGGACGTGAAGATCCCGGCGGACCTGACCGCCGAGGAGCTCGCCGAGATCCAGCGCCAGGCGATCGAGGCCTTCGAGGCGCTCGGCTGCGAGGGCCTGGCCCGGGTGGACTTCTTCCTGCTGGAGGACGGCACCTGGATGATCAACGAGATCAACACCATGCCCGGCTTCACCCCGATCTCGGCCTACCCGAAGATGTGGGCGGCCAGCGGGGTCTCGTACCCGGAGCTGATCGACCGGCTGCTCGGCGCGGCGCTGCGCCGCTCGACCGGGCTGCGCTAGCGGGCCGTACGGCGCGGGGCGGGCCGGGAGCTTCCCGGCCCGCCCCGCGTTCGTCGTGCTCAGCCGGGGATGTTGGCCTTGACCAGCGGGGTGAGCGCGGCGGCCGGGTCCAGCGGGCTGCTGTAGACGCCGGGCGGGGAGATCACCTCGACGTAGGCCGCGCGCATGGTCGCGACCAGGCGGTAGCTCCCGTCGTCCAGCTTCTGCGACCACCAGGTGAGGTCGTCGACGGTCGGGGACAGGTCCATGGCGTGCGGCCCGTCCAGCTCCTCGGGCCGGTCGACGCCGCAGCGCAGGACCGTCCGGGGCGAGCTGTCCCAGACGGCCACGTACGGCGAGGCGGGCGACGGGTCCTTGCGGGCGTGCCCGAGCAGCTCCTTCGGCAGCGCGGCGGCCAGGGCCCTGCAGTAGCCGGCCGCCCTACCGGTCGGGTCCGGGACCTCGATGGCCCGGTCGGCCGGGCCCCAGCTGCCCACCAGCACCACGACCGTGCAGGTCAGGGCGACGGGCAGGGCCAGCCAGCGGACCGGGGCCGGCAGGGCGGTCAGCGCCTTGGGGACGCGCAGTTCTCTGGCCACCCGCCGATGGTAACCGGGCCTTACGCGCCCGGGCTCCCGGTGCGCCGGCCCGCCCCGGCCCACGGGCCCTAGAGGTGCACCACGGGGCAGGTGAGGGTGCGGGTGATGCCCTCGACCTTCTGGACCCGGGCCACCACCATGCGGCCCAGCTCGTCCACCGTCCCGGCCTCGGCCTTGACGATCACGTCGTACGGTCCGGTGACGTCCTCGGCGGTGAGCACGCCCGGGATCTCGGAAACGGTCTGGGCCACGGAGGTGGCCTTCCCAACTTCGGTCTGGATCAGGATGTATGCCTGTACCACGGGGACCTCCCGGCGGCCGGTTCAAGGGGGGATCGCCGCCGTGAGCACCCGGTCAGGCGTGTGGGTGGAAGGGCTCACCGGCAGTCTGATCACCACGCTACCCCGCAGCGGGCCGGGGAGGGGAGACCCCGGGGCCCCGGAAGGGCGTACGCTGCGCGCGGGGGAGCGCGACGGGGGCCGATTCGGATGGAAACGCGAGAGGACGGCAGATGCAGGGGACCGTGGGCGAGCTCGGCGAGTTCGGCCTCATCAGGGAGCTGACCGCCCGGGTACCGCTCACCGATGCGGTCGACCTCGGCCCGGGTGACGACGCCGCGGTGGTGCGGGCACCGGACGGCCGGGTGGTGGCGACCACGGACGTCCTGATCGAGAACCGGCACTTCCGCCGGGACTGGTCCACCGCCTACGACGTGGGCCGCAAGGCCGCCGCCCAGAACCTCGCCGACGTGGCCGCGATGGGGGCGGTGCCGACCGCCATCCTGCTCGGCCTGGTCGCCCCCGCGGACCTGCCGACCACCTGGGCGACCGAGTTGATGGACGGGCTGCGCGACGAGTGCCAGGTGGCCGGGGCGACGGTGGTCGGCGGCGACGTGGTGCGCGGCGACACCGTCACGCTGGCCATCACGGCGCTCGGCGACCTCCAGGGGCGTGCGGCGGTGACGCGCTCCGGCGCACAGGTCGGCGACGTGATCGCGGTGACCGGCTGGCTCGGCTGGTCCGCCGCCGGGCTGACCGTGCTCCAGCGCGGCTTCCGCTCCCCGCGCGCCTTCGTCGAGGCGCACCGCCGGCCCGAACCGCCGTACCACGCGGGCCCGGCGGCGGCCGAGTTGGGCGCGACCTCGATGATCGACGTCAGCGACGGGCTGGTCGCCGACCTCGGCCACGTGGCCCGGGCCAGCCAGGTGGACATCGACCTCAAGGCCGCCGACTTCGACGTCCCGGCGCAGATGGCCGACATCGGCCAGGCGGTCGGGGTGGACCCGCTGGTCTGGGTGCTCTCCGGCGGCGAGGACCACGCGATCGTGGCCACCTTCCCGCGCGGGGTCCAACTCCCGGCCCGCTGGCGGGTGGTGGGCGAGGTGACCGGCCGCCCGACGGGCAGCCGCAGCGGCCGGGTGACGGTCGACGGCGCGCCCTGGGACCGAGTCGGCGGCTGGGACCACTTCGCCGAGTAGCGGGCGGTCCTCCCGGATCCCCGTACGGCGGAGGGCGCGTGACGCTCCGGTGTGCGGGGACGGGATTCGCGGGTGCGTTGTGCGTAGGCTTGCGCCATCCCAGCCGCCCGTCCGGCGCGGATGGTCCGAACCACTGCGAGTGGGAGCACGCCACAGATGCGCATCGGTGTACTGACCAGCGGCGGCGACTGCCCCGGCCTCAACGCGGTGATCCGCTCGGTGGTGCACCGGGGCACCGACGTCCACGGGGACGAGATCGTCGGCATCCTGGACGGCTTCCTCGGACTGATCGAGGGCCGCACCAGGACCGTCACCCACGACGACGTCACCGGCCTGCTCACCCTCGGCGGCACCATCCTGGGCTCGGCCCGGGTGCGGCGGGACCGGATCGCCTGGGCGGTGGAGAACGCCAAGACACTGGCCCGGGAGATCGGCATCGACGCGCTGATCGCGATCGGCGGCGAGGGGACGCTGACCGCCGCCAAGCTCTTCGGCGACGCCGGACTGCCCGTGGTCGGGGTGCCGAAGACCATCGACAACGACATCGACACCACCGACATGACCTTCGGCTTCGACACCGCCGTCCACGTCGCCACCGAGGCGATCGACCGGCTGAAGACCACCGCGGAGTCCCACCAGCGCGTCATGGTGGTCG
Source organism: Kitasatospora sp. NPDC032121 (assembly GCF_055580145.1). NCBI lineage: Bacteria > Bacillati > Actinomycetota > Actinomycetes > Kitasatosporales > Streptomycetaceae > Kitasatospora > Kitasatospora sp. NPDC032121. The sequence goes on along the minus strand of NZ_JBVILX010000025.1, from coordinate 79,473 downwards.
AGTTGATGGGCCGGCACACCGGCTGGATCACCCTCACCGCGGGCATGGCCGGCGGCGCCCACGGCATCCTGATCCCGGAGAAGCCCTTCGACATCGAGGCGGTGGCCCGGATAATCGAGGACCGCTTCGCGCGCGGGAAGAAGTTCGCCATCATCGCCGTCGCCGAGGGGGCCTGCCCGGTGCCCGGCACCATGCGCTTCGACCACGGTGAGGTCGACCAGTACGGCCACCGGACCTTCGGCGGGATCGGCACCCGGCTCGCCCACGAGCTGGAGAACCTGCTCGGCAAGGAGGCCCGCCCGGTCATCCTCGGCCACGTCCAGCGCGGCGGCACCCCGACCGCCTACGACCGGGTGCTCGCCACCCGGTTCGGCTGGCACGCCGTGGAGGCCGTCCACCGGGGGGCGTTCGGGCACTTCACCGCGCTGCGCCGGACCGGCATCGAACTGCTGCCGATCGGCGACGCGGTGACCCGGCTGAAGACGGTGCCGCGGGACCGCTGGGCGGAGTCCGAGGCGGTGCTCTGAGACCGCGCGGGTAGGTTGGGGCCATGTCCTCCACCGCACCCCCCCGCGTGCTCACCGTCGCCGGCTCCGACTCCGGCGGCGGCGCCGGCATCCAGGCCGACCTCAAGGCGATGCTCGCTCTCGGCGTCCACGGCATGAGCGTGATCACCGCCGTCACCGCGCAGAACTCGCTCGGCGTCCAGGGCTACTGGGAGCTGCCCGCCGAGGCCGTCCGGGCGCAGTTCCGCAGTGTGGTGGACGACATCGGGGTGCAGGCCGTGAAGACCGGCATGCTCGCCTCGGTCGAACTCGTCGAGACCGTCGCCGAACTGCTGGCCGGGGTGGACGCCCCGGTGGTGGTCGACCCGGTCGGGGTCTCCAAGCACGGGGACGCGCTGCTGGTCGCCGAGGCCGTCGCGACCGTCCGCGAGAAGCTGCTGCCGGTCGCCACCCTGGCCACCCCCAACCTGCACGAGGTGACCCAGCTCACCGGGCTGACCGTCGAGGACGAGTCGCAGATGCTGGACGCCGCCAAGGCGTTGGTCGACCTCGGGCCGCGCTGGGCGCTGGTCAAGGGCGGCCACCTGGAGGGCGAGGCCGCCGACCTGCTGTACGGCGGACCGGACGAGGTGCACTGGTTCCGGGCGCCGCGCTACGACAACCGCCACACCCACGGCACCGGCTGCACCCTGGCCAGCGCGATCGCCTCCGGCCTGGCCAAGGGCGAGCCGCTGCCGCGGGCGGTGGCCTCGGCCAAGGAGTACATCACCGGCGCGATCGCCGGGGGCTTCGCCCTGGGCGCCGGCATCGGCCCGGTCGACCACGCCTGGCGCTGGCGCTGAGGAACCCGGGAAAACAGAGGTGGGCGGGCTCCTGGATGGAGTCCGCCCACCACTGGTGAGTCCGGAAATCGGCGTAGCCTGCCACGGAAACAGCGAAGCCGGCTCATCCGAGGATGAACCGGCTCACTGGAGGACCGGCTTGCCGGTCTGCGCGTCAGCGCGAGACCTTACCGGCCTTGATGCACGAGGTGCAGACGTTGAGCCGCTTCGGCGTCCGCCCAATCACAGCGCGCACCGTCTGGATGTTGGGGTTCCAACGACGGGGGGTACGGCGGTGAGAGTGGGAGATGCTGTTGCCGAAGCCCGGCCCCTTGCCGCAGACGTCGCAGTTGGCAGCCACAGGAGTCACTCCAAGACTTCAGATCAGATACTTTCGAAAACCCCGCTCAACCACCAGAACACTCACGTGAACCAGACCGGACAAGGGGGTGAGCCTGGACGGTTCCAGGCAACCGGAAGAGCATACAACGCTTGCTTCCGTCCCACGAAACTACCATGACCGGCCGAGTGATCGCTCCGGTCGCCGGTCCGGACGACCCCACCCCGGCCCCGATAACCTGCCGGTATCACCCCTCGCCGTTCATTGCCCGGCCATGTCGGCGTCCCATCCGGAGGAGACCTGGTGCTGCACACGCTCGACGCCCCGGCCGTGCGCACCTGGTGCCAGCTCGCCCTCCGCGCACTCGGCCAGGCCCGCGAGGAGATCGACGCGCTCAACGTCTATCCCGTCCCGGACGGCGACACCGGCACCAACCTCTACCTGACCGTCGAGTCCGCCGCCGCCGAGGTGGAGAGCCGCTTCGCCGACCCCGCCGCCGACCCGGCCCCCGGGCTGGCCGACGCGGTCCGGGCGATGGCCCGCGGCGCGCTGGTCGGTGCCCGCGGCAACTCCGGGGTGATCCTCGCCCAGTGGCTGCGCGGCACCGCCGAGACGCTGGCCGAGGGCGGCGGCGCCGAACAGCTGCGGGCCGCCCTGCAGCGGGCCGCCGACTCCGCGTACCAGGCCGTCGCGGAGCCCGTCGAGGGCACCCTGCTGACCGTCGCCCGGGTCGCCGCCCGGGAGGCCGTACGGGCCGGGGACGGGCTCGCCCAGGTCGCCGACACCGCCTACCGGGCCGCCAGGGACGCGCTGCGGCACACCCCCGAACAGCTCGCCGTGCTGGCCGAGAACGGCGTGGTGGACGCCGGCGGGCGCGGCCTGGTGGCCGTCCTCGGCGCGCTCGCCGACGCCGTCGCCGGGCAGCAGCCGATGGGGCCGGTCGCGCTGCGCGGTGACATCCGGGCCGTCGAGAGCTGCGAGACCCACCTCAGGCCGCCCGGCCCCGGCCACCCCGCCTTCGAGGTCATCTACCTGCTGGACGCCCCCGACGAGGCGCTGCCCGCGCTGCGCGCGCGGCTCGGCGAGCTCGGCGACTCGCTGGTGATCGGCGGCGGCGACGGCCTGTGGAACGTCCACGTCCACGTGGACGACGCGGGCGCCGCCGTGGAGGCCGGGGTCCGGGCCGGGCGCCCGCACCAGATCCGGATCACCCACTTCGCCGAGGCCGCCGCCCGCTCCGGCAGCGCCGCCGAGCCCGGCGAGCGCGAGGAACGGGCCCGGGCGGTGCTCTCGGTGGTCTCCGGCGGGGGCCTGGCCGAGCTCTGCGAGCAGGCCGGCGCCGTCGTCCTGCACGCCGACCCGGACCGCCCGCCGGCCAGCGCCGAACTCGCCGCCGCGGTCCGCCGCTCGGCCGCCCGCGAGGTCGTCCTGCTGCTCAACGACCCCGAGCTGCGCGCCGCCGCCGGGGCCGCCGCCGACCAGCTGCGCGAGGAAGGGGTGCGGATCGCCGTCCTGCCCACCCGCTCGCCGGTGCAGGGACTGGCGGCGCTGGCGGTGCACGAGGGCGGCCGCCGCTTCGACGAGGACGTGGTCGCCATGACCTCCGCCGCCGGGGCCACCCGGTACGCCGAGCTGGCCGTCGCCGAGGGGGAGTCCTGGACGATGGCCGGGGTCTGCCAGGCCGGGGACGTGCTCGGGCTGATCGACGGCGACGTCGCGGTGATAGGCGTCGGCCTGGCCGAGGTCGGCGAGAGCGTGCTGGACCGGATGCTCGGCGCGGGCGGCGAACTCGTCACCCTGATCCTCGGCGAGGGCGCCGACGAGGCACTCGCCGAACGGCTCGTCGCCCACGTCCGGCACCGGCGGCCCGAGGTGGACGCGGTGGTCTTCCACGGCGGCCAGGAACCGGCGCCGCTCCTCATCGGGGTCGAGTAGCGCCGCCCCGGAGGCGGACGGGCGGGCGACCAGCGCCGTTCTGTCCGTCCGGTGGTGTAGACAGGGGCCTGATGGGCGCTCTCGATGAACCACTGACCAAACTCGTCGGCGACCGCACCGCGAAGGTGCTCGCCGACAGCCTCAAGCTGCGCACGGTCGGGGACCTGCTGCACCACTATCCGCGCCGCTACGTCGAACGCGGCCAGCTCACCAGCCTGGACGAGCTGGAGGTCGACGAGCACGTCACCGTGCTGGCCAGGATCGAGAAGGTCACCCTGATCCCGTTCCGCGGGCGCAAGGGCGACCGGCTGGAGGTTGTCGTCACCGACGGCCGCAGCCGGCTCTCGCTGGTCTTCTTCAACCAGGGCTGGCGGCAGAAGGAGCTCAAGGCCGGCGCCCAGGGCCTGTTCGCGGGCAAGGTCGGGGTCTTCAACCGGACCCGCCAGCTCGTCTCCCCGGACTACCAGCTGCTCGACGAGGACGCCGGGTCGGACGCGGCACGGCAGTTCGCCGGCCGGCTCATCCCGGTGTACGGCGCCAGCGCGCAGATGCCCAGTTGGAAGCTGTCGATCTGCATCGAGACCGCGCTCACCAAGCACCTCGGCGACGTCGGCGAACCGCTGCCCGCCGAACTGCGCGAGCGGCACGACCTGATCCCGCTGCCCGAGGCGCTGGAGCTGATCCACCGCCCGCGCGGCCACGCCGACCGTGAGCGCGCCCAGAGCCGGCTGCGCTGGGACGAGGCCTTCGTGCTGCAGGTCGCCCTCGCCCAGCGCCGGGCCGCCGACTCCGCCCTGCCCGCCAAGCCGCGCCGGGCCCGCGAGGGCGGCCTGCTGGACGCCTTCGACGCCCGGCTGCCGTTCACCCTCACCGAGGGCCAGCAGAAGGTCTCCGCCGAGATCGCCGCCGACCTGGCCACCGAGCACCCGATGCACCGGCTGCTCCAGGGCGAGGTCGGCTCGGGGAAGACCCTCGTCGCCCTGCGCGCCATGCTCGCCGTGGTGGACGCGGGTGGCCAGGCGGTGCTGCTGGCGCCCACCGAGGTGCTCGCCCAGCAGCACCACCGCTCGATCGTCGAGATGATGGGGGACCTCGCCGAGGGCGGCATGCTGGGAGGCTCCGACCTCGGCACCCGGGTGGTGCTGCTGACCGGTTCGATGGGCGTCCCCGCCCGCCGCCAGGCGCTGCTCGACATGGCCTGCGGGGACGCCGGGATCGCCATCGGCACCCACGCGCTGATCGAGGACAAGGTGCAGTTCCAGGACCTCGGCCTGGTCGTGGTGGACGAACAGCACCGCTTCGGCGTCGAGCAGCGGGACGCGCTGCGCGCCAAGGGCGAACAGCCGCCGCACCTGCTGGTGATGACCGCCACCCCGATCCCGCGCACCGTCGCGATGACCGTCTTCGGGGACCTGGAGACCTCCGTCCTGGACCAGCTGCCGGCCGGCCGCTCGCCGATCTCCACCCACGTCGTCCCGGCCCTGGAGAAGCCCAACTTCCTCACCCGGGCCTGGGAGCGGGTCCGCGAGGAGGTCGCCAAGGGCCACCAGGCGTACGTGGTCTGCCCCCGGATCGGGGACGAGGAGCCCGCCGCCGACACCGGGAAGAAGCGCCGCAGGGCCGCCGAGGAGGACTTCGAGGAGGTCGCCGACGCGGGCGCCGCGAGCGACGAACGGCGGCCCCCGCTCTCGGTGGTGGAGACGGCCGACAAGCTGGTCAGGGGGCCGCTCGCCGGGCTGCGGGTGGAGATCCTGCACGGCCGGCTCGCACCGGAGGCCAAGGACGAGGTGATGCGCCGGTTCGCGGCCGGCGAGGTGGACGTGCTGGTCGCCACCACCGTGATCGAGGTCGGCGTCAACGTCCCCAACTCCACCGCCATGGTCATCATGGACGCCGACCGCTTCGGCGTCTCCCAGCTCCACCAGCTGCGCGGCCGGGTCGGCCGCGGCAGCGCGGCGGGCCTGTGCCTGCTGGTCAGCGAGATGCCCGGGGGCAGCGCCGCGAGGGCCCGGCTGGACGCGGTGGCGGGCACCCTGGACGGCTTCGAGCTGTCCCGGATCGACCTCGAACAGCGCCGCGAGGGCGACGTGCTGGGCCAGGCGCAGTCCGGGGTGAAGTCCTCGCTCAAGGTGCTCTCGGTACTGGAGGACGAGGAGGTCATCCTCACCGCCCGCACCGAGGCCACCCGGCTGGTCGCCGAGGACCCGGACCTCGCCGCCCACCCGGAGCTGCGCACCGCGCTGGAGAGCCTGCTCGACGAGGACCGCGCGGCCTACATGGAGAAGGGCTGAGCCGTTCCGGCGGAGCCGGATTGTCAGACCCCCGGGAGAGAATGAAGGTGTTCAGGGCGCACCTCCAAGGTGCGTACCTGGCACGACACTTGGGGGTCATGCCATGGCATTCCGTCATCTCAACGAGCTCCCGCTGGGCGACAAGGTCTTCCGGATCGAACTCGCCAGCGACGACGATCGCGAAGTCACCCTCACCCTGACCGGCTGGCGCGAGGGGGCGGCCGCCGCCCCGCTCGCCTCGGGCCGGCTCCGCCTGCCGGTCGAGGACGTCGCCTCGCTGCGGATCGCGCTCAACCGCGCGCTGCGGGCGCTGGCGATCGTCGCCGACGTCTCCGAGCCCATCCCCGACCGCGACGTGCTGCGCGAGCTGTACCCCGGCCACGGCGCCCCCTGGGTGCCGCAGCACGAGGAGGAGCTGGTCCGGCGCTTCCACGACGGCGAGACCGTCGCCCGGATCGCCGCCCGCTTCGGCCGCACGCCCGACTCCGTCCGGACCAAGCTGCGCGAGCTCGGGCACGACCCGCGCCGCCCCGAGTTCTGCCCGCCCGACGGCTGCCTGTCCTGGTCCCGCTACGCCTCGCCGGCCCTGCTCGGCGCGAGCGCCCCGGCCCGGGCGGCGGACTCCGAGGCGAGCTGACCACCCGTGGGTGACGGTGCGGCACCGGCGGGGGCGTCCCGCCGGTGCCGCACCGCTCCGGCACCGGCGCGCCCCCGCGGGTCGGGGCGGGATAGCGTGGTCGGGCAGCGACGAAAGGACCTCCCACCACCATGACCCGCGTGATCGCCGGGGCGGCCGGCGGCCGCCGGCTGGCCGTACCGCCCGGCCGGGGCACCCGACCGACCTCCGACAAGGCCCGCGAGGCGATGTTCTCCACCCTGGAGGCGCTGCACGGAACCGTGCGCGGAACCCGGATGCTGGACCTGTTCGGCGGATCGGGCGCGGTCGGGCTGGAGGCGCTGTCGCGCGGCGCCGAGCACGTCCTGCTGGTCGAGGCGGACGCCCAGGCGGCCCGGGTGATCCGGGAGAACGTCCGGACGATCGGCCTGCCCGGCGCCGAGGTGCGGGCGGCCAGGGCCGAGAAGGTGATCGCCGGCCCGCCTCCGCAGAGCCCGTACGACCTGGTCTTCCTCGACCCGCCGTACGTGGTGACGGACGAGGAGGTCCGCGAGATGCTGATCACACTCCTGGCCGGGGGCTGGCTCACGGAGGACGCACTCGTCACCGTGGAGCGCAGCACCCGCGGCGGCGGCTTCGACTGGCCCGAGGGCTTCGAGGAGCTCCGCTCCCGCCGCTACGGCGAGGGAACGCTCTGGTACGGTCGCGCCGCCGCGGCCGGCGAGCAGGAGTAGCGGGCCGCCGCCCGCAGCAGCCGTCACCCCACGAGGGAGCACACACGCCATGCGCCGAGCCGTCTGTCCCGGTTCGTTCGACCCGATCACCAACGGCCACCTCGACATCATCGAGCGGGCCTCGAAGCTGTACGACATGGTGCACGTCGCGGTCCTGATCAACCGGAACAAGCAGGGCATGTTCACCGTCGAGGAGCGGATCGGCCTGATCGAGGAGGTCACCGCCGGCTTCGGGAACGTGGTGGTCGAGTCGCACCACGGCCTGCTGGTGGACTACTGCCGGGAGCGCGGCATCCCCGCGATCATCAAGGGCCTGCGCGCCGTCAGCGACTTCGACTACGAGCTCCAGATGGCCCAGATGAACCACGGTCTGACCGGGGTGGAGACGCTGTTCGTGCCGACCTCGCCGACGTACAGCTTCCTCTCCTCGACGCTGGTCAAGGAGGTCGCCTCGTACGGCGGCGACGTCTCCCACCTGCTGCCCGCGACGGTGCACGGCCGGCTGGTGGAGCGGATCGCGGAGCGCAAGGCCCAGCAGTAGTCCGCCGCCCGTCCCTTTCCTGCCGGTTCGTCACGGATTGTCCCGCGGGCGGCAGACCGGTTCGGCTGAGGCGTTGTGACCGTGCCCGGCAGTGGCCGTACAGTCTGTATTCCTGCCCTGCGGTGAGGTCCACCGCGTCGGGCCTGCCTCCGCCGGACCGTCGGCGGCACACGGAAAGACGAAGCCCCCGTGGACGTGCAGAACAAGGTCGACGAGATCGTGGCGGCGGTCGAGAACGCCCGCTCGATGCCGATGTCGGCCTCCTGCGTGGTGAACCGGGCCGAGCTGATCGGCCTGCTCAACGACCTCAAGTCGGCGCTGCCCGCCGAACTGGCCCAGGCCCAGTCGGTGATGGCCGACCACGAGCAGGTGGTGGCGGGCGCCCAGGCCGAGGCCGAGCGGATCATCCAGGGCGCGCACGCCGAGCGCGGCTCGCTGATCTCGGACACCGAGGTGGTTCGCCGGGCCCAGGCCGAGGCCGACCGGATCCTCGCCGAGGCGCGCGCCGAGGTCGACGCCAAGCGGGCCGAGGCCGACGACTACGTGGACAGCAAGCTCGCCAACTTCGAGGTCGTGCTGACCAAGACGCTGGGCGCGGTCGGCCGCGGCCGCACCAAGCTGCGCGGCGACTCCAGCGTCTTCGAGACCGAGCCGGACGCCGAGAGCGACGGCGAGGAGTTCCGTCCGCAGCGGATCAGCCCGAGCCCCGAGGTCGACGAGTACGTCGATGTGAAGCTCGCCACCCTGGAGAACGTGCTCGGCGCCACCCTGGAGGCCGTCGGCAAGGGCCGGGACAAGCTGCTCGGCAAGCGTCCGATCGACGAGCTGGGCGCCTACCTCGCCGCCGCCGACCAGGCCCAGCAGGCCAAGGAGCGGGCCGAGGCGGTGGCCGCGGGCTTCGCCCACGACCCCGAGGGCGACGACATCGCCTGGTACCGCGAGGACGTCCCGCAGCAGCAGACCTGGCCGGAGCAGACCCCGGCCGCGGCCGACTGGCAGGCCCCCGGCACCGACCAGTACGCGGCCGCCCAGCAGCAGGGCGGGCAGTACGTCGAGGTGTACGGCGGCGGCTACGACCCGGCCGGCCAGGGCGACCCGTACAGCGCCCAGTGGGGCCAGCAGCAGGGCGGCTACCAGCAGCAGGGCTACCAGGACCAGCAGGGCGCATGGGGGCACGCCCGGCCGGAGGCCGGGGGAGGCTATCCCCAGCAGCAGCCGGGCTACGCCGCGCAGTCGTACGACGGCTACACCTACCCCCAGCAGCCCACCGCGCCGCCGGCCGTGCCGCACCAGCAGCAGGGCCAGCAGCAGGGCCAGGGGCAGGGCCAGCAGCAGGGTCAGGGGCAGGGCCTGGACGAGACCAGCTTCTTCGACACCAGCATGATCGACATGACCAGGCTGCGGGAGCTCGGCGGCCGCTGAACCGGCCCCGGCACGGCGGTGCGGGAGCCTCCTGACGGGACCGAAGTTGGGCCTGGCGGGAGACTCCGGTAGTCTGACCACTCCGGCCCCTCCATGTCCGGCTGTCGGCTTGCCCTCGCAACGCCGGTCCGGGCGGAGACGCCACCGAAGATTCCCCAGGAAGTCAGGACACCGTGAACCGCCTCGACCACCGCGACCCCCTCGTGTTCGACACGCACGAGCTCGGTCGGCGTCCGGGCTCGATGCGCAAGGTGAGCCGGACCCTGGAGGCCCCCGAGGGCTTCGGGATCATCGACGTCATCGGCGTGCCGGAGAAGAGCCCGATCGACCTGGAGCTCCGCCTGGAGTCCGTGGTCGAGGGCGTGCTGGTCACCGGCACCGCCGAGGCCCACGTCGAGGGCGAGTGCGTCCGGTGCCTGGAGCCCGTCGAGTTCGACATCGACGTGGACTTCCAGGAGCTGTACTACTACCCGGAGTCCGACGAGCGCCACCGCGCCCGGACGACCGGGACCGAGGACCTCGACGAGGACTCGGAAGAAGAGACTTACCGTCTGGAGGGCGACTTCTTCGACCTCCAGCCGGTGCTGCGTGACGCGGTGGTGCTCGCACTGCCGCTGCAGCCGGTGTGCCAGGAAGACTGCCTGGGCCTGTGCTCCGAGTGCGGAGCGCGCCTGAGCGACGACCCGGCGCACCACCACGATGCCGTCGACCCCCGGTGGGCGGCTCTGCAGGGACTCTCCGCCGCCCCCGGCGACGAGGGTGACGGATCTAAGAACAGCGACACCCGTGAGGGTCTCGCCGAGAACCAGGAGAAGTAGCCGTGGCTGTTCCGAAGCGGAAGATGTCGCGCAGCAACACGCGCCACCGCCGGTCCAACTGGAAGGCCGTCGTTCCGGCCCTCGTGGCGTGCGACCGCTGCCACGAGCCGAAGCTGGGCCACATCGCGTGCCCGAGCTGCGGCACGTACAACCGTCGCCAGGTCCTCTCGGTCTGATCGGCGGGGTGTACGGATCGATGTCGGACGGTAACTCCACCCGCAAGGCGACCACCACCCCGAAGGGTTCTTCGGGCGGCGGCAAGGCCGGCGGGCCGGCTTCGACCGAATACGACGTCCTGGAAGGGCGCCTCGGGTACACACTCGAGCGCGCCCTTCTGGTACGTGCCCTGACCCACCGCTCGTACGCGTACGAGAACGGCGGGCTGCCCACCAACGAGCGCCTGGAGTTCCTCGGCGACTCGGTGCTGGGCCTCGTGGTGACCGACACCCTCTACCGCGTCCACCCGGACGTCCCGGAGGGCACGCTCGCCAAGCTGCGCGCCGCGGTGGTCAACTCCCGCGCGCTCGCGGACGTCGGCCGGGGTCTGGACCTCGGCGCGTTCATCCGCCTCGGCAAGGGCGAGGAGGGCACCGGCGGCCGCGACAAGTCGTCGATCCTCGCCGACACCGTCGAGGCCGTGATCGGCGCCGTCTACCTGGACCGGGGACTGGACGCGGCCACCGAGTTCGTCCACCGGCTGTTCGACCCGCTGATCGAGGAGTCCTCTCAGCTGGGAGCCGGCCTGGACTGGAAGACCAGCCTGCAGGAGCTCACCGCCTCGGTGGGCATCGGCGTGCCGGAGTACGTGGTCATGGAGTCCGGTCCGGACCACGAGAAGACCTTCACCGCGGCGGCCCGGGTGGCCGGCGAGGACTTCGGCAGCGGCGTCGGCCGCTCGAAGAAGGAAGCCGAGCAGAAGGCCGCCGAGAGCGCCTGGCGCGCGATCAAGGAGAAGTACGCCGACCGGCTGCCCGCCGGGGCATGACCTCGAAGTAGCCTTCACTCCTGCTGATCCGTACCGAGCAGGAGGCGTGTTCCCGTGCCCGAACTTCCCGAGGTCGAGGTCGTCCGCCGTGGTCTGGCCAACTGGGTGGCCGGGCGGACCGTCGCCGACGTCCAGGTGCTGCACCCGCGCGCGGTGCGCCGCCAGCCGGCCGGCGCGGCCGACTTCGCCGCCCGGCTGACCGGCACCACCCTCGGCGCCGCGCAGCGCCGCGGCAAGTACCTGTGGGTGCCGCTGGCCGGGACGGGCGCGGGCTTCTCGCTGATCGGCCACCTCGGGATGAGCGGCCAACTGCTCGTCCAGGACCCGTCCGTACCCGACGAGACGCACCTGCGGGTGCGGCTGCGCTTCGACGACGGCGGGCGCGAACTGCGCTTCGTCGACCAGCGGACCTTCGGCGGCCTGGCGGTCGAGGAGGCCGAGGACGGGGACCCGGAGGGCACCCCGGTGTCCATCGCGCACATCGCCCGCGACCCGCTCGACCCGCGCTTCGACGACGCCGTCTTCGCGGCCGCGCTGCGCGCCAAGCGGACCACCGTCAAGCGCGCCCTGCTCGACCAGACCCTGATCAGTGGCGTCGGCAACATCTACGCCGACGAGGCGCTGTGGCGCTCCAAGCTGCACTACGACCGCCCGACCGCGACCCTCACCCGCCCGCAGGCCCTGCTGCTGCTGGCCAACGCCCGGGACGTGATGACCGCGGCGCTCGCCGTCGGCGGCACCAGCTTCGACAGCCTCTACGTCAACGTGAACGGCGAGAGCGGCTACTTCTCCCGGGACCTCGACGCCTACGGCCGCGAGCAGGAGCCCTGCCGGCGCTGCGGCACCCCGATCCGGCGGGCGGCCTGGATGAACCGCTCCAGCTACTTCTGCCCCCGCTGCCAGCGGGTGCCGCGCGCCCGCAGCGGAGGCTGAGCCGTCGGGCGCGTCCCGCGGACCTCCGCCCGGTCGGACGGGTCCGCGGGGCACGCCCTCGGACGGGGTCCGCGGGGCACGCCCCGCGCTACTTCCGGGTGAGTTCGGGCTCCTGGACGGCGGGCTCCCCGGGCGTGCCGTGGGTGTCCTGGCCGAAGTAGGCGACCCCGACCGCGGCGACCACCGCGAGCACGAAGCCGATCACGCCGAGCCAGCCCAGGCCGGCCTTGGAGGAGTCGCCGAGCCAGAGCACGCCGACCGCGCCGGGCAGCACCGTCTCCCCGACCACCAGCGCGGCGGTCGCGCCGTTCACCGAGCCGATCTGCAGCGCCACGGTGTGGATGTACATGCCGCCGAGGCCGCCGACCAGGACCGCGTACAGGGCCGGGTCGGAGAGCAGCTCGCCGAACGCGAACGGCTCGATGCCGTTGAGGATGCGCACCCCGACGCCCAGGGCGCCGAAGCCGAGACCGGAGAGCAGACCGGCGACGATCGCGCCGTTGGCGCCCATCCGCCGCACCAGCAGGCTGCCGCCGACCAGCAGCACGGTGGTGACGATCAGCAGCCACCAGTGGAAGGACATCGCCGCGTGGTGGCCGCCCTCCGGCCCCGCCGAGACGGCCAGCAGCACCAGCGCCGAGCAGAGCACGGCGATCGACGCCCACTCCAGCTGCTTGAGCCGGATCCCCAGCAGCTTGATGCTGAGCACCGCGGTGATCACCAGGTTGGCGCTGATGATGGTCTGGGACAGGAACAGCGGCAGCAGTCGGGCGGCCAGTGCACCGAGCCCGAAACCGATCAGGTCGAGGACCGTGCCGAGGATGAACTCCCAGGTGACGGCGGCCTTCGCGGTCGAGGACAGGCTCGGGCCGCCGTGTTCGGTGGTCGAGGTGGTGGCGCCCTTGGCGGCCTCCTCCCGCGCGGAGCGGCGGGATCCGACGGCCTGGAGGACCGAGCCGGTGCCGTAGCAGGCGGATGCCGCCACGGCGGTGACGAGGCCGATGATCACCAAGTGCTCCGATCGGGAGTCGGGTCAGGAACGAGCTGAGTAAAGAAAAGGCAATGGGACCGCTGGTCCGGGACCACTATGCCCGTTCGCACGGTACGGTCGGCACGCCCCCGTAGTGCCCCGGATCCCGGTCGGACCCGCCGGAACGTACGTCCGGGAGCCCCGCGGGGTTCCCGCCCGGAACCCGCCTCAGGGGTGGCTGGGGGAAACATCATCCCCGAGGAGGGGAGCGGGCCCGGCGGACGGCGGGGGCTCTTGTCAGTACCAGTATGCGAAGGGTATGGCGTGCTCAGCCGCCGGTCGCGGTAGCGTCGGGGGCATGAGAACCCTTGCACGACGTTCCCGGGGCGCCGGGCCGCTTGCCCTGGTGGCGGCGCTGCTCGGGCTGCTGCTCCTGGTGGCGCCCGCGGCCTCGGCGGCCGGCGGGCTGAGCGATGCCGCGGCCACCCTGAAGAAGGGCCAGGTCTACGTCGCCCCGGCCATGACCAGCCGATTCAGCGAGTCCCAGGCCGACGCCCTGAGCAAGAAGATCGACAAGGCCGACAAGCCGATCTTCGTCGCGGTCATCCCCGACTCCGCGTACGCGAAGTCCACCCTCCAGGACCTCCGCACCCTGGTGGGCATCGACGGCGTCTACGCGGTCTGGCACGACGGCAAGCTCGACGCCGGCGGCGACCGCGGCGCGATGAGCGCCGGCCAGGCGCAGCGCATCGCCGGCGCGGCCCAGCGCTCCAACGGCGGCGACATCGACGCCACCCTGAACTCCTTCGTCGACCAGGCCGCCCCGCAGACCAAGGGCACCGGGGTCAACCACAGCACCTCGATCGCCTGGGTGGTCATCCCGCTCGTGCTGGCCGCGCTCGCCGGCACCGGCGTCTTCCTGCTGTTCCGCCGCGCCAAGAAGCGCAAGGAGGAGCAGGCCCGGGCCGAGCTGGAGCAGCTGCGCCGGGTCGTGGACGAGGACATCACCGCCTTCGGCGAGGAGCTGGACCGGCTCGACTTCAGCCCGGCCGCGGCCGACGCCGACGACGCCCAGCGCACCGACTACACCCACGCCCTGGACTCGTACGAGAAGTCCAAGCGGCTGATGGACGAGGCGAAGAAGCCCGAGGACGTCAAGCAGGTCACCGAGGCGATCGAGGACGGCCGCTTCTCGCTGGCCACCCTGGCCGCCCGGCGGGAGAAGCGGCCGCTGCCCGAGCGCCGTCCCCCGTGCTTCATGGACCCGCGGCACGGCCCGTCCGTCAAGGACGTGGACTGGGCCCCGGCCGGCGGCTCCGCCCGTGCCGTGCCGGTCTGCCAGGCCGACGCGGACCGGGTGGCGGCCGGCCTCGACCCGGCGATCCGCACCGTCGACACCGACCAGGGCCCGCAGCCGTACTGGAACGCCGGCCCCGCGTACGCCCCGTACGCCGGCGGGTACTACAGCGGCTTCGGCGGCGGCCTGCTGCCCGGCCTGCTGGTCGGCACCATGCTCGGCTCGATGATGAGCTCCCCGGCCTACGCGGCGGCGCCGATGATGGACGGCGGCTACCAGGACCAGTACGAGGGCGGCGACTTCACCGGCGCCGACTTCAACGCGGCCGACTTCGGCGGTGGCGACTTCGGTGGTGGCGACTTCGGTGGTGGCGACTTCGGCGGCGGGGACTGGTAGTCCGACGAGCCGACCGACCAGGTCAGCGGCCCCGCCGGTGCTCCGGCGGGGCCGCTCCCGTTCGCGCGGGGCCGCGCGGGAGGCGCGCGGGAGGCTAGGGTCGGGGCATGCACGGTCGTGACGCCCACAGTGAGGAACCGGTCCGGGTGACCGCCTGGGTCCGGGGCAAGGTCCAGCAGGTCGGGTTCCGCTGGTGGACCAGGGCGCGGGCGCTGGAGATCGGCCTGACCGGCTACGCCGGCAACCTCGGCGACGGCCGGGTGCAGGTGGTGGCCGAGGGGCTCGCGGCCGACTGCGAGCAGCTGCTGGCCATGCTGCGCGGCCCGGGGACCCCGGGGAACGTCAGCGGGGTCACCGAGATCTGGACGGCCGTCGGCCCAGGCTACGAGGGCTTCGAGATCCGCTGAGCCGCCCCGGGCCCACCCCGGGCCCGCCCCGCGGCGGCCCGGCGGGCGGCTCGCCGCTCGGTCCGCAAGCGGGCTTCCACGAAAAGATCCGGAACCGGCGGTGTCACGAGGTTGCCATCCGGGCAGACTCGTGGTTGACTCCGCATCGAACGATGATCCACGAGCACGAAGTGGACCGGGCCCGAGGCCCCCAGGCGTGACGACTCCGCCGGGCAGGTGACAGGGGCGCGGTAGCGTGCGGTGATCGTGTTGACCCTTTCCGTCTTTGGTGAGACGCTGGAAGCCCGCGCACACGACCGCGTTCTCCCGGCAGGCGCATACCCTCGTGAGCCCAGCTCACGGTGTTGTGCCGTAGTGCCCAGCCAGCACTTCCGGTGACGCGCCGCGCGTGCGTCCCCCTTCCCCCTAGACCTGTACCGTTCCGGTTCGGTCACTCAGCGTGGAGGACCATTCATCATGGCAAAGGCGCTTCTCGGGTACGTCGGCGGCCCCGACCCGCGAATGCTCTCCGAGATGCGACGGCTTCAGCAGCGCGTCCAGGATCTTGAAGCCGAGCTCCTTCGGATGCAGGCTGAGAACGACGCTCTGACCGCTGTCGCTGGCGAGCACTCGCTGCTCAACAGCATCGATCTGGATCAGCGGGAGCCGGCTCTCACCTGAGTCCCGCCCGGTCCTCGCAGATCGACGCCGCTGTGCACTGAGCCGCCCCGAAAGGGACGCAGCTTGCAAGGGACGCCCGGATGTGGCGTCCCTTCGTCGTGTCCGGCTCCGGATACAGTCGGTTCCTGTCGCGAGCGATTGAGGAGACCGGCCGCGTGCACCTGAAGAGTCTGACGCTGCGCGGGTTCAAGTCCTTCGCCTCCAGCACCACCCTGCGCTTCGAGCCGGGCATCACCTGCGTCGTCGGGCCGAACGGCTCGGGGAAGTCGAACGTGGTCGACGCGCTGTCCTGGGTGATGGGCGAGCAGGGGGCCAAGTCGCTGCGCGGCGGCAAGATGGAGGACGTCATCTTCGCCGGGACCAGCGGGCGCGCCCCGCTCGGCCGCGCCGAGGTCAGCCTCACCATCGACAACGGCGACGGCGCCCTGCCGATCGACTACTCCGAGGTGACCATCACCCGGACCATGTTCCGCAACGGCGGCAGCGAGTACGCGCTCAACGGCGAGACCTGCCGCCTGCTGGACATCCAGGAACTGCTCTCCGACTCCGGCATCGGCCGCGAGATGCACGTCATCGTCGGCCAGGGGCAGCTGGACTCCGTCCTGCACGCCGACCCGATGGGCCGACGCGCCTTCATCGAGGAGGCGGCCGGCGTCCTCAAGCACCGCAAGCGCAAGGAGAAGGCGCTGCGGAAGCTGGACGCGATGCAGGCCAACCTCAACCGGGTCCAGGACCTGGTGGCCGAACTGCGCCGCCAGCTCGGACCGCTCGGCCGACAGGCCCGGATCGCCCGCCGGGCCGCCGGGATCCAGGCCGACCTGCGCGACGCCCGGCTGCGGCTGCTCGCCGACGACCTCGGCGCGCTGCGCCGGGCGGTCGAGGCCGAGGTCGCGGACGAACTGGCGCTGCGGCTGCGCCGTACCACCGTCGAGCAGGAACTGGCCCGCGCGGTGCAGCGCGAGCGCGTCCTGGAGGCGCAGGTCCAGCAGCTCGGCCCCGGCCTGGAGACCGCCCGGCAGACCTGGTACCGGCTCTCCGCGCTGGCCGAACGCACCCGCGGCACCGTCGGGCTGGCCGAGGCCCGGGCCCGGCACGCCGTCGCCGGGGGCCGGGGCGAGGAACGGCGCGGGCGCGATCCCGAGGAGCTGGAGCGGGAGGCCGAGCAGGTCCGCGAGCAGGAGGCCGCGCTGACCGAGGCGCTGGAGGAGGCCCGGTACGCGCTGGCCGAGGCCGTCGAGCGCAAGGGCGGACTGGAACGGGACCTGGCCGCCGAGGAGCGCCGGCTGCGGGACGCCGCCCGGGCCATCGCCGACCGCCGGGAGGGCCTGGCCCGGCTGCAGGGGCAGGCCGCCGCCGCCCGGTCCAAGGCCGCCGCGGCGCAGGCCGAGATCGGCCGGCTCACCGAGGCCAGGGACGAGGCGCTGCTGCGCGCCGAGGCGGCCCAGGGCGAACTGGACGAACTCCAGCAGCAGGTGGACGGCCTGGCCGGGGAGGACGAACAGGCCGAGGCCCGGTACCGGCGGGCGCGCGAGCGGCTGGCCGCCGTGGAGGCGGAACTGGCCGCGGCCCGGGAGACGGCCGGCGCCGCCGAGCGCGAGCGGGCCGGGCTGACCGCGCGGCACGAGGCGCTCTCCCTCGGGCTGCGCCGCAAGGACGGCACCGGGGCGCTGCTGGAGGCGGGGGAGCGGCTGGGTGGGCTGCTCGGCCCGGCGGCCGCGCTGCTGAGGATCGAGCCGGGGTACGAGGTGCCGCTCGCCGCGGCGCTCGGTGCGGCGGCCGACGCGGTGGCCGTCGACTCGCCGTCCGCCGCCGCCGGGGCGCTGCGGCTGCTGAGGGCCGAGGACGCCGGCCGGGCCGCGCTGCTGATCGCCGGTGCCGCCGAAGTCGCGGAGGCGGCGGGGGAGTTGCCCGCCGGTTCCCGCTGGGCGGCCGAACTGGTGGACGGTCCGGCCGAGTTGCTCGGTGCGGTCCGGCGGCCGCTGGCCGGGGTGGCGGTGGTCGAGGACCTGGACCAGGCACTGCTGCTGGTCGCCTCGCGGCCCGGGATCCGCGCCGTCACCGCCGACGGGGACCTGCTCGACGCCGGCTTCGCCCAGGGAGGGGCCGGCGGTGCGCCCAGCCTGCTGGAGACCCAGGCGGCGGTGGACGAGGCGGCCCGGGCGATCGGTGAACTCACCGCCCGCTGTGCCGAGTCGGCCGAGCGCCTCGCCGAACTCACCGAGCAGCGAAGGGAGTCGGCAGCCGAGGCGGAGCAACTGGCCGAGCGGCGGCGGCAGGCCGAGAAGGACCGGGCGCAGGTCGCCGGGGCGCTCGGCCGGCTCGGCGGGCAGGCCCGCGCCGCCGCCGGGGAGGCCGAGCGGCTGTCGGCCGCGGCCGCACGGGCCGAGCAGGGGCTGACCGAGCTGCTGGACGGCGCCGAGGAACTGGCGCGGCGCCTGGCCGCCGCCGAGGAGTCGGCCAGGGCGGGGGAGGACGAGCCGGACGCCGCCGAACAGCAGCGGCTGGCCGAGGCCGCGAGCGACGCCCGGCAGGCCGAGCTGGAGGCCCGGCTCGCCGTGCGCACCCACGAGGAGCGGGTCCGCGCCCTGGCGGGCCGGGCCGACCAGCTGGACCGGGCCGCCCGTGCCGAGCGCGAGGCGCGCGCCCGGGCCGCCGAGCGCCGCCGGCGCGCCGAGCACGACGCCTCGGTGGCGAACGCCGTCGCGGCGGGCGCCCGGCAGCTGCTGGCCTGCCTGGAGGTGTCGCTGGCCCGCGCGGACGCCGGGCGCGCGGCCGTCGAACAGGCGCGCGCCGAGCGCGAGCAGGAGCTGCGCGAGCACCGGGAGCACGGCCGCGGGCTCAAGGAGGAGCTGGACAAGCTCGTCGACGCCGGGCACCGGGACGAGGTGCTGCGGGCCGAGAAGCGGCTGCGGATCGAGCAGCTGGAGGCGCGCGCGCTGGAGGAGTTCGGCATCGACGGCGGCGAACTGCTCGCCTCGTACGGGCCGGACCAGCCCGTCCCGCCGTCGCCCCCGCAGGACGGGACGGAGCCGGGGGAGCCGTACCCGTACGTCCGCGCCGAGCAGGAGAAGCGGCTGCGGGCCGCCGAGAAGGCGTACCAGCAGCTCGGCAGGGTCAACCCGCTGGCGCTGGAGGAGTTCACCGCGCTGGAGGAGCGCCACCGCTTCCTCGGCGAGCAGCTGGACGACCTCAAGCGCAGCCGGCGCGACCTGATGGACCTCGTCCGGGACGTGGACCAGCGGGTCGAGCAGCTGTTCACCTCGGCGTACCACGACACCGCCGCCCAGTTCGAGGGCGTCTTCGCCCGGCTCTTCCCGGGCGGCGAGGGCCGACTGGTGCTGACCGACCCGGACGACATGCTCGGCACCGGGGTCGAGGTGGAGGCCCGCCCGCCGGGCAAGAAGGTCAAGCGGCTGTCGCTGCTCTCCGGCGGCGAGCGCTCGTTGACCGCGGTGGCGCTGCTGGTGGCGATCTTCAAGGCCCGGCCCAGCCCGTTCTACGTGATGGACGAGGTGGAGGCGGCGCTGGACGAGACCAACCTGCGCCGGCTGATCGGGATCATGGAGGAGCTGCGGGAGAGCTCCCAGCTGATCGTCATCACCCACCAGAAGCTCACCATGGAGTCGGCCGACGCCCTCTACGGCGTGACGATGAAGGGCGACGGCATCTCCCGGGTGATCAGCCAGCGGCTGCGCGAAGAGCACCGGGAGCGGCGGCCGCGGGCGGTACGCACCGCATCGGTGTAGTGCGCACCGCATCGGTGCGGGTCGGCTGCGGTCCATCCGGGCCCCGGTCGCGGATACTGGAGCGGTTATGGAATACGTGATTCTTGCCGTAGTCATCGCCGTGATCGCCATCGGTGCGATCGCGGGCCTCGTCGTTTCCGGCAGACGACGCCAGCAGCTGCCCCCGAAGTCGCAGGCGCCGGTCATCACGGCGCCGAAGCCCACCCCGCAGGAACCCCAGGTCGGCGAGGAGTCCGCGCCGCCGACCGAGGCGCCCCGCCGCACCGTCGAGGAGGTGGAACTCCCGGCGGAGCCGGAGGCCCCCGAGGCCCCCGAGGCCGTCGAGGTCGTGCCCGCCGAGGCCGAGGCGGCGCCCGCCGTCGAGGTTCCCGAGCCCACCGCCGGCCGACTGGTCCGGCTGCGCTCGCGGCTCTCCCGTTCGCAGAACTCGCTCGGCAAGGGCCTGCTCTCGCTGCTCTCCCGGGAGCACCTGGACGAGGACACCTGGGAGGAGATCGAGGACACGCTGCTCACCGCCGACGTCGGTGTCACCCCGACCCAGGAGCTGGTCGAGCGGCTGCGCACCCGGGTGAAGGTGCTCGGCACCCGTACCCCCGACGAGCTGCGCGCGCTGCTGCGCGAGGAACTGGTCGAGCTGATCGGCAAGGACGCCGACCGCACCGTCCGCTCCACCAAGCACGAGGAGGGCCCGGCGGTGGTCCTGGTGGTCGGCGTCAACGGCGTCGGCAAGACCACCACCACCGGCAAGCTGGCCCGCGTCCTGGTCGCCGACGGCCGCAGGGTGGTGCTCGGCGCCGCCGACACCTTCCGTGCCGCCGCCGCCGACCAGCTCCAGACCTGGGGCGAGCGGGTGGGTGCGCGCACCGTGCGCGGCCCGGAGGGCGGGGACCCGGCCTCGATCGCGTTCGACGCGGTCAAGGAGGGCATCGCCGAGGGCGTCGACACCGTGCTGGTC
The DNA here is from genome assembly GCF_055580145.1 of Kitasatospora sp. NPDC032121. Classification (NCBI taxonomy): domain Bacteria; kingdom Bacillati; phylum Actinomycetota; class Actinomycetes; order Kitasatosporales; family Streptomycetaceae; genus Kitasatospora; species Kitasatospora sp. NPDC032121. Next base: position 59,100 of record NZ_JBVILX010000025.1, on the reverse strand, counting down.
GACACCGCCGGCCGACTGCACACCAAGACCGGCCTGATGGACGAGCTGGGCAAGGTCAAGCGGGTCGTCGAGAAGCACGGCCCGGTGGACGAGGTGCTGCTGGTGCTGGACGCCACCACCGGCCAGAACGGCCTGGTCCAGGCCCGGGTGTTCGCCGAGGTGGTCGACATCACCGGCATCGTGCTGACCAAGCTGGACGGCACCGCCAAGGGCGGCATCGTGATCGCGGTCCAGCGCGAGCTGGGCGTGCCGGTCAAGCTGATCGGCCTGGGCGAGGGCGCGGACGACCTGGCTCCGTTCGAGCCGGGCGCGTTCGTGGACGCGCTGATCGGGGACTGACGCCCTCCCCGTACGCGCGACGGTACGTACCTCAGGGCGCACGAAGGGCCCGCCCCTCGGGCGGGCCCTTCCGCATGCCCGGGCGGCGGGTCAGGAGGCCATCCAGGCCGGCTCGGCGGTGCGCTCGCGGCTGCGGTGGCAGGCGTAGGCGAGGGTGCCGAGCAGTAGCCGGGCCTCCGGCGGGCAGCCCGCGTTGTCGCGGGTGGGGCGGCGCAGCCAGCGGACCGGGCCGAGGCCGTCGAGGACGGTGGGCGGGGCGGCGACGTAGCTGCCCTCGCCGTGGCAGGTCAGGTCGAGCGCGGCGTCGTCCCAGCCCATCCGGTACAGCAGGTCGGGCAGGCGCCGGGCGGTGCCGGCGGCGACCAGGAACTGGAGCCGGCCGGTGGGGGCGGCGAGCACCGGGCCCACCTGGGTGCCCATCCGCTCCAGCCGGACCAGGGCCTGGAGGCCGGCCTGCTCGGGGACGTCCAGGACGTCGAAGGCGCGGCCGGTGGGGAAGAGCACCGAGCCCTCGGCGCGGGGGGCGCGGGCCCGGCCGCCGCCGCCCGGCGCGGGGTGCAGACCGGGGGCGGTGCAGCGGGGGGAGCCGCAGGGACAGCGGGTCGGGGCGGTGGCGCCGGTGACCGGGGTGCCGGTGGCCGGGTCGCCGCTGACGACCGCCCAGCCCCAGCGGCCGGTGTACTCCGCGGCGGCCTGGGACGCGGTGACCTTGGTGCGGCGGCGCGCGCCCAGCGGTGCCAGCCGCAGGTGCCCCAGTCGAAGTTCGCCGAACAGGTTGTCCATGCCTCCCCCAACAGGTTCTCGTTGCCGATGGTTACGGGACGGTGACTGTGTGTCGATTGTCAGCTGTGTGGTGCGTAGTGCGGTGGCGGCGCGCAGCGCGTGGTGTGCGCCTGTTCCGCCGGTGCGCCTCGGGCGCCGCCTTGTGGGGGCGGCGCCGATGCCGGATCGTCGTGTGCGTGGGGCTGTCGCCGTCCCGAGTGAACGGCGAACTCGCCTGTGGCTGCGGTGGATTGCGGTGTCCGCCGGGTCCTCCGGGGTGCTTCGGTGGACTTGGCGACCCGCATATGCCGGGCCGTTGGGACTCCCTAAGTGAAGCGTGTGCCCCCGGGCTTCGGTTCACTCCTGGGGGTGGCGAAAGGTGGCGTTTCGCCAGGGCCGCTCCCGCGGGCTCGTCGTGGGGCATTACGTTCGGCGTGCGGATGTCGTCGAGGAGTCCGTTCCGGGCCGCCGAGGCGCGGGAGTCGGGGATCTGACGGATCGTCCGCAACGCCGGCACACCAGTGCGAGGGCGTCGCGGTACGGCGGTGCGCGGCACGGCAGCACCTCAGGCACGGCACGTCTGGCAAGAGCCCGCAACCGTCGGGCGGTCACGATCGGGGGCCCCGCTAGGGGCCGGGCGGGATGGGGACGTTACCCATGGCAGAGAAGCAACCGAATGAGAAGTTGACCACGTGGTTCGCCCGCAGTGGCTGGTCCAAGGGCGAGTTGGCCCGCCAGGTCAACCGCCGGGCCCGGCAGATCGGCGCCCACCACGTGTCCACCGACACCTCGCGGGTGCGCCGCTGGCTCGACGGGGAGCAGCCCCGCGAGCCGATCCCCAAGATCATGTCGGAACTCTTCTCCGAGCGGTTCGGCTCGGTGGTCTCGATCGAGGACCTCGGCCTGCGCGCCGCGATCCCGGTCTCGACCGTGGGCGGCGGTGTCGACCTGCCGTGGAGCGGTCCGCAGACCGTCCAGCTGATCAGCGACTACTCCCGCAGCGACCTCATGCTCAACCGCCGGGGCTTCCTCGGCACCTCGCTGGCGCTGACCGCGGGCGCCGCGCTGATCGAGCCGATGCAGCGCTGGCTCACCCCCGGCCCGACCGGCGTCCCCACCCCGATCCTCACCGCGGCCAACGGCGGCGAGGCGTTCACCGGCCGGCTCTCCGAACCCGAGCTCGAACTGCTGGAGCAGACCACGGTCATGTTCCGGCAGTGGGACGCGCAGAACGGCGGCGGGCTGCGCCGCAAGGCCGTCGTCGGCCAGCTGCACGAGGTCACCGACCTGCTCCAGGAGACGTACAGCGAGGACACCACCAAGCGGCTGTTCCGGCTCACCGCCGAACTCGCCCACCTGGCCGGGTGGATGTCGTACGACGTCGGGATGCACCCGAGCGCGCAGAAGTACTACGTGCTCGCCCTGCACGCGGCCAAGGAGGCGGGCGACCGCCCGTTCGGCGCGCTGATCCTCACCGACATGAGCCGCCAGATGATCCACCTCAACCGGGGCGAGGACGCCCTGGAGCTCATCCACCTGGCCCAGTACGGCAGCCGCGACACCGCCACCGCGCGCCAGCAGTCCCTGCTGTACGCGATGGAGGCGCGCGCCTACGCCACCATCGGCGAGGTCAACCGCTGCGCCCGGGCGGTCCGGCTGGCCGAGGACACCTTCACCGACATCCGGGAGGGGGACCAGGAGCCGGACTGGCTGAAGTTCTTCTCGCCGGCCGAGCTGAACGCCGAGAACGCGCACTCCTTCCGCGACCTCGCGTACCACTCGGACAACGCCGAGCTCTACGCCTCGATGTCCGCGCCGGTGATGGAGACCGCGGTCGACCTGTTCCGCCAGGACGCCGACCACGTGCGCTCGTACGCCTTCAACCTGATCGGCATGGCCAGCGTCCACCTGCTGCAGAAGGAGGCCGAGCAGGCGGCGGTGATGGCCGAGCAGGCGGTGGACATCGCCACCAAGGTGCGCTCGGAGCGGCTGAACTCCCGGGTGCGCAAGACCACGGAGGCCGCGGCGGCCCGGTTCAAGGGCGTGGACGCGGTGAGCCGGCTCAAGGAGCGGGTGGTCCAGGACATCCCGGAGTTCGTCTCGGTGGTCTGACCGGTCCCGCCGAGGGCCTTCCGAGGGAAGCTCCACCGACCGTGGCGGCCGCCGCCGTCACGGTCGGTGGCATGTCCGGAGTCCGGCGGTGCGGCCGGCCGCGCGGTGGTGCGGGCCGGGCGGGCGGTGGTTCGGGCCGGGCGGGGCCGCGGTTCACGCAGCCGTAACCCGCGCGTCGCACGTGTCACGGCGGTGAAACAACCGGCCACACCGGCCGAAACCCGCCTTCGACACGCTCGTCCCAACGCCGACGCCCCGGGTGGCACCACGGGACGGATCCCCGGGTACGGATCGGCCTGGACGCAGAGGAGACGCCGATGCCGGACGGCTTCAGTGCGGGCGACACCGCCTTCGTACTCATCAGTGCCGCCCTGGTCATGCTGATGACCCCGGGGCTGGCCTTCTTCTACGGGGGGATGGTCAGGGCCAAGAGCACGCTGAACATGCTGGCGATGAGCTTCCTCTCGCTCGGCATCGTCAGCGTGCTGTGGGTCCTCTACGGCTACTCGCTCAGCTTCGGGTCCGACTCCTTCGCCGGACTGATCGGAAACCTGGACCACCTCGGGATGCGCGGCCTCGGCCTCGACCAGCTGGCCGGCTCCATCCCGGTCACCGCCTTCGCGCTCTTCCAGCTGATGTTCGCGGTCATCACCCCGGCGCTGATCAGCGGCGCCGTGGCGGACCGGGCGAGATTCGCCGCCTGGGGGCTGTTCATCGCGCTCTGGGTGACCGTCGTCTACTTCCCGGTCGCGCACTGGGTGTTCTTCTTCGACGGCGGCCACGGCGGCTGGCTGGGAGACCGCAATGGCGTGATCGACTTCGCCGGCGGGACCGCCGTGCACATCAACGCGGGCGTCGCCGGGCTCGCCCTCTGCCTGGTGCTGGGCAAGCGGATCGGCTTCCGGAAGGACCCGATGCGCCCGCACAGCCTGCCGCTGGTGATGCTCGGCTCCGGACTGCTCTGGTTCGGCTGGTTCGGCTTCAACGCGGGCTCGGCGCTGGCCGCCAACGGCGTCGCCGCGATGGCGATGGTCAACACCCAGGTCGCCACCGGCGCGGCGCTGATCGGCTGGCTGGTCTACGAGAGGTTCAGGCACGGCGCGTTCACCACGTTGGGTGCCGCCTCCGGAGCGGTGGCCGGGCTGGTCGCGATCACCCCGGCCTGCGGCTCGGTCAGCCCGCTCGGGGCGGTGGCGATCGGGCTGGTCGCGGGCGCGGTCTGCTGCGCCGCCGTCTCGCTGAAGTACCGCTGGGGCTTCGACGACTCGCTCGACGTGGTGGGCGTGCACGCGGTCGGCGGCGCGGTCGGCTCGCTGCTGGTCGGGCTGTTCGCCACCGGCGGAGTCGGTCAGGGCGTCAAGGGCCTGTTCTACGGGGGCGGGATCGGGCAACTCGGCAAGCAGGCGATGGGCGTGGCGGTGGTCGCGGCGTACTCCTTCGTGCTGTCCTGGCTGCTGGCCAAGGCGGTGGACCGGCTGATCGGCTTCCGGGTCGCCGCGGACGTCGAGGTGGCCGGCATCGACCGGGCCGAACACGCCGAGTCCGCCTACGATTTCAGCGCCGTGGGGGCGGGCCTGGCCCGGGCCCTGCCGGGCCTGGCCGTCGCTGCCGCGAAGCCCGTCGCCGAACGGTCCGCCGCCGCGGAGCCGGACCCGGAGCCCGCGGCGAAGCCCGCCGAGAAGAAGACCGAGGTCGACGCCCGATGAAGCTCATCACCGCCGTGATCAAGCCGTACCGACTGGACGAGGTGAAGGCCGCCCTGCAGGCCTTCGGGGTGCACGGCCTGACCGTCACCGAGGCCAGCGGCTACGGCCGCCAGCGCGGCCACACCGAGGTGTACCGGGGGGCCGAGTACACCGTGGACCTGGTACCGAAGGTCAGGATCGAGGTCCTGACCGAGGACGAGGACGCCGAGGACCTGATCGAGGTCCTGGTGAACGCCGCCAGGACCGGGAAGATCGGCGACGGCAAGGTGTGGAGCGTCCCGGTCGACACCGCCGTACGGGTCCGCACCGGCGAGCGCGGGCCGGACGCCCTGTAGCCCGACCGCGCACCGGCGGGCCCTTCGCCAGGGGAGGGTCCGCCCGACGGCGCACCGGCGTCCCCCGGCCGGCCGAACGGCTCGTCCTCGGGTCGGAGCGGCGGTACGGGGCTCACCGGTGCGACGGTCCACCAGCACGACGGACGGGACTCCGCGCATGACCACCGAGACCAGCCCCTCCGACCCCGTCGACCCCTGTGACCCGGCGGGGCACGCCGCCGCCCGGGCCGCGCTGCTCGCCGGCCCCGGTCCGGGCGGCCGCCCCCGCCGGCGGGCGCTCGCCCGGCTCACCGACGACTGGCTGGCCGGGCTGCTCGCCGCCGCCGGCGCCCCGCCCGGCGTCGCGCTGGTCGCGGTCGGCGGGTACGGGCGCGGCGAGCTCTCCCCGCGCAGCGACCTGGACGTCCTGCTGCTGCACTCCGGCCCGATCGCCCGGGAGCTGCCCGAGCGGATCTGGTACCCGGTCTGGGACGCGGGCGCCCGGCTCGACCACGCGGTGCGCACGGTGGCCGAGGCCCGCTCGGTCGCCGCCGCCGACCTCAAGGCCCAGCTCGGCCTGCTGGACGCCCGCCACCTCGCCGGGGACCGGGCGCTCACCGACGCGCTGCGCTCCGCGGTGCTCACCGACTGGCGCGCGAGCGCCCCCGCGCGCCTGCCCGAGCTGCGCGAGCTGGCCCGCGCGCGGGCCGAACGGCAGGGTGAGCTGGCCTTCCTGCTGGAACCCGACCTCAAGGAGGCCCGCGGCGGCCTGCGCGACGTCGTGGTGCTGGACGCGATCGCCGCCACCTGGCTCGCCGACGCGCCCCGGGACGGCCTGGACGCCGCCGCGCGGCGGCTGGCCGACGTGCGCGACGCCCTGCACCTGGCCACCGGCCGGGCCACCGACCGGCTGAGCCTCCAGGACCAGGACCAGGTCGCCGAGCGGCTCGGGGTGCTGGACGCCGACACCCTGCTGCGCCGGGTCTACGAGGCGGCCCGCACCATCGCGTACGCGGGCGACGTCACCTGGCGGGCGGTGGACCGGGTGCTGGCGGCCCGCGCCGGCCGCGGTCGGCGGGTGCGCCGTCCGGGCATCCCGTTCGCCGGCCCCGGCCGCGGCGCCGGAGGGCAGGTCCACGGCGCCGGAGGGCGGGCCCGGGGCGCGGTCGAGCGGCGGCCGCTCGCCGAGGGCGTGGTCGAGCAGGACGGAGAGGCGGTGCTCGCCCAGGGCGCCCGGCCGGCCGCCGACCCGGTGCTGCCGCTGCGCGCCGCGGCCGCCGCCGCGCAGAACGGGCTGACCGTCTCGTACGCCACGGTGCGCCGGCTGGCCGCCGAGTGCCGCCCGCTGCCGGTGCCCTGGCCGGACGAGGCGCGCGAGCAGCTGGTCACCCTGCTGGGCGCGGGGGAGGCGGCCGTCCCGGTGTGGGAGGCGCTGGAGGCGGAGGGGCTGGTCCGGCGGCTGCTGCCGGACTGGGAGCGGGTGCGCTGCCGTCCGCAGCGCAACGCCGTGCACCGCTGGACGGTGGACCGGCACCTGGTGGAGACGGCGGTGCGGGCCGCCGCGATGACCCGCCGGGTGGCCAGGCCGGACCTGCTGCTGGTCGCCGCGCTGCTGCACGACATCGGCAAGGGCTGGCCGGGGGACCACAGCGAGGCCGGCGAGGTGATCGTCCGCGACCTCGGCCCCCGGATGGGCTTCGGCCCCGAGGACACCGAGACGCTGGCGGTGCTGGTCCGCCACCACCTGACCCTGGTGGACACCGCGACCCGGCGCGACCCGGACGACCCGGCGACCGTCGAGGCGATCACCAAGGTGGTCACCACCCGGGCCGAACTGGAGCTGCTGCGCGCGCTCACCGAGGCGGACGCGCTGGCCACCGGCCCCGCCGCGTGGAGCGCCTGGCGGGCCTCACTGGTGGACGGCCTGGTGGCCCGGGTGGCGGACCGGCTGGCCGGGTCGGGCGCCCCGCCGGTGGAGCCGGCGCCGACCGCCGAGCAGGAGCGGCTCGTGGTGGAGGCCGCCAGGACGGGGCAGCCCGCGCTGTCGCTGCGGGCCCGGTCCGAGGGGGCGGCGCCGGGCGCCGAGCCGATGGGCGTCGAGCTGGACCTGGCGGTCCCGGACCGTCCCGGGCTGCTCGGCACCGCCGCCGGGGTGCTCGCGCTGCACCGGCTGGCCGTCCGCTCGGCCGGGCTGCGCGAGCTGGACCCGGTGGGCGCCGGGCCGGTGCTGCTGCTGTCCTGGCGGGTGGCGGCCCAGTACGGCGAGCTGCCGGAGGCGGCCCGGCTGCGGGCCGACCTGCGCCGGGCACTGGACGGCTCGCTGGACGTCGCCCGCCGACTCGCCGAGCGGGACGCCGCGGCTCCGCGCCGCCGGGGCATCCCCACCCCGCCGCCGCTGGTCGCGGTGGCGCCCGCGGTGGCCTCGGCGACCGCGACCGTGCTGGAGGTCCGCGCGCACGACGCCCCCGGGCTGCTGCACCGGATCGGCCGGGCACTGGACGGAGCGGGCGTGCGGGTGCGCACCGCGCACGTCTCCACGCTGGGCGCGGAGGCCGTCGACTCGTTCTACCTGACCGACGGGGCCGGCCGGCCGCTGACCGCCCGGCGGGCCGGCGAGGTGGCGGCGGCGGTCCGGGCCGCGCTGGGCTGAGCGCTCGGCGCGGCGTGGCGGGCCCCGCGGGGAAGGCCGGGAGGGAGGCCGGACGGCGGGGTCGGCCGGGGTGCGGGCGGGGTGCGCGCGGGCGTTCCGACCGGGGGTGGAGACCGTACCCGGGGCGGCCGGATACCCTGGGGGGCGACGACCGTACCGATACCGATGCCGCAGAGGACCCGCGACGACGTGTTCGACACCCTTTCCGATCGCCTCGCAGCGACGTTCAAGAACCTCCGGGGCAAGGGCCGCCTGAGCGAGGCGGACATCGACGCCACCGCCCGCGAGATCCGCATCGCGCTGCTGGAGGCGGACGTCGCGCTGCCGGTCGTCCGGGCCTTCATCAAGCAGGTCAAGGAGCGGGCGCTCGGTGCCGAGGTCTCCGGCGCGCTGAACCCGGCGCAGCAGATCATCAAGATCGTCAACGAGGAGCTCATCGCGATCCTCGGCGGCGAGACCCGCCGGGTGCGGTTCGCCAAGAGCGGCCCGACGGTGATCATGCTCGCCGGTCTCCAGGGTGCCGGTAAGACCACCCTCGCGGGCAAGCTCGGCCACTGGCTGAAGAAGCAGAAGCACACCCCGCTGCTGGTCGCCTGCGACCTCCAGCGCCCCAACGCGGTCAACCAGCTCCAGGTGGTCGCCGAGCGCGCCGGCGTGGCCTTCTACGGCCCGCAGCCGGGCAACGGCGTCGGCGACCCGGTGCAGGTGGCCACGGACTCGATCGAGTACGCCAAGCAGAAGCAGTACGACGTCGTCATCGTCGACACCGCCGGCCGCCTGGGCATCGACGCCGAGCTGATGCAGCAGGCCGCCGACATCCGCGCCGCGGTGAACCCGGACGAGGTCCTGTTCGTCGTCGACGCGATGATCGGCCAGGACGCGGTCACCACCGCGCAGGCCTTCCTCGACGGCGTCGACTTCACCGGCGTGGTGCTCTCCAAGCTCGACGGCGACGCCCGCGGCGGTGCCGCCCTGTCGGTCGCGCACGTCACCGGCCGGCAGATCATGTTCGCCTCCAACGGCGAGAAGGTCGACGACTTCGACGCCTTCCACCCGGACCGGATGGCCTCGCGCATCCTCGGCATGGGTGACGTCCTCTCGCTGATCGAGAAGGCCGAGCAGACCTTCTCGCAGGCCGAGGCGGAGAAGATCGCCGCCAAGCTGCGCGGCGGCCCGAAGCAGTTCACCCTGGACGACTTCCTGTCCCAGCTGGAGCAGGTCCAGAAGATGGGCTCGATCTCCAAGCTGCTCGGCATGCTGCCGGGCATGGGCCAGATCCGGGACCAGATCAACAACATCGACGACAAGGACGTCAACCGGGTCGGCGCGATCATCAAGTCGATGACCCCGGCCGAGCGCGCCGAGCCGGAGCTGATCAACGGCTCCCGCCGGGCCCGCATCGCCAAGGGCTCCGGCGTCCAGGTCGGCGAGGTGAAGAACCTGGTCGAGCGGTTCTTCGAGGCCCGCAAGATGATGTCCGCGATGGCCTCCGGCAAGGGGATGCCGGGCATGCCGGGCATCCCCGGCATGGGCGGCGGCGCGAAGAAGTCCGGCAAGAAGGCCCCGCAGGCCAAGGGCAAGCGCAAGAGCGGCAACCCGCTGAAGCGCGCGCAGGAGGAGGCCGCGGCCGCCGAGCGCCGCGCGCTCGGCCCGGGCGCCGGCCAGGGTCCGGCGGACGGCGGCGCGTTCGGCCTCGGCGCGGGCAAGGGCCCGGCCGACTTCGAGCTGCCCAAGGAGTTCAAGGACATGCTGTAGTCCTTGATCGGGTCTGGTCGGCCCGTCGTCCGGTGTTTCCGGGCGGCGGGCCGATCGCGTGTCCGATGATGGGGGCATGCGAGTGATGATCAGGGCCCCGAGGGCCGAGGACACGGCCGTTTACGCCGACGCGGTCCGGCGGTCCGCCGAACACATCGGCCGGTGGAACCCGGTCGAGCCGGACGGACTGCCCGACCTGCTGAAGCGCCAGGGCTCCGGGCTGCGGACCTTCCTGATCCTCGACCGGGAGACCGGCGGACTGGTCGGCAAGGTGAACGTCGCCAACATCGTGATGAGCCGGTTCTGCAACGCCACGCTGGGCTACGACTCGTACCTGCCGTTCAACGGCACCGGGCGGATGACCGAGGGCATGCGGCTGGTCCTGGACCGCTGCTTCGCCCCGCGGTCGTCCGACGGACTGGGCCTGCACCGGCTGGAGATCAACGTCCAGCCGGACAACGAGCGCTCGATCGCGATGGCCAAGCGGCTGGGCTTCCGGCACGAGGGCTTCTCCCCGCGGATGCTGTTCCTCCAGGGGGACTGGCGCGACCACGAGCGGTTCGCGCTGACCGCCGAGGAGTGGCCGGGCGCGACGGCATAACCGCTGGTGGGAGCGGTCGGCGCGGCCGTACGGCGGCTCGGGCGCGGCGTTGCGATTGGCTCGCCCGAGCACCTGTCCGTATTGTCCGATGGGTGACCGAACCCGTGCCGCCACGTCAGACTCCCGACCAGCCCTGGCGCTCGGAGGGCGCCCCGCCCCCGCCGCCCAAGCGCCGGATGCCCGGCGGCTGGGTGGGGCTCGCCCTCACCGCCCTCGTGGTGTTCCTGATCTCCGACCTGCTGTTGTCCTTCTTCGGGCCCGCCGGTTCCACCACGATCTCGTACACCGAGTTCAACAACCAGCTGAACAAGGGCAACATCACCAAGATCTACGCCAAGGGCGACGCGATCGAGGGCACCCTCAAGACCGCCCAGCCCAAGCCGGACGGCGGCAAGGGTGACTACACCGAGTTCGACACCCAACGGCCCTCCTTCGCGGGCGACAACCTCTGGGCCACCCTGCAGCAGCAGGGCGTCGAGGTCACCGCCACCTCGCCGGTCCAGCAACGCAGCTTCCTCACCAACCTGCTGCTCTCGCTCGCCCCGATGCTGCTGCTGATCTTCATCTGGGTGATGCTCGCCCGCCGGATGGCCGGCGGACTCGGCGGCGGACCGCTCGGCCGCAAGGCCCCGCCCAAGCCGGTCACCGCCGAGCAGGGCAAGCGCACCACCTTCGCCGACGTGGCCGGCATCGACGAGGTCGAGGCCGAACTCACGGAGGTCGTCGACTACTTGAAGAACCCCGAGCGGTACCGCAGGCTCGGCGCCAAGATGCCGCGCGGCGTGCTGCTGAGCGGCCCGCCCGGAACCGGCAAGACCCTGCTGGCCCGGGCGGTGGCCGGCGAGGCGAACGTGCCGTTCTTCTCCGCCTCCGCCTCCGAGTTCATCGAGATGATCGTCGGCGTCGGCGCCAGCCGGGTCCGCGAGCTGTTCGCCGAGGCCCGCAAGGTCGCCCCGGCGATCATCTTCATCGACGAGATCGACACCATCGGCCGCCAGCGCGGTGCCGGCGGCGGCATGGGCGGGCACGACGAGCGCGAGCAGACGCTCAACCAGATCCTCACCGAGATGGACGGCTTCACCGGCTCCGAGGGCGTCATCGTGATCGCCGCGACCAACCGGGCGGACGTGCTCGACCCGGCGCTGCTGCGCCCCGGCCGCTTCGACCGGCGGATCACCGTCAGCCCGCCCGACCGGGAGGGCCGGGCGGCGATCCTGCGCATCCACAGCCGCAGCGTCCCGCTGGCCGGCGGCACCGACCTCAACCAGCTGGCCAAGGTCACGCCGGGGATGACCGGCGCCGAGCTCGCCAACCTGGTCAACGAGGCCGCGCTGCTGGCCGTCAAGCGCAAGCAGGACGCGGTCAACGAGCGGGACCTCTCGGACGCCCTGGAGAAGGTCCAGCTCGGTGCGGTGCGGCCGCTGGTGATGCCGCAGGAGGAGCGCGAGCGGACGGCGTACCACGAGAGCGGGCACGCGCTGCTGGGCATGCTCCAGCCCGGCGCGGACCCGGTCCGCAAGATCACCATCGTGCCGCGCGGCCGGGCGCTCGGCGTCACCCTCTCCACCCCGGAGGACGACCGCTACTCGTACACCGAGCCCTACCTGCGCGGCCGGATCATCGGCGCGCTCGGCGGCATGGCGGCCGAGCAGGTGGTCTACGGGGTGATCACCACCGGCGCGGAGAGCGACCTGGAGCAGGTCACCAACATCGCCCGCGGGATGGCCGGGCGCTGGGGGATGAGCGAGCGGGTCGGCCGGCTCACCGCGGTGCCCTCCGACCCGCAGGGCGCGTACGGGCTCTCCGCCGCGCCGACCACCCTGGACGCGGTGGACGAGGAGGCCCGGCGGATCGTCTCCGAGTGCTACGACGACGCGCTGCGGATCCTGACCGAGCAGCGGCACCGGCTGGACGCGCTGGCGGCGGCGCTGCTGGAGGCGGAGACGCTGGACGAGGCGGAGGCCTACCGGGCGGCGGGGGTGCCGCGGGGGGCGTCGGCGGAGGGCTCCGGAGGGGCCGAGGGGCCCGGTGGGGCCGGTGGCTCTGACGGGTCTGGTGGCTCTGACGGGGCCGGTGGCTCCGATGGGTCTGATGGCTCCGATGGGTCCGATGGGTCCGATGGGTCCGACGGGAAGTCGATCGACCGGGCGTGAAGCCGGGAATCGGGGGCGTGCGCCATGGTGGCGGGCGCTCCCGATTTCGTGTTTCCCCGTCCTTTCCCCGCCTCCTGCCCCGCCTCTCGCCCGCTTCCTGCCCTGTCCCAGTACCCGCTCTGCCCGGCGATCCCCGCTCTGGCTAGCGCGGCCGCTCGGCGACCAGGTAGCGGAACAGGTTCTCCATCCGCACCGAGCCGTCCGCGCGCAGGTACGGCTGGAGCACCTCCTCCAGCTCCTTGGCCACCAGCGAGGCGCCGGAGAACTCCTCGGCCGGCTCGAACAGGCCGGTGGAGAGCAGCCCGCGCACCGCGCTGTCGAGGTCGGCGTAGGCGAACGGGCAGCTCACCCGGCCGCTGCCGGCCGGACGCAGACCGGCCGGGGCGAGCAGGTCCTCCAGGGCGCCGGGCGCGCTCAGCTCGAACGGGTCGCGCGCGCTGGTCCGGCCCGCCATCCGCCGGGCCACGTCCAGCACCGGGGCGCTCTCGCAGCGCTCCGGCGGCCCCCAGGCGGCCAGCACCACGTGCCCGCCCGGGAGGGCGAGCCGGGCGGCCTCGGCCACCACCGGGCCGGGCTCGGCGGCGCCGGGCAGCTGCTCGAAAACCGTCACCAGCGAATGGGCCGGGTGGGGGACGGCGGATGGTGTCCGGACCCCCGCGCACACCCGCAGCCGACGGGCACGGGCCAGCTCGCGCAGCTCGTCCCTCGGCTCCTGCCCGGCGACCTGGGCGCCCCGGCCGGCCGCGAGCAGCAGAGCCAGCCCGGACCGGCAGCCCAGGCCCAGCACGCTGCTCGCCGGGCCGACCTCCAACCGGTCGTAGACCGCCTCGTAGAGCGGCACCAGCATGCGCTCCTGGATCTCCGCCCAGTCGCGCGCCCGCGTGGGGCGCGCCGCCCCGGTCCGCGGGTGGTGCGGGCGTGCGCCCGTCGGTCGTGCGGTCGTGCCGGTCGTCCGCGCTGAAGCCATGGCGGCCTCCCATCCGGTCCTTCGGTGTGCTGCTACGGCTCCCCCAAAGTCCCGCCCCACACCAGCGAACAGCGGGTCGGGCCCGGCGTCCAGAGGGGTGCAGGGTGGTGCGCGCGTGTCACGGTGGTGCGCCCCCATCCGGTGATACCGATTCGAAACCGGGGCCCCGGGCCCCGTAACATTCGCCCCATGGCTAAGGCACCCGTTCTCACCCCTCAGGCGGAAGACTTCCCGCGCTGGTACCAGGACCTCATCAACAAGGCCGAGCTGGCCGACAACGGTCCGGTGCGCGGCACCATGGTCATCCGACCGTACGGCTACGGCCTGTGGGAGCGGATGCAGCAGGAGATGGACGCGCGGATCAAGAAGGCCGGCGCGCAGAACGCCTACTTCCCGATGTTCATCCCGCAGTCCTACCTGACCAAGGAGGCCGAGCACGTCGAGGGCTTCGCCCCCGAGCTCGCGGTGGTCACCCACGGCGGCGGCAAGCAGCTGGAGGAGCCGGTCGTCGTCCGGCCGACCTCCGAGACGATCATCAACGAGTACTTCTCGAAGTGGGTGCAGAGCCACCGCGACCTGCCGCTGCTGATCAACCAGTGGGCCAACGTGGTCCGCTGGGAGCTGCGTCCGCGCGTCTTCCTGCGCACCACCGAGTTCCTCTGGCAGGAGGGCCACACCGCCCACGCCACCTACGAGGACGCCCGTGACTACGCGTCGATGATCCACACCCAGGTCTACGGCGACTTCATGACCAACGTGCTCGGCATCGACGTCGTGCTCGGCCGCAAGACCGCCAAGGAGCGCTTCGCCGGCGCCATCAACACCCTCACCCTCGAGGGCATGATGGGCGACGGCAAGGCCCTCCAGATGGGCACCAGCCACGAGCTGGGCCAGAACTTCGCCAAGGCGTTCAACACCACCTACCAGCTGCAGGGCGCCGAGCGCGAGCACGTCTGGCAGACCTCCTGGGGCGTCTCGACCCGCATGGTCGGCGGCCTGATCATGTCCCACGGCGACGACAACGGCCTGCGGGTGCCCCCGCGCCTGGCCGCCGTCCAGGCCGTCGTGCTCGCGATCAAGGGCGACGACGCGGTCATCGCCAAGGTCCGTGAGATCGGCGCCCAGCTGGAGGCCGCCGGCATCCGGGTCGTGGTCGACGACCGCACCGACACCCCGTTCGGCCGCCGCGCCGTCGACTGGGAGCTCAAGGGCGTCCCGCTGCGCATCGAGGTCGGCCCGCGCGACCTGGAGAACGGCACCGCGATGCTGGCCCGCCGCATCCCGGGCGGCAAGGAGCCGGTCTCCATCGACGCCCTGGCCACGCTGCTCCCGGGCGTGCTGGAGGAGGACCAGGCGCTGCTGCTGCGCCAGTCCCGCGAGCGCCGCGAGTCCCGCACGGTCGACGTCAAGACCATCGACGAGGCCATCGAGGCCGCCGCGACCGGCTGGGGCCGGATCTCCTGGGCCGACCTCGGCGCGGAGGGCGAGGCCAAGCTGGCCGAGCAGGGCGTCACGGTCCGCTGCATCGTCGCCGCCGACGGCTCGGTGCCGCAGACGGACGACCAGGAAGGCAACGTCGCGCTCGTCGCCCGGGCGTACTGACATCCGTTCGGTGTCCGGCGGACGGCGTTCGGCGGACGGTGTTCGATGTCCGGTGGGTGACCTTCGGTGGGTGGCCTTCGGTGTTCGGTGGACGGTGTTCGGCGGACGGCGGATGTCGCTTCGGTGTCCGCCGGACGTCCGCCCTCCGCGGGTATTGACCGGCAGCGGCGACATTTGCCCGGAATGCGGATGGGTAAGAATCCGGTAACTGTTCCGGTGTGTCCGCGCGGTGGACATCCCTACTGGCCGGTCAACTCCCGGTATTAACGGAATAGCGGTACGGTGTACGGCCCGTGGCCCTGTCAATCCGGCAGGCCCACGGGCCGTACGTCCTGGGTGGCGACAGCCCGCCCCCCGGACGGAATTCACCAGGCCCGTCGGCGTTGCGACGGGCCGAAACCGGCAGGGGGTTGGTCTTGCGTCAGATCCGGAACGCGCAATTCGCGCGCGGCCTCGCATTCCTGGGAGTTCCCTGTGAATTCCCCGGGAACGGGAACATGCGGAACATCGGCTCGCACTCCATCGTTGGTCTAGCGTGAGCACGACACAGCCCCTCGTTCTCGCGGCCGAACTGGCCGCCGCCTGGAGCGACATCCAGGCCTACCACCAGGACCTTCCCGACCTCGCCTCGCCCGAGGCGCTGATCGGGGAGTCCTCCTCGGCCTGTGGGACGCGGCTCGGTTTCGAGCGCCTCCTCCACGAGGCTGCCCACGGTCTGGCCGCGGCCCGGGACATCCGGGACACCTCGCGGGCCGGCCGCTACCACAACCGGCGCTTCCTGATGCTCGCTTCCGAGCTGGGCCTGGCGCACCCGGTCGAGCCGCACGCGAGCAGCGGCTTCTCCCAGGTGACCATGCTCAAGGAGACCCAGGAGCGGTACGCCGACACCATCGAGCGCCTGGACCGTGCCCTCGGGGCGCACCAGGAGGCGGTGGCCGGCGACGGCGCGACGCGCGCCTTCCGCGGCCCGGCGGCCCGGCACGGCTCCTCCGGGGGCGGCGTGCGGGTCAAGGCGGTCTGCGGCTGCGGGCGCAACGTCCGGGTCGTTCCGTCGGTGCTCGCGCAGGCGTCCATCGTCTGCGGTGCGTGCCAGCAGCCGTTCAAGATCGCCTGAGCGGTCGACGCCCCGGCGGACTGCTGTGCGGGCAGCGGTCCGGCCGGAATGCCGGAGTGCGGCGGCGAGCCGCACTGCGGTGAAGTGAGCACTGCGGAAGTGAGCGGTGCAGCAGGACAGTGGTGATGTCTTCGGGCCGGACCGGGAGCGGGGGCTCCCGGTCGAGCCCTGACCGGGCGCCCGGCCCGCGTACCGGCGGTTCTCGCCGATGTGGCAGAATGGACAGCTGAGTACTCGGCAGCCGGGCAGGACCCCTCTCTCCTACGGCTGGCGTGTCCCTTGAACGGTCCGCCGCGCAACCCCACGCGCTGGCGAGCCCGCTCACCCACGTCAACACCAGGAGAATCCACTCCCGTGGCAGTCAAGATCAAGCTGAAGCGTCTCGGCAAGATTCGCTCCCCGCACTACCGCATCGTCGTCGCCGACGCCCGCACCAAGCGTGACGGCCGCGCGATCGAGGAGATCGGCATCTACCAGCCGACCTACAACCCCTCGAAGATCGAGGTCGACAGCGACCGCGCCCAGTACTGGCTGTCCGTCGGCGCCCAGCCGACCGAGCCGGTGCTCGCCATCCTGAAGCTGACCGGCGACTGGCAGAAGTTCAAGGGCCTGCCGGCTCCGGCGCCGCTGAAGGTCGCCGAGCCGAAGGTCGAGGACTTCTCGCACCTGTTCGCCAAGGCCGTCGCCGGCTTCGAGGACGCCACCACCGGCGTCGCCATCACCCCGAAGGCCAAGAAGTCGGACAAGGCCGAGGCCGAGGCCGACGCCGCCGCCGAGGCCTGATCGTGATCGAGGACGCCCTCGACCACCTGGTGAAGGGCATCGTCGAACACCCCGACGAGGTGCAGGTGCGCTCGCGCAACCTGCGTCGGGGTAACACCATCGAGGTGCGGGTGCACCCCGATGACCTCGGCAAGGTGATCGGCCGGGGCGGCCGTACGGCGCGCGCGCTGCGCACCGTGGTCGGCGCCCTCGGCGGTCGCAACGTCCGGGTCGACCTGGTCGACGTGGACAACATTCGCTGACGCTGCTGCTCGTTCAGCCGTCAGGGCTTGTGAGGCCGACCGGGACGCATGTCGTCCCGGTCGGCCTTTCGCATTTCCATCCGCTTTTCCGTCGCATCGCCGCTTCGCACCATTGCTTCGCGGCACCGCTTCGCAGTCCGTCGCTTTCGTTTCGGCTCAGGAACTCCAGGAGAACGATCACCGTGCAGCTCGTCGTCGGCAGGATCGGCCGTGCCCACGGCATCAGGGGGGACGTCAGTGTCGAGGTCCGCACCGACGAGCCGGAACTCCGGCTCGGCCCCGGTGCCGTCGTGCTCACCGACCCCGCGTCGGTCGGACCGCTGACCGTCGAGTCCGGCCGGGTGCACAGCGGCCGGCTGCTGCTGCGCTTCGCCGGCGTCAAGGACCGCAACGCGGCCGAGGCCCTCCGCGGCACCCTGCTCATCTCCGAGGTCGACCCGGAGGAGAGCCCCGAGGACCCGGAGGAGTACTACGACCACCAGCTGATCGGCCTGGACGTGGTGCTGCTCGACGGCACCCTGGTCGGTGAGTTGACCGAGGTCGTCCACCTGCCCTATCAGGACCTGCTCACGGTGAAGAAGGCCGACGGGACGGAGGTGCTGGTGCCCTTCGTCAGCCAGATCGTGCCGACCATCGACCTGGAGAACCAGCGTGCCGTGATCACCCCGCCGGCCGGGCTGATCGACCCGGAGCAGGCCGAGGTCGCGGGGACCTCCTCGGCCGAGCGCACCGAGGGCTCCGAGCGCACCGAGGGTTCCGAGGACGCGGAGGAGTCGGAGTGACCGTCGAGGAGCGTGCCGGGTCGGGGGCCGAGGCGGCGGTCGACAGTGCCGTGTCCGACGCTGCCGTGTCCGACGCTGCCGTCTCCGGTGCGGTGCAGAGCGGTATGAGGATCGACGTCGTCACGATCTTCCCCGAGTACCTGGAGCCGCTGGACATCTCGCTGGTCGGCAAGGCCCGCGCCCGCGGCCAGCTGGACGTGCACGTCCACGACCTGCGCGGGTGGACCCACGACGTGCACCGCACGGTCGACGACAGTCCGTACGGCGGCGGCCCCGGCATGGTGATGAAGCCCGAGCCGTGGGGCGAGGCGCTGGACGCGGTGGTCGCCGCCGGCCCCGAGGGGCAGGTGCCCACGCTGGTCGTGCCGACCCCGAGCGGGCGCCCGTTCACCCAGGAGCTCGCCCAGGAGCTGGCAGGCCGCCCCTGGCTGGCCTTCACCCCCGCCCGGTACGAGGGCATCGACCGCCGGGTGATCGAGGAGGCGGCCACCCGGATGCCGGTGGTCGAGGCCTCGATCGGCGACTACGTGCTGGCCGGCGGCGAGGTCGCCGTGCTGGTGATGGTCGAGGCGATCGCCCGGCTGCTGCCCGGCGTTCTCGGCAACGCCGAGTCCCACCGCGACGACTCCTTCGCGCCGGGCGCGATGGCCGACCTGCTGGAGGGCCCGGTCTACACCAAGCCCGCCGAGTGGCGCGGTCGGACGGTCCCGGACGTGCTGCTCAGCGGCAACCACGGCAAGATCGCCCGCTGGCGCCGCGAGCAGGCCTTCGCCCGGACCCTGGCGAACCGCCCCGACCTGGTCGAGCGCTGGCAGTACGGCGCCTTCGACAAGAAGGAGCGGGAGGCGCTGAGCATCCTCGGCCTGGTCTGGGACGAGCGGCTCGGCCGATTTCGGTCCGTGGCCGGTGATGTGGAAGAATAGGCGGCTGCTGTCTGTCGCTGGTTCCCTTCCGTAGGGGGCACGTGGACCGGCGCCCCCGCCACGGGGGGATCGTCGTCAGCCGATGCGGCCCGCAGCAGACCCCATTGTGACGATTTTCCGTGGGCGGCCCGTGGCGCCTGCGATGGAGAGCAACATGAGCAACAAGCTCGCTGCTGTCGACGCGGCCTCGCTGCGTAGCGACATTCCGGCCTTCCGCGCCGGTGACACCCTGAAGGTTCACGTCCGGGTCATCGAGGGCAACCGCTCCCGTGTCCAGGTCTTCCAGGGCGTCGTCATCCGCCGCCACGGCGCCGGTATCGGTGAGACCTTCACCGTTCGCAAGGTCAGCTTCAACGTCGGCGTGGAGCGCACCTTCCCGGTGCACACCCCGGTCGTCGAGAAGATCGAGGTCGTGACCCGCGGTGCGGTTCGCCGCGCCAAGCTGTACTACCTGCGTGACCTCCGCGGCAAGGCCGCGAAGATCAAGGAGAAGCGCGACCGCTGATCCACCGGCCCCCGGCCTCGCCGGGGGATCGGAACGCTCCGAGGGGGCCGAACGGCCGCAAGGTAAGCTCACCCCCCGATGAGCACGCACGAACCATCCGCGGACCGCGACGGCAGTCCCGCACCCACCGGTGCGGACTCGCTGTCGCGGTCCGCGGTCGTTTCCGGGGGCGGGCCGGAGCACGTCGAGGTGTCGGAACAGGCCGGGGTGTCGGAACAGGCCGAAGGCCAGGAGCGGGCCGAGGGCTCCGGCGACAGTGACCCCGGCGGCGAGGGCGCCGATGGTGCCGGCAGTGCCGATGCATCCGATGGCAGTGATGGTGGCGACGGGGGTGATGGCGGTGGTGGCTCCGGTGACGACGACTCGGAGCAGGCGCAGGAGCCACGGCACTCGCGCTCGCGGGACCTGCTGCTGTTGGTCGGGATCTGCCTGACGGCCCTGCTGCTGGTGAACGCCTTCGTCGCGCGCCCGTTCTCGGTGCCCTCCGGGTCGATGGAGGAAACCCTGCGCCCGGGCGACCGGCTGGTCGCGAACCAGCTCGCCTACGCCTTCGGCGGCCACCCCCAGCGGGGCGACGTCGTGGTCTTCGACGGGACGGGCTCCTTCCTGCACGGGTCGGCCGAGCCGTCCGGCTTCTGGGACGGCCTGCACTCCCTCGCCCAGGACCTCGGACTGGCCCCGGCCGGGGACACCGTCTACGTCAAGCGCGTGATCGGGGTCGGCGGGGACCGGGTGACCAGCACCGGCCCGGGCGCGCCGATCACCGTCAACGGCGTGCCGATCGACGAGACCTCCTACCTCTCCCCGGGTGACGCCCCGTCGAGCGTGGCCTTCGACGTCATCGTGCCGGCCGGCAAGCTCTGGGTGATGGGTGACCACCGCAGCGCCTCCCGGGACTCGCGCGACCACCTCGGCGAGCCCGGTGGCGGCTTCGTGCCCGAGAAGAAGGTGATCGGGCGTGCGGACTGGGTGGTCTACCCGTTCTCGCGCTGGACCGGCCTGGACCGGCCCGCGGCCTTCGCCGTGACGGTGGGAACGGGCGGTCATGGGGACCAGAGGTAGGGGGCGGCTCGCCGACCGCCCCGCGGCCGGGGGACCGGGGGTCGGAGGGTCGACGGCCGGCGGGTCGACGGCCGGGGGGCCGGGGAAGGACGCGGCGGCGGACCGTGGGCCGATCGTGGCGGCGCCGGCGCGTGGTCGGGCCGAGCGCCGGCGCAGTGCCCGCAAGGCGGCCCGCCGGCGCAGGCGCTCGCTGGTGCGCGAGGCGCCGCTGATCGTCCTGGTCGCCCTGCTGGTGGCGCTGGTGATGAAGACCTTCCTGGTCCAGGTGTTCGTGATCCCCTCCGGCTCGATGGAACAGACCATCCTGATCGGGGACCGGGTACTGGTGGACAAGCTGACCCCCTGGTTCGGCAGTGAGCCGCAACGCGGCGACATCGTGGTGTTCAAGGACCCGGGCGGCTGGCTGGAGCACGACCGCAAGCCGTCCGAGGACGGCCCGGTGCTGGGCGCGGCCAAGCGGGTGCTGACCTTCGTCGGGCTGCTGCCCTCCGACGACGAGCAGGATCTGATCAAGCGGGTGATCGGCGTCGGCGGCGACACCGTCGAGTGCTGCGACGCCCAGGGGCGCCTCACCGTCAACGGCCGTCCGGTGGAGGAGCCCTACCTCGCGCCCGGCAATCCGCCGTCCCGGCAGACCTTCAGGATCCAGGTGCCGGAGGGGCGGTTGTGGGTCATGGGCGACCACCGGGACGTCTCCGCCGACTCCCGTTTCCACATGGGCAATCCGGGACAGGGGACGATCCCGCTGAGCGGCGTGGTCGGTCGCGCGTTCGTGGTCGCCTGGCCGCTGGACCGCTTCCATCAACTCGATACGCCGAATTCACTCTCCTCTCTTGCCCGGATGCCGCAGGCCGTCGGAACTGCCGCGGAATCGGTGGATGTTGGGCCGGTTCCTGTGGAACCCCCGCTCGTTATGGGGGTGTTGGGCATCCTTCCGCTCGTCGTTCGTCGGTCCGGGCGGCCTCCGGAGTGAGCCGCGTCGGCCGCCGACCGGACGGGCCTCGAGTGTGGGACCGCGAGCCGGATGCCTTGGAGTGATAGAGAAGTGCAGGTGCGGCCGGGAGTGGTCCGGGCCGTCGGCCGAGGCTGTGCTGGTGTCAGGGGCGTCCGCCGTGGGCAAGCCCTGAGGCGTTCATGGTCGTGGTGAGCGTGGTGCCCGCTGTGCGGCACTCTGAGCGCGGGCGCACGGGCGTCCGCACAGCAGGGAGGAGACGTTGTGGGGGATTTGGTGATCGGCGCCCGATCAGGCGCCGGAGAGCCCGAGGGCTCGGGCCGTCGGGCGGACCGGTCCGCCGAGTCCGCGGCCTCGGCCGAGGCCGCGGCGGCGCAGACCGCCGACGGTCAGGGCGGCTCCGGGCCGGAGGACGCCCCGGACTCCCCGCACGCGGGTGCCGAGCCTGCGGACGGGTCGGAGTCGGAGGCTCCGGCCAAGCCGCACAAGCAGCGCTCGTTCTGGAAGGAACTGCCGATCCTGATCGGCATCGCGCTGATCCTCGCGCTGGTGATCAAGACCTTCTTCGTCCAGGCGTTCTCCATTCCGTCGGAATCGATGCAGAACACGCTGCAGGTCGGCGACCGTGTCCTGGTGGACAAGCTGACCCCGTGGTTCGGGGCCGAACCCGAGCGCGGCGAGGTCGTGGTGTTCCACGACCCGGGCGGCTGGCTGAACGACGAGCCGACCCAGCAGAGCAGCAACTCCTTCGTCCGCGGCGTCCAGGACGTGCTCAGTTTCGTCGGCCTGATGCCCTCCGCCAACGAGAAGGACCTGATCAAGCGGGTCATCGCGGTCGGCGGTGACACCGTCGAGTGCGAGGCCGACGGGCCGGTGACGGTCAACGGCGTCGCGCTCAACGAGCCGTACGTCTACCCGGGCAACACCCCGTGCGGTGACCACCCCTTCGGCCCGGTCCAGGTGCCCAAGGACCGGATCTGGGTGATGGGCGACCACCGCGCCAACTCGCTGGACTCCCGCTTCCACATGGACCAGCCGGGCGGCGGCACCGTCCCGGTGGACAACGTGATCGGGCGTGCCTTCGTGGTGGCCTGGCCGATCAGCCACTGGTCGACGCTGCCGGTGCCGGACACCTTCGACCAGACGGGCCTGGCGGCGGCCGCGCCGATGGCGCCGCCCGTGGCCGGTGCGGTGGGGGCCGTCGCCCTGCTCCCGTTGGTGCGTCGGGTGCGGAGCCGGGCGGAGCGCCGCCAGGAGTCCTGAGCTCCACCGGATCCCGACCCACCGGGTTGGCCCCGGCTCTTGCGCGGGCCGTGGTACCGACGAGTAATCTGCTCGGACGTGCCACGGCCCGTCGGCTTTTCCGCCCGTGCCTCCGGCGTGCCAGTGGTGTTCTCCGGTCGGCCAGAGGTGGACGGTGTCGATGAGCAGTGTCGTGGAGCAGACGGCCGACCACCCGACGGCGCCCGCCCGTGCGCGCCGCCGGCCCGCCGCAGTGCTGCAGGGCGTCGCGCTGGCGCTCGGACTGGTGCTGATGGTCGGCGGTTTCGCCCTGATCGCGATCGACTACCGGCCGTACAACATCCCCACCGCCTCGATGCACCCGACGCTGCGCGCCGGTGACACCGTGCTCGCCCGCAAGGTCGGCGGCGGCGACATCGGGCGGGGCGACGTGGTGGTGTTCAGGGACCAGGCCTGGGGCGGCGAGCTCATGGTCAAGCGGGTGGTCGCGGTCGGCGGGGACACCGTCGCCACCACCGGAGCCGACTACCGGCTGACGGTCAACGGGCAGCCGGTGGACGAGCCCTACCTCGCGACCCAGGGTCACCAGGGCGCCACGTTCAGCGTGACGGTGCCCCAGGGCCGGCTGTTCCTGCTCGGCGACAACCGGGTGGGCTCGCTCGACTCCCGTACCCACCTGGAGGTCGACGGCGGGACCGTCCCGGCCGACGCCGTCGAAGCCAGGGTCGAGGCCACCGCGCTGCCGTTCGGCCGGATGGGCCTGCTCGGCAGGGTCACCGACTTCGACGGCTTCACGGGCCCGAAGGCCGCGCGGCCCGGCCCGCTGGAACCCCTCGTCTACGCGACCCTCGCGGGCGCGGCGCTGATCCTCGTGACCTCGGCGGTGGGCGGGGTGGCCGGCCTGGCCCGCCGGTTCCGGGGGCGCAGCTCCTGAGCGGGGCCGTCGCCCGGTGGGCCGCTCTGCCGAACATCGCCCCGGATGGCCGCGTCGGGTGGCAGGATCGGTAGCGCCACCGATGCGAACGGAAGGAGCGTGGAGCGCCGCCATGACAGCACGGCGTCGCAGGGCGGCGCGGATCCTGCTGCTCGACGGGCAGGACCGCATCCTCCTCTTCCTGGGGGCCGACCCGGCCGCCCCGGAGGAGACGTGGTGGTTCACGCCCGGGGGCGGCTTGGAGGCGGGCGAGGGCGTGCGCGAGGCCGCCGAGCGGGAGCTCGCCGAGGAGACCGGCCTGCGGGGTGTGGACCTGGGGCCCTTGGTGGCGTACGGCACGGTGTCGTTCTCCTTTCGGGGACAGCGTTACGAGCAGGAACAGTGGTTCCACCTGGCCCGGACCGCGGAGACGGGGCTGGACCACTCGGGCACGGGCGCGGACGAGCACGCCCAGCTGCTCGCGGCCCGCTGGTGGACGGTCGAGGAACTGAGGGGAACCGCCGAGACGGTCTATCCGGTCGGTCTGGCGGACTTCCTGGAGCGGCTGCTGGCCGAGGGCCCGCCGGTGGAACCGGTACGGCTCTGACCGTGGGTGCGGTGGTCCACAATGGGTGGACGCGACAAGTTGAGGGGACGCCTGGATGAGTGCCGAAGATCTCGAGAAGTACGAGACCGAGATGGAGCTCAAGCTCTACCGGGAGTACCGGGACGTCGTCGGCCTGTTCAAGTACGTGATCGAGACCGAGCGACGGTTCTACCTCACCAACGACTACGAGTTGCAGGTGCACTCGGTCCAGGGCGAGGTGTTCTTCGAGGTGTCGATGGCGGATGCGTGGGTCTGGGACATGTACCGGCCGGCCCGGTTCGTCCGCAAGGTCCGGGTGCTGACCTTCAAGGACGTGAACATCGAGGAACTCGCGAAGAGCGATCTGGAGCTGCCCTCGGACGAGTCCGGCTTCGGGAACTGACGTTGAACGACTCCGTCCCGCGTTGTCCAGCCGAATTTCGCGGGAACGGGGCTTCTCACCCCTGCGGGTGACAAAAGTTGTCCACAGGCCCGAGTTATCCACAGGGAACGGGAATTCCCGGGCCTCGTCGTGCGTGTTGGTGCAGCCTCCTCGGCGGAGGTGGTCACCATGCAGCACACCGTCGTGCAGGACCAGCAGGACCAGCAGGAGCAGCAGGACCAGGCCGTACCGGACACGGCCGAAGCCGGGAAGGCCGCACGGGCGGTCCCGGACCGCACCACCAAGAACGGGCTCGGCCGCTACGGGGAGCGGGTCGCCGCCCGCCGGCTCGCGGAGGCCGGGCTCCGCATCCTGGACCTCAACTGGCGCTGCGTCGAGGGCGAGCTGGACATCGTCGCGCTCGACGGCGACACCGTGGCGGTCTGCGAGGTGAAGACCCGCTCCGAGCGGGGTTTCCAGCAGCCCACCGAGGCCATCGACCGGACCAAGGCCGCCCGGCTGCAACGCCTGGCCGAGCGCTGGATGGCCGAGCGCTGGCCCGGTCACTTCGCCGAGCTGGCCGGGCCCGGCTACGACCCGGGGCCCACCGATCCGCAGTGGCCGCCCGCCCCACCGGGCGGGGTGCGGATCGACCTGGTCGCAGTGGTCAACCGGGCGCGGGGTGCGGCCCTGGTCGACCACCTGCGGGGGGTGGTCTGAGATGGCCTTCGCCCGCACCTGTTCCGTCGCGCTGGTCGGTGTCGACGGAGTGATCGTCGAGGTCCAGGCCGATCTGGAGCCCGGGGTGGCCGCGTTCACCCTGGTCGGCCTGCCCGACAAGGCGCTCACCGAAGCCCGCGACCGGGTCCGAGCCGCGGTCGTGAACAGCGGCGAGGCCTGGCCGCAGCGCAAACTGACGGTCGGACTCAGCCCCGCCTCGGTGCCCAAGAGCGGCAGCGGCTTCGACCTCGCGGTGGCCTGCGCCGTGCTGGCCGCCGCCGAACGGCTCGACCCCTCCGTCATCGCCGACCTGCTGATCATCGGCGAGCTGGGGCTGGACGGCCGGGTGCGGCCGGTCAGAGGGGTGCTGCCCTCGGTGCTGGCCGCCGCCGACGCCGGGTACGAGCGGGTCGTGGTCGCCGAGCAGACCGCGCCCGAGGCCTCGCTCGTCCCCGGGGTGACGGTGATCGGCGTCCGCAGTCTGCGCCAGCTCATCGCCAACCTGACCGGCGTGGCGGCACCGGAGGAGCCGCCCGATCCGATCGGAGGCCGGCCGGATCCGCTGATGGCCGGCCTGATGCTGCCCTGCGCGGCGGTGCGGGGCCTGCCCGACGACCGGGCGGCCCGGCTCGACATGGCCGACGTGGCCGGCCAGTACGAGGCCCGGCGGGCCCTGGAGATCGCCGCCGCCGGAGGACACCACCTCTACTTGAAGGGCCCACCGGGCGCGGGCAAGACGATGCTGGCGGAGCGGTTGCCCGCGCTGCTCCCGCCGCTGACCCAGAAGGAGGCGTTGGAGGTCACCGCCGTCCACTCGGTGGCGGGGCTCCTCCCGGCCGGGCGTCCGCTGATCGACACCGCGCCCTACTGCGCCCCGCACCACTCCACGACGATGCCGGCCATCGTCGGCGGCGGGAGCGGTCTGCCGAGACCCGGCGCGGTCTCGCTGGCCCACCGGGGCGTGCTCTTCCTGGACGAGGCGCCGGAGTTCCCGGTCCGGGTGCTCGACGCGCTGCGCCAGCCGCTGGAGTCGGGCGAGGTGGTGATCGCCCGCTCGGCCGGATCGCTGCGGCTCCCGGCGCGCTTCCTGCTCTGCCTGGCGGCCAACCCCTGTCCGTGCGGTCGGTACTCACGGCGGGGCGAGGGCTGCGAGTGCACCCCTGCCATGGTCAGCCGCTACCAGGGGCGGCTGTCCGGGCCGCTGCTGGACCGGGTCGACCTCCAGGTCCAGGTGGCCCCGGTGACGCGGGTCGAGCTGATGGAGCGGGACGCCACGGCGGAGACCACCGAGACCGTCGCGGCCCGGGTGCTGGCCGCGCGGGAGCGGGCGGCGGCCCGGCTGGCGAACACCCCGTGGCGGACGAACGCGGAGGTGCCGGGCCACGAGCTGCGCACCCGCTGGCAGCTCGCGGGCGGCGCGCTCAACGACGCCGCGCGGCAGTTGGAGCGGGGGCTGCTGACCGCCCGGGGCCTGGACCGGGTGCTCCGGGTCGCCTGGACGGTCGCCGACCTCGCCGGACGCGACCGGCCGGACCAGCGGGACGTGCGTACCGCCCTCGTCCTGCGCACCGGGGTGGAGCACGGACTGCCGCTGACCGAGCGGGTCTTCGACCGGCGCGGCGGGATCCCGGCGCGGCGCGGCAGCCCGGAAGAGGGCCGGCCCGCGAAGCCGGGGGCGCCTGACGGACATCCGCGGAACCAGGAGGGTGAGGCATGAACCAGTTGCTCAGGCAACCGCGAATTCCCGGCGCGGCCGAGGCCGAGGCCGGTGCCGCGGCCAACGTCGAGCCGGAGCCCGAGCGCCTCGCCCGGGTGCTGCTGGGCCGGCTCAGTGAACCGGGCGACGCGGTGGTCGGCCGGTGGCTCGGCCAACTCCCCGCCGTCGACGTGGTGAAGGCGATCCGGGACGGGACGGTGCCCGACCACCCCGCGCTGGACGCCACCCGGCTGGCCGGGTACCAGGCGCGGCTCCCCGGCCTGGATCCGCAGATGGACCTGAAACGGGTACGCGACGTCGGCGGACGGTTCATCATTCCGGGGGACACGGAGTGGCCCAGCCAGCTCGACGACCTGGGTGACGGACGTCCGATCGGACTCTGGGTGACGGGCACCGGCTCGCTGCGGCTGCTCGCACTCCGGTCCGTCGCGCTGGTGGGCTCCCGCGCCTGCACCGCCTACGGCGCCCACGTCGCGGGGGAGCTGTCGGCCCAACTGGCCGAACGAGGCTGGGTGGTGGTCTCCGGAGCCGCCTACGGGATCGACGCCGCCGCGCACCGAGGGGCACTCGCGGTCGGCGGGATGACCGCCGCCGTGCTCGCCTGCGGTGTCGACGTCGCCTATCCCAAGGGCAATGCCGAACTGATCCGGCGGATCGGCGTCCAGGGTCTGCTGGTCAGCGAACTGCCCCCCGGGGAGCATCCGAACCGCTTCCGCTTCGTCCTCCGCAACAGGGTCATCGCGGCGCTCACCCGGGGAACGGTGGTGGTCGAAGCGGCGGTACGCAGCGGCGCCCTGAGCACGGCCAGACGCGCGCGGGACCTCAACCGTCACACCATGGGCGTCGCGGGCCCGGTGACTTCGGAGCTCTCCGCCGGGGTGCACGCCCTGATCCGCAGCGGCGCCGCCACCCTGGTCACCGACGCGGCCGAGATCACGGAGCTGATCGGGGCGATCGGGGAGGACCTGGCGCCGCAGCGCAGCGGCCCGGTGCTCCCGCGCGACCTGCTGGAACCGGCGGTGGCCCGGGTGCTGGAAGCCGTACCCGCGACGGCGGAAGGGGCGCCGGTCGAGCGGCTGGCCCGGCAGTCCGGCCTCCCGCCGGACGAAGTCCTCCAACGGCTCTACGAGTTGGGCTCGCTCGGCTACGTGGAGCGGCACGGCGCGCACTGGCGCGTGGTGCGGAGGAGGTGAGCGTCGGAACGGAGAACACACCCGCGCCGAGGGAACGCACGTCGGCCGTCCGGCTGCCTGGCACTCCGGTTCCTCTGTTCGCAGTCTCGATCCGGTGTGCGACGGCCACCGGATCGGGGGACGACCGAGTGGCGGTAGCGCTTCGCAGTGAGTCGGTCACGCTACGCTCCACATGCCTTCCCTATCAGCACATGACTCGGCAGAACGGCGCAGACCAACGCATGCCCACACACATTCCCGGACACAGAGTGACCGGTGGCGCTCGGTCCTCGGGGGGGCCGCGGACCGAGCGGCGCCCCGTGCCCGACTTCCCGTCCAAGTCGGCGGGGACGATGGGAGGCCTGTCGCGCCAGGTCGGCCGGCCGACGGTGGCGCCCCAGCCTACGGATGCGGCCCGGGGTGCAGAGCCGGTCCAAGGCGCCGACGCGACCGGTCCCGCCGGCGCGCCCGCCGGTGCACCCCCCGGCGCGGCCGTGGCCGGTGCGCCCTGGCCGCCCGACAGTGCGCCGGTTCGGTCCGCTGCCGTTCAGGTGTTCGCCTCTCCGGTGTCCCCGCTCCGCCGGGAGCGGGTGGAGGGCGGCGATCAGGGGCCGGACGCCAGGGAGGCCGCGGCCCAGGGCCGCACCGCGCTCGAAGAGCTCTGGCGCTCCTACAAGGAGACCGGTGACCAGCGGCTGCGCGAGCAGCTGATCCTGCACTACTCACCGCTCGTCAAGTACGTGGCCGGCCGGGTCGGGGTCGGGTTGCCCTCCAACGTCGAACAGGCGGACTTCGTCTCCTCCGGGGTCTTCGGGCTGATCGACGCGATCGAGAAGTTCGACATCGATCGCGCCATCAAGTTCGAGACCTACGCGATCAGCCGCATCCGCGGCGCGATCATCGACGAGCTGCGGGCCCTGGACTGGATCCCGCGTTCGGTGCGGCAGAAGGCGAAGGCGGTCGAGCGGACGTACGCGACGCTGGAGGCCCGGCTGCGCCGGACGCCGCACGATCCCGAGGTCGCGGCCGAGATGGGCATCGCGATCGAGGACCTCCACGCCATCTTCAGCCAGCTGTCGTTGGCCAACGTGGTGGCGCTGGACGAGCTGCTCCACCCGGTGGGGGAGGGCGGCGACCGGCTGAGCCTGATGGACACCCTGGAGGACCACGGCGCCGACAACCCGGTCGAGGTGGCCGAGGACCGCGAACTGCGTCGGCTGCTGGCCCAGGCGGTCAACACCCTCCCCGAGCGGGAGAAGACGGTGGTGACGCTCTACTACTACGAGGGCCTCACCCTCGCCGAGATCGGACAGGTGCTGGGGGTGACGGAGAGTCGGGTGAGCCAGATCCACACCAAGTCCGTCCTCCAGCTGCGCGCCAAGCTGTCGGACATCCGATAGGGCGTCGGCAGTCGGGCGTCCGCCGTCGGCACGGGTGGCCGGTCGCCGGGCCCGGGCGTCCTCCTGATGCGCGGCGCCGTATCGGTCGGAGGTAGGGCTCCGTAGAGTGGGAGCGTGCCGAAGATCCGAGCGGCCACGGTGGCCGAGCATCGCCAGCTCCAGCGGGCAGCCCTCCTCGATGCTGCCCGCGTCCTGCTTGCCGAGGGTGGCATGGAGGCCCTGACCTTCCCCGCGCTCGCGGCGCGCACCGGGCTGGCGCGCTCCTCGGTCTACGAGTACTTCCGGTCCCGCGCCGCCGTGGTCGAGGCGCTCTGCGAGGTGGACCTCCCGCTCTGGGCGGCCGAGATCGAGGCCGGGATGGAGAGCTGCGACACCGCCGTCGAGCGGATCGAGGCCTACGTCCGGGGCCAGCTGGCGCTCGCCGCCGACCCCCGGCACCGGGCGGTGGTGGCGATCTCGGCGCTGGAGCTCGACGAGGCCGCGCGGGAGCGGATCAGGTCGGCGCACGGCAGGCTGGCCGGCCTGGTCGGCCGGACCCTGGAGGACCTCGGCCACGAGCAGCCCCGGCTCGCCGCGGCCCTGGTGCAGGGCGTGGTGGAGGCGGCGACCCGCAGGGCCGAGCAGGCCGCGGCAGGGGGCCGCACCGGCTGTGCCGTCGAGAGCCCCGAGGAGATCGCCGATGCCGCGGTCGCGATGGTGCTGCACGGGCTCGCCCGGCCCTGAGTCGACCCGGCCGGCTCCGACCGTGGCCCGGCTTCCGGCTCCGCCCGCGGTCCCGGGCTCCGCCCTCGTCCTTGCCCCACCCTCGCCGTCGCCCCACACTCGATCCTTCGCCGACGGGCGTGCGGCGGGACGCCTACCCGTCCCCGCCCTTCAGTGGCAGCAGCCGCGCCGTGCCCGCGCCGAACAGGGCCAGCGGGTCGAGGTAGCGGTCTCCGCGCAGCAGTCCCCAGTGCAGGCAGTCGTGCTCGGCGCAGTGCCGCCCGTCCGGAGCGAGCAGTCCGATCGTCTGTCCGGCGGCCACCGTGGTGCCGACCGGGACCGTGCCGGTGACGGGCAGGTAGGTGGTCCGGAGCGCGGGAGAGCCCGAGCCGGGATGGGAGACGGTCATCACCGGCCGTCCCGCCACCAGCCCGGAGAAGGCGACCACTCCGGGAGCCGCCGCCCGGACCTCCGCCCCCGGTGCCGCGGCGAGGTCGACTCCCCGGTGTCCGGCGGCCCAGACCTTCGCCGGCGGCTCGAACCGGCCCAGCACCGCGCCAGGCCCGCCCACCGGCCAGGCGCGCGCACCACTCCGCCCGCTCCCACCCCCGTCCGCGCCCGAGCGCGTGACGCCCGAGCGCGGGACACCGACGGCCTCGGGCCCCCTCGAAACCCCGGTGGCCCGCACAGCCCCCGCGACCCCGGTAGCCCCCGCCGCCCCTGACACCCCCGGCAGCGCGAGCACGAGCACGAGCACCACCGCCACCACCACCCCGCCGAACCACCCGCGACCAGTCATGCCCGCAGGCTCGCCGTCGTGCCGCTCCCGCGCCACTCACATCCGGATTCCTGTGGACAAACCCCCCTCATGCCCGCACGCCATCACTCCCACGGGTGCACGGACTCCGCCATCCGGTGTACAAACGGCATACCGGCGACGGACCGGGGCAGGCGGCCGGCCGGCCCGCACCCACCCCCGCGTCCGCCCCCACACCCCCCGCGTCCGCCCTCGCGCCCGCGCCCCGACGTCCGCCCGAGCGTCCGCTCCCGAGTCCGTCACACAGCCCTCCCCGCCCCCGTCCCAGCCCCACGGGAACGCGACCGCAGCCCCATCGGAACCCGCCCTCCCCGGCCGTCCCCCGGACTCCTCCCAGGTCCTCGGCGGGCCCCCGGCCACGCGTGGAGTCGCTCGCGCCTCGGCGCTTCCCGTACACTTCACACGCGACCCGGTCCGCCGGGTCGACTTCGCACGCCCCGCCACCGGCGGTCGGACGCGGTTCGTCCGCAGCCCCGCCAGGTGCGAGTGCCGCTCGGTCCGCCGAGCCCGACCGGCCCCTGGGCCGCCAGGGTGGAGCGGCTCGGCACGTTCGGGGCGTCAGGCGTGGCTGTCACCTGGCCGCCACGGACAAACCGAGCCTGACCCGGCTGTGGGCGATCGCTGCGAGGCAGTGCCGCCGCCGGGCCGTAACACCAAGGAGTACGGCAATGGCCGTCGTCACGATGCGGGAGCTGCTGGAGAGCGGCGTCCACTTCGGTCACCAGACCCGCCGCTGGAACCCGAAGATGAAGCGCTTCATCATCACCGAGCGCAACGGCATCTACATCATCGACCTCCTGCAGTCGCTGAACTACATCGACCGCGCCTTCGAGTTCATCAAGGAGACCGTTGCCCACGGCGGCAGCGTCCTCTTCGTCGGCACGAAGAAGCAGGCCCAGGAGGCCATCGCCGAGCAGGCCACCCGCGTGGGCATGCCCTACGTGAACCAGCGCTGGCTCGGCGGCATGCTGACCAACTTCTCGACCGTCTACAAGCGCCTCCAGCGCCTGAAGGAGCTCGGCGAGCTGGACTTCTCGGACGTGGCCGGCTCCGGCCTCACCAAGAAGGAGCTCCTGGTCCTCCAGCGCGAGCACGACAAGCTGGAGAAGACCCTCGGCGGTATCCGCGACATGCAGCGCGTTCCCAGCGCCGTCTGGATCGTGGACACCAAGAAGGAGCACATCGCGGTCGGCGAGGCCCGGAAGCTCAACATCCCGGTCGTCGCCATCCTCGACACCAACTGTGACCCGGACGAGGTCGACTACAAGATCCCGGGCAACGACGACGCGATCCGCTCCGTCACCCTGCTGACCCGCGTGATCGCCGACGCCGTGGCCGAGGGCCTGAAGTCCCGCGCCGGTGTCGCCAAGGGCGACGCCAAGGCCGAGCCGGGTGCCGACCAGCCGCTGGCCGCCTGGGAGAAGGACCTCCTCGAGGGCGAGAAGAAGGCCGAGGAGGCCCCCGCCGCCGCCGAGGCCCCCGCTGCCGAGGCCCCCGCCGCCGAGGCTCCGGCCGAGCAGGCCTGACGTACCAAGGGTGAGGGGCACCCGCCGGTACGAAGCCGGCAGGTGCCCCTCTCTCCCGCGCCGGGACCGAACCGCCGGTCCCGGCGCCACTCCACGCAGACACGCGAGACGCGAGAAGAGATTCACACCATGGCGAACTTCACCGCCGCGGACGTCAAGAAGCTCCGTGAGCTCACCGGCGCCGGCATGATGGACTGCAAGAAGGCCCTGGACGAGGCCGAGGGCAACGTCGAGAAGGCCGTCGAGCTTCTGCGCATCAAGGGCCAGAAGGGCGTTGCCAAGCGCGAGGGCCGTGACGCCTCCAACGGCGCCGTCGCCGCGCTGATCGCCGAGGACAAGAAGTCCGGCGTTCTGGTCGAGCTGAACTGCGAGACCGACTTCGTCGCCAAGGGTGACAAGTTCGTCGAGGTCGCCGACGCGATCGCCGCCCACGTCGCCAAGACCGCCCCGGCCGACCTGGACGCCGCCCTGGCTTCCGAGATCGAGGCCGGCAAGACCGTCCAGCAGTTCGTGGACGAGGCCAACGCGACCCTGGGCGAGAAGATCGTCTTCCGTCGCTTCGCCCAGTTCGACGGTGACGGCTTCGTCGCGGTCTACCTGCACAAGACCAGCCCCGACCTGCCGCCGGCCGTCGGCGTCCTGGTCGAGCTGGACAAGGAGAACGCCGAGGTCGCCAAGGACGTCGCGCAGCACATCGCCGCCTTCGCCCCGAAGTACCTGTCCCGCGAGGAGATCCCGGCCGAGGCGCTCGAGAACGAGCGTCGCGTCGCCGAGGCCACCGCCCGCGAGGAGGGCAAGCCCGAGGCCGCCCTGCCGAAGATCGTCGAGGGTCGCGTCACCGGCTTCGTGAAGGAGAACTCCGTCCTGGAGCAGGCCTTCGCGAAGGACAACAAGAAGTCCGTCGCCAAGGTCCTCGAGGAGAACGGCGTCGCCCTGAAGCGCTTCGCCCGCTTCCGCGTCGGCGCCTGAGCCACGTTCCACCTGGTCCCCGGCCCCCTTAGGCTGGGAACCGCCCCCGCCCGCTGACCGGGGCGGGAGGAACGCCGAACGGGCTCACCCCGCGCCTACCGCCAACGGGCGGGCTCGCGTCGGCACCATGAACGACGAGGAGGCCATTGCCGTGCAGGACACCGAACCGGTTCCCGCGGCAGTGGCCTCCTCGCGTGTACGCGCAGGCCGGGCATCCGCACACCCGCGCCTGTGACCAGTAGGTGCAAAAAGGAGAAGTCCATGCAGGAGACGCAGGAGACCGCGCAGGACCCCAGGGACGGCTCGCGCCGCCGGGTGCTGCTCAAGCTGTCCGGTGAAGCCTTCGCCGGTGGCGGCGGGCTCGGCGTCGACCCGGACGTCGTGCACGCGATCGCCCGCGAGATCGCCACGGTCGTCCGCGCCGGTACCGAGGTCGCGGTGGTCATCGGCGGCGGCAACTTCTTCCGGGGTGCCGAGCTCCAGGTCCGCGGCATGGACCGGGCGCGCTCCGACTACATGGGCATGCTCGGCACCGTGATGAACTGCCTCGCGCTGCAGGACTTCCTGGTCAAGGAGGGCATCGAGACCCGGGTCCAGACCGCCATCACCATGGGCCAGGTCGCCGAGCCGTACCTGCCGCTGCGGGCCGTCCGGCACCTGGAGAAGGGCCGTGTGGTGATCTTCGGCGCCGGTATGGGCATGCCGTACTTCTCGACCGACACCACGGCCGTCCAGCGCGCCCTGGAGATCCACGCCGACGTCCTGCTGATGGGCAAGAACGGCGTGGACGGCGTCTACGACTCCGACCCGCGGACCAACCCGGACGCGGTCAAGTTCGACGCGCTGGAGTACTCCGAGGTCATCGCGCGCGACCTCAAGGTCGCCGACCTCACCGCGATCACGCTGTGCAAGGACAACAACCTTCCGATGCTGGTCTTCGAACTGCTGGCGGAGGGCAATATCGCGCGCGCGGTGAAGAGTGAGAAGATCGGCACACTCATCAGCCAGGATTCTGTCCGGGCCTGAGCAGCAACCAGCCGTACCGGTCGGCGCCGACACCGTGACCGGTCGGCGCGCCGACACCGGTCGGAACAACAGCAGATGAACCGGACAGGGAGACCACAGTGATCGAAGAGACCCTCCTCGAGGCCGAGGAGAAGATGGAGAAGGCCGTCCTGCACGCCAAGGACGACTTCGCGGCCATCCGCACCGGCCGTGCGCACCCGGCGATGTTCGCCAAGATCGTCGCGGAGTACTACGGCGCCAAGACCCCGATCAACCAGCTGGCGTCGTTCTCGGTGCCGGAGCCGCGGATGGCGGTCGTCTCGCCGTTCGACAAGACCGCGCTGAAGGCCATCGAGCAGGCGATCCGCGACTCCGACCTGGGCGTCAACCCGTCCAACGACGGCTCGATCATCCGCGTGGTGCTGCCCGAGCTGACCGAGGAGCGCCGCCGGGAGTTCATCAAGATCGCCCGTACCAAGGGCGAGGACGCCAAGGTCTCGATCCGTTCGGTGCGCCGCAAGGCCAAGGACGCCATCGACAAGCTGGTGAAGGACGGCGAGGTCGGCGAGGACGACGGCCGCCGTTCCGAGAAGGAGCTCGACGACACGACGGCCAAGTACGTGGCCCAGATCGACGAGCTGCTGAAGCACAAGGAAGCCGAGCTGCTCGAGGTCTGATGAACGACGCCCCTGACGCCCCCGGCTACTGGGGCCCGTCCGACCAGCAGTTCCAGCCCTACCGCCCGGCGCCGCACCCGCAGGACGCCCGTACCCCGGCCCACCCGGTGCCGGGGTACGGCGTGCAGCCGCCGCCGGTCCAGGGACACCCCGGCCACCCGGGCGGCCACGCCGTGCCCCCGGGTGCGACGGGTGCCGCCCACGGGGCCCCGGGCCTCCGTTCGGATCAGCCGCAGCAGCCTCCGGTGTACTGGGGCGGCGACGCGGAGGAGACTCAGGTCATGCCTCCCGTACCGGCCGAGCCCGGCCCGCCGCCGGGCACGCCCGACCCCGGTCGGGCGGCCGCCCACGGCAGGCCCGCGGCCCACGGTCGGCCCGCCCCCGGCGGACCGGCCGAGGCCGGCGAGGGGCAGGCCCGGGAGTCCGGCCGGCTGAGCGGCCCGCTGTTCCGGGACGAGCAGTCCGAGCCGGCGCCGCCCGGCGTGACCGAGACGGTCGTGCTGCGCGCGATATCCGGCGACGCCATCCCCGCCCCCGGTCACGGCACCCCGCCGCACCCGGGGGCACCGGTGCATCCCGCGCCGCCGGCGAACCACCTGGCGGCCGGGCAGCCCCACTACGTGCCGTCGTCCCACCCAGGGCAGGAGACACCCGTGGCCGCCCAGCCCGCCCCGCAGCCGCAGCCGCGCAAGCAGCGCGGCGGCCGTAACCTCCAGGCCGCCATAGGCGTGGGCGTCGGCCTCGGTGCGGTGATCGTCGCCTCGCTGTTCGTGGTGAAGGCGCTGTTCCTGGTCGTCGTGATGGCCGCGGTCGCGGTCGGCGTCTGGGAGCTGACCAGCCGGCTCGCCGAGCGCAAGCAGATCAAGGCGCCGCTGGTCCCGCTGGTCGTGGGTGGCCTCGCCATGGTCGCCACCGGCTACTGGGCCGGCATCCAGTGGGCCGCCGCCTCGCTCGCGCTGACCGGGCTGGCGGTGATGGTCTGGCGGATGGCCGAGCCGCCGGAGGACTACCTGCGGGACATAACGGCAGGTGTGTTCACGGCCTTCTACGTGCCGTTCCTGGCCACCTTCGTGGCGATGATGCTGGCGGCCGACGACGGCCCCCAGCGGATCGTGCTCTTCCTGATCGTGACGATCTGCAGCGACACCGGCGCCTACGCGGTGGGCTACAAGTTCGGGAAGACCAAGCTGGCCCCGACGATCAGCCCGGGCAAGACCCGCGAGGGCCTGGCCGGCGGCATCGCCCTGTCGATGCTGGCGGGCGCGCTGCTGATGGAACTGATCATCGACGGTGGCAGCTGGTGGCAGGGCCTGATCCTGGGCGGCTGCGCGGCGGTCACCGCGACCCTGGGCGACCTGGGCGAGTCGATGATCAAGCGCGACCTCGGGATCAAGGACATGGGCACGCTGCTGCCCGGCCACGGCGGCATCATGGACCGGCTGGACTCGCTCCTGCCGACCGCCCCGGTGGTCTGGCTGCTGCTGGCGGCCTTCGTCGGCAGCTGACCCGCGCCGTCGAGCCGTACGAGACGTAGGAGCAGGGCCCCGGACGCCTGGCGTCCGGGGCCCTCGCGCGTCTGCGACACTGGAACAACCATGCCTAAGCCCGGAGAACTCACCTTTGTCGCGCCGCGCGGCGCCAAGCCCCCGCGACACCTCGCCGACCTGAGCCCCGCCGAGCGCAAGGAGGCCGTCGCCGAGCTGGGCGAGCAGCCGTTCCGCGCCAAGCAGCTCTCCAACCACTACTTCGGCCGGATGTCGAACGACCCGGCGAGCTGGACGGACATCCCCGCCGCCAGCCGGGAGAAGCTGACCGGGAGCCTGCTGCCCGAGCTGATGTCGGTGGTCCGGCACGTCTCCTGCGACGACGACGCCACCCGCAAGACGCTCTGGAAGCTCTTCGACGGCACGCTCGTGGAGTCCGTGCTGATGCGCTACCCGGACCGGGTCACCATGTGCATCAGCTCGCAGGCCGGCTGCGGCATGAACTGCCCGTTCTGCGCCACCGGCCAGGCGGGGCTGACCCGCAACCTGTCCACCGCCGAGATCGTCGAGCAGATCGCGGCCGGGATGCGCGCGCTCAAGTCGGGGGAGATCCCCGGCGGCGAGGCGCGGCTGTCCAACGTGGTCTTCATGGGCATGGGCGAGCCGCTGGCCAACTACAACCGGGTGCTGGCCTCGATCCGCCGGCTGACCGACCCGGCGCCGGACGGCTTCGGCCTGTCCCAGCGCGGCATCACGGTCTCCACCGTCGGCCTCGTCCCGGCGATGCACCGGTTCGCGGACGAGGGCCTCAGCTGCCGTCTGGCGCTGTCGCTGCACGCCCCGGACGACGAGCTGCGCGACGAGCTGGTGCCGGTGAACACCCGCTGGAAGGTCGCCGAGGTGCTGGACGCGGCCTGGAACTACGCGGAGAAGTCCGGTCGCCGGATTTCCATCGAGTACGCGCTGATCAAGGACATCAACGACCAGGCGTGGCGGGCCGACCTGCTTGGCCGGCTGATCAAGAACCGTCGGGTGCACGTCAACCTGATCCCGCTGAATCCGACCCCCGGATCCAAGTGGACGGCCTCCCGGCCCGAGGACGAGCGCGAGTTCGTCCGTCGGCTCCAGTCGCACGGCGTGCCGACGACCGTCCGCGACACCCGCGGCCAGGAGATCGACGGCGCCTGCGGTCAGCTCGCCGCGGCGGGCTGAGCCCCGCTCCGCGGGAACGACCGGGGCAGGCCCCTACCGGAGCCCGGCGGCCGCCAGCGCGGCGGTCGCCCCGCCGGTCAGCAGCAAGGTGCTGCCCACCGCGAGGGTGCGCAGCGCGACCGCGCCGAACAGCAGCCGGGGCGAGGTGCCGAGGCGCAGCAGCGCGTCGGTGACCTCCCGGCGGTCGGCGCGGACCTCGGCGAGCCGGGTGACCACCGCGGCGGCCGCGCAGCCGAGCACCAGGCAGGCCTCGACCGCGGGCAGCGCGTCGGCGCTGTCCGGGGTGCCGATCCAGTAGCGGATGGTGGTGAGCACCAGCGCCACGGCGAGGGTGAGCACGGCCAGCGGCGCACCGAGCCGGCGGGCCTGGGCGGTGAGGCCGCGCCCGGCCAGCAGCCGCAGCGGGGTGGGCCGTCCGACCGCGAGCAGCCGCCCGGCCCAGGCCAGCAGCGGACCGGTGAGCAGGGCGAGGCCGAGCGCGCTGGCCGCCCAGCCGCCGAGGGCGGCGGTGCTGGTGGTGCCGAGTCCGGCGGGCAGGTGGATCGGGCGGCCGTCGACGGCGGCGCCGGGCCGCAGGGCGATGAGTTCGAGTGCGGCGCCGATCACGCCCAGCCCGGTCGCCAGGGCGATCCGCCAGACGCCGAAGCCGGTCGGGGCCTGGGTGCGGCCGCCGGGCAGGGTCTCGGTGACGGGCACCGCGAGGGCGGCGGCGGTGCCGGCGGTGAGCGGGACCAGGGCGAGCAGGACGACCGGCGCGGCGGCCGGCAGCGGTACGCCCATGCCGAGGTCGAGGGCGAGCCCGGGGCCGGCGATGTCGTTGCGCAGCACCAGGAAGAGCAGCAGGGTGAGCACGCTGCCGAGGGTGCAGGCGAGCGCGACCTCGCCGGCGATCAGCGTCCGGATCCGGCGGGAGCCGGCCCCGGCGGCGGTGAGGCCGGCGATCCGCTCGGGCCGTCGGGCGGGCACCGCGCGGGCGGCGACGGCCGCGAACCAGGCGACGGCGGCGAGCGGGGGCAGGCACCACAGCAGCCGGGCCAGCGGGTCGCCGCCGTCGATCGGGTCGCTCATCGCCCGGCCGAGGGAGCGCAGCAGGAAGGCGGCGACCACGGCGGCGGCCAGGGCGGTGAGCAGCCAGCGGCCGAGGTCGGGCACCCGGTAGCCCCGGGCCAGACGGAGATAGAACACGTCGACTCTTTCAGCGGCTCGGCTTCGGCAGCTCGGTTTCAGCGGCTCGGTTTCAGCGGCTCGGCGTCGTCAGCGGCGGGTGGCCGTGACGGCGGGCGCTCCGGCGGCTCCGGGGGCGGCGGAGCCGCGGGGGACGGGGGCGACGGGGGCGGTGAGCCGTCCGTCGACCAGGGCGACGGCGCGGTCCGCGAACCGGACGAGCTCGGGGTCGTGGGTGGCCAGGACGAGGGTGAGCTGGTGGGACCTGGCCGCGCTGGTCAGTATCCGCATGACCTGCTCGGCGGCCTCGCGGTGCAGCGGGGCGGTCGGGTCGTCGGCGAAGACGACGGGTGGCAGCGGGGCCAGGGCGCGGGCGACGGCGACCCGCTGGCGGCGGCTCTGGATCAGCCGCTCGGGGCGCAGCCGGGCGCAGTCGCCGACGTCGAGGCGCTCCAGCCACTCGTCGGCGGCGGTGTAGGCGGCCTTGTTGCCGGCCCCGGCGAGCAGCAGCGGCAGGGCGACGTTCTCCCGGGCGGTCAGTTCGGGCACCAGGTGGGGCTCGGAGCCGACGAAGCCGAAGCGGTCGCGGCGCAGCCGTTCGCGGCCGGCCCGCTGGAGGGTGTGCACGGGGGCGCTGTTGAACCAGACCTCGCCCTCGTCGACCGGGAGTTGGGCGGAGAGGCAGCCGAGCAGGGTGCTCTTGCCGGAGCCGCGCGGGCCGGTGACGGCGAGCACCTCGCCCTCGCGGACGCCGATCGAGATGCCGCGCAGGGCGGGGGTGCCGTCATGGGACTTGACGATCCCTCGGGCCCACAGCACGTCGTTGTCAGGCGGTGCCGCTGACATGAGGATCCATCCTGGGTGGCCGCAGGGATATGACAGTCGTCAGATTAGAACGACCGGGGCGTGTCGCGGTTGCGGCGCACTGGTCCATCACGGGCATATCACCCGCATTCAGGCATGTTTGGTCGTACGACTGTGATGTTGCACCGGCGGGGGAGACGCCGAAGGGCGGCCTCGCGGGGAGCGGGGCCGCCCTTCGGCGGAGGGTGGGGAAGAAGGCTCAGGGGATCAGATCTTCGCCCACGCGTCGGTGAGGCTGGTCCGCAGGATCTGCTCGATCTCGTCGAAGGTCGACTGGTCGGAGATCAGCGGCGGGGCCAGCTGGATGACCGGGTCGCCACGGTCGTCGGCGCGGCAGTACAGGCCGTTGTCGAAGAGGGCCTTCGACAGGAAGCCGTAGAGGACGCGCTCGACCTCTTCGTCGTTGAACGACTCCTTGGTGACCTTGTCCTTCACGAGCTCGATGCCGTAGAAGTACCCGTTGCCGCGGACGTCGCCGACGATCGGCAGGTCGCGCAGCTTGTTCAGGGTGCCCAGGAACGCGGCCTCGTTGTCGAGCACGTGCTGGTTCAGGCCCTCGCGCTCGAAGATGTCGAGGTTGGCCAGCGCCACCGCGGAGGAGACCGGGTGGCCACCGAAGGTGTAGCCGTGCAGGAAGGTGTTGTCGCCCTTGTAGAACGGCTCGGCGAGGCGGTCCGAGATGATCGTGGCGCCGATCGGGGAGTAGCCCGAGGTCATGCCCTTGGCGCAGGTGATCATGTCGGGCTGGTAGCCGAACTTGTCGGCGCCGAACATGGTGCCCAGGCGGCCGAAGGCGCAGATGACCTCGTCCGAGACCAGCAGCACGTCGTGGCGGTCGCAGATCTCGCGCAGGCGCTGGAAGTACCCGGGCGGCGGCGGGAAGCAGCCACCGGCGTTCTGCACCGGCTCGACGAAGACGGCGGCGACGGTCTCGGCGCCCTCGTTGAGGATGGCCACCTCGATCTCGTCGGCGCACCAGCGGCCGTAGGCCTCGGGGTCGACCGTGCCGTCGGGGCCCTCGAGGAAGGCCGGGGCGCGGTAGATGTTGGTGTTCGGGGCCTTGTGGGTGCCCGGCACCAGCGGCTCGAACGGGGCCTTCAGGCCCGGCAGGCCGGTGATGGACAGGGCGCCCTGCGGGGTGCCGTGGTAGGCGACGGCGCGCGAGATGACCTTGTACTTGGTCGGCTTGCCGGTCAGCTTGAAGTACTGCTTGGCGAGCTTCCAGGCGGTCTCGACGGCCTCGCCGCCACCGGTGGAGAAGAAGACCTTGTTCAGGTCGCCCGGGGCGTAGTTGGCCAGGCGCTCGGCCAGCTCGACGGCCTTCGGGTGGGCGTAGCTCCACACCGGGAAGAAGGCGAGCTCCTTGGCCTGCTTGGCGGCGGCCTCGGCGAGCTCCTCACGGCCGTGGCCGGCCTGGACGACGAACAGGCCGGCGAGGCCGTCGAGGTACTTGCGTCCCTTGTCGTCCCAGACGTAGGTGCCCTCGCCCTTGACGATCGTCGGCACGGGGGAGTTCTCGTACGACGACATGCGGGTGAAGTGCATCCACAGGTGGTCGTAGGCGGTCTTGGAAAGGTCCTTCTGCGCCGGGTCGGCTGTCATCGGGTGCCCCAGGTGTAGGTCTGTTTCCGGAGCTTCAGGTAAACGAAGCTCTCGGTGCTCCGCACGCCGGGAAGGGCGCGGATGCGCTTGTTGATCATTTCGAGCAGGTGCTCGTCGTCCTCGC
This sequence comes from Kitasatospora sp. NPDC032121, assembly GCF_055580145.1. NCBI lineage: Bacteria > Bacillati > Actinomycetota > Actinomycetes > Kitasatosporales > Streptomycetaceae > Kitasatospora > Kitasatospora sp. NPDC032121. The sequence continues at coordinate 17,498 of NZ_JBVILX010000025.1, read as the reverse complement.
AGACCAGTTCGGCCAGGAGGTCGAACGAGCCTGCGGTGCAGACCACGTAGTCGACCTCGTCGAGGGCGGCCAACGCGTCGGCGACGGGCTCGATGTCACCCTCGACCCGGATGCCGACCATCGCCTGGCGGGTGAAGCCGACGGTGAGCGGGTCCGTGACGGCGACGATCTGCATCACGCCCTGGTCGAGCAGCTTCTGGACGCGCTGCCGCACGGCAGCCTCGGACAGGCCGACGGCCTTGCCGATGGCGGCGTACGGGCGGCGCCCGTCCTCCTGGAGCTGCTCGATGATCGCCTTGGAGGCGGCGTCGAGGGGAACGCTGGCGTTCCGGTCGCGGTTGGCCACGCGGCCACTGTGCCTGATCGCCCGCGTGTTCGCAAGCGTGGAAGCTGCTGATTTCGTCGTGATCTTGGAAAAGGGGTGCGGATTTCATCGCTGAAGCGCACTCGGTCTGTCGATACCGGCAGTCGTGCGGCTACCCTGGCACGGTACGCGCGCGACCCGAGGGCCGGCGCACGTACCGCCACCCAGTGGACCGCGCCGCTCCTGGCACGGCCACTCGGGACCCTTCGTACGCCGGATCCGCCGACGTACCATTGCGCCGGAATCTGCAACGCCGCAGGCCCAGACCGAGGAGAGATCCGTGAGCGACCTTCGCACGCTGCGCAACTACATCAACGGTGAGTTCGTCGACGCGGCCGACGGCCGCACGCTCGACATCGTCGACCCGACCACCGGCGAGGTGTACGCGACGTCGCCGCTGTCCGGTGCCGCTGACGTCGACGCGGCCATGGCCTCCGCCGACGCCGCCTTCCCGATCTGGCGCGACGCCACCCCGAGCACCCGGCAGAAGCTGCTGCTGAAGATCGCCGACGCGGTCGAGGCCCGGGCCGACGAGATCGTCGACACCGAGGTGCGCAACACCGGCAAGCCCCGCGCGCTGACCCTCTCCGAGGAGATCGGCCCGATGGTGGACCAGATCCGGTTCTTCGCCGGTGCCGCCCGCATGCTGGAGGGCAAGGCCGCGGGCGAGTACATGGACGGGATGACCTCGATCATCCGCCGCGAGCCGGTCGGCGTCTGTGCCCAGGTCGCGCCGTGGAACTACCCGATGATGATGGCCGTCTGGAAGTTCGCCCCGGCCATCGCCGCGGGCAACACCGTCGTGCTGAAGCCCTCCGACACCACCCCGGCCTCCACCGTGCTGCTGGCCGAGATCATCGGCGGCGTGCTCAAGGAGCTGGAGCTGCCGGCCGGCGTCTTCAACGTCATCTGCGGTGACCGCGAGACCGGCAAGCTGATGGTCGAGCACAAGACCCCGGCGATGGCCTCCATCACCGGTTCGGTGCGCGCCGGCATCTCGGTCGCCGAGTCCGCCTCCAAGGACGTCAAGCGCGTCCACCTGGAGCTGGGCGGCAAGGCCCCGGTCGTGGTCTTCGAGGACGCCGACATCGCCGAGGCCGTCGAGGGCATCTCGGTGGCGGGCTACTTCAACGCCGGCCAGGACTGCACCGCCGCCACCCGCGTGCTGGTGCACGAGTCGATCCACGACGCCTTCGTCGAGGCGCTGGCCAAGGCCGCGGCCGAGACCAAGACCGGCGGCGTGGACGACGAGGACGTGCTGTACGGCCCGCTGAACAACGCCAACCAGCTGAAGCAGGTCTCCGGCTTCATCGAGCGGCTGCCCGCCCACGCCAAGGTCGAGGCCGGTGGCCACCGGGTCGGCGACCAGGGCTACTTCTACGCCCCGACCGTCGTCTCCGGTCTGAACCAGGACGACGAGATCATCCAGAACGAGGTCTTCGGCCCGGTCATCACCGTGCAGAAGTTCACCGACGAGGACCAGGCCGTCGCGTACGCCAACGGCGTCGAGTACGCGCTGGCCTCCTCGGTGTGGACCAAGGACCACGCCCGCGCCATGCGGATGTCGCGCCGGCTGGACTTCGGCTGCGTCTGGATCAACACCCACATCCCGCTGGTCGCCGAGATGCCGCACGGTGGCTTCAAGAAGTCCGGCTACGGCAAGGACCTGTCGGCGTACGGCTTCGAGGACTACACCCGCGTGAAGCACGTCATGACCGCGATCTGATGGTCGGCTGATGTGACGGTGGGCCCGGGTCTTCTCGACCCGGGCCCACCGCCTTTGCATCCTGTCGACGGTTGGCGCGACCGGCTGACACGATGGAACTGCCCTTCGGGGACGGGCCGCCCTAGCCTTACCGGCATGAGCATCCCCACCGCTGACTCAGCCGCCGGCCAGGCCGTCAAGGCCGCCGACCGCGCGCACGTCTTCCACTCGTGGTCCGCCCAGGCGCTGATCGACCCCCTCGCGGTGGCCGGCGCCGAGGGCTCGTACTTCTGGGACTACGACGGCAACCGCTACCTCGACTTCTCCTCGCAGCTGGTCAACACCAACATCGGCCACCAGCACCCCAAGGTGGTCGCCGCGATCCAGGAGCAGGCGGCGAAGCTCTGCACCATCGCCCCCGGCTTCGCGGTCGAGTCGCGCAGCGAGGCCGCCCGGCTGATCGCCGAGCGCACCCCCGGCGACCTGGACAAGATCTTCTTCACCAACGGCGGTGCCGAGGCCAACGAGAACGCCATCCGGCTGGCCCGGCTGCACACCGGCCGGCAGAAGGTGCTGTCCACCTACCGCTCGTACCACGGCGCCACCGCCAACGCGATCGCCCTGACCGGCGACCCGCGGCGCTGGCCCAACGAGAGCGGCGTCTCCGGGGTGGTGCACTTCTGGGGGCCGTACCCCTACCGCTCCAACTTCCACGCCGAGAACGAGGCGCAGGAGTGCGAGCGCGCGCTGGAGCACCTGGAGCAGGTGATCGCGTTCGAGGGGCCCGGCACCGTCGCGGCGGTCATCCTGGAGACGGTGGTCGGCACCGCGGGCATCCTGGTCCCGCCGGCGGGCTACCTGGCCGGGGTGCGGGAGATCTGCGACCGCTACGGGATCGTGTTCATCCTGGACGAGGTGATGGCCGGCTTCGGCCGCACCGGCGAGTGGTTCGCCGCCGACCACTGGGGCGTCACCCCGGACCTGCTCACCTTCGCCAAGGGCGTCAACTCGGGCTACGTGCCGCTGGGCGGCGTGGCGATCAGCGCCGAGATCGCGGCCACCTTCGCCGAGCGGGCCTTCCCCGGCGGGCTCACCTACTCCGGCCACCCGCTGGCCTGCGCCTCCGCGGTGGCGACCATCACCACCATGGCGGAGGAGGGCATCGTCGAGAACGCCAGGCACATCGGCGAGACGGTCCTCGGCCCCGGCCTGCGCGAGCTGGCCGAGCGGCACCCGTCGGTCGGCGAGGTCCGCGGCCTCGGCGTGTTCTGGGCGCTCGACCTGGTGAAGGACCGGGAGACCCGTGAGCCGCTGGTGCCCTACAACGCGGCCGGCGCCGACAACGCGCCGATGGCCGAGCTGGCCGCCGCCTGCAAGCAGCGCGGGCTCTGGCCGTTCGTCAACATGAACCGCTTCCACGTCGTCCCGCCGTGCACCGTCACCGAGGAGGAGGCCAAGACCGGCCTCGCGGTCCTGGACGAGGTGCTGTCGCTCACCGACGCGCACACTGTCTGACGTACCCAGACGTACCTACCAGGACGGCCCCGAGCACGCGCGTGCCCGGGGCCGTCCCACGCTCCGGAAGGCCGCTCATGCCCAGCCGCACCACCCTGACCCGCCGTCCCGTCGACTCCCGTGCCGTCCGCCGGCGTTTTGTGCTCGGCGGCGCCGCGCTGCTCGGCGCCGGCACGCTGACCGGCTGCGGCATCCCGTCCGCGTACGTGGCCGAGGACCGCCGCTCGGCCCCCGACCGCTCGGAGAGCGACAAGCGGCTCGCCTTCTCCAACTGGACGCAGTACATCGACACCGACGACGCGGGCGGCCGCCCGACCCTGGACGCGTTCAGTGAGAAGTCCGGGATCGAGGTCACCTACACCGAGGACATCAACGACAACGACGAGTTCTTCGGCAAGATCAGCCCGGTGCTCACCCAGGGCGCCGCCCCCGGCCGGGACCTGATGGTGATCAGCGACTGGATGGCCGGGCGGTACGTCTCGCTGGGCTGGGTGCAGGCCATGGACCGGGACAACCTGCCCAACGTCACGGCCAACCTGGACCCCCAGCTCGCCGACCCGGCCTTCGACCCCGGGCGCAGGCGCAGCGTGCCGTGGCAGTCCGGGATCACCGGCATCGCCTACAACCGCAAGGCGCTCGGCCGCGAGATCAGGTCCACCGCGGACCTGTGGGCGCCCGACCTCAAGGGCCGGGTCACGCTGTTCGCCGGACTGGACGAGGCGCTCGGGCTGCTGATGCTCTCCCAGGGCGCGGACATCGCGAAGTTCAGCGACGACGACGCGCGCAGGGCGATGGACCTGGTGCAGAAGGCGGTCGACAGCGGCCACGTCCGGCGCTTCACCGGCAACGACTACACCAGCGACCTCGCCTCCGGCGCGGCGCTCGCCTGCCAGGCGTACTCGGGCGACGCCGTCCAGCTCACCGCCGAGAACCCGGACATCGAGTTCGTGGTGCCGGAGGAGGGCGGCGAGCTGTGGGCGGAGAGCCTGATGATCCCCAACCGGGCCGCCCACAAGCGCAACGCCGAGCTGCTGATCGACTACTACTACCAGCCCGAGGTGGCGGCCGAACTCGCCGCGTTCGTCCAGTACATCTGCCCGGTGCCGGCCGCCCGCGAGGTGCTGGCGGACAGCGGCGACAAGGAGAAGGCCGAACTCGCCGAGAACCCGCTGGTCTTCCCGACCGAGGAGATGCGCGCCCGGCTGCACACCATGCGCGACGTCGCCTCGGCCGAGCGGCCCGAGCTGCACAAGGTCTGGGGCCGCATCACCGGGGTGTGATCCGTCCTACCGGCGCACCGCGTCCAGGGCGAGCAGGGCCACGTGCAGGGAGAGGCAGGACTCCACCTGGTCGAGGTCCACGCCGAGGATCCGCTCGACCTTGTGCAGCCGGTCGTAGAAGGACGGCCGGGACAGGTGCGCGGCGTCCGCCGCGGCGGACTTGTTCCGGCCCTGCTCCAGGTAGATCCGCAGCATCTGCACCAACTGGCCGTTGTGCTCCGCGTCGTGGGCCAGCAGCGGGCCCAACTCCCGTTCCACGTACGTCTGCAGCCGGGCGTCGTCGCGCAGCAGGTGGAGCAGGCCGCGCAGCCGGACGTCCGGCAGGCGGTAGTAGGAGGAGCTGCGGCCGCCGGGCGCGTCGTGCAGGGCGGCGTCGGCGACCTGGGTGGCCTCCAGCAGGGTGCGCCGGGCGTCACGCACCGAGCCGACCGAGGAGCCGACCGCGACCACCGGGCCGGCCGGGTCGCCGCCCTCCCGTCCGGCCTCGGCCGACATCCGGCGCAGCGTGGCCGAGAGGGAGTCCAGCGCGGCGTGCTCGTCCTGCTGGGTGCCGAGGGCGATCAGCAGGCCCACGGCCTCGTCGTCGAGCGCGCCGACCAGCGCGGTCAGCCGGCAGGCCCGGACCGCGCCGGCGGCCAGCTCGGTGAAGTCGCGCAGCCGGGCCTGGGCCTCCAGCGCGGCCGGGATCGGCCCGCGCCGCTGTCGCAGCACCACGCCGACCAGCCGGCGGCCCTCCAGCGGGACGCCGAGGGCCTGGGCGCGCAGGGCCGCCTCGGAGACGGTCAGCGCGTGGGTGAGGATGCCGGACAGCAGGGTGCGGTGGGTCTGCCGCTCCAGGCTCTCCCGGTCGCGCACCACCAGCCGGTTGAGCGCCAGCGCGGAGGCGCCGCGTTCCAGCAGCATGGTGTGCGGGTGGGGCTCGCCCCCGGGCAGCGGGCCGGGCTCCTGCACCAGCACCAGGCGGCCCCAGTCCTGGCCGCGGGCGCCGACGGTGGTGACCAGCCAGCCGCTGCGCGGGTCGTGGCCGGTGCGCCCGGCCGGGCGGACCCCGCGCGAGCGGCGCTCCCAGTCCTCCAGCACCTCGGCCTCGGGGCGTCCGGCGGCGTCGTGGGCGAGCACCTGGTGGGCCAGGTTCTCCAGGACGACCGGGGCGCCGGCCATCCGGGCCACCTGGCGGATCACCTCGGGCGGCTCGGCTCCCTCCACCACCAGCTCGTTGAAGACCTGGTGGACCGACTCGGAGACCCTCAGCTGCTCCAGCTGGGCGTTGACCACCAGGGCGTGCACGGCCTCCGTGACGGCGACGAAGCGCAGTTCGCGGCGGAGCGTGACCAGCGGCAGCCCGCGCTGCTCGGCGGCGTTGACCAGGGCGCGGGGGAGCGAGTCGAAGTAGCGCCGCCCGAACTCGACGACCAGGCCGGCCACCCCGACCTCGTCCAGCTCGCGGACGTAGCGGGCCAGGCCCTCGCGGTCCTCCGGCAGGGCGATGCCGGTGGTCAGCACCAGCTCGCCACCACGGAGCATCCCGGCGACGTCGGGCAGCTCGCTGACGTGGACCCAGCGGACCGGCCGTTCCAGGTGGTCGGCGCCGGCCACCACCTGGGGCAGGCCGCGCCGCATCACGTCCAGGTCGAGGATTCGGGCGACGGTGGGGAGCATCGCGGGCCTCCGGAGGCCGTGTGGGGACCGGAGCGGGGGCTCCGGGTGATCAGGGTGTCAGGTAAATCATCCATCCCCCAGACGACCTGTCGCCCTGTCTGCACCCTTGCACCCTGTAAGGCCCTTCGCGCCGAGGCTGTCGAAGTGACCCTTGTCACGTCAGCCTCCCAGCAGGCAAGGTCAGCGGGACCGCAGACCCCCAGCGCGGACGCGTGACCCCGCAGCGGTCGAACCACGGCACTTGGAGGAACCAGATGGACCTGACCGACTTCGGCCCGGGCGCGCAGTACATTGCGGGCCGCCAGACCCGGGGGAGCGGGGAACCCTTCCAGGTCGTCAACCCCGCCGACGGCAGCGTGGTCGAGCAGGTCGCGCTGGCCACCACCGAGGACGTGGACACCGCCGTCGCCGCCGCGAAGGCCGCCCTGCCCGGCTGGTCCTCGGCCAGCCCCGGCGCGCGGTCCGAGGCGCTCACCAGGCTGGCCGCCGTCCTGGCGGGGGCGGCCGACGACCTGGCCCGGGTGGAGACGGGGCAGACCGGTAAGCCGGTCAAGCTGGCCACCGAGTTCGACGTGCCCGGCACGATCGACAACGCCGCCTTCTTCGCCGGCGCCGCCCGCAACCTGGAGGGCAAGGCGGCCGGCGAGTACTCCGGCGACCACACCTCGTACGTGCGGCGCGAGGCGGTCGGCGTGGTCGGCTCGATCTCGCCGTGGAACTACCCGCTGCAGATGGCCGCCTGGAAGATCCTCCCGGCGATCGCCGCGGGCAACACCATCGTGCTCAAGCCGGCCGAGCTGACCCCGCTGACCTCGGTGATGTTCGCCCGGGCCTGCACCGCCGCGGGCATCCCGGACGGCGTGGTCAACGTGGTCACCGGCGCCGGGCGCACCGCCGGCGAGCACCTGGTCGGGCACCCGGACGTCGCGATGGTCTCCTTCACCGGCTCCACCGGCGTCGGAAGGCGGGTCGCCGAGATCGCCACCGCGAGCGTCAAGCGCACCCACCTGGAACTCGGCGGCAAGGCCCCGTTCGTGGTCTTCGACGACGCCGACCTGGACGCCGCCGTGCACGGAGCGGTCGCCGCCTCGCTGATCAACGGCGGCCAGGACTGCACCGCCGCCACCCGCGCCTACGTCCAGCGCCCGCTGTACGACGCCTTCGTGGCCGGGGTCGCCGAGCTGTACGCCGCGATCCGGGTCGGCGACCCGCTGAACCCGCACACCGACCTCGGCCCGCTGGTCTCGTACGCCCACCGGGACCGGGTGGCCGGCTTCGTGGAGCGCGCCCGCTCGTACGCCACCGTGGTCACCGGCGGCCGGCCCGCGGAGAAGGGCCACGACGGCACCGACCTCACCCGCGGCGCGTACCACCTGCCCACCCTGATCACCGGCGCGGCCCAGGACAGCGAGGTCGTGCAGGGCGAGATCTTCGGCCCGGTGCTGGTCGTGCTGCCCTTCGACGGCGACGACGAGGGCCTGCGGCTGGCCAACGACACCCCGTACGGCCTGGCCGCCTCCGCCTGGACGAGCAACGTGCACCGCTCGCTGCGCGCCACCCGGGAGATCGCGGCCGGCTGCGTCTGGGTCAACGACCACATCCCGATCATCAGCGAGATGCCGCACGGCGGCTACAAGGCGTCCGGCTACGGCAAGGACATGTCCCAGTACTCGCTGGACGAGTACACCCAGGTGAAGCACGTCATGTTCGACACCACCGCGGTGGCCCGCAAGGACTGGCACCGCACCGTCTTCGGAGACAGATAACCCCCGGCCCAAGCGGGTGCCCCCACACCCCATCTCCCCCAGGAGGCCCGTTCCATGGCGTTCAACGAGCTCACCGACGGTCTGCCCGAACCGGTCCGAAGGGCCTGGGAACGCAGCCTGACCAGCGGCCGGGCCGCGCTCGGCCGCCGCACCTTGCTGCGCGCCGCCGCGCTGACCGCCGGAGCGGGCACCCTGGCCGCCTGCGGCATCCCGGCGGCCCCGCGGGCGACCGGCGACTCGACCGCGAACGCCGCCAAGGACCTCTCCGAGACGCAGAAGGAGGTCGACTTCTCCAACTGGCCGCTGTACATCGACACGGACGAGAAGGACAAGGAGAAGCACGGCACCCTGGACGCCTTCACCGAGGCCACCGGAATCAGGGTCAAGTACAACGAGGACGTCAACGACAACGTCGAGTTCTTCGGGAAGGTCAAGCCGCAGCTCGCCTCCGGCCAGGACACCGGCCGTGACCTGATGGTGCTCACCGACTGGATGGCCGCCCGGCTGATCCGGCTGGGCTGGGCGCAGAAGCTCGACCCGGCGAACGTCACCACCGCGATCACCAACATCGACGCGCGCTTCCGCGCCCCCGACTGGGACCCGGGTCGGCTCTACTCCTACCCGTGGGCCGGCATCCAGACCGTCGTCGCGTACAACCGGAAGGCGACCAAGGGGAAGCCGGTCACCAGCGTCTCCCAGTTGCTGGACGACCCCGACCTCAAGGGCCGGGTCACCTTCCTCTCCGAGATGCGCGACAGCATCGGGATGGTCCTGCTGGACCAGGGCAAGGACAGCGCGAAGTTCACCGCCGACGACTACGACGGCGCGGTCGCCCGGCTGCAGAAGGCCGTCGACAGCAAGCAGATCCGCCGGTTCACCGGCAACGACTACGGCCAGGAGCTGTCGGCCGGCGACATCGCGGCCTGCATCGCCTGGGGCGGCGACCTGATCCAACTGCGGGCCGACAACCCGGACATCGAGTTCGTCATCCCGGAGAAGGGCTACATCGCCTCGACCGACAACATGCTGGTCCCGGCCAAGGCCCGGCACAAGACGAACGCGGAAAAGCTGATCGACTTCTACTATCAGCCGAAGATCGCGGCGCAGCTGGTCGCGGGCATCGGCTTCGTATCCGCCGTCACCGGGATGAAGGACGAGCTCGCCGGCATCGCCCCGGAGACCGCGGCCAACCCGCTGGTCGTACCCACCCCCGAGATGGCGGTCAAGGCCCACGTGTTCCGCACGCTCTCCGAGAGCGAGGAGAGCGACTTCGAGCAGAAGTTCTCCAAGCTCATCGGCGCCTGACCCCCGACTCCCGGCAGAGAAACCCAGGAAGACACCACCCCATGACAGACCAGCAGCGCGACGCGGCCGCCGGCGGCGACGTCCGGCTCACCGGCATCGGCAAGACCTACGGCTCCTTCACCGCCGTCCACCCGCTCGACCTGACCGTCCCGCAGGGCTCCTTCTTCGCCCTGCTCGGCGCCTCCGGCTGCGGCAAGACCACCACCCTGCGCATGATCGCCGGCCTGGAGGAGCCGACCACCGGCACCGTCCTGATCGGCGGCCAGGACGTCACCGCCCTGCCCCCGTACAAGCGGCCGGTGAACACCGTCTTCCAGAGCTACGCGCTCTTCCCGCACCTGGACATCTTCGAGAACGTCGCCTTCGGCCTGCGCCGGCGCGGCCGGAAGGACGTCAAGAAGCAGGTCGACGAGATGCTGGAGCTGGTCGAACTCGGCCAGTACGCCCGGCGCAAGCCGCACCAGCTCTCCGGCGGCCAGCAGCAGCGCGTCGCGGTCGCCCGCGCGCTGATCAACCACCCCCAGGTGCTGCTCCTGGACGAGCCGCTCGGCGCGCTCGACCTCAAGCTCCGCCGCCAGATGCAGCTGGAGCTCAAGCGGATCCAGACCGAGGTCGGCATCACCTTCGTGCACGTCACCCACGACCAGGAGGAGGCCATGACCATGGCCGACACCATCGCGGTGATGAACGGCGGCCGGGTCGAGCAACTGGGCGCCCCCGCCGAGCTGTACGAGAACCCCGCCACCACCTTCGTGGCCAACTTCCTCGGCCAGTCCAACCTGCTGCCCGCCGAGGTCACCGGCGCAGACGGCGGCGACCTGCTGCTCAGCGCGGCCGGCGCCCGCCTCACGGTGCCGAAGGCGCGCTGCGCCACCGACGCCAAGCGCGTCCACCTGGGCGTGCGCCCGGAGAAGATCACCATCACCCACGCCTCCGAGCAGGTCGCCGACGGCCGCAACCGGCTGACCGGCACCGTGCTCGACTCCAGCTTCATCGGCGTCTCCACCCAGTACGTGGTGCGCACCGACGGCGGCCAGGAGGTCACCGTCTTCGAGCAGAACATGGAGCGCGACGCCCGGATCGTCCCCGGCGCCGCCGTCCGACTGCACTGGAACCCGGCCCACTCCTTCGCCCTGGACGCCGCGCAGGCGATCGACGCGGGCACCGCGGAGGAGGCCGCATGACCGCCACCGCCCCGGCCGCGCCGCCCCAGGCGATACCCCCCGACGGCGGCCCCCGCACGGAACCGGGGGCGAAGCCCAGGCGCAAGCTCACCCCGTACTGGCTGCTGCTGCCCGGCATCGCCTGGCTGTTGATCTTCTTCGCCGTCCCGATGCTCTACCAGGGCTCGACCTCGCTGCAGACCGGCTCGCTCGAAGAGGGCTTCAAGGTCACCTGGCACTTCTCGACCTACTGGGACGCCCTGGTCGAGTACAAGTGGCACTTCCTGCGCTCGTTCTCCTACGCGGCCGTCGCCACCGTGCTCTGCCTGGTCGTCGGCTACCCGCTCGCGTACACGATCGCGTTCAAGGCGAGCAAGCGCTGGCGCAACGTCATCCTGATCCTGGTCATCGCGCCGTTCTTCACCAGCTTCCTGATCCGCACCCTGGCCTGGAAGACCATCCTGTCCGACGGCGGCCCGGTGGTCGGCGCGCTGAACGCGCTGCACGTCCTGGACGTCACCAACCTGCTCGGCCTCACCGACGGCGACCGGGTGCTGGCCACGCCGCTCGCGGTGGTCTGCGGCCTCACCTACAACTTCCTGCCGTTCATGATCCTTCCGCTGTACACCTCGCTGGAGCGGATCGACCCGCGCCTGCACGAGGCGGCCGGCGACCTCTACGCCCGGCCGTTCACCACCTTCCGCAAGGTCACCTTCCCGATCTCGCTGCCGGGCGTGGTCGCGGGCACCCTGCTGACCTTCATCCCGGCCTCCGGCGACTACATCAACGCCCAGCTGCTGGGCTCGCCGAGCGAGCAGATGGTCGGCAACGGCATCCAGAAGCAGTTCCTGAACGTGCTCGACTACCCCACGGCGGCCGCGCTGAGCTTCATCCTGATGGCCCTGATCCTGGGCATGGTGACGGTCTACATGCGCAAGGCCGGGACGGAGGATCTGGTCTGATGTCCCGGATGTTCAAGTGGATCCGCGCCCACCTGGTGGTGCTGGCCGGCCTGCTGGCCCTCGCCTACCTGGTGCTGCCCAACCTGGTCGTGCTGGCCTTCTCGTTCAACAAGCCGGTGGGCAAGTTCAACTACGAGTGGAACGAGTTCTCCACCGACGCCTGGACCAACCCCTGCGGCGTCGCCGACATGTGCCAGTCGCTCTCGCTCAGCCTGCAGATCGCGGTGCTCGCCACCATCGGCGCCACCGTGCTCGGCACCATGGTCGCCTTCGCGCTGGCCCGCTACCGCTTCCGCGGCCGCTCGGCCACCACCGCGATGATCTTCCTGCCGATGGCCATGCCCGAGGTGGTCATGGCCGCCTCGCTCGGGACGCTCTTCCTCAACATGCGCATCCCGTTCGGCTTCACCACCATCCTCATCGCGCACATCATGTTCTGCCTCAGTTTCGTGGTGACGGCGGTCAAGGCGCGCGTGATGAGCATGGACCCGAGGCTCGAACAGGCCGCCCAGGACCTCTACGCGACCCCCACCCAGACCTTCCTGAGGGTCACCCTGCCGCTGGCGGCGCCCGGCATCGCGGCGGGCGCGCTGCTCAGCTTCGCGCTCTCCTTCGACGACTTCATCATCACCCAGTTCAACTCGGGGCCGACCACGGTCACCTTCCCGATGTTCGTCTGGGGCGCCTCGCAGCGCGGCATCCCGGTGCAGGTGAACGTCATCGGCACCGCGATGTTCCTCGCCGCCGTCGTGCTGACCGTCGTCGGCCAGTGGCTGGGCAACCGTCGGAAGGCCACCGCCTGACGTACGGTCGACAGCGGTGGCACGTACAACCATCACCTATCCGTAGAAAGTGGCTGATAATGCATGGACTCCGCCCGCGCACTCAGTGACGCCAGGCCCACCCCCTTCTGGCTGGAGGATCCCGGCCGGCCGGCGGCGCTGCCCGCCCTGGTCGGCGACACCACCTGCGACCTGCTGGTCGTCGGCGGCGGCTACTCCGGCCTGTGGACCGCCCTCATCGCCAAGGAGCGCGACCCCTCGCTGGACGTCGTGCTGGTCGAGGGCAACGAGGTCGGGTGGGCCGCGTCCGGGCGCAACGGCGGATTCTGCGCGGCCAGCCTCACCCACGGCTTCGGCAACGGCCTGGACCGCTGGCCGTCCGAACTGGCCCAGCTGGAACGCCTCGGTGCCGCCAACCTCGACGGCATCGAGGCCACCCTCAAGCGCTACGGCATCGACGCCGAGTGGGAGCGCACCGGTGAGATCGACGTCGCCACCCAGCCCCACCAGGTCGAGGAGCTCCACGAGGTCGCCGAGGCGGTCGCCCGGTACGGCCTCGACATCACCGTCCTGGACGCCGACCAGGTGCGCGCCGAGGTGAACTCGCCGACCTTCCTCGGCGGGCTCTGGGACAAGGAGGGCGTGGCGATGGTCCACCCCGCCAAGCTCGCCTGGGGCCTCAAGGACGCCTGCCTCGGCCAGGGCGTGCGGATCTTCGAGCACACCCGGGCCACCGACCTGCGGGAGCACGGCAGCGGCATGGCCGTCCGCACCCCGTACGGCCGGGTCTTCGCCCGCAAGGTCGCGCTCGGCACCAACGTCTTCCCGTCGCTGCTCAAGCGGGTCCGCCCGTACGTCGTCCCGGTGTACGACTACGCGCTGATGACCGAGCCGCTCAGCGACGAGCAACTCGCCTCGATCGGCTGGCGCGGGCGGCAGGGCCTCGGCGACAGCGCCAACAAGTTCCACTACTTCCGGCTCTCCGCCGACAACCGGATCCTCTGGGGCGGCTACGACGCGGTCTACCACTTCGGCGGCCACGTCCGGCACGAGTACGACCAGCGGCCGGAGACCTTCCGCACCCTGGCCAACCACTTCTTCCGCTGCTTCCCGCAGCTGGAGGGCCTGCGCTTCACCAACGCCTGGGGCGGCGCGATCGACACCTGCAGCCGGTTCTCGGCGTTCTTCGACACCGGCTACCGGGGCAAGGTCGCGTACGCGGTCGGCTACACCGGGCTCGGCGTCGGCGCGACCCGCTTCGGCGCCGAGGTGATGCTCGACCTGCTCGCCGGCGAGCGCACCGAGCGCACCTCGCTGGACATGGTGCGCAGCAAGCCGCTGCCGTTCCCGCCCGAGCCGGTGCGCTGGGCCGGGATCGAGATCACCACCCGGTCGCTGGAGCGGGCGGACCGCAACGGCGGCCACCGCAACCTCTGGCTGCGCACCCTCGACCGGATGGGGCTGGGCTTCGACAGCTGAAGCGCCCGCACCCGCAGTCGGGTGCCCCCAGTCGTGTAATCGGGACCCGCCGTCCGCCTCTCCCTGGTGACGGCGGGTCTCGCTCCTCCCGCCGTCTCCGAACAGTACGAACGGCGAGAAGCGGGGACACGACATGGAGACCACCGGACTGCACTGGCTCGCCCAGGTGGCACCGGACCCGGAAACCTTCCGGGAGCAGTGGGAGCGCACCGGGCTCGGCTTGGTGCTGCTGCCGGCCGGCCGGCGCTGGGACGTCCTCTCCGTCCCCGGGCGGCTCGGCCGCCCGGCCCTGGAGGTCCTGGACCCGCGCACCCGCGGCCCGGTCCTCACCGACTTCGGGGGTGAACACCTCAGCTTCCTGGTGCCCGTCGGCACCGCGGCCCACTGGATCGGCACCGGCGTGCGCGGCGCCGGGGAGGGCACCTGGATCGTCGTCCCGCACCCCGAGCGCAGCAGCCCGGGCGTGCGCTGGCTGGTCCCGCCCGACGGCTCCGGGCGGCTCAACGACCCGGTGCTGCTGGAGCTCGCCCTGCACGAGGCGGCGGCGAGGCTCGGCGGCTGGTGAGCCGCGGGGCGTCCGGGGCATCCCTGGGCGCTCGACGGTGGCGGCGCGTGGGGGAACCCCGGGGCGCGAGCCGGTGGCGGCGCGCGGAGTGGGCGGCCGCGTCAGACTGGAGGCGTGACCACCGCCCCGCACGCCGTCGACGCGCCCCTCCGCCCGGGCGCCGCCCAGCTGCGCCTGGCCGCGGCGGCCGCACCCGTCTGCGACCGGTACGGCCTCGCCCTGGCCGGTGGGCACGCGCTGCGCGCCCACGGTGTCGCGGCCTGCCCGCAGGACGGGCTGACCCTGGCGACCGGCGGCGCCGACCTGCCGGAGGCGGCCGCCGCGCTGGGCGAGGCGTACCGGGCGGCGGGCGGCGGGGCCGTCGACCGGCCGGGCACGCCGCGGCTGGAGCAGCTCACCGTCCGGCTGGCGCTCGGCGGACGGTCGCACTCGGTGGAGCTGCGCAAGGAGCCGCTGGGCCACCGCCCGGTCCGGCTCGACTTCGGTGCGCCCGGACCGGACGAGCCGCCGCTGGTGCTGCCGGTCGTCGCCCTGGAGGACGCGGCCGCGCTGACCACCGTGCTGCTCGCGGACCGGGGCATGCCGCGCGACCTGATCGACGTGCACGCCCTCACCCGCTGCTACCGGGAGGGTGAACTGCTCGCGTTGGCGGGGGAGTTGGACCCGGACTTCCAGCCCACGGCGCTCGCCGAACGGCTGGAGACGCTCGCCGAGGCGGCGGACGGGCGGTTCCGCGCCCGGGGCGTCCCGGCCGGGGAGGTGGACGAGCTCAAGCGATGGGCGCTGGCCTGGGCGCAGGACCTGCGGCTGGACCTGCTGGAGACCCAGGAGGCGGCGGACGGGCTGCACGACCCGTACCTGGAGGAGCCGGAGGACGGGGAGTCCTGAGGTCCCGCCGGGCCACTCGTTCGGCCGAGCGACCGGACGACCTGTAAGGCTGAATCCACGATCCCCGTCAGCCTGTTCGTTGAGCCGGGCCGGAGCGCCCACCAGACTGGGAGACGAGCGCGGTAGCCCCGTGATTTCCGTCGCCCGGCCCACCCGCGGCGGCGCCAGACCGGACCGGTGGCAGGACGCCGCCCGGGACTTCGGAGGCAGACGGACCTTGAGCAAGCACATCATTCACTGGATCGGCGGCAAGCCGGTCGCCACCGCCGGTGCGGCCCCCCGTCGCGGTGAGATCTTCGACCCGGCCACCGGCCAGGTCGCCGGACAGGTCGACTTCGCCGAGATCGCCGAGGTCGACCAGGCGGTGGCCGCCGCCGCCGCGGCCTTCACCGAGTGGCGCACCGCCTCGATCGCGAAGCGGACGACGGTGCTCTTCGCCTTCCGCGAGCTGCTGAACGCCCGCCGCGACGAGCTGGCCTCGATCATCGTGGCGGAGCACGGCAAGGTGCACTCCGACGCGCTGGGCGAGATCGCCCGCGGCCTGGAGGTCGTGGAGTACGCCTGCGGCATCCCGCAGCTGGTCAAGGGCGGGTTCACCGAGCAGGCCTCGACCGGCGTCGACGTCTACTCGATCCGCCAGCCGCTCGGTCCGGTCGCGATCATCTCGCCGTTCAACTTCCCCGCCATGGTGCCGATGTGGTTCTTCCCGATCGCCATCGCGGCCGGCAACACCGTCGTGGTGAAGCCCTCGGAGAAGGACCCGTCCGCCGCCAACTTCCTCGCCGAGCTGTGGAAGGAGGCCGGCCTGCCGGACGGCGTCTTCAACGTCGTGCACGGCGACAAGGTGGCCGTCGACCGCCTGCTGGAGCACCCGGACGTCAAGTCCGTCAGCTTCGTCGGCTCCACCCCGATCGCCCGCTACGTCTACGAGACCGGCACCCGCTACGGCAAGCGCGTGCAGGCCCTGGGCGGCGCCAAGAACCACATGCTGGTCCTGCCGGACGCGGACCTCGACCTCGCCGCCGACGCCGCCGTCAACGCCGGCTTCGGCGCGGCCGGCGAGCGCTGCATGGCGGTGTCCGTGCTGGTCGCGGTCGACCCGATCGGCGACGAGCTGGTCGACAAGATCAAGCAGCGGATCGCCACCCTGAAGGTCGGCCCGGGCTGCAACGGCGACTCCGAGATGGGCCCGCTGGTCACCGGCCAGCACCGGGACAAGGTCACCTCCTACGTGGAGTCCGGGGTCGCCGACGGCGCCGAGCTCGCCGTGGACGGCCGCAAGCACCCGGTCACCGCCGAGGACAGGAACGGCTCCCCGACGGCCGACGGCTTCTGGCTCGGCCCCACGCTGTTCGACCACGTGAAGCCCGGCATGTCCGTCTACAACGACGAGATCTTCGGCCCGGTCCTCTCGGTCGTGCGCGTCGCCTCGTACGAGGAGGGCCTGGCGCTGATCAACGCCAACCCGTACGGCAACGGCACCGCCCTCTTCACCAACGACGGCGGCGCGGCCCGGCGCTTCCAGTTCGAGGTGGAGGTCGGCATGGTCGGCATCAACGTGCCGATCCCGGTCCCGGTCGCCTACTACTCCTTCGGCGGCTGGAAGGCCTCCCTGTTCGGCGACGCCCACGCGTACGGCCAGGACGGCGTCCAGTTCTTCACCCGGGGCAAGGCCGTGACCCAGCGCTGGCTGGACCCGTCGCACGGCGGCATCAACCTGGGCTTCCCCACCAACAGCTGATCCGCACGGCTCCACCGGCCGGACCCCTCTCCCCGGGGTCCGGCCGGCCGTCTTTGCACGACGTTTGCATCCGGGCGCGGAAGCGCGTACAGTTCTTCGAGCTGCCTGGCAGGGAGCACCGGACACGCACTGCGCGGACGGTCCCGGGGCAGCCAATCCTCTGAAACACCACTTCCGGTTCGTGCCGGTCGTTTCGCTTTTCGGCGTGACGGCTCGGTGCTTATTCGGTGTGCTCGTTTTATCGGGTTGCGGCCGGATTCGCTTTTCGGAGCGGAGATCGGCTAGAGTTTGAAACGTCGGACAGGGCGTCAAGCCCCGGAAGAC
>NZ_JBVILX010000024.1:8223-99043 GCF_055580145.1 Kitasatospora sp. NPDC032121 | reverse complement strand
AGGACCGCGGCGGCCACCTCTTCGACCCGACACCCCGAGTCGACCGGCCCCCCCCCCCCCCCCCCCCCCCCCACCCCGCCCCCCCCCCCCCCCCCCCCCCCCCCCCCCCCCCCGCCCGGGACTTCGTCAGTGCACGCCCTCGAAGAGGCTGGTCACCGAGCCCTCCTCGAAGACCTCGCGGATCGCGGCGGCGATCGACGGGGCGATGGACAGCGTGGTGATCTTGTCCAGCTGGAGCGAGGCCGGGGTGGGCAGCGTGTTGGTGAACACGAACTCGCTCACCCGCGAGTTCTTCAGCCGGTCCGCGGCCGGGCCGGAGAGCACACCGTGGGTGGCCGCCACCACGACGTCCGCGGCGCCGTTGTCGAACAGCGCGTCAGCCGCGGCGCAGATGGTGCCGGCGGTGTCGATCATGTCGTCGACGAGCACGCAGACCCGGTCCTTGACGTCACCGACGACGTCGGCCGACAGGATGGTGTTGGCCTGGGTGATGTCGCGGCGCTTGTGGATGATCGCCAGCGGGGCGTCCAGCCGGTCGCACCACTGGTCGGCGACCTTCACGCGGCCGGCGTCCGGCGAGACGACGGTCAGCTTGGAGCGGTCGACCTTCTCGCCGATGTAGTCGGCCAGCAGCGGCAGCGCGAACAGGTGGTCCACCGGGCCGTCGAAGAAGCCCTGGATCTGCGCGGTGTGCAGGTCCACGGCCATCAGGCGGTCGGCACCGGCCTGGCGCAGCAGGTCGGCGATCAGGCGGGCCGAGATGGGCTCGCGGCCGAGGTGCTTCTTGTCCTGGCGGGCGTAGCCGTAGAACGGCAGGATCGCGGTGATGCTCTTGGCGGAGGCCCGCTTCAGAGCATCGATCATGATCAGCTGCTCCATGATCCACTGGTTGATGGGAGCCGTGTGGCTCTGCATCACGAAGCAGTCCGCGCCACGCGCGGAGTCCAGGAAGCGGACGTAGATCTCGCCGTTGGCGAAGTCCAGGGCCTTGGTGGGGACCAGTTCGGTCCCGAGCGCCGCGGCCACCTCCTTCGCCAGCTCCGGGTGGGCACGGCCGGAGAAGAGCTTCAGCTTCTTCTCACCCGACGTCGTGATCCCGCTCACTGCACCGTCTCCTCGCGTTGCGGACGCTGAACCCTCGACCCGGCGGCGGGCAGGCAGGGCCCGCTCGCGGCACGGGTAGGGGAAATGTCGGTACGCCTGGACACGGGCGGTAAGCCCAGTGGCGCACGTATGTCCCCAAGGTTACGCGCCCGCGCAGAAACCGTCCGCCCCGGGACTACCGGCTGTCCCGGGGCGCCGCCCGCTCAGGCCTGCTCGGCCCCGTCCGCCGCCGCCTGCGCGGCCTGCGCGGATGCCGTCCCGGGGCGCTTGCGCTCGACCCAGCCGTCGATGTTGCGCTGGGTGGCCCGGCTCACACCGAGCGCCCCGGCCGGGACGTCGCCGGTGATCACGGAGCCGGCCGCGGTGTAGGCGCCGTCACCGATGGTGACCGGGGCGATGAACATGTTGTCCGAACCGGTCCGGCAGTGCGCGCCGATGACCGTGCGGTGCTTGTTCACGCCGTCGTAGTTCACGGTGACCGAGGCCGCGCCGACGTTGGTGCCCTCGCCGATCGTGGCGTCGCCGATGTAGGACAGGTGCGGCACCTTGGCGCCCTCGCCCAGCTCGGAGTTCTTCACCTCGACGTAGGTGCCGACCTTCGCCTTGCGGGCCAGCTTGGCGCCCGGACGCAGGTAGGCGTACGGACCGGCGGTGGCCAGCTCGCCCACCTCGGCGCGGTCGGCCGTGGTGTTGCTCACCCGGGCGCCGGCGCCGACCAGGGTGTCCTTGAGGGTGGAGTTCGGGCCCACCTCGCAGCCCTCGCCCAGGTGCGTGGCGCCCTGGAGCTGGGTGTTCGGCAGCACCACGGCGTCCGGCTCGTACGTGACCTGCACGTCGAACCAGGTGGTCGCCGGGTCAACCACGGTGACGCCCTCGCGCATCGCCCGCTCCAGCAGGCGGTCGTTCAGCAGCCGACGGGCGTGCGCCAGCTGGACCCGGTCGTTGATGCCCAGGATGTCCCGGTGGTCCTCGGCCACCACGGCGCCGACCCGGTGGCCCGCCTTGCGCAGGATCTCCAGGGTGTCGGTCAGGTACTCCTCGCCCTGCGAGTTGTCCGTGGTGAGCTCGCCCAGCGCCGTGGTGAGCAGCTTGGCGTCGAAGGCGAAGACGCCGGAGTTGATCTCGGTGATCGCGCGCTGGGTGGCGCTGGCGTCCCGCTCCTCGACGATCGCGGCGACGGCGCCGTCCTCGTCCCGCAGGATGCGGCCGTAGCCGAAGGGCTCCGGGACGACGGCGGTCAGCACGGTGACGCCGTTCTGCTGGGCGGCGTGCGCGTCGGCCAGCCGGCGCAGGGTCTCCCCGGTCAGCAGCGGCGAGTCGCCGGCGGTGATGATCACCGTGCCGTCCAGCGCCACGCCGTCGGCGGACAGCGACTCCAGCGCCGTGCGCACGGCGTGCCCGGTGCCGTTCTGCTCCTCCTGCACCGCGGTGCGGGTAGCCGGGTAGTGCTCCGTCAGGTGCGCCACGACCTGCTCGCGCTGGTGCCCGACCACCACGACCAGCTGGCCCGGGGTCAGCTCCCGGGCCGCCGAGACCGCGTGACCCACCAGCGAGCGCCCGCACACCTCGTGCAGCACCTTGGGCAGCTTGTTCGACTTCATCCGGGTCCCGCCACCGGCGGCGAGCACGACAACGGCGGCAAGCGAATTGGCACCCATGCGGGGAGGCTCCTCGGTAGGTTCACAGAGAGGGCAGAGCAGGCCCGGCCCGGACCCAGGCCGGTCGCCATTCGCACAGTCCGCCGAGCAGCACCGACAATACCGGCGCGGGGGAAAACGCCCGAACCCGAGGCGCGCAGAGGCTCCGCCGCTAGGATTCGAACCCAGACAAAGGCCTCCAAAGGGCCCTGTGCTGCCATTACACCACGGCGGACAGTCGTGTCAGACCCTACCCGAGAGGGCCCTGCCGTGGGTATCGAACTGCACCGATCCACGGCCCCGATTCGGCCTCCGGTGGCCGAACCCGCCGGACCCGCGGTTCATCCATCCAGTCGGGTGAATTCACTCAAGTGCCGCGCGGCGGAGTGTTCCGCTGGACGCGGAGCGCAACCTACGATGCCGTAGGTTACGCCAACGTAGCTCCGCTTCTCTCCCGTTCCGGAACGCCGCAAAGGGACGCCCATGACCATTCAGGCAGGCGAGGCGCGCGCGGAGAACGCCGCGTCCCGCACTCCGTCGCCCGACTCCGACCCGGCCGACGTCATCGAGTCCGCCGACAGCGTCGAGACCGCCGGGGCCACCGGGACCGACACCGCGGCCACCCGGCTGTCCGCCACCCGCGGCGGGGAGAAGCAGGGCCTGGCCGAGCGGATCGCGCTCTCCCTGTTCATCCTGGTGCCGTTCGCCGCCCTGGTGGCCGCCGTCCCGGTGGCCTGGGGCTGGGGGCTGGGCTGGACGGACCTCGCGATCACCGCCGGCATGTACTACCTCACCTGCCACGGCATCACCATCGGCTACCACCGCTACTTCACCCACGGCGCTTTCAAGGCCCGCCGCCCGATGCGCCTGGCGCTGGCGATCGCCGGGAGCCTCGCCGTCGAGGGCCCGCTGGTGCGCTGGGTGGCAGACCACCGCAAGCACCACCGGTTCAGCGACA
This sequence comes from Kitasatospora sp. NPDC032121, assembly GCF_055580145.1. Lineage (NCBI taxonomy): Bacteria > Bacillati > Actinomycetota > Actinomycetes > Kitasatosporales > Streptomycetaceae > Kitasatospora > Kitasatospora sp. NPDC032121. The sequence goes on along the minus strand of NZ_JBVILX010000024.1, from coordinate 95,344 downwards.
AGGACGGCGACCCCCACTCGCCGTGGCGCTACGGGGAGAGCGTCCCGGCGCTGATGAAGGGCCTGTGGTGGGCCCACATGGGCTGGATGTTCGACGAGGAGCAGACCTCGCAGCTCAAGTACGCCCCCGACCTGGTGCGCGACCCGGCCATGAGGCGGATCTCCCGGCTGTTCTGGCTCTGGACCACCATCTCGCTGCTGCTGCCCGCGCTGATCGGCGGCCTGGTGAGCCTGTCCTGGGAGGGGGCGCTGTCCGCCTTCTTCTGGGGTTCGCTGGTCCGGGTGGCACTGCTGCACCACGTCACCTGGTCGATCAACTCGATCTGCCACGCCGTCGGCCGGCGCCCGTTCCGCTCCCGGGACCGCTCCGGCAACGTCTGGTGGCTCGCCCTGCTCTCCTGCGGCGAGTCCTGGCACAACCTGCACCACGCCGACCCGACCGCGGCCCGGCACGGGGTGCTGCGCGGGCAGATCGACTCCTCGGCCCGGCTGATCCGCTGGTTCGAGCTGGCCGGCTGGGTGCGGGACGTCCGCTGGCCGGACGCGCAGCGGATCGCCGCCCGCCGCGCCGCATGAGGCGTCGCTTCCAGCATGATGTAGGGGTGAACGGGAGCAGCGCAGACAGCACAGGCGGTCACCACAGCACGCGGACGGACGCGGCGCCCGCCTCGGCGCCGACCCGTCCGCGGCCCGCTGCACCGGCGGCCGGCCCCGGCGAGGGCGACTCCGCCCCGGCCCCGCGCCGCCGGGGCGGCCGGGTCCGGATGACCGGCAAACAGCGGCGCGAGCAGCTGCTGGAGATCGGCCGGACGGTCTTCGCGGAGCGCGGCTACGACGGCACCTCGGTGGAGGAGATCGCCGAGCGCGCCGGGGTGTCGAAGCCCGTGGTGTACGAGCACTTCGGCGGCAAGGAGGGGCTCTACGCGGTGGTCGTCGACCGCGAGATGCAGCTGCTGCTGGACATGGTGACCGGGGCCCTGACCGGCGGGCACTCGCGCGAGCTGCTGGAGCAGGCCGCCTTCGCGCTGATGGACTACATCGACACCTCGACGGACGGCTTCCGGATCCTGGTCCGGGACTCCCCGGTGGCCCAGTCGACCGGCACCTTCGCCTCGCTGATCAGCGACATCGCCACCCAGGTCGAGGACATCCTGGGCCTGGAGTTCAAGTCCCGCGGCTTCGACGCCCGGCTGGCCCCGATGTACTCGCAGATGCTGGTCGGGATGGTCGCGCTGACCGGGCAGTGGTGGCTGGAGGTCCGCAAGCCGGACAAGGCGACGGTGGCGGCGCACCTGGTGAACCTCGCCTGGCACGGGCTGGAGGGCCTGGAGCGGCACCCGAAGCTGGTCGGCGAGCGCAAGGCCTGACCGGCCGGGGCCGTCGCGGGCCACCCCGTTCGGCCCAACCGGCCCGGCGTCGGCCCGGCGTCCGGCTCGACCCGCTCGGCCCGTCCGGCTCAGTCCGGCTGCCTGGTCCCCACCGCGAAGATCCGCCGGAACGGGAACACCGTCCCGTGCGCCCCGGCCGGGTAGGCCTCGCGCAGCAGCCGCCCGTACTCGGCGAGGAAGGCGGCGCGGTCGGCCGGGTCGGTGAGCCGGGTGAGGACCGGGCGCAGCGCGGTGCCCTTGACCCACTCCAGGACCGGGTCCGCCCCCGGCAGCAGGGTCAGGTAGGTGGTCTCCCAGACGTCCGGGAGGCAGCCGGCGGCGACCAGGGCGTCGAGGTAGCGCTCGGGCCGGTGGACGCCGGCCCGGACGGCCTCCTCGCCGAGCGCGTCCCGCCAGCGGGCGCTGCGGCGCAGGTCGGCGAGCAGGGTGTGGCTGGGGGCGTCGAAGTTGCCGGGCACCTGGAAGGCGAGCACCCCGCCGGGTTCGAGGGCGTCCGCCCAGCGCGGCAGCAGCGCCAGGTGCCCGTCCACCCACTGGAGGGTGGCGTTGGAGACGATCAGGTCCGGCCGGGCCGGGGCCGGGTCGTAGTCGCGGGCGTCGGCGAGCAGGTACTCGGCGCTGGGCTCGCCGTCGGTGCGGGCGGCGGCCAGCATCGGGGCGGAGTTGTCGACGCCGGTGAGGCGGGCGCGCGGCCAGCGCTCGCGCAGGACGGCGGTGGAGTTGCCCGGGCCGCAGCCGATGTCCAGGATCGCCTCGGCACCGGGGTGCGGGAGGGCGGGGACGCGGGCGAGCAGGTCGCGCAGCGGGCGGGTGCGTTCGTCGGCGAAGCGCAGGTACTGCTCCGGGTCCCAGACGGGATCGGTCATGGCTCACCTCGCAGGTATCTCGACATCAAGATATCTCGGGTAGCCTCGCTGGCACATTTCTCGATGTCAAGAGACTTCACATCGACACATCCACCGATACACTGATCGTCATGGAGGACGAGGTCGACAGGCTGGTCGCAGCGTGGCGCCGGGAGCGCCCCGACCTCGACGTGGAGCCGCTGGAGGTGCTCAGCCGGGTCAGCCGGCTCGCCCGGCACCTGGACCGCGCCCGCCGCGCCGCCTTCGCCGAGCACGGCCTGGAGCCCTGGGAGTTCGACGTCCTGACCGCCCTGCGGCGGGCCGGCTCCCCGTACCAGCTCTCCCCCGGCCAGCTGCTCACCCAGACCCTGGTCACCTCGGGCACCATGACCAACCGGATCGACCGGCTCACCGGCAAGGGCCTGGTCAAGCGCCTGCCCGACCCGGACGACCGGCGCGGCGTGCTGGTTCGGCTCACCGACGACGGCCGCGACCGCGCCGACCAGGCGCTCGCCGGGCTGCTCGCGCACGAACGCGAACTGCTCGCCCAGCTCAGCTCCGGCCAGCAGACCGAACTCGCCGCGCTGCTACGGGTGCTGGTCGCCCCGTTCGACAACATCCCGGGCTGACGGCGGCTCCCGGGCTCCCCTTCCGACGCGGCTCCCGGCTCAGGGCCGTTCGACGCTGCCGACCACCGAGGGCGGCGGGGGCGCGGCCGGCTCGGCGGGACTGACCCCGGCCCGGCGGGCGACCGCGACGGCCGCCAGCGTGGAGTGCACCCCGAGCTTGCCCAGCACGTTCTGCATGTGCGTCCGGACGGTGTGCGGCGACAGGTAGAGCCGCTCCGCCACGGCCTGCCGGCCGAGGCCCGCGACCATGCAGCGCAGGATCTGCTTCTCCCGCGGGGTCAGGGTGTCCACCAGCCGCTCGCTCTCGGTGCGGTCCCGCCGGGCGGTGGTGAGCTCGCGGATCACCCCGGTGAGCAGTGCGGGCGGCAGGTGCGTCTCGTCCCGCAGCACGCCCCGGACCACCGCGAGCAGCCGGGCCAGCGAACTCTCCTTGGCCACCCAGCCGGTGGCGCCCGCGTGCAGGGCGCGGGCGGCGCGGTGCGGGTCGTCGGCGGCGGCCAGCACAACGGCGCGCAGCCCGGGGTGGGCGCGGCGGAGCCGGGCCAGCAGGGTGATGCCGTCGGGCGTCGGGGCCGCGGGTCTCAGCTGGTCGCCCCGCAGCGGGTCCACCACCGGACGGGCGCCGGGCAGCGGCCCGCCCGACAGCGCGACGGGCGCCCCCGGCGGTACGGCCGGCCGGCGCGGCTGCGGTACGGGCGGGGCGGCGCGGACTCGCCGGGCCTCCTCGCCGTGCTCCGCGCCCGGCCGCCGACGGGCGAATGCTCCGCCGACTCCGGGTGCCCCCGGTCCGCCGGGCTGCCCGACCGCCCCGGTCCCACCGGGTAACCCGGCCGCACCGGGCACTCCGGCCGTGCCGCCCGTGCCACCCGCCTCGACTCCGAGGTCGGCGTCGATCAGTGCCACGTCGTAGGCGCGGCCCTCGCCGGCCGCACGCTCCAAGGCCCGCTCGGCGGCGGCGGCACTGCCGGCCGCCCCCACCTCCACGTCCGGCTCGGCGGCCAGCGCCGCGGCCAGTGCCTCGGCGAAGATCCGGTGGTCGTCGACCACCAGGACGCGAATCCGCGCCATCGTCCCTCCCCCTGCTCAGACCGCCCGAGCCCGGGGCGGGACCGGCCCGGCATCCGCGCTCCGGACCCGCCGTTCCGCCCGCCCACCGGTGGCCGGTGAGACCGAATGGGCGCCGGCCCCCACCGGTACCGCACTCAGCGTACGGGGCGGGAAACGCGCTCGTGGCGATTCGGTGAAGTTTCGTCAGAAGGCGCGCGGGCAGCCGGACTTGGAGCATCCGACCGCCCCCGCGGGGCGCCGCGCCCGGACGCCTTCCGAGTGCGGCGCCGCACCGGCGGTCGGGCCGGGATCTCCCCCGACCGGCCCCTCCCCGGCGCTTGTCGCCCAGTGGCCGTTCTTCTGTCGCTCAGCGGCCGTTCTTCGCCAGGGTGAACTTCCAGGCGTCGGCGACGATCTCGTCCAGGTTCGGGCGGCGCGGAGTCCAGCCGAGCGCCTCGTGGGCGCGGGCGGCCGAGGCCACCAGCACCGCCGGGTCGCCGGCCCGCCGGCCCTCGACCCGCACCGGGATCTCCCGGCCGGTGACGCGCTTCACCGACTCGATCACCTCGCGCACCGAGAAGCCGCTGCCGTTGCCCAGGTTGCAGATCAGGTGCTCGCCCGGCTCGGCCGTGTCCAGCGCCAGCAGGTGCGCCTCGGCCAGGTCGGCGACGTGGATGTAGTCGCGGATGCAGGTGCCGTCCGGGGTCGGGTAGTCGTCGCCGTACACCGCGATGTGCGGGCGCTGACCCAGCGCGGCCTGGAAGACCAGCGGGATCAGGTGCGACTCGGGGTCGTGCCGCTCACCGTACGCACCGTACGCGCCGGCCACGTTGAAGTAGCGCAGCGAGACGGCGGCCAGACCGTGCGCGACGGCCTCACTGGTGATCAGGTGGTCCACGGCGAGCTTGGTGGCGCCGTAGGTGTTGGTCGGCGCGGTGCGGGCGGTCTCGGCGATCGGCACGACCTCCGGCTCGCCGTAGGTGGCGGCGGTGGACGAGAACACCAGTTTGCGCACGCCCGCCGCGCGCATCGAGCTGATCAGCTCCAGCGAGCCGGCCACGTTGTTGCGCCAGTACTTCTCCGGGTCCGCGACCGACTCGCCGACCTGCGAGGAGGCGGCGAAGTGCAGCACACCGTCGAAGGAGCCGTCCAGCACCTTGCCGGCCTCCTGGATCCGGCCCTCGACGAACTCGGCACCGTCCGGGACGCCCTCGCGGAAACCGGTGGAGAGGTCGTCCAGGACGGTCACCTGGTGCCCCGCCTCCAGCAGGTGGGCGGCGACCACACTGCCGACGTAGCCGGCGCCACCCGTGACCAGGTACTTACTCATGTTGCGACCTCCAGCGAACGACGGTCCGCCCGTCGGGCGGAAGCCATCGACGGAATGCGTACGACTGGGGTCATTCTCCCAATCCCCCCGAGGTGCTCCGCACCACGCGGACGACTGATTCCAGCCTTCTCACCGAGCCGTCGGCCACCGGTTCACCGAGCCGTCGGCCACCGGTTCACCAAGCCGTCAGCCGCCGGCCATCCGCTCCAGCAGACCAGTGCGCGCCGCGACCGCGGCCGCCTCCAGCCGGGTCCGCGCGCCGAGCTTCATCAGCACCCGCTGGACGTGCGTCCGGGCGGTACTGGCGGCGATCCGCATCCCGGCGGCGATCGCCGCGGTGTCCTCGCCGTCCGCGATCCGGGCCAGCACCTGCACCTCACGGCGGGTCAGCAGCCGCAGCAGCCGCACGGCCTCGTCGTCCGGCTCCTCCGCCGGGCGCAGCAGCTGGTCGAAGGCCCCCCGCAGGATGTCCACCGCGACCGCGGCCTCGCCCGCGCGCGCCCGCCCGATGGCCCGCTCGACCACCTCGATCCGCTCGTCGCTGGGCACGTACCCGGCCGCTCCGGCCGCGAACGCCGCAGCCACCCCTCGCAGTTCGCCCACCGGGCCGAGCACGATCACGGCCACCTCGGGGCGTTCGCGACGAATCCGGCGCAGCCCGTCGAAGGCGCCCGGATCCCCCGGCCCGGCCACCCCCAGCAGGCACACCTCCGGCCGTCGCCCGACCACCAGATCGGCGGCGACGCCCGCCGGGGAACCGACCGCGAGCACCCGGTGACCGCGCAGTTGAAGTGCGGTGGCCAGCGCCTCCGCCAGCAACCGGTGGTCGTCCACCACCACGAGTCGAACACCCATGACGCCCTCCAGGTCGGGGTCCGGCTCGCGCCCGCACCCCTCGGGCGGGCGGCCGATGACGCACCATCACAGCGCATTCCGCACCCGCCCCGCTAGGCCGTGGCGTGTCGACCGTGCGGAACCGGCCGGGAAACGCGAAAGACCCCCGCCGTGAGGCGAGGGTCTTTCAGTGGAGCCCCCATGCGGAATCGAACCGCAGACCTTCTCCTTACCATGGAGACGCTCTACCGACTGAGCTATAGGGGCTTGCTCGCTTGCCGGTGTTTCTCCCGGCCGCTCGAACAAGGAAGACATTACACGGCTCCGGGCCCGGAAGGGAAATCGGCCTCCGCTCCGCCCGCACCGGGCGACCGGAGGCGACTCAGCCCTCGCCGTGCGCCGCGTCGAACTCCTCGCGGGCCGCCAGCATCCGCCCGGCGCGACGCTCCGTCCACCGGCCGACCGGCTCCAGCAGCTCGGCCAGCTCGCGGCCGAGCGGCAGCAGGTCGTAGACCACCCGCGGCGGCGTCTCCGGGAAGACCGTACGGAGCACCAGCCCGTTGCGCTCCAGATTGCGCAGGGACTGGGTGAGCATCTTGCGGCTGACCCCGCCGATCCCGCGCTGGAGCTCGGAGAAGCGCTGCGAACCGGAGAGGTGCAGGCTCGTCAGGATCAGCATCGACCACTTGTCGGCCAGCTCGGCGAACACCTCACGACTGGGGCACAGCCGCGCGAACCGGTCGTACTCCTGCCCACCCCGGGCGTCGGACCAGCCCTGAACGTCGGACCCACCCTGAACGTCGGGCCCGTCCTGCGCGCCTTGCCCGCCCGCTTCCACGGGCCGTCCGCTCCTGGCCCGCGCCGCTCGCTCCGTCGTCATGCGTCCAGGGTAGCCCGGCCGGTCTCCATTCCACCCTTGGTAACCAATAGAGACTTGGTCTACATTGGAGACCGAACGAGTCGGGGTCGCTGCCACCGCGCCGCGCCCCTTCCCGTCCCCACGCCCGCCCGCGCCCGTCCCCTTCCCTGGAGTGCCGCATGACCGCCGTCCGTCCGACCGTCGCCCTCGCCTACCACTCCGGCTACGGCCACACCGCCGTGATCGCCGAGGCCGTCGCCCGTGGCGCCGCCGCCGCGGGTGCCGAGGTCGTCACGATCGCCGTCGACACCATCACCGAGGAGCAGTGGGCCCAGCTGGACGGCGCCGACGCGATCGTCTTCGGCTCCCCCACCTACATGGGCACCGCCTCCGGCGCCTTCCACACCTTCGCCGAGGCCACCAGCAAGCGCTGGTTCACCGACGCCTGGAAGGACAAGGTCGCGGCCGGCTTCACCAACTCCGGCTCCAAGAGCGGCGACAAGGCCGGCACCCTCGGCTTCTTCCAGACCCTCGCCGCCCAGCACGGCATGAACTGGGTCAACCTCGGCCTCAAGCCCGGCTGGAACTCCACCGCCAACTCCGAGAACGACCTCAACCGGCTCGGCTTCTTCAACGGCGCCGCCGCCTCGTCCCCGGTCGACGCCGGCCCGGAAGGCGTCCACAAGGCCGACATCGCCACCGCCGAGCACCTGGGCGAGCGCGTCGCCCGGCACACCGCCGTCGTGCTGGCCGGCCGCGCCGCCCTGGCCGGCTGAGCTCCCGCTCCGCTACGCCGCCGGGTCCGCCCCCCACCAGGGCGCCCGGCGGCGTCCGCCGTCCACCGGACCGTCGACCGGCTCCTCCGCCGAGCCGCCCACCGAGCCGAGCTCCGCGCCGGTGTTCTCCGGCAGCATCCGCAGACACCCCAGCGCCAGCACCCCCAGCACCGCCAGGTACCAGCCCACCGGCTGCGCCGTCCCGTACGCCCCGGTCAGCCGGGTGGCCACCAGCGGCGTCGTCGCCCCGCCGACCACCCCGCCCAGGTTGTACGTCAGCGCCGCGCCCGTGTAACGCACCCGGGTCGGGAACAGCTCCGGCAGGAACGCCGCCAACGGCCCGAACACGCCGCCCAGCACCACCATCGACCCCGCCAACGCGACGAACATCAACGGCCGGCTCACCGTCTCCAGCAGCGGGAACAGCACCAGCGCCCAGGCCGCGGCCAGACCCGTCGCCCAGAACAGCGTCCGCCGCCGGCCCCACCGGTCACTGCGCGAGGCGCTCAGCCACACCGTCGCCGCCATGCCCGCCGCGCCGACCAGCAGCATCGACAGCACCAGCGTGCTCGCCACCCCGAGCCCGCCGGTCGCGTACGCCAGCGCGTACGTCGTGGTCAGGTAGAACAGCGCGTACCCCACGGTGATCGCCCCGCTGCCCGCCAACACCGGACGCCAGTGCCCCCGCAGCACCTCCAGCACCGGCAGCCGCTCCCGGCGGCCCTCCGTCCGGAACAGCGGCGACTCCTCGACCCGCAGTCGGACGAACAGCCCCACCGCGACCATGACGAACGAGGCCAGGAACGGCACCCGCCAACCCCACGCACGGAACGCCCCTTCGTCCAAGCCGAGTTGCAGCGCCAGGAACACCCCGTTCGCCAGCACGAACCCGATCGTCGGCCCCAACTGCAGGAACCCCCCGTACCGCCCCCGCCGCCCGGCCGGGGCGCTCTCCGCGATCAGCAGCGCCGCCCCGCCCCACTCCCCGCCCAACCCGACGCCCTGACACACCCGCAGCACCACCAGCACCGCCGGCGCCCACCACCCCCACACCCCGAACCCCGGCAGCAGCCCCACCCCGGCCGTCGCCAGCCCCATCAGCAGCAGCGACACCACCAGCGTCGCCCTCCGCCCCACCCGGTCCCCGAAGTGACCGAACACCACCGCCCCCACCGGCCGGGCCAGAAACGCCACCGCGTACACCGAGAACGCCGCCAACAGCGCCCCCACCGCGCCCAGCCCGGGAAAGAACACCGGCCCGAACACCAACGCGGCCGCCGTCCCGTAAATGAAGAAGTCGTAGAACTCGATCGCCGTCCCGATCAGCGCCGCAGCCGCCGCCCGCCGCACCTGCCCGACCCGCCAAGCACCCTCCGCATCCATACCGCCAACCCTCGCCACCCCCACCCCACCCCCACCAGCCTCCACCCGAGTGACCCCGGCGCACACCCCCACCCCTCACGCCCCACGAACGCGCGCGAGGGCGCCAGGATGAACCCGACGCCCTCGCGCATGTGTCCGACCCCGAACGCGGCTACCTCGCGTACGGGTTGTCCTCCGGCGGCACCGGCGGCCGGTACGACGGCGGAGGCGGCACCGCCCCCATCGGCTGCTGCGGCGGCACCTGGAGCACCTCGGGCTCCCCGGCCGGCTTCCGCCTGCGCCGCACCACCACGAACACCACCCCAGCCACCACCAACAACCCGGCAACCACACCAGCCACGATCGGCACCGTGCCGCTCGAACCCGAGGACTCCTCAGCCCTCGGCTGCGCCGTCGACGCACCGACAGCGACATCGGTCGGCGTGCCAGCCGGGCTCGGCACCGCCGACGCGGGAGCGGACGCACTCGCCGTAGGCGCCGGGGCCGCCGACGGCGTAGCCGCGTCAGCCGGCAGCGGCGACACGTTCGCGGGGCCCGGGTCACCCGGATCCGTCACCGCGATACGCGGGCGCACCGCACCGTAACCGACGATGTCATTGCGGCCGGACCCGTCATTTGGCTTTCCCGCCGTATTGATGAGGACCCGCAGGACCTGATTCGCCGTCCAGTCCGGGTGCAACGACCACACCAAAGCCGCCGATGCGGAAACCACGGCGGCCGCATCCGAAGTGCCATGGCCCTTGCAGTACCCGGTCACGCTTGAGCAGGCCGCGATCATGTCCGTACCAGGGGCGATGAAGACGACCTGCGGCCCGCGCTCTGACTCGGCGGTGACCGTGCCGTTCCGGTCCGAAGCCCCTACACCGACCACGTTGGGCAGGGCTCCCGGGTACTCGACAACGTTCCCCTGATCCCCGGAGTTTCCGACGCTGGAGACCACGAGCGATCCCTTGGTACGAGCCCACGCCAAGATCTTGTTCAGCTTCTCCACATCGGCCGGGGAAGTCGTGACAGCGGCCGTTCCCTGCGAGATGTTGATGACCTTGGCACCCTGCTCGACCGCATACGTCACCGCCTGGCCGATCTGGTCCAAAAAATCAGCCGAAACCACCGCGTGCTCGGATCCGTTGGCAATCTTCAACGGAAGAATCCTGGCGCCGGGGGCTAGGCCGTAGGCTCCATTGCCGCCATTCGATTTACCGGTTCCGGCGATGAGGCCGGCCATCTGCGTGCCATGGCTCTCCGCATAGGAGCCGACCCCGCCCGGACTTCCGCTGAAGTCCTTACCAGGCAAGAACTGCCCGGCCAGATCCGGGTGGTCCAGCTTGAAGCCGCTGTCGATCACGGCAACGGTGACGTTCTCCCCTTTGGAGACCTTCCACATCTCCGGGGCGTGCATGGCATCCAGGTGCCACTGATCGGCACGAATCGAGCCGTCCGCAACCGCGGGTGCTGCGACCGGGCCGACCACGATCCCCGCCGCCAGAAGTGCCGCAGCAGCAGCCCGCCAACGCGCTCGCACGTCCGTCCGCCCCATCACAACTCCTCGTCAATCTCTCCGTCGACCGGGAAGCACACGCCGAACAAGCCTGCCCGGCCACCGAGAAGGCCCAGTGGCCGGGCAGCTGTCACCATCCGCTGACGATCGATCACCTCGCGTACGGGTTGTCCTCCGGCGGCACCGGCGGCTGGTACGACGGCGGCGGAGGTACCGCCCCCATCGGCTGCTGCGGCGGCACCCGGACCGCCGCGGGCTCTCCAGCCGGCTTCCGCCTGCGCCGCACCACCACGAACACCACCCCGACCACCACCAACAACCCGGCAACCACACCAGCCACGATCGGCACCGTGCCGCTCGAACCCGAGGACTCCTCAGCCCTCGGCTGCGCCGTCGACGCACCGACGGCGACATCGGTCGGCGTGTCAGCCGGGCTCGGTGCCGACGACGCGGGAGCGGACGCACTCGCTGTAGGCGTCGGGGCCGCCGTCGGCACAGCGGAGCCGACTGGAAGCGGTGACACGTTCGCAGGGCCGGGGTCCCCCGGGTCCGTCAGGGCAACACGCGGGCGCACCGCGCCGTAACCGACGATGTCATTGCGGCCGGACCCGTCATTTGGCTTTCCCGCCGTATTGATGAGCACCCGCAGAACCTGGTTGCCCGTCCAGCTCGGATGCGCCGCCCACACCAATGCCGCGGAGGCCGACACCACGGCGGTCGCATCCGACGTGCCATGACTCTTGCAGTAGCCCGTGGACGCGGTGCAAGCCGCGATCATATCCATGCCAGGCGCGACGAATACCACCTGCGGGCCTCGCTCGGACTCCGCCGTGACACTGCCGTTTCGATCCGAAGCCCCGACGCCGACCACCCCGGGAAGCGCGCCGGGATATTCGATGGGATTCCCCTTCTCGGCTTCGTTCCCAACGGCAGCGAACACCAGGGCTCCCTTTTCCCTGGACGCCGCGATGATCCCGTTGAGTTTTGCCACATCCGCCGGGAAGGCCGTCACCGCGTCGATCCCTTGAGAAATGTTGATGACCTTTGCACCCTGAGCGACGGCATAGTCGATGGCCTGCCCGATCTGACCAAGGAAATCGGTCGAGACGACCGACCCGACCTTACCGGTGTTGATCTTCAACGGAAGCACCTTGACGCCTGGCGCCAGCCCCTGTGCGCCGGTGCCCCCGTTTCCCTTTCCCGTCCCGGCGATGAAGCTGGAGATCGCCGTGCCGTGGCCGTCCGCGAACGAACCCACACCGCCCGGACTTCCGCTGAAGTCCTGGCCGGGCAGGAACTGCCCGGCCAGGTCCGGATGATCGAACTTGAACCCGCTGTCGATCACCGCGACCGTGACGCCCTGTCCCTTGGTGGCCTTCCACATCTCCGGGGCGTGCATGGCCTCCAGATGCCACTGCTGCTGCCGGATCGTGTCTTCGGCAACCGCGGGTGCTGCGACCGGGCCGACCACGATCCCCGCCGCCAGAAGTGCTGCAGCAGCAGCCCGCCAACGCGCTCGCACGTTCGTCCGCCCCATCACAACTCCTCGTCAATCTCTCCGTCGACCGGGAAGCGCGCCCCGAACAAGCCTGCCCGGCCACCGGGGAATCCCAGTGGCCGGGCAGTCGTTGCCGTCCGCTGACGATCGATCACCTAGCGTACGGGTTGTCCTCCGGCGGCACCGGCGGCTGGTACGACGGCGGCGGAGGTACCGCCCCCATCGGCTGCTGCGTTGGCACCTGGGCGACCTCGGGCCGCCCGGCCGGCTTCCGCCTGCGCCGCACCACCACGAACACCACCCCGACCACCACCAACAGCCCGGCAACCACACCCGCCACGATCGGCACCGTGCCGCTCGAACCCGACGCCCCCTCCGCCTCCGGCTGCGCCGTCGACGCCCCGACAGCGACATCGGTCGGCGTGTCGGCCGGGCTCGGCACCGCCGACGCGGGAGCGGACGCACTCGCCGAAGGCGACGCGGCAGTCGAAGGTGCGACCGTCGCCGTCGGAATAGGTGAAACATCCGCCGGACCAGGGTCGCCCGGATCAGTCAACGCAACCCTGGGGCGGATCACGCCGTAGCCGATCAGCTCGTTGCGCGTGGACCCGTCATTCGGCTTGCCGGCCGTATTGATGAGCACTCGCAGGACCTGGTTCGCAGTCCAGTCCTTGTGGGCGGACCAGACAAGAGCAGCGGAGGCGGAAACCAGGGCTGAAGAGTCCGAAGTGCCATGGCTCTTGCAGTAACCCGTAGATGAAGTGCAGGCCCCGATGACATCCACACCCGGTGCGGCAAGAGCGACCTGCGGCCCCCGCTCGGACTCGGCCGTGACAGTTGCGTTTCGATCAACCGCCCCTACACCCACCACGCCGGGAAGAGCCCCTGGGTACTCAACGGGATTCCCCTTTTCGGCTTCGTTCCCGACACTCGAAAAGATGAGGACGCCCTTTTCCCTGGCGGTCGCGATGATCCGGTTCAGCTTGGCCACATCCTCCGGCTGGGGCATCACCGAATTCATGCCCTGCGAAATATTGATGACCTTCGCACCTTGGTCGACCGCGTAGGTGATTGCCTCTCCGATCTGCCCGAGGAAGTCAGCGGAGATCAACGTCCCAACAGACCCGTTGTTGATTTTCAGCGGAAGCACCTTGACGCCCGGAGCCAGCCCCTGTGCGCCGGTGCCCCCGTTTCCCTTTCCCGTCCCGGCAATCAGACTGGCGATGCCCGTTCCGTGGCCGTCTCCGAACGAGCCCACGCCGCCGGGGCTTCCGCTGAAGTCCTTTCCTGGCAGGAACTGCCCGTCCACGTCCGGATGATCCAGCTTGAACCCGCCGTCGATCACGGCGACGGTGATGCCCTGCCCCTTGGTAACCTTCCACATCTCCGGGGCGTGCATGGCCTCCAGATGCCACTGCTGCTGCCGGATCGTGTCTTCGGCAACCGCGGGTACTGCGACCGGGCCGACCACGATCCCCGCCGCCAGAAGTGCCGCAGCAGCAGCCCGCCAACGCGCTCGCGCGTTCGTCCGCCCCATCACAACTCCTCGTCAATCTCTCCGTCGACCGGGAAGCGCGCCCCGAACAAGCCTGCCCGGCCACTGGGGAAGCCCAGTGGCCGGGCAGTCGTTGCCGTCCTACTCAACCACGTCCGGGTTGCTGTGCGGGGTACCGCTCGTCCAGGTTTCCTCGTCCTCGTGCAGGTAGTCGGCCCGCTTGCGGCGGTCGCGCTCGTTCCGGCCTCCGTGGCCCGCCGTTCCGGGCGCCATCATGCCGTTCTGCCTGGACGGGGACCCGCCTTCGGCAGCGCCCGCCGCGCGGTTGCGCAGGCCGGTACCGCCCGGAGTGAACTCCCCTCCGGCCGTCGGCCCCTTGCGGCCGCCGACCGTGCCACCGGTGGTCGAGGACAGGCCCCGGGCACGTGAGCCGCCGCCGGCGCCGACAGCGCCACCGTGGGCGCCGCCCATGCCGGGGTGCATGCCGCCGCCCATGCCGGTCGCCCCACCGACCCGGCCACCGCCGGCCCCCGCCTCACGGGCGCCGAAGACCGTTCCACTGGGCAGCCCCGGGTTGCCACCCTTCGCCTGCCCCGGACCGCCGCCGAACTGGGTCGTACGCGCCGGGATCTGGCCGCCGCCCTTGTTGGGGACGAAGCCGCTGCCGCCACCCTTGGCCGGGATGGAACCGCCACCCGTTCCGGTGGGGAAGCCCGGGACCGGGCCGCCGCCGGGGATACCGGGCCCGTTGTTCGAACCTCCCGGCCCGTTCGGGTAGCCGGGAAGGGTGGTCGGTCCGTCAGTGGGCAGGTGGCCGCCGCCGGGGCCGTACGGGCCGGTCTGGGTGGGCAGCGTCGGCGAGGGGGGCAGGCTGTTGAGGTCGGTGCCCGGACGGTTCACCGGGTCCGACGGGTGGTACGGCGGGATCGAGGTCCCCGGGTCCTGCGGCGCGGGCGGCACCTGGCCGCCGCCACCGTGCGGCGGGGGCGGGGTGTTGCCCGGGTTCGACGGGCCGGGGCCTCCGGAACCGGGGTCCCGGGGCAGGACCTTTCCGCCGCCGTAGGTTTCGCCGCCGCCCGGGTGGACGCTCCCACCCGTGCTGCCCCCGCTGGTCCGCGGGTTGCGGACAGGCCCCCCGGAACCGGCATTGCCACCGCTGCCTCCCGAGACCGCAGTGGAGTCGTACTTGTTAGTCCCCTGGCCGGGCGTCCCCGGCAGAGCCAGGTCAGCACCGAGCCCGTTCAGCGTCGTTGCCGCGGCGGCGTACGCCTGCCCCAGCTTCTCCATCTGGTGGATGGCTTCCTGGTGCGCCTTGTAGACACGCTGCGCCGCGGCATCAGCCTCCGCTGCGGTGACCCACGTGCTGGGATTGCGCTTCTTCATGATCGAGTCGAGATTCGCGGGAGTCGGCCCCTCCAGCGTGAAGTTGGCCAACGTCTGGGCCGCAGCGTCGGGCGCGCCCTGGTGCTTCCGGGTGTTCACCGTGGCGATGTCACCGGTCGGCACGTCCGGCACGGCGGACTTGGCGAGGCTGAGTGCCTCGCCGGCCTGGTGCATGGCCCCGCCCGCGCCCGCCGAGTAGTTGCCCAGCAGCTCGGCCGACTGCTGGAGGTTGCCTGCCCAGGTCTTGAAGCTCTCGGCGGCCGGCCCTTCCCAAGTGATGTTGCCGATGTGCGACTTGAGCGCCTGGCTGAGCTCCTTCAGAACGCGTCCGGCGTCCTGGAGCTTGTTGCCACGGTCCAGCACCAACGACGGCTCGGCGCCGGTGACCATGCCCTTGAGCCCAGAGTGGTCGATCGCTTCGAAGTTCGTTCCGTCTGACACTGCCTACTCCCCGTTTCCCCGTGAACCGCCTCCACCGACTGCCATCAGAAGTTCCCGGTGCCAGCGCTTGATCCGGTCGCCGGCGCGGTGACGCCCGCACCCTTCGCGACCGCGTTCTGGGCTGCCGTCGTGTGGTCTTCGTTGGTCGAGTAGGCACTCGCCGACTTCATGACCGCGTTCTTCATCGCCTCGATCTGCGACACGAAGTCCTTGTGCAGCTGGACGAGCTGGGCGTGCACCTTCTCGTAGGCGCTGGTCAGGGCCGTCGCCTCGGCGAACTCCGCGCTCGCGAAGCTCTTGCCCGTCAGCTTCTGCTCCTGAAGCTTGTACGGCGCGGCCGCCGAACCGTCCATCGCGGCGAGCAGGGCCTCGACCTTCCCCGCGAACGTCGTGAGCGTGTCGAGCTCGACCTTGACGTCCTGCTTGCCGAAGGCCGCCACCAGGTCGCCGGCGCTGACGTTGGTCTGCACCGTGCTGACGATGGGCGCGAGGTTGATCCCACCGACCCAAGGCAACGTGATCTTCTGGTCCAGCATGAACGGCGTCGCGTTCCCCGAAGGGTTCGCCGGTGCAGGCGTCCCCGACCCGTCCCCGTTAGCTCCTGCCACAGCAGTTCACCTCTCCCCCATACGGCCGGCCGCGCCCGGGCGTCCCGGGCGGCCGCGTGCCGCAACACACCGTCAACTTCTGGTTCGCGCCGTCCTGGTCGGCACGCCGACCGCCCTGTGGACGGGCTACTCCTCCGTCATCGTAGTCACCCCCCCTGTCGGACCGGCAGGGCCCTTGGCCCGCCCGTACGCGATCGGTACGAACTTGACACGTACGAGGCGCCGCTGCAGCCCTGGGTAGACTGACCCGGTACGCCCCATCTGCCGCGCAATGTCGCACAGCAGCGACCCAAGGCCGCAGAACGGACGTGACCGCGTGAGCTCCTCCGACGCCTCCCCTTCCCCCTGGTGGGCCCGTGCCGCGCGGCCCGCGCGGCCGCCGCTGCCGGTGGCGCTGATGGTGCGGGCGGCGGTGGGGATGGCGCTGCCGTTGGCGGTGGGGCTGGTGACGCACCGGCTGGATCTGGGGGTGTTCGCCGGGCTCGGGGCGATGCACGCGACGATGAACGACCGGGTCGAGCCGGGCAGGTTGCGGGCCGCCCGGATCGGGACGGCGGTGCTCGCCTCCGCGCTCGGCATGCTGATCGGCACCGCCCTCCAGCACACCGGCGCGGACGGCGTGGGCCTGGGGGTCGCGCTGACGCTGACCGCCTTCGCGTCCGGCGCGTTGAGCGCGACGGGTCCGCGTGGTTCGGCGGCCGGGATGCTGCTGCTGGTGTCGGCCGCGCTGGGCAGTGGGATGCCGCTGCCGCGGCCGTGGTGGGCGGCGCCGCCGATGATGCTGGTCGGGGCCGCGTTCGTGGTGCTGCTCGGGCTGCTGCCCTCGGGGGCGCCGAACCGGCCTGCCGGGGATCCGTGCAACCGGGCGCTGGCCGCCGCGTACGAGGCGCTCGGCCGTACCCTCGCCGACCTGGGCGGCCCGCGGGCGGCGGCCTCGCGCCAGGTGCTGACGGCCCGCCTGAACCAGCTCCAGGACCTGCTCGGCACGAACCGCACGAACCGCACCAGCCGCACGAGCAACACCGGCCGCCGGAGCGGCCGGGACCACCGGGACCGCCAGGAGCGCCGCCGCCGGATGTACGAGGCCGCCCTCGCCGCCACCGAGGCCGCGACCGGTCTGCTGTGGGCGCGCCGCCCCGTCCCGCCGGAGGTGGCCGAGGTGCCGGCCCGGCTGGCCGCCGCGGTGCGGCAGGGCGGTGGCGAGGTCGCCGTGCCCGACTGGCGGCCCGACACCCCCTCCCGGCAGGCCCTGGACGTGGCCCTGCGTGCCGCCGCCGACACGGTGGCCGGTCGCGACACCCGGATCGGGACCGCCCCCGCGCCGCCGCCGGACCCCTGGCGGCTGCGGGCGCGGCTGCTGTCCCGGGGCTCGGTCCGGTACGGCCTGCGGGTCGCGCTGTGCATCGCGGTCGGCTCGGCGGTCACCGCCAACTTCCCGCTCAGCAAGAGCTACTGGGTGCCGATGACGATCGCCTTCGTGCTCAAGCCGGACCTCGGCTCGGTGTTCCTGCGCGCGGTGAGCCGCTCGGTGGGCACGGTGCTCGGGGTGGCCGTGACCGCGGCGCTGCTGATGGTCACCACCGACGAGTGGGCGTTGACGGCGATGGCGGCCGGCTGCGTGGCCCTGCTCCCGTACGCCACGGCGGCGCACTACGGGCTGAACACCGTGGTGATGACGCCGATGGCGCTGATCCTGCTCCAGCTCGGCGGGCAGAGCAGCGCCGCCGAGTTCTGGCCCCGGGTCCTGGACACCGTGCTGGCGAGCGCGATCGTCCTGCTCTTCGGCTACCTGCTGTGGCCGGAGCGGCCGCGCCACCGGATCGAGCCCCGGCTGGTCGAGGCCACGACCGCGCTGCGGGCCTACCTCGACGCCGTCGTCCTCGACGCGAGCGTCCTCGACACCACTCTCCGGAACGGCAGCACCCACGCCGGCAACGCCCAGGTGTGGCTGCGCCGCACGGCCTACCGGTCACTGGCGGACGCCCGCCGGGAGGTACGGCAGGGCCTGGCCGAGCCGCCGCCCACCGGCCGGCTGGCCGAGCGGTGGCTGCCGGCGACGGCGGCGCTGGAGCGGCTGGGCGGCGCGGTGGCGGCCTTCGCCGCGCAGATCCGGTACGGCGGCCGGGTGCCGGACCCGTCCGAGGTCGACCGGGTGCGGACCGCGCTGGACGAACTGACCGCCGCCGCCCGGGCGCACCGCCCACCGACGGCCCCGCCGGCCCCGGCAGCCCCGACGGACCGTCCGGCCGCCCCGCACGACCCGACGCGCAGCGCGCTGGGCCGTGCGGCCCAGGAGCTGGAGACGCTCCTGGGCAACCGGCCCGCCGGGTGACCCCGATCGGAGCGGGGTGACCCCGGTCGGAACCAGGCGACCCCGATCGGAGCGGGGTGGCCCCGATCGGAGCGGGGTGACCCCGGTCGGAACCAGGCGACCCCGATCAGAGCCGGGTGACCGCGATCAGACCTGCTCGGCCAGCTCCAGCCAGCTCATCTCCAGCTCCTCCTTCTCCTCCCGCACCGCGCGCAGCTGCGTGTCCAGCTCCGCGACCTTGGAGAAGTCGGCGGCGTGCTCGGCGAGTTGGGCGTGCAGCTTGGACTCCTTCTCGTCCAGCTTGGCGATCTGACGCTCCAGCTTCTGCATCTCCTTCTTCGCCGCCCGCAGGTCCCCGCCGGAGAGCCCGGCCGCGGCGGCGGTGGTGTCGGCCGGCGCGGCCGCGGCGGCGGAGGGAGCCGCAGCCTGAGCCGCGGCGGCCATCCGGGCCCGGCGCTCCAGGTACTCGTCGACGCCGTTCGGCAGCATCCGCATCTTCTTGTCGCCGAGCAGCGCGTGGACGGTGTCCGTGGTGCGCTCGATGAAGAAGCGGTCGTGGCTGATGACGATCATCGAGCCGGGCCAGCCGTCGAGCAGGTCCTCCAGCTGGTTGAGCGTCTCGATGTCCAGGTCGTTGGTGGGCTCGTCCAGGAAGAGCACGTTGGGCTCGTCCATCAGCAGCCGCAGCAGCTGGAGCCGGCGCCGCTCGCCACCGGACAGGTCGCCGACCGGCGTCCACTGCTTGTCCTTGCCGAAGCCGAACTGCTCGCACAGCTGGCCGGCGCTCATCTCCCGGCCCTTGCCGAGGTCGACCCGCGAGCGGATCTGCTCGACGGCCTGGAGCACCCGGGTCGCCGGGTCCAGCTCGGCGACCTCCTGCGACAGGTACGCCAGCCGGACCGTCTTGCCGACCTTGATGACGCCGGACGCCGGCTGGACGTCGCCCTCGCTCGCGTACGCGTCGCGCAGCGCGCGCAGCAGCGAGGTCTTGCCGGCGCCGTTGACGCCGAGCAGGCCGATCCGGTCGCCGGGGCCGAGCTGCCAGGTGATGTTCTCCAGCAGCAGCTTCGGGCCGGCCTTGACGGTCACGCCCTCCAGGTCGAAGACCGTCTTCCCGAGCCGCGCGTTGGCGAACTTCATCAGCTCGGACTTGTCGCGCGGCTCCGGCACGTCCGCGATCAGGGCGTTGGCGGCCTCGATCCGGTAGCGCGGCTTGGAGGTACGGGCGGGGGCGCCGCGGCGCAGCCAGGCCAGCTCCTTGCGGGCCATGTTCTGGCGCTTCTGCTCCTCGACGGCCTCGATCCGGGAGCGCTCGGCGCGGGCGAAGACGTAGTCGGAGTAGCCGCCCTCGTACTCGTGCACCTCGCCGTGCTGGACGTCCCACATCCGGGTGCAGACCTGGTCGAGGAACCAGCGGTCGTGGGTGACGCAGACCAGCGCGGAGCGGCGCTTCTGGAGGTGCTCGGCGAGCCAGTTGATGCCCTCGACGTCGAGGTGGTTGGTGGGCTCGTCGAGGACGATCAGGTCGGGCGAGCCGAGCAGCAGCTTGGCGAGGGCGATCCGGCGGCGCTCGCCGCCGGAGAGCGGGCCGATGACGGTGTCCAGGCCGTCGGCGAAGCCGGGCAGGTCGAGGCCGCCGAAGAGGCCCTCGATGATGTCGCGGATCCGGGCGTCGCCGAGCCACTCGTGGTCGGCCCGGTCGGCGATCACCTCGTGCCGGATGGTGGCCTGGGGGTCCAGCGAGTCGTGCTGGGTGAGGACGGCCATCTGGAGTCCGCCGGAGTGGGTGATCCGGCCGCCGTCGGGCTCCTCCAGCTTGGCGAGCATCCGGATCAGGGTGGTCTTGCCGTCGCCGTTGCGGCCGACGACGCCGATCCGGTCGCCCTCGCTGACGCCCAGGCTGACCGCGTCCAGCAGGGCGCGGGTGCCGTAGACCTTCGTGACGGACTCGATGGTGGCGAGGTTGACGGCCACGTGTGCTGCGCTCCTGGGTTCGGCGGTCGCGGGGCGGCCCGCCGCTCGGCGGTCGGGCTCCCCTGTCGGGGACACCCCGATCTCCCCAGCCTAATGGGCCCGCCGGAGCGCCTTCACCGCGTCAGCCCGCCACGAGCCGACCCCGCCCCGCCACGAGCCGGACCCCCCACCACGAGCCGACCCCACCCCCGCCACGGGCCCGTCCACCGACCCGGCCACCACGGCGCCGCCGCCCGCCATGGACCGGCCCCGCCCCCGCCACGAGCCGTTCTCAGCCCACCAGGGACGCGCCCGGCACCGGCCCGTGCGTGGCGTGCGCCGTCCGGCAGGTGCCGGAGGCCCGCAGCGCCGAGGCCACCGCGGCGGCGGCCTCGGCGTCCTTGGCCAGGAACGCGCAGGTCGGCCCGGAGCCGGAGACGATCGCCCCGAGCGCGCCCGCCTCGGTGCCGGCCCGCAGGGTGGCGGCGAGCGCGGGGCGCAGCGAGAGCGCGGCGGGCTGGAGGTCGTTGGCGAGCGCGGCGGCCAGGGCGACGGTGTCGCCCTCGGCGAGCGCGGCGAGCAGCGCCGGGTCGGCGTCCGGGGTGGGGACGTCGGTGTCGCTGGAGCCGGTGCCGGCCTCCTCGCGCAGCCGGTCGCACTCGCGGAACACGGCGGGGGTGGACAGGCCGCCCTCGGCGACCGCGAAGACCCAGTGGAAGGTGCCCTCGACGGCCAGCGGCTCCAGGATCTCGCCCCGGCCGCGGCCGAGTGCGACGCCGCCGAGCAGGGCGAACGGCACGTCGGAGCCGAGTTCGGCGGCCAGCTCCAGCAGCACCGGCAGCGGGGTGTCCAGCTGCCAGAGCGCGTCGCAGGCGACCAGTGCCGCCGCGCCGTCGGCGCTGCCGCCGGCCATGCCGCCGGCGACCGGGATGGCCTTGGCGATGTGCAGGTGCACGCCGGGGTCGGCGATGCCGTGGTGGGCGGCGAGCAGCCGGGCGGCGCGGGCGGCGAGGTTGCTGTCGTCCAGCGGGACGACGGCGGCGTCCGGGCCGGAGCAGCTCAGCGTCACGCCCTCCCCGGGAGCGGCCGTGACCTCGTCCTCGAGGGCGACGGCGAAGAAGACGTTGGCCAGGTCGTGGAAGCCGTCGGCGCGCAGCCCGCCGACCCCCAGCTGGACGTTGACCTTGGCCGGTACCCGTACGGTGATCACGCGGCGTCCTCGGCGGGCTTGTGTTCGGCGATCGCGGCGAACTGCTCCACCGTCAGCATCTCGCCGCGCAGCTTGTGGTCGATCCCGGCGGCCGCGAGCGCCTGCTCGGCCCGGGCGGCGGAGCCGGCCCAGCCGGCAAGTGCGGCGCGCAGGGTCTTGCGCCGCTGGGCGAACGCGGCGTCGACCACCGCGAACACCTCCTCGCGGCTGGCGCTGGTCTTCGGCGGCTCGCGGCGGATCAGCGAGACCAGCCCGGAGTCGACGTTGGGGGCGGGCCAGAAGACGTTCCGCCCGATGGCGCCGGCCCGCTTCACGTCGGCGTACCAGTTGGCCTTGACCGACGGAACGCCGTACACCTTGTTGCCCGGCTTGGCGGCGAGCCGGTCGGCGACCTCGCTCTGCACCATCACCAGGGTCCGCTCGATGCTGGGGAAGGTCGCCAGCATGTGCAGCAGGACGGGCACCGCGACGTTGTACGGGAGGTTGGCGACCAGCGCGGTGGGCGCCGGCCCGGGCAGTTCGGTGACCTCCATGGCGTCGCTGAACACCAGGTCGAAGGCGTCCGCCTTGCCGGGCATCCGGGCCGCGACGGTGTCCGGCAGGTGCTGTGCCAGCACCGGGTCGATCTCGACCGCGGTGACGTGCCGCGCCACCTCGAGCAGCGCCAGCGTGAGCGAGCCGAGCCCGGGCCCGACCTCCACGACCGCGTCCTGCTCCGTCACCTCGGCGGCCCGGACGATCCGCCGCACGGTGTTGCCGTCGATGACGAAGTTCTGCCCGCGCTGCTTGGTCGGCTTCACGCCGAACGCGGCCGCCAGCTCCCGGATGTCGGCGCTGCCCAGCAGGGGGGTCCCCCCGGCCGGAGACTGGGGGCGGCTGTCA
Source organism: Kitasatospora sp. NPDC032121 (assembly GCF_055580145.1). Lineage (NCBI taxonomy): Bacteria > Bacillati > Actinomycetota > Actinomycetes > Kitasatosporales > Streptomycetaceae > Kitasatospora > Kitasatospora sp. NPDC032121. The sequence continues at coordinate 72,975 of NZ_JBVILX010000024.1, read as the reverse complement.
GGGGTGGGGTCGGTGGTGCTCACGCGCCAAGGATACGGGCGCCGGGGCCCTCGGAGTTCGACGGCCTCGGCGAGGTCGATCTCCACCGGGAACGGCACCGAGGCGCGGCGCCCGTTCGCCCCGGCTCAGTACCCGAAGGCCCGCGCCTCAGTACCCGAAGGCCCGCGGCTCAGTACCCGAAGGCCCGCGCCGTGTTCTCCGCGATGGCCGCGGACAGCTCGTCCTCGGCCAGGCCCAGGGTGGCGGCCATCGAGCGCACCGTGACCGGGATCAGGTACGGGGCGTTCGGGCGGCCGCGGTAGGGGTGCGGGGTGAGGAACGGGGCGTCGGTCTCGACCAGGATCCGGTCCAGCGGGGTGGCGAGCAGGGCGTCGCGCAGCGGCTGGTTGGCCTTGAAGGTGACGGGGCCGGCGAAGGAGAGGTACCAGCCGTGCTCGGCGCAGGTCTTCGCCATCTCCGCGTCGCCGGAGTAGCAGTGGAAGACGGTCCGCTCCGGGGCGCCCTCCTCCAGCAGGACGGCGATGACGTCCTCGTGGGCGTCCCGGTCGTGGATGACCAGGGCCTTGCCGTGCCGCTTGGCCATCTCGATGTGGCGGCGGAACGACTCCTTCTGGATCTCCACGCCCTCCGGCCCGGTGCGGAAGTAGTCCAGGCCGGTCTCGCCGACCGCCAGCACCTGCGGCAGCGCGGCGAGCCGGTCGATCTCGGCGAGCGCCTCGTCGAGCGCCGCCCGACCGCCCGCGAGCCGCTGCTGCCCGGACCATCCGTCCGCGTCGCCGAGGAAGATCCTCGGCGCCTCGTTCGGGTGCAGGGCGACGGCCGCGTGCACCTGCTCGTACTGCGCCGCCAGTTCGGCGGCCCAGCGCGAGCCGGGCACGTCGCAGCCCACCTGGACCACCGTGGTGACCCCGACCGAGGCGGCCTTCGCGAGGCCCTCGGCCGGGGTGCCGGACTGCATGTCGAGGTGGGTGTGCGAGTCGGCCACCGCCACGGCCAGGGGTTCCGGCAGCGGCGGCGGGGTCGACCGGGCGTCGTCCTTGGCGGCCATGTCAGGCGGTCGGCTTCTCTTCGAGGCGCGGGAAGAGGATCTCGCCCTTGGTGACGGTGGCACCGGCGGGCAGCCGGCCCCAGTCGGCCACGGTGGCGACGGTCTGGGCGCGGAGCGCGCCGAGTCCGGCGGCCTCGGCGCCCAGCGAGACCCACAGCTTCTCGGCGGTGGACGGCATCACCGGGTTGAGCAGCACGGCGGTGGCGCGCAGCGACTCGGCGGCGGTGTAGAGGATGGTGGCCAGGCGGGCCCGGCCCTCGGCCGAGTCGTCCTTGGCGACCTTCCAGGGCTCCTGCTCGGTGAGGTAGCCGTTGACCTGCTTGACGAACTCGAAGATCGCCGCGATGCCGCCGGCGAAGTCCAGCTCCTCGCCGATCTTCCGGTCGGCCGTCTCGGCGGCCCTGGTCAGCCCGTCCGCGACGGCCTGCTCGGCGTCGCCGGCCGCGGTGGCCTCCGGCAGCACCCCGTCGAAGTACTTGCCGACCATCGCGGCGACCCGGGAGGCCAGGTTGCCGAAGTCGTTGGCCAGCTCGGAGGTGTACCGGGCGGTGAAGTCCTCCCAGGAGAACGAGCCGTCGGTACCGAACGGGATCGCCCGGAGGAAGTAGTACCGGTACGCGTCCACGCCGAAGTGCGAGGTCAGGTCGGTGGGCGCGATGCCGGTCAGGTTGGACTTGGACATCTTCTCGCCGCCGACCATCAGCCAGCCGTTGGCCACGACCCGCTTGGGCAGCGGCAGCCCGGCGGCCATCAGCATGGCGGGCCAGATGACGGCGTGGAAGCGGAGGATGTCCTTGCCGACCAGGTGGACCGAGGCGGGCCACAGTTCGGCGAAGCGCTCCGGGTCGCTGCCGTAGCCGGCCGCGGTGATGTAGTTCTGCAGCGCGTCCACCCACACGTAGAGGACGTGCTTCTCGTCCCAGGGCAGCGGCACGCCCCAGTCGAAGGTGGAGCGGGAGATCGAGAGGTCCTTGAGGTCCTGCTCGACGAAGCGCAGCACCTCGTTGCGGGCCGAGGCGGGCTGGATGAAGTCCGGGTTCGCCGCGTAGAACTCCAGCAGCTGCGGGCCGTAGGCGGAGAGGCGGAAGAAGTAGTTCTCCTCCTCCAGCCACTCGACCGGCCGCTTGTGCACGGAGCAGAGCTTCTCGTCCGCGGTCGCGCCGTCGAGCAGCTCGGACGGGAGCTTGAACTCCTCGCAGCCGACGCAGTACGGGCCGGAGTAGCCGCCCTTGTAGATCTCGCCCTTGTCGTACAGGTCCTGGACGAACTCCTGCACCCGGGCGGTGTGCCGCTCCTCGGTGGTGCGGATGAAGTCGTCGTTGGCGATCTCCAGGTGCTCCCAGAGCGGCTTCCAGGCCTCTTCGACCAGCTTGTCGCACCACTCCTGCGGGCTGACGCCGTTCGCCTCGGCGGTCCGCATGATCTTCTGACCGTGCTCGTCGGTCCCGGTCAGGTACCACACCTTCTCGCCGCGCTGGCGGTGCCAGCGGGTGAGGACGTCGCCCGCCACGGTGGTGTACGCGTGGCCCAGGTGGGGGCGATCGTTGACGTAGTAGATGGGGGTGGAAACGTAGTACGCCGGGGCGTTCGCCCCGGTGGTGCTGTGGTCTGCAGTGGCCGCCATGGTCGGAAAGCTTAGTCGGGCGCGCGGACCGCCCTCGACCGAGTTGTTCCCCGGCCGGGGGCGGACCGTCCCGTCACCCCGGTGTCAGCCCAGGAGCCGCGACCAGAACCGGGCCCAGCGTCCGCGCGGCCGGACGGGCTCGGCCACCGGGGGCGTCCCGGCGGGCTCGGCGTGCGCCGGGTAGCCGGGGGCGTGCTGCCAGGGCTGGTCGGCGGAGGCGACCCGGCCCTCGCGCATGATCCGCACGGTGTGGCCGCCGCACCCCGGGCAGGTCGGCTTGAGCAGCGGGGACGGCACCCGGACGCCGTTGGCGTGGTACTCGAACACGACGTGGCCGTCCCTGGCCACGTGGTGCTCGATGTCGTACGCCTGCTCCCAGCCGTACCCGCAGCGCAGGCACGCGAAGGAGTAGGCCTCCCGTACGGTCTCGACGGGAGTGTGCGGCCGGCCGGCCAGACCGGCCGTGCTCAGTGCGCTGCCACTGCGGGGGCTACCGACAACATCGCTCATGGCCGTCTCCCAGCGCCCGCCGGACGCTCGTCCGGCTGGGTCTTTCCCTTCCAGGGAATGCCCGGACCACCTCGGCCGACGCCCCACTTGTGAAGACTTGGATGCGGGTTGGGGAGCCCTATACGAAGGGCCTCCCCGAGACCGGGAACCGCGACCGAAGCTTCAGCTCAGCGGGTGTTTACCGGGGCCTTCCCTCCACGGTACGACTCCCCGTGAGCAACGCAACCCCCGGTGTTCACTCCTTTCCCGGAGCCCCTCCCGGGGACTTTCCGGGGGACTTTCCGGGGGACTTTCCCGGCGCCTTTCCGGGGGCGTTCTCCAGGCCCTCCTTCTTCGCCGCCACGACCGCGTCGAAGACCTCCCGCTTGGGCAGCGAGAGCTCCACCGCGACGGCCGCGATGGCCTCCTTGCGGCGCTCCCCGGCCTCCTCGCGGACGGCCACCAGCCGGGCCAGCTCGGCCGGGGTCAGCTCCTGGGGCGCGGCCGGCGGGGCGCCGGCGACCACGACGGTGATCTCGCCCTTGACGCCGTCGGCGGCCCAGGCGGCCAGCTCGCCGATCGGCCCGCGCTTGACCTCCTCGTAGGTCTTGGTGAGCTCGCGGCAGACGGCGGCCGGCCGCTGCGGCCCGAACGCCTCGGCCATCGCCGTCAGCGCCTCGGCGATCCGGTGCGGCGCCTCGAAGAAGACCATGGTGCGCGGCTCGGCGGCGATCGAGGCGAGCTGCCGGGCCCGGTCGCCGCTCTTGCGCGGCAGGAAGCCCTCGAAGGTGAAGCGGTCCACCGGCAGGCCGGACAGCGCGAGCGCGGTGAGCACCGCCGAGGGCCCGGGCACCGCGGTGACCTTGACGTCGGCGGCCACCGCGGCGGCGACCAGCCGGTAGCCGGGGTCGGAGACGGAGGGCATGCCGGCATCGGTGACCAGCAGCACCCGGGCGCCGCCGAGCAGCGCCTCGACCAGTTCGGGGGTGCGGCCGACCTCGTTGCCCTCGAAGTAGGAGACCACCCGCCCGGCCGGGGTCACCCCGAGTGCCTGGGTGAGCCGGCGCAGCCGGCGGGTGTCCTCGGCCGCGATCACGTCCGCCGTGGCCAGTTCGTCGACCAGTCGGGGCGGGGCGTCCGAGACGTCGCCGATGGGGGTGCCTGCGAGAACGAGTACTCCTGTCACGGTCCCCATCCTCGCAGCTGCCGCGCGCCCGGGGCTTTTGGTGACGATTCGGTCAGCTTCCGAGGGAGCGGACACGCGTGCGAAGAGCGCCCCTACGATGTGGCGGATGAACGGCGACACGGCGGCGCAGACGCCCACTGGTACGGACCACTCCGCGTACGGCGGCGTCGGCCTGCCGTCCCCCCGTCCACCGCAGGACGGACCCGCCGGCTGGCGCGAGCGCCTGGCCCGGTACGGCTACACCGCCCGCCCCGCCGCGCCGCTCACCGAGCGCCTGGTGCCGCCGATGCCGGACGGCCCCCGGGTGACGCCCGGGGACGTGCCCCAGTCGCCGCTGCTGCTGCGGATGGGCGTCTCGCTGCCGCAGGGCCTGTGGGTCTTCCTCTGCCGCTGGGCGGGCTGGCTCGGGCCGATCGCGGTGGCGGTGTTCGCCGGCCTGCTGCGGTTCACGAACCTCGGGCAGCCGCACGCGATCATCTTCGACGAGACGTACTACGCCAAGGACGCCTACGCGCTCTGGCACGGCGGTTACGAGATCAGCTGGCCGGAGGACGCCAACACCACGATCATGACGCCCGGCGCGGCCGTCCCGTACCGGGCGACGCCCTCGTACGTGGTGCACCCGCCGGTGGGCAAGTGGATCATCGGCGTGGGCGAGCAGCTGTTCGGCATGAACCCCTTCGGGTGGCGGTTCGCGGTGGCCCTGCTCGGCACCCTCTCGGTGCTGATGGTGGCCCGGATCGCCCGCCGGATGTTCCGCTCCACGCTGCTGGGCTGCGTGGCGGGCCTGCTGCTCTCGGTGGACGGCCTGCACCTGGTGCTCAGCCGGGCCGCCCTGCTCGACCTGGTGGTGATGTTCTGGACCCTCGCCGCCTTCGGCTTCCTGCTGCTGGACCGCGACCGCACCCGGGCGCTGCTGGCCGCGAGGCTGGGCGGGGTCGAGAACGCCGAGCTCGCCCAGCGGCTGAACCTGGGCTGGCGCCCGTACCGGATCGCGGCCGGCGTCTGCGTCGGCCTGACCTGCGCCACCAAGTGGAGCGGCCTGTACGTCGCGGCCGCCTTCGGCCTGCTGACCGTGCTCTGGGACGTCGGCGCCCGCCGCCTGGCCGGCGCCCCGCGCCCCTTCGTGGCGGTGCTCGCCCGGGACGTGGTGCCGGCCTTCGTGTCGGTCGTCGTGGTCTCGGTCGCCGTCTACATCGCCTCCTGGTGGGGCTGGTTCGCCAGCAGCACCGCCCCCGGCCAGGGCGGCTGGGGCCGTGACTGGGCGGTCGGCCGCTCCACCGACTTCCCGTGGATACCCGAGGCCCTGCGCGCACTGTGGCACTACCACTCGACGGTCTACGACTTCCACGTCGGCCTGAGCGACCCGCACACCTACCAGTCCAACCCCTGGTCCTGGCTGGTGCTGGGCCGACCGGTGTCCTTCTTCTACGAGTCCCCCAAGTACGGCCAGGCCGGCTGCACCGCCGCCGACTGCGCCCGCGAGGTGCTGGGCATCGGCACCCCGCTGCTGTGGTGGACGGGCGTCGTGGCGCTGGCCTACTGCCTGTGGCGCTGGGCGGCCCGGCGGGACTGGCGGGCCGGCGCGCTGCTCTGCGGCCTGGCCGCCGGCTACCTGCCCTGGTTCGCCTACCAGCAGCGGACGATCTTCCTCTTCTACGCGGTGGTCTTCGTCCCGTTCCTGGTGCTCGCGGTGACGATGCTGATCGGCGCCCTGATCGGCCCCGCCGGCGCCTCCCGGGACCGCCGGATCATCGGTTCCACCGCGGCCGGCCTGCTGGTCCTGCTGATCGTCTGGAACTTCCTCTTCTTCTTCCCGCTGTTCACCGGGCAGACGATCCCGCTGGAGGACTGGCGCCGCCGGATGTGGTTCAACAGCTGGATCTGACCGCCGGCCCGGCGCGCACCGGGTTCCCACGATTCGTCCGTATGCGGTGTACGGCACGTACCAGATCCGTCACAAGTGCCGGGCGATTCGCCGGCGCACCGATCCGCGCTGCCTAGGGTGGGGGGGTACCGCGTTTCCGGCCCCGGCCGGTTGCGCCCGGCCGCGAGACCCCTGGGGGACCTGCACCATGCGCAGTGGCGCGAAGATCGGCATCATCACCGGCGTGTCCATCGCCGTCCTCGCGGGCGGCGGCTACGGCGCGTACAGCCTGATGAGCGGCTCCGACGGCTCCGGCGGCAAGAAGCCGCGCACCGTGCTCGCCGAGCCGCCGTCGGCCGAGCAGGCGGCTGCCGGGATGAAGGACTTCCTGACGGCCTGGGCGGCCGGCGACATCGCCAAGGCGGCCTCGCTCACCGACGACCCGGCCGCGGCCACCACCGCCCTCACCGCCTTCAAGGACCAGGTCAAGCCGAGCGCGCTGACCCTCACCCCGTTCGGCCCGACCACCCAGCAGGTCTTCTCCGCCGCCACCGGCACCCCCGCCCCGGCCGCCAAGCCGTCCGCCTCGGCCTCCGCGACGCCGGGTGCCGGCACGCCGGGCGCCGGCGACTCGCCGTCGGCCACGCCCGGGCCCACCGGCACGCTGATGTCGTACAAGGCGCGCGCCGAGTTCGCGGGCACCAACCGGGCCTGGGACTACCAGGGCTTCCTCAGCGTCGTGAAGATGAGCGACAACACCCCGGCCGTGCACTGGGCGCCGTCGGTGATCCACCCGCACCTGTCCGGCAACGAGACCATCTCCGTCCAGCCGGTCTTCGCCCCGCCGTCCACCGTGGTGGACCGCAACGGCAAGCCGATCCAGGGCGCCTCGCTCACCACGACGCTGATGACCACCCTCCAGGACAACGCCAACAAGCTGCTGCCGCCGGACCCGGCCAAGGACCAGGACGCGGGCACCGCGGTGGTGATCACCGACCCGGCCGGCAAGGGCGCCGTGGACAAGCTGTTCACCATCGTCGAGCCGAAGCCCGGCAAGCCGTTCAAGGTGACCATCGACAACACCCTCCAGGCCGCCGCCGAGAAGGCGATGACGGACCTGGCCGGCAAGCCCGGCTCCGTCGTGGCGATCGAGCCGAGCACCGGCCAGGTGCTGGCCTTCGCCAACTCGCCGGCCACCGGCCAGAACCGGGCGTTCCTCGGGCTGCTCGCGCCGGGCTCGACGATGAAGATCGTCACCTCGGCGGCGCTGCTGGAGGCCGGGGTCAACCCGGACACCGTGGTCGCCTGCCCGGAGAAGAGCAGCAACCCGCACGCGATCCCGAACTCGTTCCCGGGCGCCTTCCCGACCAACACGCTCCAGCAGGACTTCATGATGTCCTGCAACACCGCCTTCATCGACCAGGGCCTGACCAGTCTCAAGCCCGAGACGCTGTCCGGCACGGCCAAGGACGTGTTCGGCATCGGCCTGGAGTGGAAGACCGGCCTGCCGAACACCGACGGCAAGGTGCCGCCGACTCCGGGCAGCAAGGACGAGCAGGCCATGAACTACATCGGCCAGGGCAAGGTCCAGATGAACCCGCTGGCCATCGCCTCGGTCACCGCCACCGTGCAGAGCGGCGAGTTCAAGCAGCCGATCCTGGTCGCCGAGCTGCCGCAGCAGAAGGCCGCCCGCCCGCTCTCCCCGGACGTGGACGCCAAGCTGAAGGCGATGATGGCGGCCACCGCCACCGGCGGCACCGCCAGGGACGTGATGGCCGGCATCACCGACAACGCGGGCGCCAAGACCGGCTCCGCCGAGGTCGCCGGGGTCGACGTCACCAACAGCTGGTTCACCGCCTACCGCGGCAACCTCGCGGTGGCCGCCGAGGTGCAGGGCGGCGGCCACGGCGTGGACGCGGCCGGGCCGGCCGTCGCCTCCATCCTGAAGGCCGCCGGCGGTCGCTGAGGCCCCCGACGAGCGCCGAGCCCGCCCGGCCCCGGAGGGGCCCGGCGGGCTCGGCGCCTTCCCGAGCGCTAGCGACGCGGCAGGACCGGCTGCCGCCCGCCGCGTATCCGGGCGGCGGGCGGCACCGGGCGCCGGCCGCTCCAGCGCCCGGCCGCCAGCCGGGGCCAGATCACCAGCACCGCCGGCAGCGCCAGGTACCCGAACCGCCCGGCCGGGGCCAGCATGAAGGCGATGGCGAGCCCGGCGGCCAGCAGGTCGGCCGCCGCGATCGCGGAGACCGGCGGCCGGGCCAGCAGCCAGATCGCCACGCCGACCAGGGCCACGGTCATCAGCGCCAGCGAGATCGCGTGCCCGGTGGGCCCGAAGCCGGCCAGCACCTTGCCGGGCAGCGGGCTGCCCGCCGGGGTTCGGATCGCCGTCATCCCGAGCGGGAAGCGCACCACCTGTTCGCGCAGCGCGTCCGCCTGGGTCAGCGCGGAGGGCAGGATCACCAGCGCGCTCACCCCGACCCCGATCAGCGCGGTCCTGGCCGCGGGCCGCCGGCCGTACAGCCGCCAGAGCAGCAGGACGGCGACGGGCAGCGCGGGCCAGGCCGTCCACTTGAGGGTGCAGGCGAGGGCGAGCACCAGCCCGGCGCCGACCGTGCGGTCCCGCTCGGCGAGCGCCATGGCCAGGCAGCAGACCCCGATCAGCGGCAGGTCCACCCCGCCGACCACCAGGGCGAGCGCGATCAGCGGCGAGGCGGTGAGGACGGCCAGCGGCAGCAGCGGCGCGCGCGGGTGGCCGCCGCCGGGCCGGGTGGGCCGCAGCAGCCGCCAGGCGGCCAGCAGACAGGCGAAGAAGGTCAGCGCGAACCAGATCCGGGCGTCCCCGGCGACCCTCGCGAAGGCGGTGGAGTCGCCGAGCAGCTGGCGCGGCATCCCGAACAGGGACATCGCCGGCAGGTACGGGTCGTAGTCGGTGACCACCACCGGGTGCGGCAGGTACGCGGTGCCGGTGGTGAGCAGCAGGTGGGCCGAGCGTTCGACCACCATCACCTCGGACTGGTGGCGGCCGTGCAGGGCGAGCAGCCCGAGCGGGACGAGGACGGCCCCGACGAGGGCCACCGAGGCGGCGGCAGGGGCCGCGAAACGGCGCGGCAGGGTCAGGCAGAGCAGTCCGGCCAGGAGGTAGGCGGGGGCCGCGATCAGGCCCCACAGCCGCTGGTTGTCCAGGTCGGAGACGAGCGGGAAGGCGGCGGCCCAGCCGGCCGCGACCAGGCAGCCGAGCAGTTGGGCGGTCCGTGTCGAGACGAGCCCGGCGAGCCCGGCGGTGTTCGGTCGGTCGGGCGTGGGCGGAAAGGTGCTCTCGCCGCGCTGTCGGGGGAAGGGGCGGACGGAGAAGCCGCGCGGGGGTCGTCCGGGTCTGGACGACGTCTCGATCGCGCAGGTCTGGGCCGGCGTTCTGCCGCGGCCGGTGAAGCGGCCGCGCGGGCGGGAGTGGCCGGGCGTGCGGGTGCTCACCATGGTGGAAGGTTATGGGTGCGAGCCGGGCCGTGTCGCCATGGCGTCGGACACCGGACGGGGATGGCGTGAAAAGGGCCGCCGGACGCCTCGGCGGTCGACGGCCCTTCACACGGGGTTCGCCTGCGGATCAGCCGGCGCTGCTGTCCGAGGACACGGACGCCCGCTCGGCCTGCTCCAGCCGGGAGTGCTTGATGCTGTAGCCGAAGTAGACGACCACGGCGACGGTGAGGGCGATCGCGCCGGCCCGGAAGGTGTCGGCGTGCAGGCCGGTGATCAGGTAGATGCAGAAGCCGACGCTGAGCAGCGGAACGACCGGGTAGCCGGGCACCTTGAAGCCGCGCGGCAGGTCGGGCTGGGTGCGGCGCAGCACGATCACGCCGATGGACACCACCGAGAAGGCGATGAGCGTCCCGAGGCTGGTGATGTCGGCCAGGATGTTCAGCGGGACGAACGCGGCCAGCGCGCCCACGCCGAGGCCCACCACGATGGTGTTCCACACCGGGGTGCCGCTGCGCGGGGAGAGCTCGGCGAAGCGCTTGGGCAGCATGCCGTCGCGGCCCATCGAGTACAGGATGCGGGTCTGGCCGTAGATCACCACGAGGGTGATGCTGAAGATCGAGACGATCGCGCCGACCGCGAAGAGCATCGCGGGCCAGCTCTGGCCGGTGATGTCCTGGAGGATCTGGGCGAGGCCGGCCTCCTGGCCGTCGAACTTCTGCCAGGGCTGGGCGCCGATGCCGCCCAGGGCGACCAGGATGTAGAGCAGGGTCACCACGACGAGCGAGATGATGATCGCCATCGGCAGGGTGCGGCGCGGGTTCTTGACCTCCTCACCGGCGGTGGACACGGCGTCCAGGCCGATGAAGGAGAAGAAGATGCTGGACGCGGCGACCTGCACGCCGCCGATGCCGAGCGGCATGAACGGGGTCAGGTTGCCGGAGTGGAAGCCGGTGAGCGCCACGCCGATGAACAGCAGCAGGATCAGGATCTTGATCCCGACCATCACCGCGTTGACCTTCACCGATTCGCTGACGCCGCGGATCAGCAGGACGCAGACCATGGCGACCAGCAGCAGCGCCGGCAGGTTGAACCAGTGGCCCCCGCCCGGCGCGCCGGACAGCTGCTCGGGGATGGTGAACCCGAAGGCGAGGTCGAAGAACTTGTTCAGGTACTCGGCCCAGCTGACCGCGATGGCGGAGGCGGAGACGCCGTACTCCATCAGCAGGCAGATGCCCACGCCGAAGGCGACGCCCTCGCCGAGGGTGGCGTAGGCGTAGGAGTACGAGGAGCCGGAGACCGGGATCGCGGAGGCCATCTCGGCGTAGCAGAGCGCGGTGAGCCCGGCGGTGATCGCGGCGATCACGAAGGACAGGATGACGGCCGGGCCGGCCGAGGGCACCGCGGTGTTCAGCACGAAGAAGATGCCGGTGCCGATGGTGGCGCCGATGCCGATCGAGGACAGCTGCCACAGTCCGATCGAGCGGCGCAGGTGGATGCCGGAGCGCCCGCCCTCCTCGGGCGCGCCGGCCGGGAGGGCGTCCTTGCCTTCGGTCTCAGCGATCAGTGTCGAGACGGGCTTGCGTCGCAGCAGACGCGCACCGAGGGTGTTGCTGGCCAAAACTGCGGTCCTTCTGGGCGGGGGGAGGGTGACCTGGCGTCTGGTCACCCGACATGCCACGGGGTGTCATCACGAGGACCAACCGAACAAAGATGGGACAGTCTCCGGCGAAAGCACCAGTGTCGCAAACGAACAGTACCAACCGGCGCATTGTCCGAATCGGCGCATATCGATGCACAAACCGGACACTTCGTAAACGGCGCACCCTCCGCCGGACCGTTAAAGCAGCAGCTCAGCACCCCCGCCGGGGTCATCGGCCGAGCACCGCGCGCATCACCGACCGGGCGATCGGCGCGGCCAGCGCACCACCCGTCACGTCGGTGGCGTCACTGTCCGCGACCACCACCGCCACCGCCACCGGTGGCACCGCGTCCGAACCGGCCGGAGCGGCCCAGGCGATGAACCAGGCGTACGGTGTCCCGCTGTTGCCCACCCCGTGCTGGGCCGTCCCGGTCTTGCCGCCGACCACCGCCCCGGCGATCCGGGCGTTGCCGCCGGTGCCCTTCTCCACCACGTCGGTCATCAGCCCGCGCACCTGCGCGGCCACCGCCGGCGTGATCGCCCGCTTGTAGACGGACGGCCGCATCAGCTGCACCGTGGTGCCGTCGCTCCTGGTCAGCCTGTCCACGAGCTGCGGACGCATCACCGTCCCGCCGTTGGCGATCCCGGCGGCGACCATCGCCATCGTCAGCGGGGTGGCCGCCGTGTCGAACTGCCCGATCGAGGAGAGCGCCAGCTGCGCGTCGTCCATCCGGGTGTCGAAGTTCGACCGGGCCGCGCGCACCGGGACGTCCAGCTTCGCGTCGTTGAAGCCGAAGTCCCCGGCGATCGCGGCCATCCGGTCCAGCCCGACCCGCACCCCCAGGTGGCCCAGCACGCTGTTGCAGCTGGCGGTCATCGCCTCGGCCAGCGACAGGCCCGCCCGGTCGCACACCGGGGTGTCGTTGACCAGCGGCGTGGTCGTACCGGGCAGCACGTACGGGTACGGCGCGTCGGTCGGCGCGTCCGGGTCGGTGACCACCCCGTCGGCCAGCGCGGCCGCGGCGGTGACCACCTTGAAGGTCGAGCCCGGCGGGTAGGTCTGGCGCAGCGCCCGGTTGAGCATCGGCTCGTCCGCGTCGGCCTGCAGCCGGTTCCAGGCCGCCTGGTCGTCGGCGCCGTACCCGGCGAAGGAGCCCGGGTCGTAGGAGGGCGTGCTGGCCAGCGCCAGGATCCGCCCGGTGGCCGGCTCGATCGCGGCGACGGCGCCCTTCCGGTCGCCGAGCCCGCGCATCGCGGCCCGCTGGGCGGCCCGGTTCAGCGTGGTGTACACGTCCCCGCCGGGGTTCTGCCGGCGGGAGACGGCGTCCCAGACCGGCCGACCCGCCAGCCGGCCGTCGGTGCCGGTCAGCAGGTCGTCCTCGGTCGCCTCCAGCTGGGTGGTGCCGTAGGCCTGCGAGGCGAAGCCGGTGACCGCCGCGTAGGTCGGGCCGTCGGTGTAGTCGCGCTTGTACGCGTACCGGCCTCCGGTCGGCTCGGAGCCGGTGACCGGCTGCGAGCCGACCATGATGTCGCCGCGCGGCTGGGCGTAGCGCTCGATGGTGCGCCGCTGGTTGGCGCTGTTGTGGTTGAGCTCCTTCGCCTGGAACACCTGCACCCGGGTGGCCTGCGCGCACAGCGCCGCGATCAGCAGCAGGCAGAAGGTGGCCGCCCGGCGCCCGGTGACGGAGATGCCGGGCAACCCCTGCGGGCCGTTTCCCCCGGGCCGCGCGCGCGTCATCGGACCTCCTCCGGAGCGGGCCGCCTCGCCGTGTCGCTCATCCGCACCAGCAGCGCGACGATGATCCAGTTGGTGACCACCGAGGAGCCGCCCTGGGCGATGAACGGCATGGTCATCCCGGTCAGCGGGATCAGCGCGAGCACCCCGCCCGCCACCACGAACACCTGGAGGCCGACGATCGCGGCCAGGCCGATCGCCAGCAGCCGCCCGAACGGGTCGCGCAGCGCGATGCCGGTCCTGAAGCCCCGCGAGACCAGCACCGCGTACAGCAGGAACACCGCGATCAGCCCGGTCAGCCCGAGCTCCTCGCCGATGGTGGCGAGGATGAAGTCCGACTTGGCGGCGAAGCCGATCAGCACCGAGTGCCCGTTGCCGAGCCCGGTGCCCAGCTCGCCGCCCCAGGCGAAGGCGAACAGCGACTGGGCGATTTGGTTGGCGCCCCGGCCCGCCTCGATCGAGCCCAGCGGGTCCAGCCAGTCCGTGACCCGGCTGTGCACGTGCGGCGAGAGCCAGCCCACCGCCACCGCCCCGACGGCGGCCAGGCCCAGGCCGATGGCGATCCAGCCGGTGCGCGCGGTGGCCACGTAGAGCATCACCACGAACAGGCCGAAGAACAGCAGCGAGGTGCCGAGGTCGGTCTCCAGCACCAGGACGCCGACGAACGCCGCCCAGATCAGCAGCACCGGCCCGAGCACCCGCCCGGGCGGCAGCTGCAGGCGCCACACCCGGCGTCCGGTGAGCGCCAGCGCGTCCCGGTGCACCGCCAGGTAGGCGGCGAAGAAGACGGCCAGCAGGATCTTGGCGAACTCCCCCGGCTGGAAGGAGAGCGGCCCGATCACGATCCAGATCCGGGAGCCGTACACCGGCGGGAAGAAGATCGGCAGCACCAGCAGGACCAGCGCCAGCAGCGCCCCGATGTACGCGTACCGCTGCAGCCGGCGGTGGTCGCGCAGCAGCAGCACCACCGCGATGAACAGCGCCACCCCCAGGGCCGACCAGAGCAGCTGGGTGGAGGCGGCACCGGCGCGCCCCGGCGTGGCGCGGTCCAGCCGGTAGATCACCACCAGCCCGATCCCGTTCAGCAGCATCGCGATCGGCAGCAGCAGTGGGTCCGCGTACCGGGCCCGCCACCGGACCACGCCGTGCGCCACCAGGGCGAGCACACCGAGCGCGGCACCGTACTCGGCCGCGTCGGCCGGCACGTGGCCGTCCAGGTTGACGCCGACCTCGACGTAGCCGTAGACGGCGATCAGGACGGCGCCGACCACCAGGACGAGTTCGGTGGTGCGCCTGGTCGGCACCGGCCGGCTCGGCCCGGCGGCGGTTCTCGGCACGGCGGAGGGTGTCGCCACGGACCGTCCTGGGATGGGGAAGGACCCGGTGCCGCCGGCCGGGGGGACGCCGACCGGGGCGGACCGGCGGCGGGGCGGGTCCGCCCCGGGGGGAGCGGCGGTCAGACGGGGAGGGTCAGGCGGAGGCCTGGGAGCGGGAAGCCTCGACGGTCGCCTTCAGCTCGGCCTCGGCTTCGGCCGACAGCGAGGTCTGGATGATCCGCCCGCCGAAACGGGCCAGCGCCGGGACCACCTTGTCGGCGGTCGCCTTGCGCACCAGCAGGAAGACGGCGGCGGTGCCGGGCTGGAGGTGCTCGCCGACCTGGCGCATGAAGTCGTCGTCCACCCCGATGTCGGTGGAGGCGCCGACCGCGGCCCCGGTCGCACCGCCGACCGCCGCGCCCACCAGGGGCATGAAGAACAGCAGGCCGATGACCCCGCCCCAGAGCGCGCCGCCGGCGGCGCCCGCCCCGGTCGTGCTGACCTGCTGGTGCAGCTTGATCCGGCCGTCCGCGCGACGCTCGACGACGACCGCGTCCTCCAGCTCGATCAGCTTCTGCTTCTGGAGCCCGATCGCTTCGCTGCGCACCGCCTGGGCGGTGGCGAGGTCCGGGTAGGCGATCGCGAAGAGGTTGCTCACTGCGGGGTCCTTCCAGGGTGTCGGACAGGCCGGGGAGGGGCGCCCGTGTGGTGGCGCCGTGTCCCGATTCCGCACCCTAACGAGTGTTATCCATATTTATCGGCTCTTCGCTGCGGTGTGTCCGCCATTGCCGGAATCACCCGGCACGCTTCCGCTCACTCCGGCCGCCGCCCGGCCAGCACCGCCACCCCCGCGCCGACCGCGGCCAGCAGGACGACGGCGGCCGCCAGGCTCGGCCACGGCACGGCGACCCGTCCGGTCCGGGCCGCCGACACCAGCCCGCGCACCGCCGCGTTGGCGGGCGAGTACGGCACCACCAGCAGCAGCGTGGCCAGCGCCAGCGCCGTCGGGATGCCGTACTGCGCCCGGCCCAGCACCGGGCGGTTCGCCAGCGCCCCGGCCAGCACCCCCAGCAGCGCGCAGACCGCCGAGGCCGCCAGCCCGGCCGACACCGCCGCCCCGGCCCCCGGATCCCGCTCCGCCCCCGCGTTGGCCACCGACCCGCTGGTCCACCACACCGCCGCCACCTGACCGACCGCCAGCACCAGCGACACCGTCAGCGCCGCCAGCAGCGCCCCCAGGTGGACCCGGACCGGGCCGGCCGCCGCCACCAGGCAGGCCCGCGAGGCCGGCGGCTCGGCGCTCAGCACGCTGCGCACGTACCAGGCGCTCACCGGCAGCAGCACCCCCGCGCCGAAGCCGAGCCCGCCGAGCAGCGGGTCGCCCACCGCCACCCCGACCACCAGCAGCAGCGCGTACGCCAGGAACGGCGGCAGCCAGGCGTGCGAGCGCAGCAGCAGTTCCAGGTGGTACCGGGTCAGCGAACCGATCCGCGTCATCACCGCTCCCCCGCCCCGGGCTCCTCGCGCCGACGCACCGCCAGCACCCGGACGGCCGGGCGGCCCAGCAGCAGCCGGCGCAGCAGCGCGTCCGAGTGCGCGGCCGGGACAGCCAGCCGCACCGCCGTCCCGGCCAGCGCGGTGACCTCCGGCGCCCCCGGCAGCAGCGGCGGCAGCGGGGCGCCGTCCTCGACGTCCACCTCGACCTCCATCACCGGGCCCTCCCGCCCCTGCTCCCCCGCCCCGTCCTCGACGGGCCGCAGCGCGCCGTCCGTGCCGACCCGGTACGCGGCGCTGGTCAGCCCGGCCAGCCGGGCCGGGTCGTGGTCGACGAACAGCACCGTGCCGCCCGCCGCCGCCCGCTCGGCGGCGGCCTCGTCCAGCACCGCCCTGGCCTCCGGGTCCAGCCCGGTCCAGGCCTCGTCCAGCAGCAGGACCCGCGCCTCGGGCAGCAGCGCCTGGGCGACCGCGACCTTCTGGCAGGTGCCCTTCGACAGCCGGCTCAGCGGCGTGCCCGCCCGGTCCGCGACACCGAAGCGGTCCAGCCACTCCTGCGCCCGCCGCCGCGCCCGCTCCGCCGACAGCCCGTGCACCCGGCCGACCCGCAGCAGGTAGGAGACGGCGTCGAAGGGCAGCGCCGGCGGGAAGCGCTCGGGCACGTAGGCCGTCGGCCCCGGCCGCACCACCCGCCCCGTGCTCGGCCGCTCGATCCCGGCGACCAGCCGCAGCAGCGTCGACTTGCCGCTCCCGTTCCGCCCGGCGATCCGCACCAACTCGCCCGGCCCGACCGCCAGGTCGACCCCGCGCAGGATCCACCGCTCCCGCCGCCCGTACCGCTTGCCGACCGCCGCCAGCTCCATCACGCCCCCGTCCCGGCCCGTTGTGTACGGAAGGCTATCCATCGGCGGTAAAGCCGGCGTGAGCTAATTCCCCATCCGTGCGCCGGAGTTCACGCCACGGCTGGTCGAGGCACGATCGGGACTCGTTTCGCCATGACGAACTGATGATCCCTAGTATCGGCCGGGTGACTACCGGACGACGACCACAGACCAGGCTCGGCAGCCTGCTGGCGGCCCTGGCGATAACGGGCGCCTCGCTGCTCCTCGGCCTGCCCGCCCACGCCGACGAACCATCAGCCGGGGCCGCTCCCAAGACCAAGGAGGCCCCCCGGGTCGACCTCGTCCTGGACGTCAGCGGCTCCATGCGGGAAGCGGACATCCAGGGCAAGAGCCGCATCGCGGTGGCCCAGCAGTCGCTGAACGAGGTGATCGACGCGCTGCCCGCGGAGACCGAGTTCGGCATCCGCACCCTGGGCGCGACCTACCCCGGCAACGACAAGACCCTGGGCTGCCAGGACACCAAGCAGCTCTACCCGGTCGGCAAGACCGACAAGGTCGAGGCCAAGACCGCCGTCGCCACCCTGCGGCCCACCGGGTTCACCCCGATCGGGCTGGCCCTGCGCGGCGCCGCCCAGGACCTCGGCAAGGGCGAGACCACCCGCCGCGTGGTGCTGATCACCGACGGCGAGGACACCTGCACCCCGCCCGACCCCTGTGACGTCGCCCGCGAGCTCGCCTCCCAGGGCATCCACCTGGTGGTCGACACCCTGGGCCTCGCCCACGACGACAAGACCCGCCAGCAGCTGCTCTGCATCGCCAACGCGACCGGCGGCACCTACACCGACGTCCGCACCCAGGAGCAGCTCACCGACAAGGTGAAGCAGCTGGTCGACCGCTCCAACGACACCTACACCGTGACCCCGGTCAAGACCACCGGCACCGACAAGTGCGAGAACGCCCCGGTCCTCGCCCCGGGCGTCTACACCGACCGCGAGAAGTTCTCCGAGCACCGCGTCTACAAGGTCCCGGTCAAGTCCGGCCAGGAGCTGCGCGCCTCGGTCAGCGTCGCCCTGGACCGCCCGGTGGCCCGCGACTACGGGGTGCTGCTCCAGGCCACCAGCGCGACCGGCCAGGAGCTGGTCCGCGGCACCGACGCCGGCAGCTCCCGCACCGACGTGGTCTCCACCGGCCTGCGCTGGTCCACCGCCGACTCCAAGGGGTACGTCACGGCGAGCCCCACGGCCTCCAAGGACGCCAAGGAGAAGCCGGAGACCACGGTCTGCCTGGTCGTGAGCAACTCGCTGGCCCCGCAGGCCGGCGTCCAGGCCGACCCGGGCATGCCGCTGGAGCTGACCGTCGACCTGGCCTCCGCCTCGCCCGCTCCCGAGGGCGCCGCGATGGGCCTCGGCCGCGGCTGGATCCTGCTGCTCACCCTCACCCTGGCCGGCCTGGTCTTCGGCCTGGTCTTCGGCTGGATCGCGCGCTGGCGGATCTCCGTCTGGAGGGAGAACTGACCATGCGTACGACGATCCGCGGCGCCCTCGCCGCCCTCGCCCTGCTGCCCGCCCTGGCCCTGAGCGCCCTGGGCGCGCCGACCGCCTCGGCCGCCTCGCCGTCCCCCTCGGCCAGTGCGAGCGGCACCCCGGCCCCGGCCACCAAGGCCGGCACCTCCTTCCTGACCGCGGTCAACCTCTCCCCCGGCCAGGACGCCAACGTCGCCGTCTCCACCGGTGACTACCTGTACTGGGCGTTCGGCGCCTCCGAGGGCCAGACCCCGACGATCAGCCTGGCCGTCACCCTGGCCCCCACGGCCGACCGGCACGGCCCGCAGACCTGGTCCGTCGAGGTCTTCGACGGGCTGCGCCGCCGCCAGGCGTGCACCGCCGGCACCCAGAACGCCACCGCCGAGCAGGGCGCCGCGTCCCTGGCGCTGGACTGCACCCTGCGCGAGGTCCGCACCTGGGCCGAGCCGTGGTCCGGCGACCCGCTGCCCGGCACCTACTACGTGCGGCTGTCGGTCAGCGACGTCCCGCAGCCCGACCTCGGCCTGGCCTCCGCGGTCAAGCTGCACGTCGCGGCCGAGGGCGACGCAGACAACGCCCAGCCGGAGGGCGGCGAGCTGAAGGCCCCGCTGGTCCCGCCGGCGGGCGGCGGCGCCAGTACGGCCAAGGCGGCCGCCCCGGTGGCGCAGGAGGAGCACTGGTACACCGGCTGGTTCTCCGGCTGGAACAGCCGCTGGTACTGGACGATCGGCGGCGGCTTCCTGGCCGCGCTGGCCGGCGTCCTCGGCTACAACCTGACCCGGCACCCGCACGGCCACCGGCCCGGCCGCTACGGCTCCGTCCCGGCCCAGGGCTCCCACCCGAGCGGCAGCTACACCGGCTCCGACCGCCCCTGAGGCACCCCGAGAGCCCGCGGAGGGCCGGCCGGACATCGTTCCGGCCGGCCCTCCGGCGCGTTCGCGGGCATCGGTCAGCCGCGGAACAGGTTGTGCCCCACGTCGGACGGGACCTCGTCCTGGACCGGCTCGCTGTCCGGCCCCGGCACGTGCTCGCCGGGGATCGGCTCGTCGCCCTCCCGGTGCAGAAGCACGACCCCGTCCTCGGCCCACACCTGCCGGTAGCCGTGCGCCAGCAGCAGCCGGATCCGCTCGGCCTGCTCCTTGTCCGTCTTGAACGGGAAGGACCGCTTGTCGCCCCGGGTGAGCACGTACTCGCGCCCGCGCGGTGTGCCGTCCACCAGCACCACGTCCGTCCGGGCGGTCAGCCGCGGCGCGATCTGGTTGTCCGCCTCGACGAACGCCCCGTCCGGGATCAGCGCGGCCGCCCGCACCAGCGCCGCCTCGCTCGTCTTGGGCTCCCAGGAGGACGGTACGGCCAGCGGCAGCAGCCCCATCGGCACCGCGGCCAGCAGGGCGATGCCGGCCGCGCCGAGGCCCAGCCGGCGGGCCCGCCGCACGCTCCGCTCCGGCCGCCCGACGGCGCTCAGCCGGCCCAGCACCTCGATCGCGGCGGTGAGCAGGACCGGCCACAGCAGCGAGTCGTAGTGCCGGGCGATCGACCAGTGGTTGGGGTTGCTGGACAGGATCCGCTCGGCCAGCAGCGGCAGCGCGCACAGCACGGTGGCCGAGCGCAGCGGCAGCAGCAGCGTGGTGCCGAACAGCCAGAGCAGCAGCAGCGGCTTGAGCGGCTGGTCGAAGGCGGCCTGCACCAGCAGGAACGGGTCGTGCAGCAGGTTGCGCAGCGCGTCGCCGCCGTCCGCGCCGAGCGAGCCGTAGTTCCAGTAGTAGCCCGGCTCCCCGCCCATCGCCGGGATCAGCCAGGTGATGGCGACCGCCGAGGCGACCGGCCCGCCCAGCAGCAGCCCGAGACCGGTGAGGCGGCCCGCCCGGTCGCCGGTGCGGCGGGTGCGCAGCAGCAGCACCAGGCCGTACGCCCCGACCATCAGGCCGAGGTCCTCCTTGGTGCAGCACAGCAGCAGGGCGGCGAGCACCACGGTGCCGTACCGGCGGGCCAGGCCGCGCTCCAGCATCAGCAGGGTCAGCGGCACCGCGAAGGCGACCTCGTGGAAGCCCACCCGGGCGGCCACCAGCAGCGGCCAGCCGAGCGCGTGGACCAGGCCGGCCAGGTCGGCGGCCCGACGGGCGGTGCGCGGCTCGGCGGCGGCGAAGGCGTGCCCGGCGATCCGCCGGACCAGCGGCACCCCGGCCGCGAACAGCAGCGACTGCCCGATGATCAGCGAGCGCGGGTCGTCCCAGATCCAGTACAGCGGCGCGAGCAGCGCCAGCACCGGCGAGAAGTGGTCGCCCAGCAGCGAGAAGCCCGGCGGGAACTCGTGGTGGAAGCTCTTCAGCGTCGAGACGGGCAGCCCGAAGTGGGCGTAGCCGCGCACGCCCTGGTCGAAGATGCCGAGGTCGAAGCCGCCGAGCGACACGGACGTCCAGCCCTGCAGGCCGATGGCGCAGGTCACCGCGAAGCAGAGCGCGGTGAGCAGCGCGGTGCGCCGGGCCGGGCCGAGCAGGACGGCCCCGGCCAGTCGGCGGGCGGCCGGTCCGGCGGCGGCCGGCGGCGGGGGTGCGGTCTGGGTGGTCACGTCGGGTCCGATCCGTCCGGTCTGGGTCCGTGGGTCCGGTCCGTCAGGTCCGGTTCGTCAGGGCGGCTTCGCGGTCCGGCCTGGTGGCGAGTGGGGTCCCGGCGCCGTCCGCGGCCTGCCGCCGGGCGCGGTACAGCCGCACGCCCAGGGTGACCAGGACGGTGATCGCGATCGGCGGGTAGATCGCGCCGGGCAGCTGCCAGTACCAGGCGACGCCGCGGCCCCAGCGGTGCGGCACCGTCCACATCACGTGGGAGAGGAACACCAGCAGGGTCAGGCCGAACAGCACCTGCCGGCCCCTGGTCCTGGCCTCCACCGCCAGCAGGGCGAGCAGCGGGACGCACCAGACCCAGTGGTGGGTCCAGCTGATCGGCGAGACCAGCAGCGCGGTGAGCGCGGCGCAGACCGCGCCCCAGGCGTCGGCCCGGCGCAGCATCCGCGTCGAGCGTCCGGCCAGCACCGCCACCCCGAGCCCGAGGGCGGCGACCAGCGCCGAGGCGACGAGTCCGACCGGGCCCGGGTCGTTGACGTCGAGCAGCCGGCAGACGGCGCCGCGCAGCGACTGGTTGTCCACCAGGACGGTCACGCCGACCCGGCTCGGGTCCCAGAGGTAGGTGGTCCAGAACCCCCGCGAGGCGTCCGGCAGCGCGGCCCAGCCGATCAGGCCCGCCGCCAGGAAGGTGCCGGCCGAGACCAGGGCGGCCCGGACCCTGCCGGTCAGGAACAGGTAGACGGCGAACAGGCCCGGGGTGATCTTGATGGCGGTGGCCAGGCCGATGCCCACGCCCTTGAGGCGGTGGCCGTCCGGGCGGGTCAGGTCCCACAGGACCAGGCAGAGGATGCCGAGGTTGACCTGGCCGTACTGGAAGGTCGTGAAGACCGGCTCCAGCCAGATGCCGAGGCCGGTCGCCAGGATCACCACGGCCGCGCGGTGCTGCTTCGGCCAGCCGGCCAGCTTGAGCGACAGGTGGACGGCCGCGGCGAGCAGCGCGTAGTTGAGGAGCATCACCAGGACGCGCAGGGTGCTCACGTCGAACCAGGTGCTCGGCACGAACAGCATCGCCGCGAACGGAGGGTAGGTGGCCGGCAGGTCCCAGCCGGGCAGCCGCATCGCGTACAGGTCCTCGCCGCGGACGACGGCCTCGCCCTCGGCCCGGTAGACCAGCATGTCGACCATGGTGGCCCCGTGGGTGTGCCGGAACCAGGCGAACACCGCCAGTGACACCGCCGCCACGCAGGCCGCCGGGAGGGTCCAGGAATTCGGTCTTCCGGTTTCCGCTGCGCCGCCGGCCCGTTCCGGGCCCGTCTGCCGCCCCCACCGTTTCAGACCGAACTCGCGCACCGCGATGGCACCCCGTCGAGATAGACCAGATCGTTCCCTCGTCAGCGTCTGGGCCCACCCACCATAACCGACCCCTCCGAGCCCCAAACCGCGTCAGAAACGGGCCCGGGAGGGTGATGTGATCTCCCCCACAGCCGCCCCGGAACCGGCCCCGGTGCGGGCCCGAAGCCCAAAACGCGAAATCCCGCCGGGAGTTGCCTCCCGGCGGGATTTCGTCGACCGACCGGAGTCGATCTGTCGGGTGGAGCTGAGGGGATTCGAACCCCTGACCCCCTCGATGCGAACGAGGTGCGCTACCGGACTGCGCCACAGCCCCAACGAGAAGAAACTCTAGCACCTTTCGGAGGGGGTCCGTGACCACCCCCCGGTTCGCGGTGCCGACGGGGGGTGGCCCTGGTCATTCGTTGGCCGCGCGCGGGCGCGACTCGGGGGCCTGCGGCTCGGCGTACTGGTCGAACAGCGGGGTCTTGCGGGGCTCAGCGGGGCGGCCCGCCGTCCAGGTGCCGGGGGACGACAGGTCGAGGCCGCGGGAGACCCTGGGGGCGACCGGGGCGGTCACGTAGGTCGGCAGCGGGACGGGCACCGGCTCCCAGGAGTCCGGGCCGGCCGCACCGCGCTCGCGCATGCCGTCGACCCACTCCTCGTGCTCCGTCGCCTCGGCCACCGCGGAGGCGGAGGACACCGAGACGGTGGGCTGCTCCGGGTCCGCCGCCAGCCGCAGGTGCGCACGGCGCGCGGCCCGCTCCCCGACGGGCGGGGCCGGGGCCGGCTCCGCGGCGACGGGGGCCTCGGCCGGGGCGTCGCCGGGCGCCGGGGCCGCGGCGCGCTGCTGCTCGCGCTTGCGCAGCCGCTCGGCCGCCTGGGCGGCCCGGACCCGGTCGAGCTTCACCTCGTACCGCTGGCGCTCCAGCTTGCGCAGGTGGCCGATGTACAGGGTGAGGAGGACCGCCGGGACGGCCGGGACCCAGAGGAAGGCCAGTCCCGCCACCGCGGCGACCACCGCGCCGAGCGCGAAGGAGAGGAAGAGGGCGGTGACCATCCGCCGCCGGCGGGCCAGCAGCCGCGCCCGGCGCTCGGTCCCGGCCATCGGCCCGGGCGCCGGCCGTTCGGCCGGGCGCTGCGCCGGGGGTTCCGGCTCCCGCGCGGGGTCGCCGGAGGCGGTCGCGTCCCGTTCGGGAGGACCGTCGTTGCTCTGCTCGTCGTCACGCGGTTCGTCGCCCAGGGCCCGGGCTGCCCGCCGCTCCAGCGCCGAACGCCCGGCCAGCAGGCGGATGGCGGTGCTGAAGCGTTCCGTCGGGCGCGCCTCGTTGAGTTCGTCCTGCCTGCGGAGCCACATCGGCACCAGATAGGCGGCCCAGGCCCCTACGATGACGGCGTAGATAAGGCCGCTACTGCTCACGATTCACACCGTACGGGCGCCGGGAAGGCCTGGCAGCAATTTGGCACGGCGTGTCGTGTGATCAAGCTGATTCTCCGACTATTTTGCCGCTATTTGTGGGGGTCCGGTGCCCCTCCGATGCCATATCGATATTTGTTTCGAACATATATTCAATTACCTGAGCCGCGCCCCGAACTGAGCGCCCGCCAGCGCTCCAGCATCCCCTCCGGGACCTCCTCGTCGGTCAACGCGTAGACGAGGTGGTCGCGCCAGTCGCCGTCGATGTGGAGATAGCGCGGACGGATTCCCTCCGAGCGGAAGCCGAGCTTTTCCACCACCCGTCGGCTCGGGGTGTTCTCCGGACGGATGCAGACCTCGATCCGGTGCAGCCCGAGCGTGCGGAAGCAGTGGTCCACCGAAAGCGCCACGGCGGTCGGGATGATGCCGCGGCCGGCCACCGCCTCGTCCACCCAGTACCCGATGTTGGCCGAGCACATCGACCCCCAGGTGATCCCGCCGACGGTCAACTGGCCGACCAGCTGGCCCTTGTAGACCACGACGAAGGGCAGCATCCGGCCGGCCGAGGCCTCGCCGCGCAGGAAGCGGACCATCTGCCGGTACGTCGGCCGGGGGCCGGCCGCCCGACCCGCCGGGCCTGGCGGCACGGTGGCCTCCCAGCGGCGCAGCCAGTCCCGGTTGCGGCGGCTGACCTCCTGCCACTCGCGCTGGTCGCGGGCCCGGATCGGGCGCAGCACGACCTCCCCCTCCCGGAGTTCTACCGGCCAACCGCCGTTCAGTGCGCTCTCCCGGGTGCTGGGGCGTCGGTCCGGGGGTGGTCCCCGCCGCCGAGCTGGTCGACGGCGTGGGCGAGCAGCGGCTCCAGGACGGCCAGGCCGTCCCTGACGCCGCCGGTCGAGCCCGGCAGGTTGACGATCAGGGTACGTCCGGCGAGCCCGGCGAGCCCGCGGGAGAGCACCGAGGTCGGCACCTTCTCCCGGCCGTACGCGCGGACCGCCTCGGCGATGCCGGGGACCTGACGGTCGATCACCCGGGCGGTCATCTCGGGGGTGAGGTCCATCGGCGAGATGCCGGTGCCGCCGGTGGTCAGCACCACGTCGTAGCCGGCCGCGACGGCCTCGCGCAGCACGGCCTCCACCGGCTCGCCGTCCGGGACGACCCGGGGGCCGTCGGCGGTGAAGCCCATCGCGGTCAGGCCGGCCACCAGCAGCGGGCCGCCCCGGTCCTCGTAGACCCCGGCCGCCGCCCGGTTCGAAACGGTGACGGCCAGCGCCCTCCCGGCCGGGGCCGTCATGCGTCCACCTCCGGGGCGAACCAGTCGCCGCTCTTGCCGCCGGTCTTGCTCAGCACCCGGACGGACTCGATCGTGGCCGCCTTGTCCACCGCCTTGACCATGTCGACGACGGTCAGCCCGGCCACCGCGACGGCGGTCAGCGCCTCCATCTCGACGCCGGTGCGGTCGGCGGTCTTCACGGTGGCGGTGATCTCGACCGCGTCGTCCGCGACGGCGAGGTCGACCTTGACGCCGGAGACCGCGATCGGGTGGCAGAGCGGGATCAGGTCCGGGGTCTTCTTGGCGCCCATGATCCCGGCGATCCTGGCCACCGCGAGGGCGTCGCCCTTGGGCACGCCCTCGCCGCGCAGCAGCTCGACCACCTGCGGGGAGACCCGCACCCGGCCGGCCGCCACGGCGGTGCGCGCGGTGGTGGCCTTCTCGGAGACGTCGACCATCCGGGCCGCGCCCTGGTCGTCGACGTGGGTGAGGCGGTCGCCGGGGGGAGGTGTCGTCACGGGGAACTCCAGGGGCGCGCAGGTCGAATACCGCGCTACCGTACCGTTCCCGGGTCCTGGTGGCCGATCAGGAGTCCAGCAACACCACGTCGACCTCGCTGCCGGCGGGCAGTTCGGTGGTCTCCTCGGGGACGGTGATCAGGCAGTTCGCCCGGGCCAGCGCGCCGACCAGGTGCGATCCGGCGCCGCCCACCGGCTCGACCGTGCCGTCCGCCGCCGAGTGACGGCCGCGCAGGAACTGCCGGCGGCCTGCCGGGGAGCGCAGCGCCGTCGGACACACCGCGCGGACGACCGGGCGGTGCACGTCGGCGGCGCCGAGCATGGTGCGGATGACCGGGCGGACGAAGAGCTCGAAGGAGATGTAGGCGCTCACCGGGTTGCCGGGCAGGGCGAGCAGCGGCACCCCGGCCGCGCCGCCGATCCGGCCGAAGCCCTGCGGCTTGCCCGGCTGCATCCGCAGCCGCCGGAAGTCGACGCCGCCGTAGGACTCGAAGACCTCCTTGACCACGTCGTACGCGCCGACGCTGACCCCGCCGCTGGTGACGATCAGGTCGGCCCGGCCGAGCTGGTCCTCCAGGACGGCGCGCAGCCGGTCGGCGTCGTCCGGGACGGCGCCGACCCGGTAGGCGATGGCGCCGGCCTCCTGGGCGGCCGCGGTGAGCGTGAAGCTGTTGGAGTCGGCGATCTGCCCGGGGCCGACCGGCTCGCCGGGCTGGACCAGCTCGCTGCCGGTGGACAGCACCACGACCCGGGGGCGCGGGCGGACCTTCACGGTGGGCCGGCCGATCGCGGCGAGCAGGCCGAGCTGGGCGGGGCCGAGCCTGGTGCCGCCCTCCAGCACCCGGGTGCCGGCCGCGACGTCGCCGCCGCGGCGGCGGATGTGCGCGCCCGCGGCGACCGGGCGCAGCACCCGGACCTCCTCGTCGGGGACGGGCGCGGTCATCGCGGCGGCGGCGACCCCGGTGCCGGTGCCGCCGTCGGTCCACTCGACCGGGGCGACGGCCTGGGCGCCGGGCGGCAGCGGGGCGCCGGTCATGATCCGGGCGGCCTGACCGGGGCCGACCTTCGGCAGCTCGGCGGCGCCGGCGGCGATGTCGCCGACCACCGAGAGCACCGACGGGTAGGTGTCGGTGGCGCCCTCGGTGTCGGCGGTGCGGACCGCGTAGCCGTCCATCGAGCTGTTGTCGAAGGGCGGCAGATCGCCGTCGGCGACCACGTCCTCGTCCAGCCGGCAGCCCTGGGCGTCGAGCAGTCGGAGCTCGATCGCGGGCAGCGGGCCGACCGCGGCCAGCACGTCGGCGAGGTGCTCGTCCACCGTCCAGAGCCGCGGGGCCGCCGGGGCCGGGTCCGTTCCGGTGTCGCAGCAGGCGCTGGGCGTGGTGCTGTGCTCGGTGGACCCGGTCATCGGCGGCTCGCTCTCGGTCGTGGTCGTTCCTGCGTCAGTCCTGCATCTCGGTGTCGACGAACTCCCGCAGCCAGGAGCGGAACTCCGGGCCCAGGTCCTCGCGTTCGGCGGCCAGACGGACGATAGCGCGCAGGTAGTCGGCGCGGTCGCCGGTGTCGTAGCGGCGGCCCTTGAAGAGCACGCCGTGCACCTGGCCGCCGTCCGCGGCCTCGCGGTTGGTCAGCTCGCGCAGGGCGTCGGTCAGCTGGATCTCGCCGCCGCGGCCGGGCGGGGTCTCCCGCAGCACCTCGAAGACCAGCGGGTCGAGGACGTAGCGGCCGATCACGGCGTAGGCCGACGGGGCCTCGCCGGGCTCGGGCTTCTCGACCAGGTCGGTCACCTGGAAGACGTCCTCGCCGAAGCCGTTCGCCTTGACGGCGGCGCAGCCGTAGAGGTGGATCTGGGAGGGGTCGACCTCCATCAGCGCGACGACGGAGCCGCCGAGCTGCTGCTGGACCTCGATCATCCGGGAGAGCAGCGGGTCGCGCGGGTCGATCAGGTCGTCGCCGAGCAGGACGGCGAAGGGCTGGCCGGCGACGTGCTGCTCGGCGACGGAGACGGCGTGGCCCAGGCCCTTCGGGTCGCCCTGGCGGACGTAGTGCATGTTGGCCAGCTCGACGGACTCCCGGACCCTGGCCAGGCGCTGCTCGTCGCCCTTGCGGACCAGCAGCTCCTCCAGCTCGTAGGCGCGGTCGAAGTGGTCCTCCAGCGCGCGCTTGTTGCGGCCGGTGACCATCAGTATGTCGGACAGGCCGGCGGCGGAGGCCTCCTCGACGACGTACTGGATCGCCGGCTTGTCGACGACCGGGAGCATCTCCTTCGGGGTGGCCTTGGTCGCCGGGAGGAAGCGGGTGCCCAGTCCGGCCGCGGGAACCACGGCCTTGGTTACCGGCACTCGGGAGTTGGTCGTCGTCATGCGTTTACCTTACTCAGGCACGTTTTCGCCCGGCCGAGCGCAGTCGGACGGCTGGGACAGCGCGTCGCGGGGCCCGGCCTCGGTGGCTGGTGTATGGGTCACGACCGGCTGGGAGAGCAGGTCCCCGCCGACACAGGCCGACAGACTACCCGCCTTTTCCGAACGGTCACCTTCGCCCTCCGCTCCGTGACCGGTCGGGCAAGTGGCCTGCTCGGGGCGGTCGCCGCCGGGCCGGTCGGGCTCCTCGGGCGGCCGGGTCGACAGCCGCCAGCAGTCGCCGCCGGCCGCCTTGGCCGCGGCGAGCGCGGCGTCGGCGGCGCGCAGCAGGACGGCCGCGTGGGTGCCGTCCTCGGGCAGTACGGCGATGCCGGCGGCGGCGGTCAGGCCGTTGCCGGCGGCGGGGCGGGCCTCGCGCGGGCCGGAGGACCAGTCCAGCAGCAGGTGCCGGCGCACCGACCAGACCAGCCGCTCGGCGACCTGCGCGGCGCCCTCGGCGCCGGTGTCCGGCAGCACCACCAGGAACTCCTCGCCGCCGTAGCGGCCGAGGGTGTCGGCCCGGCGGATCTCCATCGCGAGCCGCTGGGCGAGGTCGCGCAGCACCGCGCCCGCCCGGCCCCGGCCGTGCTCGGCGACGACCGCGTCGAAGCCGGTGATGGCCAGCATCAGCACGGCGAGCGGGCGCGGCCCTTCGGCCTGCTCGGTGTGCTCGGCCCGGCGGGCCCGTTCGATCTCGCGGTCCAGGGTGAGCTGGAGGTGGCGGTAGTTCCACACGCCGGTGAGCGGGTCGCAGGAGGCGGTGCGCTCCAGTTCGGCGCAGCGCTCCTCCAGTTCGGCGATCCGCGCGCGCAGCCGCTGCGCCCCTGCGGCGGCCCCGGCCCGCTCCCGCCGCCCGCGCAGTCCGAGGGCGGTGGCGCCGGCCAGTGCGGGGACGCTCAGTGCGGCCAGGGCCTGGACCAGCAGCGGGGTGGTCAATGGGGGCGCCCCTTCGCGTGTCAGGCTCTGCGCGTCGACGGTGCGCAGGCCAGGAGGATCGGATGAACGAGGATCGGATGCCCAACGAGAAGATCGGCCTGAGGACACGGCTGTTGGCTCGGCGGCGCGAACTGGCCGCCGGGGAACGCTCGGCGGCGGCCGACGCGCTGGCCCGGCACGCCGGTGAGCTCGCCGCCGCGGGCGACACGGTGGCCGCCTACGTCTCGGTGGGCTCCGAGCCCGGGACGGGGCCGCTGCTGGACGCGCTGCGGGCGCGCGGGGCGCGGGTGCTGCTGCCGGTGCTGCTGGCCGACAACGACCTGGACTGGGCCGAGTACGCGGGCCCCGACGCGCTGGCCCCGGCCGGGCGCGGGCTGCTGGAGCCGGTCGGCCCGCGGCTCGGCCCGCTGGCGGTGACGGAGGCCTCGGTGGTGCTGCTGCCGGGCCTGGCGGTGGACCGCTCCGGGCTGCGGCTGGGCCGGGGCGGCGGCAGTTACGACCGGGTGCTGGCCCGGCTGGAGCGGGCCGGGGTGCGGCCGGTGCTGGCGGTGCTGCTGTACGAGCACGAGCTGCTGGAGCGGGTGCCGGCCGAGCCGCACGACCGGCCGGTGGACCTGGCGGTGCTGCCCTCGGGGGTGCGCGGGCTCGGCTGAGGCCGGCGGCCGCGGGCGGGAACGGCGGCGGCCCCGCTCCCTCGGGGGGAGCGGGGCCGCCGGTGGCCGGGCCGTACGGGCTGTACGGGCTGTACGGGCTGTACGGGCTGTACGGCCGTCAGCCGGTGGTCAGCACCAGCTTGTGCTTGGTGGCCTTCTCGACCGCGTCCGGCGAGGAGGCCCAGGTCAGCAGCTTGCCCTTGAGCCAGAGGTCGGTCTGGTCGTTGTAGTTGTCGTGGAAGGCGTGGCCGGAGGCGCCGCCGACGTTGATCCAGCGCGAGGCGTCCAGGTCGTTCAGGTCGACCACCATGCGCATCGACGGGATCCAGTCCACCTGGTAACCGGCCGCCGCGTTCCAGCCGGCCGCGTCGACCGCCGCCGAGCCGCCGGAGAGCCGGTACGGGCCGCGGTTGAGCAGCTTGTGCACCGCTCCGGAGGCGATCGAGGAGTCGTCGGTGCCGAGGGTCTGCTCGCGCAGCTCCAGCTTGTGCAGGCGGCCCCAGCTCCAGGTGGAGACGTCCTTGCTGAGCAGCGAGGTCAGCTCCTGGCGGGCGTTCTTCATCGCCTCCTGGAGCAGGTTGTCCAGGCCCTTCTGCTCCTTGTGCTGGTCGTCGATGTACGTCCACCACGAGCTGTCGGGCTTCTCCAGCTGCTGGCGCACGACCTCGGTCCAGCGGTCGCCGCCGTCCGGCTGGGCCTTGCCCGGCTCGCGGGTGCCGCACTCGGTGACGATCTTGGTGGAGCTGTCCGGCTTGGTGGGGTCGTCCTGCTGGCGGACCAGCAGGCAGTTGTCCTTGGCCCGCAGGTCGGCCGGGAACTTCTGCCCGAAGGCCAGGATCAGCAGCTGGCGCCAGACGCCGTTGTAGTAGGCGGCGGCCGCCGAGTCGGCGTCCTGGTGGAAGTTCCAGTCCTTCAGCAGGTCCTGGGCCTCGCGCACGTACGGGTCGCTGACCGGCTGCTTGAGCAGCAGCGGGACCAGCGTCTTGGCCATCACGCTGGTGTTGTCCAGCTGGAGGGTCTGCATGTCGTCCGGCGAGATCTTGCCGTTGTTCTTGAGCAGGCCCTCGATCTGGTCGGTGATCTCCTTGGCGCGGGTGCCGTACTCCCAGTCCTTGGTCAGGTTGTACTTGTAGCTCGGGTCCACCACGGCCTGGTTGGCGGTGACGATGTAGCCGGCCGAGGGGTTGAGGCTCCAGGGCAGCGCGGTGAAGGGGATCGGGTCCTTCCACTGGTACGTGGAGTCCCAGCCCGGCGCGGGGTAGGTGCCGTCGCCCTTGCCGCGGACCGGGATGGTGCCCGGGGCCTGGTAGCCGATGTTCTTGGCGTCGGCGTAGATCAGGTTCTGCGCGGGGACGGTGAAGTCCTTGGCGGCGGCGCGGAACTCGTCCCAGTTCTTCGCCTTGTCCAGCTCGAAGACGGCGTCCATGGTCTTGCCGGGGCTGAGCGCCGTCCACTGCAGGGCGACGCCGTAGCCGCCGGTGCCGCGGTCGGGGGCGGACGGGCCGTTGGGGGCGTACTTGCCGACGTTCTGCTGCTCGCTGCTCTGGTCGGAGATCAGCGGGGCACCGGTCTGGGTGGTGCGGACGGTGATGGTGCGGTCCTCCCCGCCGGCGACCTTGATGGTCTCCTTGCGGAGGTCGAACTTCACGTCCTTGCCGTCCACCTGGTACGTCTCCGGGCCGGTGACCTTCTCCAGGTAGAGGTCGGTGACGTCGGCGCCGAGGTTGGTGAAGCCCCAGGCGATGTCCTTGTTGTGGCCGATCACCACGCCGGGCATGCCCGCGAAGGTGAAGCCGGAGACGTCGAACTGGCAGGCCGGGGAGCTGGTCCGGCAGTGCAGGCCCATCTGGTACCAGACCGAGGGCAGGCCGGGGCCGAGGTGCGGGTCGTTGGCCAGCAGCGGCTTGCCGGTGGTGGTGTGCGAGCCGGCGACCACCCAGGAGTTGGAGCCGATGCCCTGGCCGGGGCGGCCGAGCAGCTGCGGCATCGCGTCGATCCGGTCGGTCAGGCCCTGCAGCAGCGCCTTGGTGGTGGCCGCGCCCTGGGCGGTGGCGGTGCCGGGGGCCGCGCCGGACTGCGGGGAGCCGTCGGCGGGGCGGTAGTTGTCGCCGGTCACCGTGCCGGTCTTCACGATCGTGCCGTTGCGGGCGTACGGGTAGTCCGGGTACAGCTCGGCGATCTTGTCCGGGCCGAAGTCCTGGGCCAGCAGCGAGCGGTCGATCTCCTCCTGGAGGTTCCCGGAGAGGTTCCAGGCCATCGCCTTGAGCCAGGCCACCGAGTCGACCGGGGTCCACTGCTCGGGCTGGTAGCCGCTGTTGACGACGCCGAGCAGGCTGTACTCCAGCGAGGCCTTCGCACCGCCGGGGTGCTCCGCGAGCCAGGCGTTCACGCCGTCCGAGTAGGCCTGGAGGTACTTCTTGGTCTCCGGCGACAGCTTGGTGTCGAACTCCTTCTGCGCCACCTGCCGCCAGCCCATGGTGCGGATGAAGGCGTCGGTGTCGACCTGGCCGTCCCCGAACATCTCGGAGAGCCGGCCGGCCGTGACGTGCCGGCGGACGTCCATCTCCCAGAAACGGTCCTGCGCCTGGACGTAGCCCTGGGCGCGGAACAGGTCCTCGTTGGTGTCGGCGTACAGCTGCGGGATGCCGTTGGCGTCCCGCTTGACGTCGACGGGCGCGCTCAGGCCGGCCACCTTGACGCTGCCGTCGACCTCCGGGAAGGAGGCGCGGACCGCGGAGACCCCGCGGTAGCCGCCGTAGCCGGCGCCGGCCACCAGCAGCACGACCAGCACGATCACGATCAGACGGGCGCGCCGGAACTTCTTCGAGCGGGGCATCTGGGTCCTTGCGGTCCTGACTTCGGGGCGGGCGGGCGTGTCCAGGGCCTGCGGCCGTGACAGGGCACCACATTAGGCCGAGAGGGCCGGGCACCGTGAACGGGGGACCAAGCTAAAGATATGGCAAAATGTTAGACTGCGTAACGATCCACAAGGGGAGTATTGACGACTTCTTAACGCGTCGACCCCACAGCACCGCCAGACACCCCGTCCGCCCCTGCCTGCCCGAGGTGCCCCTGCGTGAACGTCTCCCACCTGAACCAGCTCCTGCTTGAGTCCTCCGTGATCCTGCTGTTCGCGGTGGGCGCCGTACGCCTCTCGACCCGATCAGGGCTGCCCAGCCTGCTGATCTACCTGGGGATCGGTGTGGCGCTGGGCCAGAACGGGATCGGTGTCACCTTCAACAACGCCGAGCTCACCCAGGTGCTCGGCTACGCGGCACTCGTGGTGATCCTCGCCGAGGGCGGCCTCAAGACCAGCTGGCGCGAGATCAAGCCGGTGATGCCGGCCGCGACCGTGCTCGCCACCGTCGGCGTCGGCGTCAGCGTCTTCGCCACCGCGGCCGGCGCCCACTGGCTGGTCGGCCTGGACTGGCGGACCTCGCTGCTGCTGGGCGCCATCGTCTCCTCGACCGACGCGGCCGCCGTCTTCTCGGTGCTGCGGATGGTCCCGCTGCCGCACCGGCTCACCGGCCTGCTGGAGGCCGAGTCCGGCTTCAACGACGCGCCCGTGGTCATCCTGGTCGTCGCCTTCGCCACCACCGGGGAGCTGGACCCCTGGTACGTCCTGATCGGCACGATCATCGCCGAGCTGGCGATCGGCGCCGCGATAGGCCTCGCCGTCGGCAAGATAGGCGCCTACGGGCTCAAGCACGTCGCGCTGCCCTCCTCGGGCCTCTACCCGATCGCCGTGATGGCGCTCACCGTGCTGGCGTACGCCGGCGGCGCACTGCTGCACGGCTCCGGCTTCCTCGCCGTCTACGTCAGCGCGGTGATACTCGGGAACTCCAAGCTGCCGCACGGCCCGGCCGTCCGGGGCTTCGCCGACGGACTGGCCTGGATCGGGCAGATCGGCATGTTCGTGCTGCTCGGCCTGCTCGTCACGCCCGAGTCCATGGGCGACGCGGTGGTGCCCGCGCTGGTGATCGGCGCCGTGCTGGTCTTCCTGGCCCGGCCGCTGTCGGTGATGCTCTCGCTGACCCCCTTCAAGGTGCCGGCCCGCGAGCAGGCGCTGCTGAGCTGGGCCGGACTGCGCGGGGCGGTGCCCATCGTGCTCGCCACCATCCCGGTGGTGTCCGGCGCGCACCAGGCCGAGGACGTCTTCAACATCGTCTTCATCCTGGTCGTCGTCTTCACCCTGCTCCAGGGGCCGACCCTGCCGTGGGTGGCCAAGCGGCTGCGGATAGACGAGGGCGCCATGGGTCAGGACCTGGGCATCGAGTCCGCGCCGCTGGAGAAGCTGCACGGACACCTGCTGTCGGTCGCGCTCTCCCCCGCCTCGAAGATGTCGGGCGTGGAGATCAGCGAGCTGCGGCTGCCCAAGGGGGCGGCGGTCACCCTGGTCGTGCGGGAGGGGAACTCCTTCGTGCCGGACAAGGCGACGGTGCTGCGCGGCGGGGACGAGCTGCTGGTGGTCACCACGGACGAGGTCGGCGCGGCGGCGGAGCGGCGGCTGCGGGCCGTGGACAAGGGCGGCAAGCTCGCGGGGTGGCTGAACGGGCGGTGAGCCTGGGCCGCCCCCGGCTCCCGGGCCCCGGCTCCCGGGCCTTCCGCCCAGGAGCCGGGGGGCGGGGGCGGGGCTGGGGCGGCTGGCGGTGTCTACGCGCGTAACTGTATGCTGGCCCGACCAGCCGTATAACCATCGTTAGACCACCCCCAGCATCTGCCTGACGCAGAGTTGGCGCGACCGCTCGGCGGCCGCGGTCCGGTCCCCGGCCACCAGGCCGGCCCGACCCGGTATCTACCCCGGTCGACGCGCGAGAGGACGACTCTCGGCGCCGTCGGGGCTCCACCATGCCCTGCCGCGCTACCAGGCAGCAGGAAGGACCGACCGTGACGGCGCGCCGAACGGTCGACACCGCCGCGGACCACGCGGCCACCACCCCCGCAGCTCCGGCCCCCGCCCGTGTCGGGTACGGCGAGCTGCTGCGCACCCCCGGGGCCTGGACGTTCCTGTTCCCCGCCCTCGTCGCGCGGCTGCCGTACGCGATGCTCAGCATGGGCATCCTGCTGCTCGTCACCCGGACCCACGGTTCGTACGGCACCGCCGGTACGGTCACCGCGGTCGCCGCCGTCGCCCAGGCCCTGATCGGGCCGCAGACCGGGCGGCTCGCGGACCGCTACGGCCAGGCCGCGGTGCTCGTGCCGACCGTCCTGGTGCACGCGGTCTCGGTCGGCGTGCTGATCGCGCTGGCGCTCGGCCACGCGCCCGCCTGGAGCCTGTTCCTGGCCGCCGTCCCGGCCGGTGCGAGCGTGCCGCAGGTCGGCGCGATGGTCCGGGCCCGCTGGGTCGCCAGATTCACCGCGGACGGCGCCTCCGAGGCCTCCGCGGCCCGGGTGAGCACCGCGTTCGCGTTCGAGTCCGTGACGGACGAGTTCACCTTCGTGATCGGCCCGATCCTGGCCTCCGGCATCGCCGCCCTCGCCAACCCGGCCACCGCCCTGGTCGCAGAGGCCGGGCTGACCCTCGTCGGCGGCCTGGCCTTCGCCGCCCAGCGGCGTACCGCCCCGGCCCGGATCGTGCCCCAGCCCGGCACCAGGCACGCCTCGGCGCTCGCCTCCCCCGGCGTCCGGCTGCTGGCCGGGTCCATCCTCGGGGTCGGCGCGGTGTTCGGCGGCATGCAGGTGTCGGTGAACGCCTTCGCCGACTCGGTCGGACAGCACGACGCCGGCGGCACCGTGTACGGGATCTTCGCCGGCGGCTCGATGCTGGCCGGTGTGCTGTACGGCGTCGTCGCCTGGCGGCGACCGGTGCAGCAGCGGATGCTGATCAGCTACGCGCTGCTGGTGCTGGGCTGCTCGGTGCTGTGGGCGATGCCGAACCTGGTCGCGCTGACCGTCGCCGGGCTGGTCTGCGGGCTGGCCATCGCGCCGACCCTGATCAGCGGCTACACCCTGGTCGAGACGCTGGTCGCGGACGGGGCCAAGACGGAGGCCTTCACCTGGCTGACCGGCGCCATCGGGCTCGGCCTGGCCGTCGGCTCGATGGCGGCGGGCCGGCTGATCGACGGGCACGGGCCCTCGACCGGGTTCCTGGTGCCGGTGATCGGGGCGGGGCTGGGGCTGGTCGCGCTGTTCTCGCTGCGGCACCTGCTGGTGGCGCCGGGGGGCGTTCCGGCCGACGGTTCCGGCTCCGACTCGGGCTCCGGCTCGGGCTCCGGATCGGGCTCCGGCTCGACGGAGCGCGGTGGTGCCGGGCGGCTGGTGGGCGCGGCCAAGGGCTGAGCGGGCGGCGGTCCGGCGGCCGGACCCGGCCCATCTCACACCGGAGTCGCTGGACTGATCCCGCGGAATACCGCATCATTGACCATCGTTAGCACTCATCAGGCGAGAGTGCCAGGAGGAAGACAAGTGCCCACGTACCAGTACCAGTGCACCGAGTGCGGCAGCGGCCTGGAGGCGGTGCAGAAGTTCACCGACGAGGCGCTGACCACGTGCCCCGACTGCCAGGGACGGCTCCGCAAGGTCTTCTCGGCCGTGGGCGTCGTGTTCAAGGGCTCCGGCTTCTACCGGACCGACAGCCGCTCCTCCTCCAGCAGCTCGGTGGGCGCCGGGTCGTCGTCGACCTCTTCGACGGCGTCCAGCACGTCCACGACCCCCGCTTCGTCGTCGTCGGGCTCCGGCTCCTCGACCTCGTCCAGCCCGGCTCCGGCCGCGAGCTGATCTCGGCGCCGGGCACCGGCCCGGACGGCCCGCAGTCCTCGGAAAGGCCCGTCGACCCCGCTTCCGCGCGGGGTGGCGGGCCTTTCCGCATGCCT
Source organism: Kitasatospora sp. NPDC032121 (assembly GCF_055580145.1). Taxonomy (NCBI): domain Bacteria; kingdom Bacillati; phylum Actinomycetota; class Actinomycetes; order Kitasatosporales; family Streptomycetaceae; genus Kitasatospora; species Kitasatospora sp. NPDC032121. Next base: position 36,846 of record NZ_JBVILX010000024.1, on the reverse strand, counting down.
CCGCACGGGCATCCGGTCAAGCCGGACCGGCCCGCATCACTCTCGTGAGTGGACGAACTCGTCCACAGGGCCGAGTTGTCCACAGGCCTGGGGAAAGGACTTCCGGAGTTCGACGGAAACGCCCATCGTGTGGCTCGTCCGGTCCGCGAGGGGCCGGCCCGCCGACACCCGGAGGTGCGTCGATGACGACCGTGAGCTTCTCCCTTCCGCTGCCCGCCCCCGCCGTACCGCCCCGCCAGGAGCTGCCGAGCTTCCCGCCGATCCGGCGCGGGTGCGGCGGGTGGCACCGCTGGCGCAGCGCGGTGCGACGCCGGGCCGGGGTGCCCGCGCTGGCGCTGCTCGCGACGGCGGCGGCGCTGGCGCTGGGGCCCGCGCGGGCCGGCCTGCCGCCGCCGCACGGGGGCTCGCTGGGCCGGACGGGTTGTCAATCCGAGACTCTGGAAGATCACCCGTAACCGGAATGCGACTTCGTCGTTCGAGGCGGCATGAAGGGCTTCAAGGAATTCCTGCTGCGTGGAAATGTCGTCGAACTCGCCGTGGCCGTGGTCATCGGCGCGGCCTTCACCGCCATCATCAACGCCTTCGTCAAAGGCGTGATCAATCCGATCGTCGGCGTCTTCGGAACGAAGGACCTCGCGTCCTACAGTTCCTGCCTCAAGGGGCCCTGCGAGGTGAGCCCGACCGGCGAGGTCACGTCCGGGGTCCTCATCCTGTGGGGATCCGTGCTCAGCGCCGCGCTCCAGTTCCTGATCACCGCGACGGTCGTCTACTTCGTTCTGATCCTGCCCATGAACAAGCTGGCGGCCCACCGCAAGACCGCCGCTGAGAAGGCGGCGGAGGCCGAGCTCAAGGAGGTCCAGCTACTGACCGAGATCCGCGACGCGCTGGTCACGCCGCTGCGCTGACCGATGGGCGCGCGTCGCCCACGGTCCCGCTCCCCCGTCCCCCGATCCTCAGTCCCGCTCCCCCGTCCCCCGATCCTCAGTCTCGCTCCTCACTCAGTCCCCGTGGTGCGGCGGGCGCTGGCTCAGGTACCAGTCCAGCCCCCGCCCACCACTCTCCCCGGCCCCGGGGCGGTCGCCCCAGCCCGTGTCGGTGTCGTCCCCGGACTGCTGGTCGAACGGGTCGCGGAAGACCAGCCGGGCCTTGGCGGCCGAGGCCTTCCGAGGCTCCCGCGCCTGGTCCTGGCCCTGGCCCGTTTCCTGTCCCTGTCCCTGTCCCTGCTCGCTCACGCCGTCCACTCCGTCCGCTCGTCCCTCCCCTCCAGACTAAGAGCCCCGCGGCACGCCTCGGGCCCCGGTGCGGAGCGCTCCGCGCCAGGGCCCGGGTGAGGGGCTCGGCCCATGGGGGCCGGCTGGACCGTCAGGCGGCTTCGAAGCCCGCGTGGTCCGCGATCTTCTTCAGCTCGGCCAGGGCGTGCTTCTCGATCTGGCGGATCCGCTCACGGGTGAGGCCGTGCTGCTTGCCCACCTCGGTCAGGGTGCGCTCGCGGCCGTCCTCCATCCCGTAGCGGGAGCGGATGATCGAGGCGGTGCGGTCGTCCAACCGCCCGATCAGGTCGTCCAGTTCCTCGCGGCGGAGCATGACCATCACGGCGTCCTCGGGGGACGTCGCCCCGGTGTCTTCGACAAGGTCGCCGAACTGGGTCTCACCCTCGTCGTCGACGGACATGTTGAGGCTGACCGGGTCGCGCGCCCAGTCCAGCACGTCCTTGATCCGGGCCTCGGTGGTGTCCAGCTCGGCCGCGATCTCGGCCGGCTCCGCCTCGCGGCCCAGCTCCTTGGACTTCTCCCGCTGGACGCGCCGGATCCGCCCCAGCTCCTCCACCAGGTGCACGGGCAGCCGGATGGTGCGGGACTGGTCGGCGATGGACCGGGTGATCGCCTGCCGGATCCACCACGTCGCGTACGTGGAGAACTTGAAGCCCTTGGCGTAGTCGAACTTCTCGACGGCGCGCACCAGGCCCGCGTTGCCCTCCTGGATGAGGTCCAGCAGCGGCAGGCCGCTGCGCGGGTAGCGACGGGCGACGGCGACCACGAGCCGGAGGTTGGAGCGGATGAAGACGTCCTTGGCCCGCTCGGCGTCGGCGGCTATCGCCTCCAACTCCTCACGCGTGACGCCGTCGGGGAGCCCGCCCTCCTCCAGCAGGTGCTGGGCGTACACACCGGCCTCGATCCGCAGCGAGAGCTCGACCTCCTCGGCGGCATCGAGCAGGGGTGTCCTGGCGATCTCGTCGAGGTACATGCCGACCAGGTCGCGGTCGGCCTCGAGGTTGGTCGGGCGGGCCGCGCGACTCCGGTCGGCCCTGTCGCGAACGACGGCACGGGTGGCCATGCTTGCTCCCTTTGCTGATGTTGCCGAGATCTGCCTGCCTGCCTCGTGAGGGCAAGATGTGCGGCCCCTGGGGGCTCACACGTAACGATCCAACGAACAGATTCCGGACAACATTCCCAAGTCGCTCAGATTCTTCCCGGCGATGCAGTATCCTGCCGGTTTTCAACCCGACCCCGAACCCTGGGTGACCGGCCGGGTACTACCCGTGCCATCGGACGACCATTGCGGGATCGATTTCTTCACTCGACCCGCACCCCGTCGCCGCCTACCCGTGTGAACCCGCGAGGAACGGCCGACGTTCCCGGTGCGCCCCCTTTTCCGCCCGCGCCCGCACTCCGGCGCACGCAGGTCCTCCGCACAAACGATGCCGAATCGCTATCACTCCGGCTCTTGCTCGGCGCAGGACACTGGGAAGGTGTCCACCATGCACCTGACCAACAGCACGACCGTCCTCACCGCGCGTAACCGCAGTCTCCTTCGGGACGCCGCGCTCGCGGTGGGCTGTGCCGCGCTGTTCGGCCTGCTGGCGGTCCTGGTCACCGGTCAGTGGCGCCCACTGGTCCGCTTCGACCAGGAGTGGATCGGCGAACTGCACACCTACGCCCGGGAACACCGGATCTGGACCGCCTCGGTGCAGACCCTCTCGGACATCGGCGGGACCGTCACGATGCGTACGCTGCTCGGGATCGTCGCCGGGTGGCTCTGGTTGATCGGCGCCCGGGTGCTGGCCGGCTGGGTGGCCGCCCAGACCCTGGTCGGCTGGGGCGCCCTGTGGGCCCTGAAGCTGGCCATCGGCCGTAGCCGACCCACCTTCACCGACCCGGTCTCGCACGCCGGCGGCCCGGGTTTCCCCTCCGGGCACGCCATGGCCTCGGCGATCACCTGCGCCGTCCTGGTCGGCCTGCTCTGGTACCGGGTCCACCGTCGCGGCCGGATCGCCGCCTGCGTGGTGGCGGCCGCGACAGTGCTGACCATCGGCTGGACCAGGGTCGCGCTCGGGGTGCACTGGCCCAGCGACGTGCTGGCCGGCTGGCTGGCCGCCGGGATCGTGCTGGGCTCCGTGACCGCGGTGATCCAGGTCTGGCGCCCCGGCGCACTGGCCCGGGACGTACGTCGGGTCAACTGGCGCACCAGGCCCCGGGTCCAGCGGGTCACCGTGTCCGCCGGGCGGCCTTCGCCCACCGCCGGCGCACCGGACGAGGACGGGCCCCACGACCTGCGGGCGTAGGCCCCGGGCGGACCGGGCGGGCCGGGCGGGCCGGGCGGGCCGGACGGGCCGCTGACCCGCCGTCAACCCCTGCCCGCTGCCGACCGCCACGCTAGCGTGACGGCCATGTCCGACACCTCCGCTCCCGCTTCCCCCACCACGCCCACCGGCTACCCCGAGCAGCCGCTGCGGATCGCCACCGTCCAGGCCCGGGCCGTGGCCGGTGACATACCCGCCAACGTCGCCCAGGCCGCCGACCTGATCCGCGAGGCGGCCCGGGCCGGTGCCCGGCTGGTGCTGTTCGCGGAGAAGTTCCTCTCCGGGTACGAGCCCGAGCTGATCCGCACCGACCCCGGCAAGTACGCGGTCCGCCCCGGCGATCCGCGTCTCGCGCCGATCGCCGAGGCCTGCCGCGAGTCCGGGACCGCCGCGATCGTCGGAGCCGCCGTACAGCACGGCGCCGACCTGCGCATCTCCGCCCTCGTCCTCGGGCCGGACGGTGGCTTCGTCACCCGCTACGACAAGCAGCACCTGTTCAAGAGCGAACGCGAGCACTACCGCCCGGGGACGGCCGGCTGCACCGTGGAACTGGACGGCTGGCGGCTCGGCCTCGGCATCTGCTACGACTCCGGCTTCCCGGAGCACGCCCGGGCCGCCGCGCTCGACGGCTGCCACGCCTACCTGGTCGGCGCGCTGTTCAGCACGGGCCACGGCCACCACGAGTCCCGCACCTGGTTCCCGGCCCGCGCGCTCGACAACACCCTCTACACGGTGCTCGCCAACCACATCGGCCACACCGGCGGCTGGCACACCTGCGGCGGCAGCGCGGTCTGGGGCCCCGACGGCCGACTGGTCGCCGAGGCGAGCGAGGACCGGCGCGAACTCGTCGTCGCCGACCTCGACCCGGTCGTCCTGCGCACCACCCGCGAGACCGAGACCCTCCTCGCCGACCTCGCCCTCGACACCGGCCTGCCGTCCGCGCCCCGCACCCGGGTCACCCTGGCCTGAGCGCCCGACTCCCGCCTCCCGGCGCCCGACTCCCGCCTCCCGGCGCCTGGCTCCCGACTCCTGGCGCCCGGCTCCCGGCGCACCGGCCGCGGCCGCGACCGCGACCGCGACCGCGGTCAGGAGGCCCGCATGGCGGCCACCGCGCTCATGCGGCCGACGCGGCGGGCCGGGAGCACGGCGGCGGCCAGGCCGACCAGCACGGTCAGGGCCAGGGCGGCCAGCACCGGCAGGACGGGCGGGGTGCCGACCGTGCCCACGGTCGAGGTGACCGAGCGCGCGGCAGCCCACCCGTAGCCGACGCCCAGCGCGGTCCCGACCAGGGCGCCGGCCAGGGAGAGGAGCAGGGCCTCCAGGGTGAGCATCCGGCGCAGCTGCTCGCGGGACATGCCGATCGCCCTCAGCATGCCGATCTCGCGGGAGCGTTCGCTGATGCTGAGCATCAGGGTGGCCGCGACGCCGAGGCCGGCGATGGCGACGGAGAAGGAGAGCAGGGCCATGCTGACGGTCTTCAGCCGGTCCAGCAGGGAGCGCAGGGTGTCGGCCTGGGCGGCCGTGTCGGCGACGGTCACCTGCGGGTGGTCGGCGAGGGCGCGGTCCAGGGCGCGGCGGGCGGTCGGCCGGTCGTCCCCCGTGGCCGGGCTGATCCAGGCCGTGGTGACGGGCGCGCCGGGGGCGAGGCGGTCCAGGGTCGCGGGCGTCACCAGCAGGGTGGCGCCGCTCTGCAGGGTGAACGGCAGGCTGCTGCGGCCGGGTCGCAAACGCAACTCGACGTCGCCGACCCGGCGCGTCCCGGTCTCGCCGAGCCCGCTCAGCGCGTCGCCCCCGGTGAGCCCGCGGGCCCGGTCCACGTCGTCCGTCGAGGAGTTGAGCCGGGTGGCGTCGACGGCGGCGACCACGGTGGGCCGGCCGTCGAGGTCGACGGTGGCCGAGCGGACCGGGGTGACGGTCAGCCCGTGCTCGGCGCCGAGCGCGCCGAGCGCCCCGGCGGGCAGGGCGCCGCCGGTGGCCGTCGCCGAGAAGGCCCCGGGCTGGCGCGCCGACACCACGGGCACCAGCGACTGCGAGGTGATGTCCAGCGCGGTGACGGCGCCGACCATCACGGTCACGCCGAGCAGCAGTGCCGAGCCGGTGGCCCCGGTGCGGCCCGGGTTGAGCCGCAGCTGCTGGGTGGCGAGCCGCCCGGCCGTACCGCCGAGCCTTCGGGCGGGCCGGCCCAGTACGGCGACGACCGCGGGCAGCACCCGGTGGGAGATCCGCAGCACCCCGAAGAAGCTGGCGATGGCGCCGACGGTGACGGCGAGCAGCGACAGCGGCGGCGGGGTCATCGCCCCGACCACCAGCAGCGCCGTGCCGACGAGCAGCAGCCCGGAGGTCCACACCGCGGCCCGCATCCTGGCCGCCCCGCCGGTCGGCGCGGGGATGCCGCCGAGCGCGGCGATCGGCGGCACGGCCGCGGCGGCCTTCGCCGGGCCGCGGACGGCCAGCAGGGTCAGCAGCACGCCGAACAGCCCGGCCAGCAGGCAGGTCAGCGGGGAGGGCATCAGCGACAGGTGCACCGGCCCGAGGTCGAGCCCGCCGACCACGGCGGTGCCGAGCGCGCCGAGGGCGATCCCCAGCAGCACGCCCACCGCCGAGGCGCCCAGCCCGAGCAGCAGGCCCTGGCGGCGGATCAGTCGGCGCAGCTGCTGCCGGTCGGCGCCCACGCAGCGCAGCAGGGCGAGCTGGCGGGTCCGCTGGGCGAGCACCACCGTGAAGGTGTTGCCGACCACCATCCGCGCCACCGCGAGCGCGATCAGGACGAAGGAGAGCGCGGCGACCAGCACCACGCCGTACATCGTGCTGCTCTGTCGGGTCGCCTCGTTGACCGAGGCCTCGCGGGTGTGCACCTCGACGCCGGTGCCGAGGGCGGTGCGCAGGGCTTCGACGGTCGCGGTCCGGGAGGCGTCGGGGGTGACCCTGACGTCGAGCCGGTCGGTGGTGACGCCGGTCGCGTAGTCGGCGACCGCGTTCGCCGGGATTCCGATGATCGGGACTCCGGCGAGGCTCGGTGCGCCCCGCTCGTCCAGGGTGCCCACCAGCCGGGCGGTGGCGGCCTTGCCGTCGGCCCGGGTCAGGTGCACCTCGGCGCCCACGGCGGCGTCCAGCCGGTGCGCGGTCCCGGTGTCGAGCAGCACCTCGCCGGGGCCGGCGGGCCAGCGGCCGTCCTTGAGCAGCTGCCAGCGCAGCGCCGGGTCCTCGGCGACGGCGCTGACCGCGGCGGTGTGGTCGAGCGGCCGCCCGTCGGCGGCCAGCACGCCGCCCTTGCCGGTCAGCCGGGGGGCCACCGCCGCCACCCCGGCGGTCTGCCGCACCCGCTCCGCGGCGGCCGCGTCCAGCCCGCCCGTCCTGACCGCCCGGGTCACCTGGATGTCGCCGGGCCCGACCTCGGCGGCCGCGGTCTGGCTGTAGGAGTCCACCAGTGCCCCGCTGCCGGCGACGGAGGCGATCAGGAAGGCCACCCCCAGCGCGATCGCGGCGCCGCTCAGGATCAGTTGGCGCAGTTGACCGCGCAGCTCGGCCACGGTGTATCGGTACGTCGTCATGGGTCCCCGGCTCGTCCGCCCTGACCGGCAACGGTGCTCCGGCAGGGATCTCGACGAGCCTAGGGACGCGGTGGCCGCGCATCGTCAGCACGAGGTCTGCTTCATGATCACTCCGTGGGCGGACGGCCGCCCACCGCCGCCTCCTCCCGGAGGGGTACGCCGCCCCCGAGACGGTCACCCGGACACGGCGACGAGGGCCCGGGAACGCCGCAGGCCCTCCTGCCCGGTGTGGGCAGGAGGGCCTGCGACCTGCGTGTTCGCTGTGCCCCAGACAGGAATCGAACCTGCGACACCGGCTTTAGGAGAGCCGTGCTCTATCCCCTGAGCTACTGAGGCGCGGCCCGGATGCCACCGGGCCGCTCACAGCGTACCGGATCGGGGGTCGGTCGCGGGGTGACGGAGGGGGTACGGGGGGCCGACGGGGCGTCAGGGCTGGTCCAGTAGCCTGCCCGGCATGGTGGGACGCGCCCGGCGCACCGCGTTGAAGGAGACGAAGGACTCGATGAGACCTGCTGTGCACCCGGTCGGTCGGCTGCTGGGGCAGGTGTGGGTGTGGCCCGCGCTCGTCATGCTGGCGGTGGGCGGGTACCGGCTGGGGACGCCGGACCTGTGGCGGGACGAGATCGCGACCTGGACGGTGGCCACCCGCTCGCCGGGCGACCTGCTCCGGCTGCTGCAGCACATCGACGCCAGCAACGGCGTGTACTACGTGCTGATGCACGGCTGGACCGCGGTGTTCGGCGACTCGACGATCGCCCTGCGAATACCCTCCGTGCTGGCGATGGCCGGGGCGGCGGCGCTGGTGTCGCTCACCGCCCAGCGGCTGTTCGGCAACCGGGTGGCGGCGGTCGGTGCCGGGCTGCTGCTCGCGGTGCCCTCGGAGATCTCCCGGTACGCCCAGGAGGCGCGCTCCTACGCCCTGGTGACCTGCGCGATCGCGGCGGCCTCGCTCTTCCTGCTGCGGGCGCTGGACCGGCCGTCCTGGCGGCGCTGGGCGCCGTACTGCCTGGCCATGGCGCTGGGCGGCGCCGGGCACCTGATCTCCTTCAGCACGGTCGCCGGGCAGGTGGCGCTGGTGGCGCTGCACCTGTGGCGGACCCGTTCGGCGGTGGAGTGGCGGCTGCTGTGGCAGTACCCGCTGGCGGTCGTGGTGGCGGCGCTGCCGGTGCTGCCGGTGCTGCTGCTGGGAAGTCGGCAGTCGGACCGGCAGCTGGGCTGGATACCGACCCCCTCCCCGGAGGACCTCACCTACTTCGGTGAGGTGCTGTTCGGCTCGGAGGACGTGTTCCACGCCTTCCTCCCGCTGGCGCTGCTGGCACTGCTGCTGCCCGGCCGGCGGATCCAGGCCTGGCAGCTGCTGCTGCTCGCGGTGCTGCCGGTGGTGGCCGTCTGGCTGGTGTCCTGGTCGGGCGAGACCTCGTACTTCCTCGGGCGGTACCTGCTGTTCACGGTGCCCGCCTGGGCGGCGCTGGCCGGCGGCGGCGCCGGGGCGGTGTACGGCGCGGTGACGAGCCTGGCCCGCCGGCTCGGCCGGGCGCCCCGGGGGGCCACCACGGTGGCCGGGCTGCTGGCCGCCGGGCTGCTCGCGGTGCCGGCCGTGAAGGCCCTGCCGGAGCAGCAGTCGGTGCGGTACGTGGGGTCGCACAACCGCTCGGTGGAGCCGTTCAAGGCGGCGGCCCGGGAGATCTCGGCCGGCTACCGCGCCGGGGACGGGATGGCGGCCCCGCTGGGTGTCCAGGCCTGGGCGATGGCCTGGCCGGGCGTCAGCTACTACCTGCCCTCGGACGTGCGCCCCTACCCGGTCTTCGTCGCGCGGAGCGCCGAGGACGCCGAGGACCTCTCGCCGGCGCCCTGCCCGCAGCCGGAGGCCTGCCTGGGCGAGGTGTCCCGGATCTGGCTGATCGTCCTCGGCGACACCGAGGACCCGCTCGGCACGATGCCGCCGGACCAGGCGCAGGTGCTCCGCGCCAGGTACGGCGTCCCGGACCGGGTGACGCCGCTCGGCGGGCTCACGCTCGCGCTGCTCGACCGGGACGTCTAGGACGCGAAAGGGAGGAGGGGAGCCGGTGGACCGGCTCCCCTCCTCCCTTTCCTCGTCTCGCCGCGTTCGACGGCTCGGCGGGCTCAGCGGCTCGCCGGGCTCAGCGCCTCACAGCGTGCGCAGCAGCCGGGACTGGATGGACGGCGGGTTGAGGTCGCTCTGGAGGGCCACCGGGACCTCCGAGCCGTCGTCGCCGGTGCCGACCCGCAGCACGCCGACCTCCTTGCCGGCCGGCTCGCTGTGGCCGACCTTCAGGGGGTCCAGGGTGATCGTGCCGGAGATACCGGGGAAGCCCGCCACCACCAGGTCCTTGGTCGCGACGACCGCGACCTTGTGGCCGAGCCCGTCCTCCACAGAGCCGACGACGTCGCCCTTCTTCACCACGGTCTGCCCGGTGACGCCGTTCTGGGCGGCCTGGATCTGCTTGCCGCTGACCCTCAGCACGGTGGGCAGGATCCCGCCGTCCGGGCCGGAGGAGGTGGCCGGCTGGCCCAGCGTGACGCCGAGGATCAGCCGCTTCACGCCGCCGATCTCCTTGTAGGCGGCCCACATCAGGCAGCCGCCGGCCGGGGTGCTGGAGCCGGTCTTGACGCCGATGACGCCGGTCTTCGGGTTGATCAGGTTGTTGGTGTTGGGGATCTTCGCGTTGTTGAAGTTGGTCTCCGGGGTGGAGACGATCTGCCGGAAGATCTCGTCCTGCATGACCTGCTCGGCCAGCTTCAGCTGGTCCTTGGCCGTGGACTTGGTGTCCGCGTTGAAGCCCGCCGGGTCGGCGTAGATGGTGTTGGCCATGCCGAACTTGGCCGCGGTGTCGTTCATCAGCTTGACGAAATCGGCCTCGGAGCCGGAGTGGAAGCGGGCGAGCAGCCGGGCCACGTTGTTGGCGGAGGGCAGCATCAGCAGTTCCAGCGCCTGGTACTCGGTGAGCACCTGGCCCTCGGTGAGCGTCACCTTGGACTCGTCGACGTTGCCGGACTCCTGCGCGGCCTGCTTGTCGACGGTGATCTTCGGTCCGCTCTCCCCCTTCTTCAGCGGGAACTTCTGGAGGATCAGGTAGGCGTTCATCACCTTGGTGACGCTGGCGATCGAGGCCGGCGTCTCCGGGCCCGAGCTGCCGAGGCTGCCGATGCCGACCACCTCGGCGGCGGACTGGCCCTTGGCCGGCCAGGCGAGGTCGAGCGCGTCGCCGGAGAAGCTGTAGCTGCCCGCGGCGGTCATCTTCAGCTTGGGGTCCGGCAGCGGGCGCAGCAGCTGGGCGACCGCGAGCGCGCCGAGCACCACGGCGAGGAAGACCGTCCAGATGGTCACCCGCTTGAGGGCGCGCCGCAGCGGCGAGACCGGGCGGGCGTTGAGGGAGGCCAGGACCTCCATCGCCTCGGCGGTGTTCTCCGGCGACGGCAGCGGCTCGGGCTTGGGCAGCGGCTCGGGCTTGGGCAGCGGCGGGACCGGCGGCACCGGCCGCGGGTCGGGCTGCGGCAGCGGCTTCGGGGCCGGCCCGGGGGCGGGCACGGGGGTCGGCTTCGGCAGCGGCGCCGGAGCGGGGGTCGGCTCGGGCTCGGGGACGGGCCTGGGCTCCGGACGCGGCTCGGGCTTGGGCGCGGGCTTCGGCTCCGGCTCCGGCTCCGGGACGGTGCCGGCCGCGGAGGCGCGCAGCGGCGCGGGCTTCTCCAGCTTCTCGGCCGGACCCGACGGCTGACCAGGCTGCCCGGTCTTGGTCAGCGCGAGGGTCACGTCGCCGTTGGTGGGGGTGTCCTCGGCGCCGGTGTCCTCGGCCTCGCCGGTGCCCTCCGGGTCGTCCTCGGTCCCGGCGCCGTCGGCCTTCTCCGGCTTCTCCGACTTCTCCGACTCGTCGGCCTTGTCGGCCTTGCCGGACTTGTCAGCCGCTCCGTCAGCAGCCCCGTCCGGTACGGCCGTCGGCCCGGCATCGCCCTCGGTGCCGGTCTCGGCACCGGTCTCGGCGCCGGTCTCCCCCGACGGCTCGGCCGTCTTCCCCGCGGCCTTCCCTGCCGCCGCGGCACCCGTCCGCATGGTGAGACGCGGGTCGGCGGTGACCGGACGCCCGGCGGGCTCGGCCGCCTCCGCGGTTTCCGGCGAGGACTCCCCCTTCTCCCCCTCGCCTTCGGAACTCGCCTTGCCGGCGGCCTTCACCAGTTCCTCGGGCAGCCGCAGCGCGGTGGTCTTGTTGTCCACCGGCAGCCGCAGCATCGTCGTCTCGCTGTCCACATCGTGGACGCGGAGCTGTACGGTCGAGCCGCCCTTGGGGGCCGTCGCCGGAGCGTCGGCGGACGCCTTCGGGGCCGTCTCGCCGGAGGTCTCCGCGGAGCCGTCCGAGGAGGTGTCCGAGGAGGCCTCGGCGGAGGTCTCGGCGGTCGCCCCGGCGGCGGCCGTGCCTGACGCCCCGTCGACCGCCGGATCGGAGCCGCCCGCGGCCGGCTCGGCGCCGCCCGCCGCCGTACCGGTCCGTTCGCGCTCGCGGTCCCGCCGCCGCTCGTCGCCGTCCCTCAGCACCCTGTCGGGGGACTCGCCCACGTATCCCAGCCTCCTCAACGCCCGGCGGGGCATCGGCGAACCCGATTTCGGGAAGCCGACGCCCCGCCCCGTGTACCTGTACAGTCTCCGCCACCGGCGGTCGTTCCGGCCGTGCACACCCCGCCCGACCGGCGCTTATTGTCGTCGCCCGGTCGCGCCGCGGCCTGTTCACCGGTCAGACGCCAGGCCCGCCGCCGCCGGTTCCGCACCTTCACCGCAAGGTCACGATTCGGAGGCGTACTCGACAAGCCCGTGTGAGAGGCGTCACCCTGTCTCTCATCCACGCGGGGAGGCTTGGATGGGCAAGAGCCGCAGAACTGTTCCCGAGGAACTCTTGCTGCTCGCTTTGGACCCGACCACGGGTACCACGGCGCAGCCGCAGACCCTCGACCTCGGACTCGCCGGGGCGCAGCTCGTCGAGCTGTCCCTGGCCGGACGGATCGTACCGGAGGGAGACCGGATCGCCGTCGTGCTCGCACGGCCGACCGGCGACCCGACCCTTGACCACGCACTGGAACTGCTGCGCCGACGCGGCAGTCCGGTCCGCGCGGCGCACTGGATCGGCGGGCCCCGGCTGGGGCTGCGGCAGACCTATCTGGCGCACCTGGAGCGCTGCGGCATGGTCACGGCCGTGCCGGGCCAGGTGTGCGGGGTGCTGCCGACGACCCGGTACCAGGCGTCCGACGACTGCACCAACGCCGCGATCAAGCAGCGGTTGGACACCGCGATCCGCACCGGTGTCCCGCCGGACCCGAGGACGGCCGCGCTGGCCGCGCTGGCCCACTCCGTCGGGCTGGGCAAGCACCTGTACCCGGGCAACGAGGGACGGTCCTCGCGGTCGCGGCTGCGCGACCTGATCCGGTACGACCCGCTGGGCGGGATGGTCGCGCACGCCGTGATGGACGTGCAGAACGGCCTTCCGGCACAGCAGAACCGTTCTTCCCAGGGGTCCGGGGCCGCCGCCGGCCGTCCCGGTGCCCGTGCGGCGGGCCGGGGTTCGGGCGGGCGGGTTCCCGCCTCCCGGGTCGGCGCACGCTGAGCACCACGGTCCACCGAGCACCACGGTCGACCAAGCATCACGACCCACTGAGCACCACGGTCGACCAAGCATCACGACCCACTGAGCACCACGGTCGACCGAGCACCACGACCCACCGAGCACCACGGTCCGCGCGGCCCGGCGGGCAGCCCTCACGGCGCCCGACACCACCGACCGCGCACCCGGCGGCGCGGGCCGCTCCGCTCGCACCGCCCGAGGGCGCCGAGCGACCCGCCGCACGACCGGTGCCACCGGCGCCAGGAGTACGACGAGCGCCGGACGCACCGCACGCACCACCGGCACCACCACCAGCACCGAGGGGCGGTCGCCCCGCGACGCGAGTCGCCCGGCGACCGCCCCTTCGCCGTCCCCGGACGCCCGGCAAGCCGCCCGCCCCCGCACGTGCGTGGGCCGGGGCAGGTGCCGGCCGGTCCGGGGGCGGTCTGCGCAGCATCTGTCCGAACCACCGAGCCGCACTACCACCTGGGGGCTTTCGCTGTCTCGCGGAAGCGCTTTTCCGATGATCTGTTCTACCGCGCTGCGGTGAATCCCCGGCGCCGACCTGGCCCAAGGTGACATGCTGCTCCGAGTCAGGGGGGTTGGTCCCAATGTCCGAAGTGTTCCGAGGACTGCCGTTCCAACGAGCACCAGAGGTCCGGCCGGAGGTCGAAGTGTCCGCCAACGTCAATCCCACCGTGCGCCGTCGTCGCCTCGGTTCGGAGCTGCGCAAGCTCCGCGAGGGCCTGGGCATGACGGCGGAGGAGGTCGCAGGCCGCCTGATGGTCTCCCAGTCGAAGATCAGCCGACTGGAGAACGGCCGCCGCAGCATCAGCCAGCGCGACGTGCGCGACCTCTGCGACGTCTACAAGGTGCCCGACGACCAGTTGCGCGCCAGCCTGATGGAAATGGCCAAGGAGTCCCGCCAGCGCGGCTGGTGGCACGACTTCAACGACATGCCGACCCCGTACAGCGTCTACATCGGGCTGGAGGCCGAGGCCTCCTCGATCCGCGCGTACGAGTCCTCCTTCGTCCCCGGGCTGCTGCAGACCGAGCACTACGCCCAGGCCGTGGTCGAGGGCACCCAGCCTGACACCGACGCGGTCGCCGTGCAGCGCCGGGTGCAGGTCCGGATGAAGCGCCAGGAGCGCATCCACGGCGAGAACCAGCTGGGCAGCCTGTGGACCGTCATAGACGAGGCGGTGCTGCGCCGCGAGGTCGGCAGCAAGCAGGTGATGGCCCAGCAGCTGCGGCAGATGCTGGAGCTCAGCCAGCGCCCGAACATCACCATCCAGGTGATCCCGTTCTCGCACGGCGCCCATCCCGGCATGACCGGGACATTCTCGCTGCTGGAGTTCCCCGAGTCAGCCGATTCCACGGTTGTCTACTTCGAAGGTGTGACGAGCGATCTCTACCTGGAGAAGGAGGCGGACGTGCGCCGCTATACCGGTCTGTACGACTACCTGAGAGCGGCCGCACTCGGTGTCGCGGAGAGCCGGTCGCTGATAGCCGACATCGAGAAGGAATTCCACGAATGATCACCCCGTCCGAGTACGGAGCCCGTTGGCGCAAGAGCAGTCACAGCGGAGGCCAGGGCGCCTGCGTGGAGATCGCCGTCCCAGGAGCGGGGGAGGTGGCCGTCCGGGACTCGAAGGACCCCCGGGGCCCCCAGCTGCGCTTCTCGGCCGAGGCCTGGAACGCCTTCGCCTCGGCCGCCGCGGGCGGCCTCTTCGGTGAGCTCCCGGGCTGACCCGCCCACCCGGTTCCGCACTCGGACCAGTTGCCCGTAGCGGTGTCCGTCGCCCCTCGGCGGCGGCGGCGCCACGGGCAACTCCCGTTTCGGGGCCCGGTTTCCGGGAGTCCCGGTTCAACCCACCACCGGGTAGCGGCTGGTCCAGTTGACCCCCTCCGGGGTCCGCCGGTCGTGCAGTTCGGTGCCGTGCACCAGCTCCAGCACGAAGTCGTCGGCGAGTTCGAGGATCGCCCCGCGCCCTTCGAGCCCGGCCAGCAGGCCCGGCGGCAGCGCGGTGTCCCCGTGCAGCGCCCCGAGCAGGTTGCCGCAGACGGCGCCGGTGGAGTCACTGTCCCCGGAGTGGTTGACGGCGAGCAGCAGGCCCGACCGCACGTCGTGCGCGACCAGGGCGCAGTAGACCCCGATCGCCAGCGCCTCCTCGGCCACCCAGCCCTCCCCGAGCGCCTCGACCCGCTCGGCGGACGGCTCGCCGGCCCGCACCGCGTCCAGGGCGGCCCGCAGCGCGGCGGTGGTCTCCTCGTGCGCCGGCCGCTCGGAGAGCAGCGCGAGCGCGAGGTGCACGCCCTCCTCCAGGGTGCCGCCGCGGGCGACGGACTGGACGATCACCGCGAGCGCGCCCGCCGCGAGGTAGCCGGTGGGGTGGCCGTGGGTGAGCACCGAGCACTCCACCGCGAGCTGGAACACCAGGCCCGGCTCCCAGGTGGTGAGCAGCCCGAAGGGCGCCGCCCGCACCACCGTGCCGCAGCCCTTGGAGTGCGGGTTCTTGGGGGCCGCCAGGGTGCCGAGCCGCTCCGCCTCGGCCCCGCTGAGGCCGGACAGGCAGCCCTGGCCGGGGGCGCGCTGGGCGTACAGCCACTCCTCGCGGCCGAGCCAGCCGAGGTCGGGGCGGCGCTCGTCCGGGCCCCAGTCGCGCTGGGTGGCGGCCCAGCGCAGGTAGGCCAGGTGCAGGTCGGTGGGCGGGTGCCAGCTGCCGGTGTCGCGCCGGATGTGGGCGCGGATCAGGCCGTCGACGGTGAACAGGCTGAGCTGGGTGTCGTCGGTGACGGCGCCCGTGCGGCCGTACGCGGGGAGGTAGCCGGTGACGCCCTGCGGGCCGTGCTGGGCCCGGATCTTCTCCAGCGACTCGAACTCGACGCCGGCTCCGAGCGCGTCGCCGATGGCACCGCCGAGCAGACAGCCCCGCACCCGGCTGCGGTAGTCCTGCTGCTGGGCGCGTGACCACAGTGGCATCACGACGGGGCGCCTTTCCTCGGGTGTGGGGGCCGCGCGACGGTCGGCCGGCCGCGCGCCCTGGCACTGTATTCGAAGAGCCGATCGGATCGGCCCCTCCCCCGGCGTCCGGTGCCCCGTCCCGGCCGCCCGTGCGGGGCGGCCGGGACGGCACGGGTGTCAGTCCACCACCGGCAGCAGCTGCGGCAGGTGCCCGTCCGAGGCCAGTGCCGCGGCCCGCCGCTCGGCCGGCACCTCGCCGTAGGTGGTGGTGCGCTGGCGGTGCGGGCGGCCCGCCGCCTCGGCGATCGCCTGGAGGTCGCGCACCGACTTGTAGCTCCCGTACGCCGAGCCGGCCATCCGCGAGATGGTCTCCTCCATCAGCGTGCCGCCGAGGTCGTTGGCGCCGGAGCGGAGCATCTCGGCCGCGCCCTCGGCGCCCAGCTTGACCCAGCTGGTCTGGATGTTGGGGATGTGCGGGTGCAGCAGCAGCCGGGCCATGGCGACCACGGCACGGTTGTCCCGGGCGGTCGGGCCGGGCCGGGCGATGCCGGCCAGGTAGACCGGGGCGTTGGTGTGGATGAACGGCAGGGTCACGAACTCGGTGAAGCCGCCCGTCCGTTGCTGGATCCGGGCGAGCAGCCGCAGGTGGCCCAGCCAGTGCGCCGGGGTGTCCACGTGCCCGTACATCATCGTGGACGAGGAGCGCAGGCCCAGCTCGTGCGCGGTGGTGACCACCTCGACCCAGGTGGCGGCCGGCAGCTTGCCCTTGGTGAGCACCCAGCGGACCTCGTCGTCCAGGATCTCGGCGGCGGTGCCCGGGATGCTGTCCAGGCCCGACTCCTTGGCCCGCTGCAGCCAGTCCCGGATCGACAGCCCGGTGCGGGTCGCGCCGTTGACCACCTCCATCGGGGAGAAGGCGTGCACGTGGATGCCGGGCGCCCGCTCCTTCACCGCGCGGGCGATGTCGAAGTAGGCGGTGCCGGGCAGGTCCGGGTGGATGCCGCCCTGCATGCAGACCTCGGTGGCGCCCACCTCCCAGGCCTGCGCGGCCCGGTCGGCGACCTGCTCCAGGGAGAGGGTGTAGGCGTCCGCGTCGGTGCGGCGCTGGGCGAAGGCGCAGAAGCGGCAGCCGGTGTAGCAGACGTTGGTGAAGTTGATGTTCCGGGTGACGCAGTAGGTGACGTCCTCCCCGACCGCGTCGCGGCGCACGTCGTCGGCGATCCGGCAGAGCGCGTCCAGGGCCGGTCCGTCCGCGTGGAACAGGGCCAGCGCCTGGTCGTCGGTCAGCCGCGTCGGGTCGTCCGCGGCCACCGCCAGGGCCTCCCGCAGGTCCCCGGCGAGGCGCTCGGGGGCACCCTGCGCGAGCACCTGCTCGCGCAGCACCTCCCAGTCGCCGTACACGTCCTCGAAGTCGGCCCGGCGGTCGCCGGTGCGGCCCTCGGTGTCGATGGTGGCGTGCAGGTCGGTGCGGCCGTACGACTCCGGCAGGTCCTCGGGTTCCTGCCAGGGCAGGCCGCGGACCACCGCGTCCGGGTCCGCCAGGCCGGTGGCCGGGTCGGCGAGGGCGCGGACGTGGGGCAGCACCCGCGGGTCCAGCCAGGGCTCGCCGCGGCGCACGTACTCGGGGTAGACGGCGAGGCGCTCGCGCAGCTCGAAGCCGGCCGCCGCGGACCGCTCGGCCAACCGCTCGATCTGCGGCCAGGGGCGCTCGGGGTTGACGTGGTCCGGGGTCAGCGGGGAGACCCCGCCCCAGTCGTCGATGCCGGCCGCGATCAGCCGCTCGTACTCGCCGTCCACGAGGTTCGGCGGGGCCTGGAGGCAGGCGGCGGGACCCATCAGGTGCCGGGCCACCGCCACCGTGGCCACCAGCTCGTCCAGTTCGGCGTCCGGCATGCCGCGCATCGCGGTGTCCGGCTTGGCCCGGAAGTTCTGCAGGATCAGCTCCTGGACGCCGTGGTACGCCCGGGAGACCCTGCGCAGCGCGAACAGCGACTCGGCGCGCTCCTGGTACGTCTCGCCGATGCCGATCAGCAGGCCGCTGGTGAACGGGACGGAGCTGCGCCCGGCGTCCTCCAGCACCCGCAGCCGGACGGCCGGCTCCTTGTCCGGGGAGCCGAAGTGCGGGCCGCCGGGCTCGCTCCACAGCCGGGTGGCGGTGGTCTCCAGCATCATGCCCATGGAGGCGGAGACCGGCTTGAGGCGCTGGAAGTCCGTCCAGCCCAGCACCCCGGGGTTGAGGTGCGGCAGCAGGCCGGTCTCCTCCAGGATCCGGATCGACATCGCGCGCACGTAGGCGATGGTGTCGTCGTAGCCGTGCGCGTCCAGCCACTCGCGGGCCTCGGGCCAGCGGTCCTCGGGCTTGTCGCCGAGCGTGATCAGGGCTTCCTTGCAGCCGAGTTCGGCGCCCCGGCGGGCCACCTCCAGCACCTCGTCCGGGGACATGAACATCCCCTGCCCCTCCCGGCGCAGCTTGCCGGGGACGGTGGCGAAGGTGCAGTAGTGGCACTTGTCGCGGCAGAGCCGGGTGAGCGGGATGAAGACGCTCTTGGAGTAGGTGATGACGCCGGGGCGGCCGGCCGCTTCGAGGCCCGCGTCCCGGACCCGGGCGGCGCTCGTACAGAGGTCCAGCAGGTCGTCGCCTCTGGCCTGGAGCAGCACGGCGGCCTCGGTCACGTCGAGGGCGACGCCGTCCCGGGCGCGGCGCAGGGCGCGGCGCATCGCGTTCTCGGTCGGCGGGGTGCTGGAGTCCGTGGCGGTTCCGTCCATGGCGCGAGCCTATGTCAGGGGTGGTACCGCGGATGGACGTAACCCTGAGGCCGTCTCAGGGTCGGCGTACCCAAGAAGGCCACCCCGATCTGACCCCACAGGGCGATGACGGCGGCGGTGCGGCGGCCTCTAATGGGAGGGCAGGGCCAATCACACGTGTTCGCGGAGGAGTTGAGGACGCCATGACCATTGAGAAGGCGGCGGGGGCCGATCCGGACGGCGGAGTGCCGTACCGCACCCGACGGCGCGTCCTGATGCGCGCCGGGGTGCCGGTGGCGGTCGTCGCGGTGATCGCCGCAGGGGTGGGGCTGGTCCCGGCGCTGGCCGCCGACGGCGCGCCCGACCTGCCGGCGGTGTCGGCGGAGCAGCTGGTCGCCAAGGTGCTCGGCTCGGAGGCGCAGACGCTCTCCGGGACGGTCTCGATCTCCACCGACCTCGGGGTGCCCGGCCAGCTGCTGGGCGCGGCCGGCGGCCTCGGCGGGGCGGTCGGCGGGCACGGCGGCGGCAGCGGCCAGGGCTCCGCCGCGGACCCGCAGGCCAAGCTGATGGGCCTGCTCGGCGGGGACCAGACGCTGCGGGTCGCGGTGGACGGTCCGGAGCGCCAGCGGGTGGACGTGCTGGAGAAGATGTCCGGCTACACCCTGGTCCACAACGGCGACCAGACCTGGGCCTGGGACAGCTCCTCCAACAGCGCGGTGCACACGACCGGGCGGGCCGCCGAGGGGCGGCACACCGGGGCGCCGCTGTCCGAGCTGCCGACCACCCCGCAGGAGGCCGCCAGGCAGTTCCTGGCCGCGAGCGCCGGCACCACCTCGGTGACGGTCGCCGGGACGGCCAAGGTGGCCGGGCAGAACGCCTACCAGCTGAGCGTGAAGCCCACCCAGTCCGGCTCGACGCTGTCCGAGGTCCGGATCGCGGTGGACGCCGACAACGGGGTGCCGCTGGCGGTGACGGTGACGTCGGTCGACGGCAGCACCGTGCTGAAGGTCCGCTTCACCGAGGTGTCCTTCGCCAAGCCGGACGCCAAGACCTTCGAGTTCACCGCCCCCAAGGGCGCCAAGGTGACGGACCGGAAGGCGGACGCGGCGGCCGAGGGCGCGCCGGGCGGCGCCGGGGCGCACCCGGGCACCGAGGGGCACCAGGGCGTGAACGTCATCGGCGAGGGCTGGACGACGGTCGTCTCCGCCCAGGTGCCCGGCACCGTGGACGCGGCGCCCGGCGGAGACGGCAAGGGCGACGGCAAGGGCGGCAAGCACGGCGGCCGCGGGGGCGACGCGGCCCGGTCGATGAACCCGCAGGCGCTGGCGAAGTCGCTCGGCAAGCCGGTCGACGGCGGCACCCTGGTGAGCACCAAGGTGCTCAACGTCCTGCTCACCGACGACGGCCGGGTCTTCGCCGGCGCGGTGACCCTGCCGGTCCTCCAGCACGCCGCCGGGGTGAACTGACGGATGACCAAGACTCCCGTAACGGGGGACGTTACGGAGTCGGCCGGGGGTACGGGCGCCGCACCGCGCCCGGCCCCCGCTCCCGTCCCATCCGCTTCCCCCGCCGCCCCCGACACCTCCCCCGACGCCTCCTCGGCCGGCTCCGACGACGTCATCCGGACCCGCGGCCTGACCAAGCGCTTCCGCGGCGGCCAGCTCGCCGTGGACGGCCTGGACCTCGCCGTACCGCGCGGCTCCGTCTTCGGCTTCCTGGGCCCCAACGGCTCCGGCAAGACCACCACCATCCGGATGCTGATGGGCCTGATCGCCCCCACCTCGGGCGTGGCCGCCGTCCTCGGCGAGCCGATGCCGCAGTCCGTCGCCACCGTGCTGCCCCGGGTGGGCGCGCTGATCGAGGGCCCTGCCCTGTACGGCTTCCTCTCCGGACGCGACAACCTGGTGCGCTTCGACGCCGCCGACCCGACCGCCGACCCGCGCACCCGCCGGCAGCGGGTGGACGCGGCGCTGGAGCGGGTCGGCCTGGCCGCCGCGGCGGGCAAGAAGGCCCGCGCGTACTCGCTGGGCATGAAGCAGCGCCTGGGCCTGGCCTCCGCACTGCTGCAGCCGCGCGAGCTGCTGGTGCTGGACGAGCCGACCAACGGGCTGGACCCGCAGGGCATGCGGGAGATCCGGACGCTGGTCCGGGAGGTCGCGGCGGAGGGCACCACGGTGTTCCTCTCCTCGCACCTGCTGGACGAGATCGAGCAGGTCTGCACCCATGCCGCGGTGATGTCCCGGGGCCGGCTGGTGGTGCAGGGCACCGTCGCCGAGCTGGCCGCCCGGGCCCAGGGCCGGCTGGTGGTCCGCACCCCGGACGTGGCGCGGGCCGCCGAGGTGCTGGCGGCCCACCGGGTCACCGCGCTGGTGCCCGGCGAGGACCGGGTGGACGGCGAGCCGGGCGTCCTGGACGAGGAGGCGCTGCCCAGGCTGTGCGCGGCGCTGGTCGGGGCCGGGGTGCGGGTGCACGGTTTCGGGCTGGAGCGGGGCACGTTGGAGGACGCCTTCGTGGCGCTGACCGGGGAGGGTTTCGATGTCGCGGGCTGAGTCGCTGCCGGCCGAGTCGCTGCCGCAGGCCGAGGCGCTCGCGCCGGTGGCGGGCCGGCGGCCGCGGACGGCGGCCGGGTTCCTGGCGCTGTTCCGCAGCGAGCTGCACCTGACCTTCCGCCGGCTGCGCACCAAGGTGCTGCTGGCCATCCTGGCGGTGCTGCCGGTCCTGATCGGGGTGGTGGTCAAGCTCAACACGGACGGTCCGCACGAGGGCGGCGGCGGTCCGAGCTTCATCGCGCAGACCACGCAGAACGGCCTGTTCCTGGTCTTCACGGCGCTCGCGGTGGCGCTGCCGGTCTTCCTGCCGATGACGGTCGGCGTGGTCGCCGGGGACGCGGTGGCGGGCGAGGCGGCCGCCGGGACGCTGCGCTACCTGCTGGTCGCCCCGGCCGGGCGGACCAGGCTGCTGGCCGCCAAGTTCACCGCAGGGCTGGTGTTCTGCGCGGCCGCCACGGCGGCGGTGGCGGTGACGGCGCTCGCCGCGGGCGCCGCGCTGTTCCCGCTGGGCCCGGTCACGCTGATCTCCGGGGACACCATCGGCCTCGGCGACGCGCTGCTGCGCGCGCTGCTGGTGGCCCTGGTGGTCGCGGCCTCGCTGGCCGGGTTGGTGGCGATCGGGCTGTTCGTCTCCACCCTCACCGGCAGCGGCATCGCGGCGATGGCGGCCACCGTCGGGCTGGTGGTCACCGTCCAGATCCTGGACGCCTTCCCGCAGCTGGACGCCGTCAGCCCGTTCCTGTTCTCCCACTACTGGCTGAGCTTCGCGGACCTGCTGCGGGCGCCGATGCACTGGGACGGCGTGCTGAAGGACCTCGGTCTCCAGGCCGCCTACGTCGCCGTGTTCGGCTCGGCGGCCTGGTCCCGCTTCACCAGCCGGGACATCAGCGCGTGACGGCCTCGGAGGCGGCTTCCGGGAGGGACCCCGGGGCGGCCGCCGTCACCGGTGCGGGCTGCGGCACGGCCGCGGCCCGCACCGCGCGGTCGGCCCGCACCTGGCGCAGCGCGTCCCAGGTGAGCAGCGCCAGCGCGGCCCAGACCAGGGCGAAGCCGGCCCAGCGGGCGGGCGGCATGGACTCGTGGAACACCGCGACGCCGATCAGGAACTGGAACACCGGCGCCAGGTACTGCAGCAGGCCGAGCACGGTCAGCGGCACCCGGACGGCGGCCGCGCCGAAGAACAGCAGCGGGACGGCCGTGATCACCCCGCTGAGCATCAGCAGCCCGGAGTGCCCCCAGCCGTACGAGCCGGCCACCGTGTGCCCGAAGGTGCCGCGCCCGCTGACCTCCAGGTACACCAGGTAGCCGAGGGCGAACGGGAACATGAAGGCGCTCTCGGCCGCCAGGCTCTCCAGCCCGCTCAGCCCGACCTGCTTCTTCAGCAGGCCGTAGGTGGCGAAGGAGAGCGCCAGGGTGAGCGCGATCCAGGGCAGCTGCCCGTACGCGACGGTCAGCACCACGACGGCGGCGGCGCCGATGCCCACCGCCGTCCACTGCGCGGTGCGCAGCCGCTCCTTGAGCACCAGGACGCCGAAGCCGATGGTGACCAGGGGGTTGATGAAGTAGCCGAGGCTGGTCTCGACCACGTGCCCGGCGTTGACGGCCCAGATGTAGACGCCCCAGTTGACCGAGATCACGGTGGCGGCGCCGGCCAGCATGGCGAGCCGGCGGGGCTGGCGCAGCAGCGGGCGTATCCAGCTCCAGTGCCGCTGGGCTATCAGCAGCAGGACGACCGCGACCAGGGACCAGACCATCCGGTTGGCCAGGATGTCGTCGGCGGCTCCCGGTTCCAGCAGCGGCCAGAACAGGGGGAACAGGCCCCAGATGCCGTACGCGGCGACGCCGTACCAGAGGCCCCGGCCGTTGTCCTGCTGGTCTGTTCCCGCCATGGCCGAGTGCCCTCCCGCGCGCGTGTGTCGAGGTGACCGTAGCGGGCGGGAGGGGCGACTGTCATCTCCGTTTCCGGATTTTGGTCATGACATTGCCTGGATGCCGGACGGTCCCGCCGTTCCGGGGCCCTGGGCTGCGGTGTTTCAGGCGTCCAGGGCCGCGCGGACGGACTCGGCGAGCGGGGTGGTCGGACGGCCGATCAGCCGGGCCAGGTCGCCCGTGGTGCCGGCCAGCTCGCCGCGCGCGATGCCCGCATCGACGTCCACCAGGGCCTCGGCGAAGCCCTGCGGCAGGCCGGCGCCGACCAGCGCGTCCAGGTGCTCGGCCGGGGTCACGTCCCGGTGCTCGACCGGCTCGCCGGAGGCCTTCGCCAGCTCGGCGGCCAGCTCGGGCAGGCTCCAGGCGGCGTCGCCGCTCAGCTCGTACACCCCGCCCTCGTGGCCCTCGCCGACCAGGACGGCGACCGCGGCGTCCGCGTAGTCCCGGCGCGCGGCGGTGGCGATCCGGCCCTCCCCGGCGCTGCCGAGCACCACGCCGCGGGCCACCGTGCCGGCCGCGTCGCCCAGGTAGTTCTCGGTGTACCAGCCGTTGCGCAGGAACGCGTACGGCAGCCCGGAGGCGAGGATCAGCTCCTCGGTCGCCTTGTGCTCGTCGGCCAGCCGGAAGGTGGCAGCCCCCAGGATGCCGGTGTAGGCGAGCAGCGCGACCCCGGCGGTCCTGGCGGCCTCCACCACGGCCCGGTGCTGCGGGATCCGGCGGCCGACCTCGCTGCCCGAGATCAGCAGCACCCGGTCGCCCTCGGTGAAGGCGCCGGCCAGGGTCTGCGGCTTGTCGTAGTCGACGACGCGGACGGTCACGCCGCGCTCGGCCAGGTCGGCGGCCTTCTCGGCGGAGCGGACGGCGACGGCCACCTCGCTCGCGGGGACCTCGGCCAGCAGGCGCTCGACGACGAGACGGCCGAGCTGGCCGGTGGCACCGGTGACGACGTACATGGTGTGCTCCTCAGGGTTGCTGCGCGGGGACCGCCAGGGGGATTGCCGTGCGGGTCCGACCTCGAAACTCACCCTAGGTCCGGCACTAACCTTTCGAAAGTACGCACTTCAAAGTACGGTACTGACATGAAGGTGAGCGAGATGAAGGCCGGCGGGCCGCCCCCCGCCGACGTCTTCGACCGGATGTGTCCCTCCCGGGGCGTGCTGGAGCACGTCACCAGCCGCTGGGGCGTGCTGGTGCTGGGCGCGCTGCACGCCCGCGGCTACCGGTTCAGCGAACTGCGCCGCAAGGTCTCCGGGGTCAGCGAGAAGATGCTCGCCCAGACCCTCCAGACGCTGGAGCGGGACGGCTTCGTGCTGCGCGAGGCGCACCCGGTGATCCCGCCGCGGGTCGACTACAGCCTCACCCCGCTGGGGCGGGAGGCGGCGGAGCTGGTCGCGGCCCTGGCCCACTGGTCGGAGCGGCGGGTGCCGGAGGTCGAGGCGGCGCGCGGGGAGTACGACGGGCGGGCCGCCGCGAGGTGAGCTTGCGCCCCGCGCGGGAAGTACGACGGGCGGGCCGCCGCACGGTGAGCTTGCGCCCCGCGCGCCGCGGAGGGCACGCCGGCCCGGCTACCGCCCCGCGATGAGGGCGTCGAGCCCGTCGAGCAGCCGGGCCAGCCCGAACTCGTAGGCGTGGTCCGGGCTGTACGCGCCGCCGTGCGCCTCACCGGCAGCGGCCCCGACCCGGGCGGCGACCGGGTAGCGCTCGGGGTCGAAGACCCGGGCCAGCAGCTCGGCGTTGGCGGCCCACCACTGCTCGTCGGTCATCGCGCTGTCCTGCCGGGCGGCGCGCTCGTCGGCGGCCATCCGGGCGCAGGTCTGGACGAAGCCGAGCAGGTGGGTCAGCGCCGCGTCGAGGTCGACGTCGGGCAGCCCGGTGCCCTCCAGGGCCCGCAGCTCGTACTCGTACTTGGCCATCAGGCCGGGACCGAGCGGCGGACGGCTGGTGGAGACGGCGGCGACCCACGGGTGGGCGCGGTGCAGCGCCCGGTTGTCGTCCGCGACGGCGGTGACCCGGGCGCGCCAGCCCTCGTCGGCGGGGGCGGTGCGGGGCATCGTGGCGTAGACGGTGTCCAGCATCAGGTCGAGCAGCTCGGCCTTGCCCGGCACGTAGGTGTAGAGCGCCATCGGGGAGAGCCCCAGCTCCTGGGCGACCCTGCGCATGGTGACGGCGTCCACGCCCTCGGCGTCGGCGAGGGCGATCGCGGCGGCGGCGATCTCACCGGTCGAACGCGCCTGGCGCGGCCCGCGCCGGCCGGGCTTCTCCTCGGCGGTGAGCCCCCAGAGCAGGGCGAGGGTGCGTGCCGGGTCTCCTGCGCTGCTGCGGTCGGTGGCCATGGGGCCATCGTTTCACGCACCGGCGGCGGCCCGGACGGAGCGGGCGGCTACCGTCTCAGCATGACCAGCCCGACCAATCCCGCCGGCGCGATCGGCGCGTCCGGCCCGACCGGCCCGACCGGCCCCGAACCGCTCCCCGGGACGGACACCGCGCAGACCCTCCGCCCGCGGGTGACCTGCCGCCGCTGCCACCGGCCGCTGCACGACCCGGAGTCGCGGATGCTGCGGCTGGGCCCGGAGTGCCGGGACCCGGCGGAACGGGTTGCCCGGTTCGACGTCGACCAGGAGCCACTGCCCGGGGTCTAGGACGGGTCGAGGGCGGGGTCTAGGACCTGCCCTGCCCCCGGCCGAAGAGGCGGCGCAGCCGGCCGGGGCGGGGCTCCTCCTCCGGGGCCCGCGCCGTCTCCTTCGGCTGCTCCCGCGCCTGCTCCCGTTCCGCCGCCCGTTCCGGTTCGGCCCCCGCGTCGGCGGCGTCCTCCCGGGCCGTCAGGTGCCGGGCGAGCGCCCGGTCCTCGTCGGACGTCCAGGGCGCGGCGAGCACCAGCGCGCAGAGCGAGCGCAGGATCGTCACCACCCGGGTGCGGCGGGCCCGGGCGCCGTGGTGCAGCCGCTGCCGGAGCAGCTCGGCGACGTCGGCCCGGGTGTGCGGTTCGGTCCAGCCGATCGCGACCAGCGCGAAGCCGGCCGCCTCGACCACCCAGTCCTCCGGACCGAGCAGCAGGTCGCGCAGTACCCGGCGGCGCTCGGAGCCCTCCCAGGGCTGGTCGGTGCGGTGGTGGGCGATGCCCAGGCAGGCGAAGACCTGGACGGCCCGCACCCAGAGTTCGGGCTGGTGGGCGAGCAGGGCGCGGCCGAGTTCGTCCTCGCGCGGCATCGGCGGGTGGACCAGGACGCCGAGCAGGTCGTCCAGCGGCAGGCCGGCGAGCCGGACGGCGTGGTCGTAGGCGGCGGGGACGGTCGGCCAGAAGATCTCGGCGGTGGCGCGGACGAGTTCGGCGCTCTGCGGCGCGGGCGGGGCGACGGCCGGGCGCGGGTCGGTGCCGTCCCAGGCCCAGATCCGGGTGGTCGGCTCGGTCAGCGGCAGCCGGGGGTCGGGCTCGCCCACGGCCTGGTAGCCGACGGTGGAGCGCGGCAGCGCGAGCCGGACGGCCAGCACCGAGCTGGGCGGCTCCAGGGTGGAGGCGGTGCAGTCGATCTCGGTGTCGCGGTCGGTGTCGGGGGCGGAGAGCACCTGGTGCAGCACGTTGACGGTGGCCTCGGTGGCGCCGGAGACCAGGCCGAGCCAGGGCTCCCGGTGGCTCAGCCGCTCCAGCAGCTCCAGGGCGTACTCGTGCTCGGGGTGGGCGCGGTGGTGGTCGGCCAGGGCGAGCAGGTGGGCCGGGTCGCCGTCGAGGGCGTGGCGCAGCCCGTGCCGGGCCGGGCCCGCCTTGGGGTGGTCGGGCTCGGCGGCGAGCACCTTGTCCAGCCAGGGCAGGCCCTCGGCGGGGCGGCCGAGGGCGCCGTACAGTTCGGCGACGTCGACGGCGAGGTAGCTGCTGGAGTCGTCGCGGCCGGGTGCCGTCCTCGCCAGCTCGGCCTCCCAGACGGCGAGCGCCTGCTCCGGGCGGCCGGCCGAGCGCAGGGCGTTGCCGAGCATCACGGCGGGCAGGTAGCCGGGGGCCAACCGGTGTGCGCGGTCGGCGAGTTCGACGGCGCGGGCGGTGTCGCCGAGCCGGCGGGTCAGGCCGGAGGCCATCGCCAGCAGCAGCACGTGGTCGGGGTGGCGGGCCAGCACGGCCCGCACGAAGTCATGGAACGGCTTTACGGCGTCCGCCGGTTCGGCCGGGAGCGGGTCGGGCAGCGCGCCGGCGGCGCGGGCCACCGCCTGGGCGACGGCGTCCGGGTCGACCAGGCCGGGCAGGTCCTCGCGGGCGAGCCAGGCGGCGTGCGCCCAGGGCCGGGCCGGTTCGTACTGGACGGCGGAGGCGAGCAGGCCGATGGCGGTGTCCCAGTCCCCGGCGGCGGCCTCCACGTGGGCCCGGCAGACCACGGTGCCGAGGTACACCTGGCCCTCCAGCGGGAACAGCTCGCGGGCCGCCGCCGGGCCGCCCGCCGCGGCGCACAACTCGGCGAGGGCCTCGTGCAGTTCGGGCAGCTGGGGGTCGGCGAGGATCGCGTCGCCGAGGTGCTCGGCGGCGTGTGTCAGGTCTCCGGAGTCGATCGCCAGCCGGGCGACCGCGACCTCGCCCTCGGCGGCCAGGCGCTCGGCGCCCTCGTCGTCGGTGTGACCGCTCATTCGCCCCTGCTCCCCCGCTGGCCTCGCCCTGTTCCGTCCCGCTCCGGAGGAGGCTATCCGGTGCCACCGACAGCGCGATGATCACCCCGGTGGCGGCGCCGTCCACCCTTCGAATCGGATACGACTCGTACGGGTGGTTTAGACCTCCGAGGGCTTCAGTCGATCACCGGCGCCCACCACGATGGCCGGGGTTCTTCGCAAGCGAAGTGCCAATCCTGCCAATGAGATCGAGGAGACCAATGAAGCTCTCTCGCACCGTGTCCCTGGCCGCCTCCGCCGCCGTGCTGAGCACCCTCGCCATCGCCGGCCAGAGCGCCCCGGCCTCCGCCGCCGGCTCCTTCGTGGTCAGCGAGGCCCAGTTCGACAAGATGTTCCCGAGCCGGAACCCCTTCTACAGTTACAAGGGCCTGACGGAGGCCCTGAGCGCCTTCCCGAAGTTCGCCAACACCGGCAACGACGCCACCCGCAGGCGCGAGGCGGCGGCCTTCCTCGCCAACGTCAGCCACGAGACCGGCGGCCTGCGGTACGTGGTCGAGCAGAACACCGCCAACTACCCGCACTACTGCGACACCTCGCAGGCGTACGGGTGTCCGGCCGGGAAGTCCGCCTACTACGGGCGCGGGCCCCTCCAGCTGAGCTGGAACTTCAACTACAAGGCGGCGGGCGACGCCCTGCACATCGACCTGCTGCACGACCCGTACCAGGTCGAGAAGAACCCGGCGACCTCCTGGAAGACGGCCCTCTGGTTCTGGAACACCCAGAGCGGCGCCGGGAGGATGACCCCGCACGACGCCATCGTCAACAACAAGGGCTTCGGCGAGACCATCCGCAGCATCAACGGCGCGCTGGAGTGCGACGGCAAGAACCCCGACCAGCGCAACAGCCGCATCAACCTCTACAGGCAGTTCGTCGGCGTCCTGGGCACCGACGTGGGCGGCGGCAACATCTCCTGCTGACCGGTTCCCCGGCGGGGAGCGGGAAGGCGGCCGGTCCGACTTCCCCCCCCCCATCAATGCCGCATGCGTCCCCGACAAAGCGTCGGACCATCCCACCTTCTTGCGCCGGAAGAAGGGTTTAACACCCCCTCCCC
>NZ_JBVILX010000024.1:0-8213 GCF_055580145.1 Kitasatospora sp. NPDC032121 | reverse complement strand
CGATGGATTGCTACGGAAAGACCCCCGACTTCCGCAGCACCCGAGTGAACGTCGGCAGCATTTTCGTCGGAGTTGTGGGCATGGGGGGGGGGGGAGGCAACCTTTCCTGCTGCCCTGCTCCCCGTCAGTGCCGCGTGCGTCACCGCCGAGGCGCCGGCCCGTCCGATCTGCTGCCGCCGGCCGAGGAGTTGACCGCCCTCGCCCGGCGGGCGCGGGCGGTCGGCGAGCAGCCGTGCTGCTGGAGCCGCCCGGAACGGGCCCGCTCAGCGGAGCACCGGGGCGGCGCCGGTCGCGGCGAGGGACAGCTCCCACAACCGGGCGGCCGCGTCGGGGTCGACGGCGTACGGGCGGACGCCGCCGTCGTCCATCGGGGTGTCCGGGCCGCAGACCGGGGCCGCCTCGCAGTCCTCCAGGTAGAGCCCGCCTCGGCCGTCGAGCAGCGGCGAGGTGGCCGCCCACAGTCCGGTGGCCGCGCCCTGGGAGGCCGTCTTGAAGCCCGCGCCGATCACCCGCCCCTGCGCGTCCACCCAGCCGCGGTCGACCTGCTCCTGCCGGGTCATCTCCCGCTGGAGCCCGGTGATGATCTTGCCCGGGTGGAGCGAGAACGCCCGGACGCCGTCGCCCCGCCCGAGCACGTCGAGGTGCACGGCGAACAGCGCGTTGGCGGTCTTGGACTGGCCGTACGCCAGCCACTTGTCGTAGCCGGTGCGGAAGTGCGGGTCGTGCCGGCGGATGTCGGTCAGGGCGTGCCCGGCGGAGCTGTTGACGACGACGCGGGCGCCGTCGGGGGCGGCGGCCAGCAGCGGGTACAGCTCGCAGGCGAGGAGGAAGTGCCCGAGGTGGTTGATGGCCAACTGCCCCTCCCAGCCAGGACCGACGCGCCGCTCCGGAGTGGCCATGACGCCGGCGACGGCCAGCAGCAGGTCGAGGCGGTCCGTGGCCTCGCGGATCAGCCCGGCGGCAGCGCGCACGCTCCCGGGGTCGGCGAGGTCCATCGGGAGGACCCGGCTCCCGGTTCCGTGGAGCGCGGCGCGGGCGACGTCCGGGCGGCGGGCCGGGACGATCACGCTGGCGCCGGCGGCGGTCAGTGCCAGGGTGGTCGCCAGGCCGAGGCCCGAGTAGCCGCCGGTCACGACGGCGGTGCGGCCGGAGAGGTCGAGGCCCGCCAGGACCTCCTCGGCGGTGCTGGCGGCGGAGAAGGGCGAGCCGGTCGGCCGCTGCCGGTCGGCGACGGCCGTGCTGCTGGTGCTGGTGGTCATGGCGACGACGGTAGGAAGTGGAGTGCGGTCTAGATCAAGTCCCGGATCCACCGGTTCTCCTAGGCTCTGACGGCATGACGGAACTCAGCATCGGCGAGGTGGCCGAGCGCACCGGGCTCAGCGTGCACGCCCTGCGCTTCTACGAGCGCGAGGGGCTGCTGGTCGGCCCGGTGCGGCGCACGGCGGGCGGGCGCCGCCGGTACGCCGCGCTCGACGTGCAGTGGCTGGAGATCTGCGTCAGGCTGCGCGAGTCCGGGATGCCGCTCGCCGACCTCCGCCGGTTCGCCGAACTGGTGCGGCAGGGCCCGGGCAACGAGGCCGAACGGCTGCGGCTGCTGGACGCCCACCAGCGGCGGGTCGACGAGCGGATCAGGGAACTGGAGGAGTGCCGCTCGCTGATCGCCTGGAAGACCGCCGTCTACGCCGACCACCTGGCGCGCGGCGAGGCCGGCGGGCTCTGGGACCCGACGGTGGAAGACCGGTCGCCGGGAGCGTGATCCGCCTGGCACCATGCCCGGCGCCTCAGGCCTCCGTCCTCGTCCTGGTACTGATCTCGGCCTCCAGCGCGACCGTCTCCGCCACCGGAAGGCGGACATCCGCCGAAGATCTCCGGGCGGGGCGTCGGCCTCCTCGCATAGCCTGCCCCGGTGAATCTCGACGATCTCGCGTGGCAGCGGCAGTTCGACGGCGGAATCGACCTTCCCATGGCGGAGTACCTGCTCAAGCAGGGGCAGTTGGAGCTGGTGATCGAGACCGCCCGGGACCGCGGTGAGTGGTTCTGCGCCCAGGCGGCGGTCCGCGAACTGTGCGCGGCCGGGGAGTTCGAGCGGGCCCTGACGGTCCTGGAGCCGTTCGTCGCGGTCGGCTGGCCGTTCGCCGTACGGGAGTCCGCCGCGATCCTGGTCCGGCGGGGCCGGATCGAGGAGGGGCTGGCGCTGGTGCGCCCGGACGCGGCCGGCCTGGAGTCGGCGTCCGAGTGCCGGTGGTTTGCCGAACCGCTGGTGGAGGCCGGGCGGGTGGACGAGGCCATCGAGGTGCTCACGCCCCACCTCGGGGAGCCGTGGATCCTGGAGTCACTGGTCGAGCTGACCAGGGGACAGCACCGTGACGCCCGCGTCCTGGAGTTGCTCGCCCCGTGCGCCGAGCGGGCCCTGGGCGGCACGGCGGACTGCCGGTGCCCGGCCGCCGGGGATGAGCGCGGATGCCGGCACCAGCCGTCGGAGGTACTGGTGCTGTACAGCATGGTCCTGGAACGCACGGGCCGGGCGGACGAGGCGATCCGGGTGCTGGGCCCGGTCGTGTCCGAGCTGCCCCGCACGGCCTGGCGGTACGCGGAACTCCTCGCCCGCCGGGGCCGGTTCGAGCAACTGCGCGAGCTGACCACCGGCGAGCACGCGGAGGCCACCCTCCCCGCGTACGTGGACGCGCTGGAGGGACAGGGACGGATCCTGGAGGCCGAGGCCGTCCTGCGCGAGGGCCTCGAAGCGGACGGCAGGCGCGCTCGCCGACGCCTCATGACGTTCCTGGCCCGCCAGGGGCGCCTCGACGAGGCCGTCGACGTCGGACGGCCCACGTACGAGGACGACGAGGGGAACCTCCTCCACGAGGCGATCGACCTGCTGGTCCGCGGCGACCGCCCGGACCAGGCGCTGGAGCTCCTGGACGGCCTCGGCGCCGCGTACGTCGACGGGCATCCCGACGTCGTGCACCACACGCGGCTCTACCTGCTCGGGAAGGCAGAGCGCTACGCCGAGGGCGCCGCGGAGGCGAAGGCCCTGAGCGAGCGGGAGCCCGGCCTCTGGGACACCACGCTGGCCTGGATGCTGGCCCGGAACGGCCGGGCGGACGAGGCCCTCGACGTGCTCCGGTCGTCCACCGAGCACGAGGCCTACCGAACCGTGGCCTTGGTCCTGGGCACGCAGGGCCGCTTCGTCGAGGCGGTCGCCGCCATCCCCACGGTGTCCGTCCAACGCGAGGCGTGGGAGCGGCGCTGAGGCGGGAGGCCGCCGACCGGCTCCCGTCCGACTTCCTACGCGTCCGAACTCCCGCGCGTCCGGCTTCCCCTGTGTCCGATGCCTGGACGCGGCCGCACCCCGTGCTGAACACTTGCCGAGCGCAACGACCAGACGCCAGGGGGGAGTTGTTCCGTGAGCGGCGTACAGCCAGACCCGCACCGGCAGGAACCCGGCCCGGAGACGCCGGGCAACGGTGCGCAACGTCAGCGCCCGCTCGGTGAGATCGCCGCACTGATCTCCGCCGGCACCGGCCTGCTGGGGCTCCTGCTCGGCTACTTCGGCCTGCCCGCCGTCGTCAGTCCGCCGACCGCGACGCAGGCCACCGCGATCCAGACCGTGCCGGGGCCGACCGTCACCCTCCCGGCCGCGACGGTCACCGTCACGGCGAGCGCCCCGGGCTCCGCCGCCCCGGCAGCCGCCGAAGCCGGGCCGGACACCCAGCGGCTCAGCCTGATGACCTACGTCGACACGACCGGCACGCCGCTGCGCCCGGTCACGGGCACGCTGAACGCGAAGCAGTACGACGACGCGCTCGGGATGTCGACCTGCTCCCGCAGGGGGTGGGTGGGCTACAACCTCGGGCGGAACTGGAAGCGCTTCACCGCGTCCGCCGTCGGCATCGACGACAACTCGCCCTACAACGCGATCACCATCGAGGTGTTCGTCGACGACAGGAAGCTCGCGTCCTTCCCCGTCGGTGTGGGCAACCCGCAGACCATCGACCTCGACATCACCGGCGGCATCCGCCTCGGGATCGCCTACATCACCGACAGTGACTGCAACCCGTCGAAGGCCGCCCGGCTGGTGATCGCGGAGCCGCTGCTAAAGCGCTGACCCACGTCCCGGGAAGTCGGCCGGGCCGACTTCCCACTCATGCGGCACGCCAGCGGTGGGCGTACACGACGTGCAGGCTCGCCGGGACGCCCTTGGCCGCGCGGGCCGAGCCCCAGCCCTCGTGGGTGAGGGTCACGCACTGGTGCGCGTCCGGGCGCCATCCGGAGCGCCGGCCGGGGGCCTCGCGGCTGAGTTCGTGGAGCCGGGCGCCCGTCCGGCGGAACGCGGTGGGGCTGCCGGTGACCACCAACGTTCGGGCGCCGCCGGCGAAGCGGAGCTCGTCGCGCCGGTGGACGAAGGAGCGGTCGGTGTCCTCGCCGTCGAAGTCGGTGGCCGGAAGGTCCACGGTGTGCGGGATCCCGGCGCCGCCCAGCCGGGCGCGGACCGCCTTCCACCGGGAGGGCGGGAAACCGAGGCTGTGGTGGACGAGCAGGAGGTCCAGCCGGTCCTCCGGCGGGACGTCGTACGGTCCGGCCGGACCGGTGTTGGCCCGCAGCGGCAGGTGGATCAGCGAGCACCGGGAGCGGGCGGCCAGGGCCCAGGCGGTGACGAGGTCCTCGGCGCCCTGCCGGTCGAGGTGCAGGTCCATGAACCAGCTGCCCGGGCTCGCGGAGAGGAGGGCGCCGGGGGTCTGCCGCAGCGGGGTGACCACCCGGTACTCGTCCTGGCCGAGGCGGACCCGATGGATCTTCGTTCGCAGTCTCACCCGGTTGTCGTACCGGAAGCCGGGCCCCGGTGTCCTCCGGTTTTCGGGGCCACGTGGAGCAGGAAGTCGGACGGGCCGACTTCCTGTGCTCTCCCTAGGCGGTCTCGCCCAGGACGGAGTCGAGACGGTCGAGGACGTGGGGCCAGCCCCTGCCCATGCCGTCGTACGCCTGCCGGCCCATCGGGGAGTCGAGGTCGAAGCCCGCGTGGACGAGGACGAGGCGGGTGCCCGTACCCTCCGGGTGGAGCGTCCAGGTGATGGTGGTGTCGAGCGAGCCCTCGGCGAACCGGTAGACCAGCAGCCGCTGGTCGTCCACCTCGGTCACCTCGCAGGGCTGGCTGCCGAAGTTGCCCATGTCGAGGGTGAAGCGGTGCCCGACGACGGGCTTGATGTCCCCGGCGGCCCACCAGCGGGCGTGCGATTCCGGATCGGTGAGGGCCTTCCACACCGCCGCCGGCGGGTGGGGCAGGAACTTCTCGCAGGTGATCGTGTTGTTCTCGGTCATGTTTCGTTGTCCTCGTCCAGGAGGTCGGACAGCGCGTCCAGGCGCTGCTTCCAGTAGTGCTCGAACGGATGCAGCCACGCGCTCACCTCGGCCAGTCGGGCCGGTTCGAGGTGGTGGAAGCGGTGCCGGCCGCGCGGCTCCTCGCGTACCAGCCCGACGGAACGGAGCACCGCCAGGTGCTCGGAGACCGCGGGCCTCCCGAGCTCGAACATCGAGGCCAGTTCGCCTGTGGAGCGGGGGCCTTCCCGCAGGCTTTCGAGCAGTCTGCGCCGCACCGGGTTGGCCAGCGCGCCGAACACGTCCGTTGGCATGAAGCCAGTATGCGTCGGAGATTCCCGACGCGTCAAGAATCTCCGACGCGTTCCGGCGGCTAGTGGGGGCGCGGGCTGAGGCGGGCGGCCGACCAGGGGGAGTTGCGGCCGGCGGCCTCGCGGTAGGCGATGCGCTGGACGGCGAAGAGCAGGCGGTAGAGATTGAGGGCGGTGTCGGAGTCGTCGGCGGCGAAGCCCAGGTGGTGGACGAAGGCGTCGAGCTTCGGCCAGTCGAAGTCGTCGGGGACGGGCGGGGCGACGGCGACGCCGAAGACGGTGTTGAAGGCGGCGGCGACGGCGTAGTTGGCCGCGGCGAGGGCGTTGCTGACGTCGGGGTCGTCGGCCGGGTCGGGGGTGGGGGTGGGGATGGGGCCGGGCATGTCAGGACTCCTCTTCGTCGGGCCTTGCAAGGTTGAGCGTGGTGATGACGCCCAGGACGACGGTGGCGATAGCGAGAGCGAGCAGGGTGAGGAAGGCCGCGGCGATCAGGAACCGCACGAGCGCCCGCGGTCGGCGTCGAGGAGGAGGGTGAGGAGGTTCAGAAGGGTCGACGCCGGGGCCATGCCGAAGCGGACGACGAGGCGACCGTCGACGGTCTTGTCCGTGCAGGCGGAGGGGAAGAGGAGGCCGTACTTGCGGCCGCGCTCGTGGAGTTCGCCGAGGAGGATGAGGACGTCCTCCTCGGCGTAGGAGCGGATGCGGGGTCGCCGGGCTTCATCGGCTGACGCTTCACGCGGCGGCTTCCTTCAGCAGCTCGAACCAGACGACCTTGCCGTGCTTACGGGCCTCGGCGCCGAACCGGTGGGTGAGGGCCCGGACGAGGAAGAGGCCCCGGCCGGAGACCGCGAGCAGGTCCGCGGGGAGGTGGACGTCGCCGGGGATGACCGGGCTGTTGTCGGCGACCGAGACCCGGAGCCGGTGGCCGGCGAGGGCCAGGACGACCATGGGAGCAAGGGTGTCCCCGTGCCGCCAGGCATTGAAGAAGAGTTCGTGGAGGGCGAGTTCGGCGTCGGAGATGACGGACGGTCGCCACCCGTCCGAGGCGAGGAGGTCGGAGAGCTCGGCCCGAGCGGTGGACCAGTCGGGAGGGTTGCAGGCACGCATGAGAGACCCCAGGGGATGAGGAGGGGAATCGACGAAGCAGACACTCCGCCATGTGATCGGTGCAACACTGAGAGTAGGGCGATAGGTGTTACGCGTGCAACCAGATCTCCGAGATACCCCGCTCAACTTGGCTAAGCTCACCCGTGTGGGTGGAGACTGGCCCGACACGGAAGGAATCCCCCTTGGCACTCAGGACCCAAATCAGCGAGCGACAGCGGCGGTTCGGCGCTGAGCTGAGGAGGTTGCGCGAGGCAGCGGGCCTGGCCGTCAAGGACGCCGGCGCCCTCATCGGCATCGCGGGCCCACAGCTGAGCCACATCGAGGCGGCTCGAACGGCGCTCGACCCGGAGCGACTCTCGGTCTTGCTCGAAGGCTACGGGTGCACGGATGAGACCTATGTCAGGCTGCTACACGCTCTCGGAGCCAGCAACGGCAAGGGCTGGTGGAGCAAGTACAAGGGCCAGGTGCCCGACCTGTCGCTCGACCTGGCCGAGCTCGAAGACCGAAGTGCCCGTCTGGACAACTTCGAGACTCTGTACATTCCCGGGCTGCTCCAACTACCTGAATACGCTGAAGCCATCTACAAGGATGCCTACCGCAACGGGCACTGGGACCTGGCGACGGCCATCCAGTTCCGCATAGACCGTCAGCGCGTCCTGCAAGACGAGGAGAGGCAGTTTCAATTCGTCATCCACGAAGCAGCCTTGCGAATGCTCTTCCCTGGTGTGGAAGTCATGAGGGCTCAGTTGGACCACCTGCTGAACATGGCCGAACACCCCAACATCACTCTCCAAGTCCTCCCCTTCACAGCTACGAGGAAGCCTCCTCAGTCAGGCCCCTTCGTACTGTGCGACCCCGGATGTGTTGACCTGGCAACCATCCTGCTGGATGTGCCCGGGCGCGCCGAGCATCAGGGCGACCCTGAGACCATTACGGCGTACGGATGGAAGTTCCAACAGTTGAGCGAGATCGCACTGCCGGCCGTCGATGCAACGGCTCCGACCAACTCGCGAAACTCCTGGGGACTTCTTCAACACCTCCTCTACACCCTACAAACCTGAGAGGCGTCTCAGATGGCTGGATTCTCCTGGCAGAAGTCATCGTTCAGTGGCGGCGATGCCGGCAATTCCTGTCTGGAACTGGCCCACGGCACCAAC
The DNA here is from genome assembly GCF_055580145.1 of Kitasatospora sp. NPDC032121. Taxonomy (NCBI): domain Bacteria; kingdom Bacillati; phylum Actinomycetota; class Actinomycetes; order Kitasatosporales; family Streptomycetaceae; genus Kitasatospora; species Kitasatospora sp. NPDC032121. The sequence continues at coordinate 322 of NZ_JBVILX010000024.1, read as the reverse complement.
GAGCTCCGCCACATTCGCGAATCTGACGATCCCTCCGTCATCCTCACCACCTCGGCCACCCAGCTCCGTGCCTTCCTCCTGGGCGCCAAGGCCGGCGAGTTCGACCACCTCATCTGAATCACTCTGCCCCGCCCGCTCGCCGCACCAGCGAGCGGGCGGGCGAGTCCTTCCCATTCCCATGGGCAAACGCAAAGAACCCCTGATCCGAATGGATCAGGGGTTCTTCTGAAGAATTGTTCGGCGGCGTCCTACTCTCCCACAGGGTCCCCCCTGCAGTACCATCGGCGCTGTGAGGCTTAGCTTCCGGGTTCGGAATGTAACC
>NZ_JBVILX010000023.1:0-114925 GCF_055580145.1 Kitasatospora sp. NPDC032121 | reverse complement strand
GAGGCCAGCTCGTAGTAGCGTTGGGGTCCATCAGACCGCCGCTGCGAGCTGGCGACCTGCGACTTCTCGCCCGTCTGATGCAATTCCCGAGCCTTTGCATAGCCCTCGGTGGTGGCGACGCTGACGTGCTTGAGCGCGATCTTCGCCGCCAGGAGTCCACCGGGCCGGTTCGCCATCTCCACGGCGAGGGTGCGCCGCAGCCGCCGCAGGTTGACGCTCCCCTCGGGGATCGGGGCCAGACCCAGCCGGCGGCCGTCGGGGCCGTTGACCCAGTCCCGCAGGAGCGGGTAGTAGCGGTAGAAGGCGAGCTTGGGGAACAGGACGGGGCTGTTTCGCGCCGGATCCAGGAGGTCGGCGGCGAGAGCGGCCGCCCGGTACGCCTCCTCGACGGTGACCCACTCCTCCGGGGTCCCGCCGAGCTTCTGCCCCTTGATGAGGGTGCTCCGCAGCCGGTAGCGGACCCGGCCGCCGCCGAGGTCCTGCGGCTCAACCCGGCAGTCCACGGGAAGCTCGTTCAATACTGGCGGGAGGGGGTTATTCCGACCATGCACTATTCCCTCGCGAAGGGCTGTCGCGAAGGGCTGTCCCGTTTAAGCAGATGAGGTGGCGCTGGCGGTCGCGGTACGGTCCCTTGGTGGAGCTCTTGAACCCCGCCTGCCCGCTGCACGGACCCGGCATCGACCCCTCGTCTTTGGTCGGCAGTCGGCTCGTCGAGGTACTGGCGTCCTGGCACACATACGACGGGCGCCGCGGGGATGCCCCAGTCGAGATGTGGCTGATCGACGATCGGGGCAGGTCCACCAACATCGCCAGCGGCACCGACTGGTGCCTCATGGTCGATTCCTCCCGGCCCGATGACGGCGTCGACATGGGCGACTGGGGCAGGATCGACGTCCTGCCCGTACGTGACGAGACACCGCTGGCGCCCCACCTCGGCGAAGTTCTGATCGGCGTCCGGCAGGAGTGGGAGCCCGCAACAGGGCGCGTGGCGCTTGAGCTGGACTTCCCATCGGGAAGCGTCCGCTGCGAGAGCTGGAGCGGTGACCTCCGTGTCCTGACCGTGGACCGGCCCGCGGGCCCGATAACGCCAATGCCGTGATCTTGGAGTGGCTGGTGTGATCACGGCGTTGGAGCCGTCCTGGATAGCCCCGTCGCCCACAACACCGTCGGTTCGTCCGAGTCCGGCTCAGCGTGCCGGTGGCTGCCCCCGCTCAGCGGGGAGTCGGCGCCACCACGGCGCCCCGCTCCAGGCCGTCTGCTCCCAAGGAGATGGTCAGCCGTGTCCTGGGCACAGTCGTCGGGTGCTCCGATCGCCGTGAGCGCGGCGTTCACGCGTGCTGGCGCCTCCGGCGGCAACTCGTCGTCGGCGAGCAACGGCAGCAGGAGCAGGAGTCGGGCCGCGGTGTCATGCACGCCGACGGCGGTCAGGTCGGGCGTCTCGGCGATGTGCATGATGTCACGCCAGGACAAGCCCGGCCCGTACCAGTCGCCGTCAAAGCTGGCCAGCTCCTCTGCCCGAGGCCAGCCTGCTCGGGTCAGCAGGTAGTCGATCCCGAAGTCACCAACGAGGTTCCGGTACACGACGACGGTGCTGTGACCGCCTTCGAACGGGATGCGGAACGCCGGCCAGGCCTGGTCGTCCAGAAGAACCTCGGCCAGGGCGTCGGTGTCCGCGCCATCGTCACCGAACCACTCGGGTGCCGGCCGGACCTCACCCGAGACGGGCCGGCACATGGCCAGAAGGTGGTCCTCCTCGGGTGCTGGGCCTACAGGAAGGTGAGCTGGTCCTCGTCCGGGGTGGGGGCGTCCTCGGTTCGCGTCTGGGCGCGGGCTTCGTCGTGGGCGTCGTCGGTGCGGTCGCAGACCAGCCGGCCGTCGGAGAGCCCGCCCCATTCGCGGCTGCCGACGGCGTCCTCGACAGCGGCCTCGGGGGAGTCGTGGTGGGGGATGAACTCGTCTTCGACCAGGTCGCCGCAGACGCTGCACTTGGCGGTCCAGCACAGCGACGGCACCGCGATGCCGGCGCCCGGGCGGGCCACACCTTCGCGGCGCCAGGCGTAGCCGTGGTGGAGGACCAGGGCGTGGCTGACGGGCTCACGGGGGGAGCCGTCGTCCAGGTCGGCGGCCAGGGCGTTGTGCTCGGCGGCGGCCATCAGGGCGGTGGCGAGGTCGGGCATCGGCAGGAGGGTGTCGGGGCCGGTGAGCCACAGCTCCCAGGGCCGGTCCGGGGTGCCGGGGCGCAGCCGCTCGTCCGGGTCGGTGGCGTAGAGGCCGTGGCGGGGGATTGGCGTGATCGTCATGGTGTCTCCTTCGACGGGTCGGCTTGGTCCGCTGGGTGCTGGCGGGTGGTCAGGCGTGGCTGGCGGTGGGGCGGTGGAGGAGGAGCTGGAGGGCGGCGGTGATGTTGGGGTGCTCGCCGGTAGCCGGCCTGCCGCAGTTGAAGCAGTCCTGTTCTCCGCCGGCCCAGGAGGTCTCGCAGGGCGTGCAGGTGTAGTGGCGGCGGCCGGCGGGTCCGGCGTACGGGTCCGAGGAGACGATCGGGAGGGCGATCAGGACGGGCTTCTGGTCGGCGGCCGGGGTGCGGAGGGTGGCGGTGCGGGCCATGGCTGTGGTCTCCCTGGTCTGGGCTGCGGGGTGGGGAGGAGAAGCGATGGGTCGGCCCGTGGGGGAGGGCCGACCGGGGACGGCGCCGGCGGCTACAGGAGACCGGCGGCGTGCGCCTCGGCCTCCTGGTCGCGGCCGTCGTCCTCGTCGGCCTGGTCCTCGCCGTCGGCGGCCTCGGTGGAGCGGAGCTCGGCGATGGCGAGGTCCTGGCCGATGGTGGCCCACGGGTCGTCGTCCTGGTCCTCGCCGTCGGCGGGCTGCGCCGCGTCCACCGTGGGGCTGTCCAGGAGCGCGACCAGCTCGCTGATGCTGTGGACCGGCATGGGCGGCCGGTCGTCCTGGACGAGCAGGTAGGTGCGGGAGCTGTAGCCGTCGCGGTCGGTGGGGCGCGGGACGGAGAGCAGGTGGACGGTGGTGGTGATCTCGCACGTCGCGGTGCCGTCCGGCCGCCCGGTCCAGACTCCGGGCTTCGTGAGCGAGCCGAGGCCGTAGTCGAGGCGGGCCGCGCCCGAGGCGGCGCGCTGCGCGGCGTCGGCCACCAGGTCAGCGGCCAGCTGCTCGGGCGTCGGTGCCGGAACGGCCTCGCGAACCGCGCCGCTGCGCCGGCGCAGCGGGGCGAGGGCGCGGTAGGCGATCTGGTCGGTGAAGAGGGCGGCGAGGGTACCGGCGGCGAGGGCGAGGGTGATGCGGGTCTCGGGCCGGTGGGTGGTCAGGGTGCGGTAGGTGATGAGGCCGGTGGCGGCCGCGGCGGTGACGGTGGCGGTGCTGTCGGCGGTGTCGAGGGCGGTGCTCAGCAGGCGGGCGCGGGTCGTCTGCTCGGTCATCAGGTACCTCCGAGGGAAGCGGCGGGGTGGGCCGGGCGGCCGCGCCGCGCACCACGGCGCCCCGCCCGCCGGGCCTGGATGGCACCGGAGGCGGGGCGCGGTGGTGGGCAGCGTCAGTGCCCGGTGCGGTGGTGGCGGATCTCGTCGAAGCCTTCGTGGAGGAGGAGGGCGCGGGCGGAGCGGGCCATGCGGTGCTGGTAGCGCAGGACATCGTCCGGCACCCGCTGGTGGTCGGGCCTGCGCGAGTTCCGTGCGAGGCACAGGTCGAGCGGGGCGTCGGTGAGGACCGCGACGGCGCGGCGCCCGTGGGCGTGAGCGAGGTCGACCAGCTGGAGCCGGTGATGGGCCTCGCAACTGACGTTGTCGATGTACGTCGTCAGGCCCCGGCGCAGCCGCACGTTCAGGATCTGGTGCTGGAGGAGGAGGGCGTCGGCCGTCGCGGCCTGGTCGCCGGGCTCGGAGACGACGGCGCGCAGCTGGTCGAGGCTGACGATCTGGTGCGGCGGCACGGTGAGCAGTGCGGTGGACTTGCCCGAGCCGCTGGGGCCGATCATGACGACGACGTCGCCGGGTTCGACGGGGTCGAGGGTGCGGGCTTGGGGGGTGGCGAGGTTGGTGGTCACGGCGGTTGACTCCGGGGCGGGGTGGGGTGGGTTAGTGGGTGGTCAGACGGCGGCGGACAGGAGCGCTGCGGCGGAGACGGCGAGGACGGCGACCCTGTCGGCCGGCTCCGCGCACCACAGCGCCCCGCACGGCCGGGCCTGGTGTGCGGGGCGCGGGGCCGGTGTGCAGCGTCAGCGCCCGGAGCGGCTGACCGCCGGGTGGAGACGCCTTTCCGGTGTGGGGCTGGTGGGCGGCCCCGGGGTGGCGGTCAGCGGGCGAGAACGGCGGCGGCGATGGTCTCGAAGCCGTGGTGGACGGCGCCGTCCATGCAGTACGCGCCGTTCATGCCGTGGTCGGCGAGCCGGTAGAAGTTGCCCTTGCCCGTGGTGTCGGCGAACTTCTCGAGAAGGCCTCCGGGGACCCGGCGATCGATGGCGTAGTGCGTCAGCCCGCTGATGGCGAGGGCGGCGGCCAGCTGGACGGGGCGCAGGCGCAGGCCGAGCGCGCGGGCGCCGAGCAGAAGGGCCGCGGCCTGGGTGGCCGAGTAGGTCAGGCAGTGCAGGGCGCAGGCCCGGCGGCCGGCGGCGGTGCCGTGGACGTTGCCGTCGCTGTCCTTTACGGGGGCGGCGTCGGTGGCGCCCTTGGTGCGAGCGCAGTGATCGCTCTGCACGAGGTGGTCACCGATGTCCGCCCCGACGCGGAGCAGGGCGTAGGCGGCGGCGAAGCGGGCGCTGCGGGTGGTGGTCATGGCGGGTACCTCCGTGGTGTTCGGGGTCGGCCGGACGGCCGGCGCCGCTCGCCACCAGGCCCCGCCGCCCCGCGGCCTGGCTGGCCGGGGAAGCGGGGCGTGTTGGTGGGCAGCGTCAGCACCCGGCGGGGGTGGGGTGGTCAGTCGTCCTGCTCGCCGGGGGAGGGGCGGGTTCGGGGGTCGTGCCAGCAGACGCGGGTGTGGCCGATGGCTTCGGCGACGTAGCCGGTGCTCATCAGGGAGCCGGACCGGTTGATGCGGTAGCGCAGCTCGTTGAGCATGTGGGCCATTTCCGCCGGGTCGGTGAGGTCGGCGGTGCCGTGGAGCGGGGGTTCGACGACGTCGCGGCCGACGTGCCGGTGGGTCAGGATCACGCTCGCGCCGAGGTCCTGGAGCAGTCGGCCGGTCTCGCGGCCGACGGCCACACTGCGGTGCCTGCCGCCGCGGCAATAGACATGGATGCGGACCGTCTCTCCGGGCAGCGCAGTGTGCTGGGCCAGGGCCCGGCTCACGGTGCGCTCCACGATCTCGCGGGCGCCGGGGGTGGCGAGGACGTAGTCGAAGACGTGCTGGTCGAGGCCGGTGGACTGGATCATCTGCTCGCGCACGGCGGGGTCCTCGGGCGGATTACGCAGGGCGGTGGTCAGGTCGACGGTGAGGGCGTCGCCGGGCGGCGGGTCCTGGTGGAGGGTGCCGTAGGTGGTGACCTCGACCTCGAAGGGCGTGGCGGCGAGATGGTCGTCCCAGGTCGTCGTGCTCAACACCGTTCTCCGATCTGGTGGTGGTGTCGGCCGGGCGGCCGCGCCGCGCGCCACCGCGCCCGCCGTCCCGGCCTGGTTGGCCGGGACGGCGGGCGCGGTGGTGGGCAGCGTCAGTGCCCGGAGGCGAGCAGGCCGGGTAGGCCGCCGCCCCAGGAGGGTGCTGGTCAGTTCTGGTCGTCGGGGCGGCTGGTGCGGCGCCCGTCCCGGTCGACGACCAGCACCGTCTCGATGCGCGGCTCGGCGGCAGGGTGGTCAGGCCGTGAGGCGGACCGGCAGCGGACGGGCCGGGGTCAGCCGGAGAGGCGGACCGGCATGACCAGGTACTGGTAGGTGGCGTCGTTGCCGTCGCCGAGGCGGCCGGCCAGGTACGCGGGCTTGTGCGGGTGGCGCACGTGCAGCTCGGCCTCGCTGGTGCCGAGCGCTTTCAGACCGTCGATCAGGAACTGCGGGTTGAAGGCGAGGGCCAGACCGTCGGCGGCGCCGTCCGCCCGGCCGGTGGTGTGGGCGGGGATCCGGTCGCTGGCCTGGGCGTCGTCGCCGGAGCCGGCCTCGACGCGCAACTGCTCGCCGCCGGGCTCGACGACCAGGCGCACGGGGGTGTTGCGGGTGGCGACGAGGGCAACGCGCTGGATGGCGGCGACGGCCTCGGCGACCGGGACGGCGATGGCCATCGGCCACTCGCCGTCGAAGAAGCCGCCCATCTTCGGGAACTCGTAGCCGTCGAGCAGGCGGGTCATGTAGGTGCGCCCGCCCGGGATGGACAGGCCCAGCAGCCCGTCCGACCAGTGCAGGGTCAGGGTGTGCTCGCCCTCCAGGGCCTTGGCGGCCTCGGCGAGGTTCTTGGCGGGCACCAGCGCCGCCACCTCCTCGCTGTCCTTCTTCCCGCCGCGCTTCGCCGGGGCCGGCATCGTGCCGGTCGGACGGACCCTGAGTTCCTTGTGGGCCATGCGGTAGCGGTCGGTGGCGTCCAGGTGGAGCAGCTCGCCATCCAGGCGCAGCTTGATGCCGGTCAACGCCGGGAGGGCGGTGTCGGTGGAGGCGGCGACGGCGACCTGGGCGACCGCCTCGGCGAGGCCGTCGGCCTGGACGGTGGCGACCGGGTCCGGCAGGGCGACGGTGGCCGGGTACTCGTCGACGGGGAGCACCGGGAGGGTGAAGCGGGCCGCGCCGCAGCCGACGGCCAGGCGGGCGCCGCCGTCGACCAGTTCCAGGTCCACGTCGGTGGTCTTGGGCAGGCGGGAGCAGATGTCGGTCAGGAGCCGGCCGGGCACCAGCGCAGTGCCGTCGTCGGCGACCTCCGCGGAGACGGTCGCGGACGTGTAGACCTCGCCGTCGGCGGCCGACAGGCGCAGGCCGCCGTCGCCGGTGGCCAGGAGCATGCCGAGCATGACCGGGACCGGCGCGCGGGACGGGAGGGCCTTGGCGGTGTAGGAGACGGCGTCGGCGAGGGCGGAGACGGGCAGGCGCAACTTCACGGTGGTGCCTTCCGAGGCGATAGTGGTTTGTTGTCGGGCGGGGCGGAGCCGGTCAGCCCTCGTCGTTGGGGCCGAAGGGCGCGCAGGTGGGGTAGCCGGTGTCCAGCAGCAGGCAGTCGCCGTAGTCGGCGGCGTGGTCCAGGACGAGCTCGTCGGTGCCGGCCCAGCCGTCGACGACGGCCATCACGGGGGCGTGGTCGGGCAGGTCGGCCAGGACGGCGGCGAGGTCGCCGACCGTCAGCACTCCGGCCAGGGCCGTACGGCGGGGCACGGAGGGCTGCGAACCCGGCGCTTCGCCGTCGGCGGCGGGCGCGGGCAGGTGGAGGTCGAGGGCCAGGGCGTTCGGGTCGGGGTCGGGCGCGGTGGTGTGCAGGACCAGGGCGCCGTCCCAGGTGGTGGAGCGCACCGGCCAGGCGGCGCGGCGGTTCGACTGCGGGATGCCGGAGACGACCATCAGGTGCCCGGGCATGTCCGCGATGCGGGCGGTGAGGTCGCCGACGGTGAGGCGGGCGGCGCTGTAGGGGGTGCCGGTGATCCGCCAGGGGGCCTGGCGGTCGACCGGGGGGCGGTGGCGGGCGGCGTCCTTGATGGCCTCGGTGATGGCGGTGACCGCGGCGGCGCCGATCTCCTCGGGGCTGGCCGGGTTGGCGGTGACGGTGACGGTGGTGTGCACGACGTCCTCCAGGCGAATTGCGGTGTCGGCCGGTCGGCCGGCCCCGTCCCCGGAAAGCGGCCCGCCCGCCCGGCCGCGGCGTGCGGCGGGGCGGGCGGGTGCGGGCCGGGGGCGAGACCGGCGGGCCGGTCAGACGAGCGAGCGGGCCGCGTGCGGCAGGACGGTCGCGGTGCCGTCGTCGATGCGCTCGCGCAGCTCGGGCGGTGCCGGGTGTGCGGGGGTGCCGTGGACGGTGAGGCCACCGGCGAGGAGCCGGGTGCGGAGGGTGTGCGGCCACACGTCCAGGTACAGGGTGCTGGTGGCGACGACGGTCTCGATGGCGAGTGAGCGACCGATGGTGACGATCTCCTGGAGCTGGGCGGCCCGGTCGGGCTGCTGGCGCAGGAGGTGGTCGGCCCGGTCGATCAGCAGCAGGACGCGCGGCTGCTCGGGGGTCGGGGTGTGTGCCGTCCTCTTCTTCTGCCGGGCGGCGGCGGTGCGCCGGTGGGCGAGGTCGAGGACCTGGCCAAGGAGCTGCCCGGCGTCCTGGAAGCCGACGTGACAATCGGCGCCGGTCAGCTCGCCGCGGGGGGTGATGGCCCAGGTGGTGGTGGCCGGGTCGGTGGCGGCCTGGGTGATCAGCTGCTGGAGGTGGTGGGTCTTGCCGGAGCCGGTGGTGCCGACGATCAGGTGCGTGGACATGGTGCGGGTCCTTTCGGTTGACGGGTGGTCGGGGCGGGTGGCTGGTCGTTGTCCGGGAAGCGGTCCGCCCGCCCGGCCGGCGTTCGGCCGGGCGGGCGGACGGATCAGCCGGGGTCAGAGGCTGTCGGCGAACTCCGGCACGCTGTCGCGGTCGGGGTTGTTGTGGAGCGGCAGGCCGTATTCGCCGGCGCCGCGGCGTACCAGCGTCTTGGTGCCGGCGAGCTTGGAGCAGGTGTTCTCGACGGTCTTGCGGGTGACGCCGGTGATCGTGGTGATCGCGTCGAGGCTGAGGTAGCCGATCTCCTCGTTCAGGGGGTCGCGCTGCTCGTCGAGGGCGCGGAGAATCTTCTCCTTGGCGGTGGGCTCCTTGGTGAGGACGGCCGGGGCGGGGCCGGGTTCCCAGCTGGTCCCGCCGTCGGCGGCGGGGCGTGCGGCGGGGTCGATGGGGGTGGCGGCGATCAGGTCGCGGTCGTCCCAGCCGGGGAAGTCGTGGGGGATGGCGATGTTCGCGGGGTCGAAGAGGCCGGCGGCGGATTCGAGGATCCAAGCGCGCATCATCTCGGCGCGCTCGTCGGGGCCGACGACGTAGCCGACGCCGAAGGTCCTGCGCGGGTCGTCCTCGGGGACGGTCGGGTCGTAGATGAGCGAGTCGTCGCCGCCCTGCCAGTAGGCGGGGATCTTCGACGGGTCGGCGCCGTCGAAGCTGTCGGGCAGGTCGACGCGGTTCTTCTGCGCCCCGTCGGACCTCAGCAGGATGAGGGCGCCGCCGTAGAAGATGTTGTCGCGGATGCTGGTGTCGGAGCCCATCTTGTCGAGGTTGAGGATCTGTCCGCACAGCACGGCGGCCATGCCCAGGGAGCGGCCCTGCTCGGCGATGGCGGCGACGATCATCGCGGCCTCCGCCAGGTGGGGGCTGTTCTCACCGAGGAGCTGCGCGAACTCGTCCAGCACGAGCGCGATGAACGGCATCTCGTCGCTGGCGGCGAAGTTCTTCATCCGCAGCTCCTGGGACTGCTTGATGCGGTGCCGCAGGATCGCGTACGCCAGGCGCAGGGCGCCCATGGCGCCCTCGCGGCCGCAGCCCGCGAACGACGCCATGTCCTCCACGTCCGGGTTGCTGGAGCCCTTGGGGTCGGCGTAGATGATCGCCACCTTGTTGACGTGGTAGGAGAGGCAGACGAGCTGCAGGACGCCGCCCTTGCCGGAGCCGGTGACGCCAGCGACCAGGACGTGCCGGGCGCCGCCCTTCGGGTCGAACAGCTGGACCCTGGACGGGCGGCCGCTGATGCCGGTACCCAACCGCACGAAGCCGTTGGCGTTCACACGCAGCGCCTCCGGGCCGGGCAGGGCGACGCCCTCCTCCAGCGGCGAGCGCAGCATCTTGCGGACCTTGGCCCGGCGCGGGTCCGCGGTCGGCTCGAAACTCACGAGCAGCGGCGTGGTGCGCAGGGCGCCGGCGAGCTGGTGGGCGTCGGGGACGGTGACGGTGTCGGTGTCCTCGTCGGCGACGACCCACGCGGCGACGCCGCCGGTGGCCGGGTCGTCGACCAGGCCCTCCAGGTGCGTGCCGGGCACGCACCCGCCCCTGCGGGCGACGCGCTGCATCCACAGCGTCTCCAGCTCACTGTGCTGCGCCTGGTCGGCGGGCGGGGCGACCAGGTCGACGTGGATGGTGCGGGAGCTGGTGTGAGGGCCCTCCTTGATACGCACCCAGGCCGCGGGGATGCGATAGACGCCGGAGACGGCGTCGGGGGAGACGTTGACCGGCCGGCCGGGGGCGGCTTCGACGACGCCTTCCCACGCCTGGGGGCCGTGGGCGGTGAGGGCCAGGTGCTCGCCGGGGTGGGTGCCGTACTCGCCGGAGATGTGGGCGTGCCACAGCTCCAGGACCTTCCGGGCCCCGGGCGGGATCTGGTCCGGCGTCTGCTCCGCCGGCTGCCGCGCCGGTGCGGCCTTGCGCCGGGTGCGGCCGCTCGTCAGGACCCGGCGCAGGGAGAAGCCGACGAACGCGACGCTGCTCCACCAGGCCACGGACACGAAGCCGGCGACGGACGGCATCTGCATCCACCCGGCGGCCAGGGCGTCGATACCGGGCAGGCCGCTGACCGTCGCGGTCGCGGCCGCCGTCGCCGTGGCCACCGCCGAGACGAGCAGCGGGCGCCGGTGCGCGCGCACGATGTCGCCGCCCGGCACCGCGTCCAGGGTCTGATCGGCGATCAGCCCCAGGTGGTTCGCCCCGGCGACCACGATGGGCACGGCGAGGAACGTGTCCATGGTCGCCATGGCCTGTGCCTGCAGCAGCGGCATCACCGCGGCGGTGACCATCGGCGCGGCGACCTCGCAGACGGCGAAGGCCTTCTCGACGGACGCGCTGCGCACCGCCTGCGCGGTGGGGGTCGGGGTGGCGTGGTCGGTGGTCACGGCTTTTCTCCTATTCCTGGGTGTACCAGCTGGCCTTGGCCATGGGGACGGTGGAGCGGTCGACGGCCTGCTGGATGCCTTCGTGCACGCGCATGGCCTCCTGGTCGGCGTCCGTCGCGGCGAGGGCGGCCTCGTCGGCGGCGCCCTCGTAGGCGAGGGCGGTGACGGACAGGCCCTGCATGATCCTCGACACCTCGCGGGTCTCGGAGACCGTGGAGGAGTCCACCTTGAGGGCGGCGATCTGCTCGGCGATCCGGCCGGTGTCCGTCGCCTCGCCGCTCAGGAGGCGGGCGTGCTTCTTGTGGGCCTCGGCGTCCTTCCTGATCTCCCGGGCCAGCGCCCGGACCTGCCTGCGCAGCTCCCGATAGGTCATCGAGGCGGCCATCAGATGCCCTCCTTGTCCTGGTAGAACTCGCGCTCGGCGGGGCTGGTGAGCGGCGAGTCGACGACGGCCCTGTAGATGACGCCGTGCCGCTTCTCAGCGTTGGCGGCCAGGACGATGACGGCCTCGGCACCGCGGGCGGCGCCCTTCTCGATCTCCTCGGTACGGGCCCGCAGCGTCTGGGCGCGTTCGGTCAGGCGCTGGAGCTTGGCAAGCAGCCGCTCCCCGCCCTTGACCTCCCGGGCGTCCTCGGTGAGGCGCTGGGCCCGGAGGGCCTGCTCGGTGGCCCTGGCCCGGGTGTCCCTGCTGCCCTCGGCGACCTTCGTCAGGACCGGACGCTTGGCGGCCATCCGCGCCTCGAACTGGCGGAGCGTGCGAACCTCGCCGCGGCTCAGGCGGTGCTCGGCGCCGTCGGCCTTGAACAGGACGAGACCCGGGCCGACGGCCAGGGCCCGCGCGGGTTCGGCCTGCGGCCGGTCCGTCGGCGCCTCGCCGGGAGCCGGGGGAGGTCCGGACGGGCGTGGCGGGTGGGCCGGGCGCGGCGGAGCGACGGCTGGGCCGGCCGTGGCCGTCGCGGGCGGGGGTGCGGGGGGCTTCTTCGCCAGGTCGGCGGTCGATCCGCTGACCGGGGCCATCCCCGCGGGTTTGGGCTCGTTCATCGTCACCTTTCTGTCCGGCCGGGCGGGACGGTTCATCGGGTTCAGGTCCGGCTTCCCGGCGCCGCCCGCCCGTGCTTGGGCTGCTGCTTGGGTACGGAACTTGTCCTTCTGGCCTCCCGGCTGGCCGTGGTCCAGGACCGGGCGGGCGTGCTGCGGACGGCCCGCGTTCACGGAGCCCGCGGCCCGGCCGAACTTGGTGGCCAGGCCCTTCGCGTCGACCGCCTTCGCCGGGTCGGCGGTCGGGCCGCCGGCCTTCGCCCCCAGGAACTTGCTGTCCGCCCCCTTCGCGGCAGCCGCCGTCGTGGGAGCCCCGGGCCTGCGGGCCCCGGGCGTACGGGGCCCGGGCATGGGAGCCCCGGGCGTGCGGCCGTCGGACGACGCCGGGCCCCAGGTCTTCACCAGGCTGCTGGCCTTCGCACCCAGGAACGCGCCCTTGGCCGGCTTCGTCTCGGCCCGGCCACCCGGGCCGGCCGGGCCACCCGGTGCCGGTCCCGGGCCCGGCGCGGTGCCGCCCGTCGGCCCGTCCTTACCGGCCTTCGCCTTGCCGGCGCCGGGGACGTCGTCGCCGCCCGCCTTCACGGGGCCCTCGGGCTTCAGCGTCTTCCTGCCGCCGCTGTCGCCCTTGCCGGTCTTCGACGACTCACCGTCAGCGCCCTTGCCGTCCGGCGCCCCGGCGGCCTTCCCACCGCCGGGGCCCTTGCCGTCCTCGCCGGTCTTCGACGCGGTGTCGCTCTTCGAGGCCTTGGCGTCGGCGGTCTTGCTGCCGGTGCTGCGGGTGTCCTCGCCGGTCTTCGACGCGGTGTCGCTCTTCGAGCTCTTCGTGTCGGCCGTCTTCGCATCCGACCCTTTGGAGGTCTTGTCATCCCGGTGGTGCTTGTCGTCCCGGCCCGTCTTCGACGTCGAGTCGTCCTTCGAGCTCTTCGTGCCGGCGGCCTGGGTGGCGGACGAGTTCGAGCTCTTGTCATCCCGGTGGTGCTTGTCGTCCCGGCCGTCCTTCGAGGCCTTGTCGCTCTTCGACGCCTTGGTAGCCGCCGTCTTCGCGTCGGTACTGTCGGCCTTGCGGACGTCCCGGTTGTCCTTGCCCTGGTGCTGGTGGGTCTTGTTACTCAGATCGGCGACCTTGGCGTCGCGCTGCGAGCGGTGCTGCGCCGTGTTCTCGTTCTTGGCGTTCCGGTCGGACTTGTTGGTGTTGGTGGTGGAGGTGCCGGAGACCCGGGTCTCCTTGACGTCGTGGGTGCGCTTGATGGTGGTGGCGGTGCCGGTGCGGCCCAGGCGCTGGGCGAGGGCGCGGACCAAGGCGCCGAGGGGACCGTCGTCGGCGCCGGACTTGCCGCCGGATCCGGCGGCGTCGTCCTTGCCGGTGCCCTTCGAGGTGCCGGCGGTTTCGGGACCGTCGTCGGCGCCGGACTTGGGGCCGAAGTCGGCGGTGGTGCCGAGGACGGAGCGGGCGGGCTGGACGGGGGCCAGGGCCCGGGCGAGGGTGCCCGGCCCGGTCCCCGTCCGGGGCCCCGCGGCCGCCTCCGAAGCGGGGCTCGCGGCCCCCTCCCCGGGGACGGCGATGCCGTCCGCAGAGGGGGGCGGCGGGGTGGCGGGGGTGCCGTCGGCGGGCGCCCGCAGGACCGTGGGCGGGTAGTCGGGCGGGGGAGGAACCGCCGGATCAGCGGGTGACACCATCTCAGATTCCTTACTCTCGGTGACTTCCCACCCATTCCCACCCACCCGGAGAATCCCCGCCCCCAGGGCCGTGACCGGCCCTGGGGAACGGGGAAGGACTGTTTCGTGGGTGGGTGGGAAAGGGTGGGAAGTCACTGACGGTTACTTACGGGCGAAGCGCCTCTTCATCCAGCCGCCCGCCACGAGGACGCCCGCGCCCCCCAGGACGGCCAGGCCGACACCGGAGGTCGAGGCGTCGCCGCCCTCGCTCGCGGCCACCTTCTGGGAGGTGTTGACCATGCCCGGGGAGTCGACCGCCGGGTACGCCTTGGCGCAGTCGGCGACAGCTCCGTAGGCGCCGGCGGCCTTCGCGACGCACGCCTGGACGGCCTCACGGCGGGCCTTCTGCGCGTCGCTCTCCACGCTGCTGGTCTTCGCCAGTTCGGCCGCCGTCGCGGCGTCCTGCTTCTGCCGCTCCAGGTCGATCCGCGACTGGTCGAGGGCGATCTGCGCCTTCTTGACCTCGGCGTCGGCCTCGGCGGAGGCGTACTGCGACCAGGCGAACATCCCGGTCGCGACCAGGACGACCGCCCCCGCGGCCACACCCGCCTTCGCGCGGGGGGACAGGCGGGCGTTGGGGGCGTAGGCGCCGTGCAGCGGCGGCGACTGCTTCCAGGACGGGATGCTGCTGATGTCGTACGCGGGGTCGTTGTAGACCGAATCACGCTCGGCCATGACGTGCTCTCCTTCTCTGTTCGGTGGTGCTCGGCGCGCCGGGGCCGGACGCCTTCGCCGGCCACCGGGCCCGTCAAGGGGCCCGGTGACCAGCCGAGATGCCCGGATCTCGATGGGGGGTGGACAGCCGGTCAGCGACGACGGCGCAGCCGGGGGTGGCACCACCAGCAGTCGGGGCCGTGCTCGGTCTCCGTGAGGGCGTGGGCCACGGCGATGGGCGTGACGATGGCCATGACGCCGGCCACGATCATCACGGCGATGCCGATCAGGGTGCTCATCAGCTGCTCCTTGTGCTCTGTACGGTGGTGCTCGGCGCGTCGGCGCCTTCGGCGGTCACCAGGGCGCTTCCTTCGCCCTGGTGTCACCGGAGAGGCCGAGTGCTCAGTCAGCCCGTCTTGGCGAGGTCGCGGTAGGCGGCCACGCGTCGGGAGGCGGTGGACTTGGAGACGCCGAGCTCTTCGGCGATGGGCTGCAACGGCAAACGCTCGGGCGGGCCCTGGTGGCGTTGCACGTGCCGGGTGATGACCTCGATGTCGGTCTCGGTCAGGACCCGTGCAACGCTCACGGTTGTTGCACCACCGGTCCCCGTTGCAGCGGCGGGCGTTGCAGCAGGCCGGGGCGTTGCAGCCGTTGCAGCCGCCCCATTGCGTCCCGTTTCACCGGCCGCCAGTGCCAGCCGCGTTGCACCGCCGACGGTTGCACGACTCGCGCCACCTGCGGTTTCACCCACGGCTGCGGGTCGTGCAACGGGCGCGGACGGGGCAGCCAGCACCACGGCCGGGGCGGAGTGGACCGGGACCGTTGCAGCGCCCGTTTCAGGCCCATCGGGCTCCGTTGCAGACGCCTCGTCCGCCGGGGCGGTGTCATCGTCGTGCGTTGCAGGGGCATGCGGGATGAGCGCGTGGACGCGCCACACGACGATCGGTGCGATGCATGCAACGGCGACGATCAGCTGCCATTGCGCGTGCCACTTTCCGTCGGCGCCCAGCGCGACTCCGAGGAGGTGGGCGTCGGCGATGTGGTAGATCGCGTTCGCGAGGATCATCGTCATCAGCGCGACGACGACTTCCTTCGCCTTGCGGGCGCGGATCGCGGACATCGCCCACACGTCGATGCACACCGGCAGCAGCCAGCCGATCGAGGCCGGGATGCCGACCAGCACCGCCAGCGCGTACTCGCCGCTGGCAGTGAGGCCGACACCGGCGCCCAGCGCCAGCCACGGCGCCTTCGTCCACGCCCAAGCGGTCAGCTGGGTGGCACGGCGCCGGGCCCGCGCGGGAAGGCCGCGCTTGCGCGCCGCCTGCTTGGCCGCGATCCGCCGCTCCTCCGCGACCAGCACCGTGACCCTGGCCTCGGCATCGACCACCTGCTGGGCCGCCCCGCCGATGATCTGCTCGGCCTCGATGCGGGCCTGGTTCACGATCCGCTGCGCCTCGCCCTCCGCCTTGCCGCGCGCGGCCTTGGCCTGGCGCTCCACCTCGGCGGCCCGGCCCTCGGCCGCGGTGCGCAGCGAGTCGGCGTGCTGCTGGCCGCGCTCGCGCAGGCCGGCGGCCTGGCGGGCGGCTTCCTCCCGGATGGTCTCGGCCTCGTTTTCCGCTTCTTCGCGCAGTCGTTCGGCTTCGGCCTGGGCGGCCTCGCGGATCTCGTCCGCGTCCGCCCTGGCCGTCTCCTCCAGTCGCGCGCGCAGTTCCTCGGCCTGACGGCGCAGTTCCTCGGCCTGGGCCTCGGTGGCGTCGGCGAGCTCGCGGGCCTTGGCGGCGGCGGTGTCGCGGATGCGCTGGGCATCGGCGGCCGCGTCCGCGCGGGCCTGGTCGGCGGCGGTCAGGGCGTCGCGGCAGGCCTGGTCGGCCAGCGCCCGACGGCCCGCCAGGTCGCGCTCGGCCTCGGCCTGGTAGGCGTCGACCCGGGTGCGGGTGCGCTCCAGGGCCTCGGTGGCGTCGGCGAGCTGCTCGCGGGCGGTGGTGAGGTCGGAGTCCGCTTTGCGGCGGATCTGCCGGGCCTCGGTCTCGGCGGCCTCCACGATCTGGCCGGCCGTCTCGGTCGCGTCCGCGATGATCTGTTCCGCGCGGCGTCCGGCCTTGGTCTCGGCCTCGGCGGTGAGCACTGCGGCCGCCTGCTCGGCCTGCGCCTTGGCGTCGGCCAGCAGCTGCTCCGCCTCGGTGCCGGCGGTGGCCCGGATCTCCTCGGCGCGGGTCTCGGCGTCGGCGAGCGTCTTCGCGGCGCTCGCCTTCGCGTCGGCGAGCAGCTGCTCCGCCTCGGCGCCGGCGGTGGCCGCGCCCTGCTGGCGCAGTGCCTGGGCGTCCTGCTCGGCTCCGGTCAGGAGGTCGGCCGCCTGCTGCCGGGCTCCGTTCAGGATCTGCGTCGCCTGCTCGTCGGCGGCCTGGGTGAGGGCGGCGGCGTCGGCGGTGGCCTGCTCGGCCAGGCCCAGGAGGTCGGCGGCGCGGTCGCGGGCGTCGGCCAGGGCGGCGCGGGCCTGGTCGAGTACCGCGTCGACAACGTCGGGCACCGGGGCGGTGGCGGGCTGCTCGACCGCGGCCGCGGTGGTTTTCTTCGTGGGGGGCTTCGCCGCGGTCGTGCGGCGCGCCGGGGTGCGTCGGGTCGCCACGAGGGCTCCTCCTCTCTATATGCGCGCGGGGAGCGCGGCGGGTCAGCGGCGGTGGAGCCAGGCGAGGCGGTCGGCGTTGCCGTCGGCGTCCATCACCAGCCGGACGTAGCGGGCGACCTCCTCACCGCGGGCGCAGCAGCCGGGCCAGGTGAGGGCGGCGGCGAAGGTGCCGGTGCGAAAGGCGTCGGCGGCTTCCTGGTCGCCGTCGGCGATCCGGGCCCTGATGTCGCGGGTCAGCTCTCGGTGGCTCAGGAACTCCGTGACGGTGTCGGTGATGACATCGCGCAGGCGCTCGAACATCGGGCTTCTCCTCTCGGTCCGCCGGAGTCGGCGGGCGGTGCCGTCGGGCACCGTCGAACGCCCCCGCAGCCGGTGAGCCGGTGGCGGGGACGAACGGCGGTACCCGGTCAGATCCGGTTGGGCTGGAGGTCGAAGTAGATGACGTTCGCGCGGGCCAGCTCGGGCTGCTGCTGCACGATGCTGTCGCGGATCGCCTTGTAGAAGTCGGCGCGGGTCCAGCCGGGGGCCGGGGTGTGGGTGCCCTCGGTGGTGAAGACTTGGAAGCCGTTCCCGAGGGACGCCTGCAGGGTGAGGATGAAGTGGTAGGAGCCCTGCGCGGCGGGGGCCTGCGGCTGGGCGGTGGTGGTCTGGGACATCAGCTGCTCCCGAGGTTGGAGGGACGGTGCGTCGGGCACCGACGAACGGCGCCGCGCCCAGCGCCCGCAGGTGCGGGGGCGGGGCGCGGCGGCGAACGACAGCAACCGCGGTCAGGTCAGAGGCACGCGAGGGCGTAGCGGTCGGCGAGCGCCGCCTGGCGGCGCAGTCCGGTGGCGATCTCGGTGGCCTGGTAGTCGCCGTCGGCGAGGCCTTCCAGGCAGCGGACGTAGGCGCCGGCGGCGGTGAGGATCGCGGGCAGGGTCATCAGGAAGCGCTGGAGGGCGGGCGGCGCGTCGATGGTGAGGGTGGACAGGGCCTCCAGCTCGGCGATGAAGTCGGGGCCGAACTCCGCGTCGGACAGCGGGTCGATCAGGGACATGGACGTCTCCTCGCTTGGTGTGGGTGGCGCGGTGCGTCGGGCACCGACGCCCGGCGCCGCGCCCGAGCCCCGTCAGTGCGGGGCGGGGCGCGGCGGCGAACGACAACAACCGACGGCGGGTCAGGCCAGGGCGGCGAGGCGCCGCAGCGCGGCGACCTGGTCGGGGTGGGCGGCCTCGTGCAGGAAGTGCCGCTGCTCCAAGAGCGCCCCGCCGGTGACCGGCTGCTCCAGGACCGGGTCGGCCCAGGCGGCGAGGTCGCGGGCGTCGAGCTCGTCCATGTACGCGACGGACTCGGCTTGGTCGGCCTCCTCGTAGGCGGCGTTCATCGCGGCCAGCTCGGCCTGCTGGCGCTCGTACTCCTCGATCGTCATCACGGTGCTCTCCTTCTCTCCTACTGGGGGTACGGCTACTGCTGCTGCCCGGCCTTCTCGGCCTGGGCCCGCTCGTGCATCTCGCGGGCCCGGCGCAGCAGCTCGTCCATCTGCCGCTGGGTCCAGGCTTGGTCCTCGGGGCTGCTCACCGGTCATCGCCGGCGGGGGTGGGTGCGGGCGGGGTCGGCGGGGTGGACGGCTTGGTGCCGGTGCCGTTGGCGTACGCGCGGCAGACGTGGACGGTGGTCACTGAGTTCCTCCCTGGGCGGCCTGCTGCTGGCGGAGCTGCTCGGCGAGCGCGCGCTCGGCGGCGTGCTGAGCGGCGAGGCGGTCGGCTTGTTCCTGGATCTGGCGCTGGAGTTCGGCGATGGCCTGGGCGTCCATGGCGGTCAGCCGGCGAGGGGGAGGGTGTGGAGGGTGGCGATCGTGGAGGTGGCGGTCGGGAGCGGCCGGGGCTGGGCGGGGACGGTGGTGGTCCGGGCGGCGAGGGTGTCCAGGACGTCGGGGGCCTCGGCGCGCGGGCGGGCCTGGGGGAGTCCGGCGGGCCACTCGCGGGTACGGACGGAGCGGACCCGGCGGGCGGCGCTGTCCAGCAGGACGAGGAGGCCGTCGAGGCCGTAGTGGTTGGTGGGGTAGTGGCCGGCGGCGACCTCGGCCCACACGTCCTGCGTGAGGTCCTCGTCCAGGCTGGTGGCGTCGGGGCCGATCGCGGCGAGGCGCTCGGTGGCGGCGGCGCGGAGGGGGGTGGAGTAGCGGTGGTAGAGGTCGTCGAGGTCGATCTGGGGGATGATGGGGGACACGGTCGTAGTCCTCTCCTGGGTGGGTGGTGCGACCGGCGACGGCTCCCGGGGGCGCAACCCCGGGGGCCGTCAATTTGCGCGCTGGCTGCCGTACGGGCGGCCACGGCCGCCGCCCACCCGGTGATCGGGTCGGCGACGGCCGTGGTGGTCCGTGCTGCTGCTGATGGGTCAGGCCGGGCGACGCCGGGACCAGGTCTCCTCCGACCCGGGAGCGGTGCCGAGGTACTGCCCGATGAGGTAGTTGGGGACGACGGCCGCGCACTCGTGCCACGACGGCCGGCCCCGCTCCGACGGGACGCGGGCCACACCGTGCTCGGCACCGTCACGGGTACGGGCCAGATAGGCAACCAGGTGGATGCGCATCAGGCCGCCGCGAGCTGCGGGCGGCGGTGCTCGGCGGCGCGGCGCGGGCGGGGAAGCGGCCGGTGGCCGGCGCTGTCCGCGGTGGCGAGGGCGAGCTCGGCGATGTCGACCGGGTCGGCGGCGGTGTCGAGCCGGCCCGCCGGGCACGCGTCCGGCTGGTGGTGGAGGCGGGCGACGAGGAGGTCGGCGAGTGTCTCCAGGCGGTCCAGGAGCTCGGTGAAGGTCAGGTCGCGGGTGGCGGTGACCTCGGCGGCGTACAGCCACAGGTCACCGCACAGGTCCTCGACCGTGTCCGTGCTGGTGTCCAGGCCGGCCTCGTCCAGCAGCTCGTGCACGAGCTCACGCAGGCCCGGCCCGTACCAGGTGAAGGCCTCGGCGAGCAGCTCGGCGGCGGGGATGTCGGGCAACGTGGTCTCCTCGGGGACGGTCTCGCGGGGCGGGTTGCTGTGCGGAGCGCGACGGCCGCCGCCCACCCCGGTAGGTCGGGGTCGGCGGCGGCCGTCGTTCGTGCTGCTGGCGGTGGGTCAGGCGGCGAGGCGGGAACGCTTCCGGTGCTTCCGAGGCGGCTCGGTGGCCACGCCACCGGGCAGGGGCAGCGAGAAGAGCGGGCCCCGCGCGCCGTACAACGGCTGCTGCCTCAGCGCGTCCGTCACGAGCGTGCTGACGCGGGCGGCCTCCCAGCCTCGGGCGCGCTTCCTCGCGGCCTGCCTGGCGGACTCGGTGGGCTCGGCCGGGCGACCCTGCGCGATGTGGAGCACCGCCGGGGCCTGCGGGGCCTTGACCTTCTTCAACACCGTGGTCGGCCGACGGGCGGCGGTCTCGGTGAGGCCGTCTTCGGTCCGCGTCACCCACTGGGCGACGGTGAGGTCGATCTCGATGCGCTGGCCGCTGCCGGGGCACCGGGTGTCGCGCCGGACCAGGTTGCCGTCGATGTCGCGCAGGTCGCGGCCGAGGTCGGTGGAGCGGTGCGCCGGGATCATCGAGCGGGTGAGCTTGCGCCAGGTGCGGCAGTCGGGGCAGACGACGGTGACGGGCTCGCCGGGGTGGAGGGTGATGTCGGACGGGTTGAGCTTCGTGGCCTTCAGGGCGGGCCGGCCGTTGTGGCGCACTGGGAGTCTCCCTCGGTCTCGGGAATGGCGGGGCGGTTGAGTTCTCCGACCGCCACGGCCGAAGGGGCCGTGGAGAGCGGGCAGCGCAACCGCTGCGTAAGGACTGCCGTAGCCCGGCGGCGGGGGACCTCGTGGTTCGTCACCCCAGTGCCTTGGTGGGCCCCGGTCAGGTCGAGCATGCAGTTAGAGCTGGTGCAAGTTGCTTAGCTGGTACCTCTTGCGCAACTTGTCTGCACCAGTTGTAGAGTGATCGTGCACCAGCAGAGCGTCACTCGTCAAGCGATTGGGCACGACATGTATGAACCAGTTGCGCATGTAGGGCATGATGGCCCTATGAGAAAGCCGCTGTACCGCCAAGTCGCCGACGGGTTGCGCTCGGAGATCGACGCTGGCATCTACCCGCCGGGCGCGTCCCTGCCTTCCGAGCGCGAGCTGAGTGCCCGGTTCGACGCCGCCCGCAACACCGTGCGGCAGGGCTTGAATGTCCTGGTCACCGAGGGTCTGATCGCTCCGAGTCAGGGACGCGGCTACGAGGTCCGCTCGCACGACCTCTTCATCCTGGACGCCTCACGGTTCGAGAACCTGACGCTGAATGAGGACCAGGACGGCGACGCCTACTCGGACGAGGTGCGACGTGCCGGACGCCGGCCGCACCAGGAGTTCCGCGTCGAGTTGCAGCCGGCCTCGGACGAAGTTGCCGCCCGGCTGTCGGTCGAGGCCGCGTCCTCGACCGTCCTCCGCTTCTGCCTCCGGTACGTGGACGGTGTTCCTTGGAGCACCCAGGCGACCCACTACCCGGCCTGGGTGGTGAGTGAGGCCCCGCGGATCGCCGAACCGCAGGACATCGCCGAGGGTACGACGCGGTACCTCAACGGCTTGGGCTTGGAGCAGGTGCGCTTCCACGACACGTGGTCGACCAGGATGCCGACGCCGACGGAGGCCCGCGAGTTGCAGGTCGGGCCCGGGGTTCCGGTGCTGATCTGGTCGCGCACCGGCTTCACCAGCACGGACCGAGCCGTCCGCAGCACGGTAACCACCTTCCGCGGCGATCTGAACCAGGTCACGTACGACATCGACACGCGCCACACGCCGCCAGGAGACGCCCAGTGATCATCTCTCAAGCCCACCCATCGGACCTCGCGCTGCTTCTGGCGTTCCGTCGCGAGACTGCGCAGTGGCTCGCCGGCCGGGGGATCGACCAGTGGAGCAACCCCTTCCCCGAAGAGGTTCTGCTCGCGAGCATCGAGGCGGGGACTGTCTTCCTGGTCCACGACAACGGCACCGCGGCCGCCACGGTCACACTGGACAACAATCCGGAGCCCAACCTCTGGACCTCGGAGGAGCTCGCCGAACCGTGCATGCATCTGCACAAGCTGACGGTCTCCCGGGCCTACGCCGGACAAGGACTCGGCGGCCAGCTGCTCGATTGGGCCAGCGACCGAACGGCACGAGCCGGCGGTCGATGGGTTCGGATCAACGCGTGGACCACCAACGTGGGTCTGCACCAGTTCTGGCTCGGCCACGGCTACCACCACGTCCGCACGGTAAGCGGCGGGGGGATCGGCGGCCAAGGCGTCTCCGGCTGGCTGGCACAGCGCGAGGCGGCCTTCGCTGATCACGGGTTCGACGACCAGACTGCCATCTAGGCGCCGGGCCGAACTTGTCGGACATTCAGCTCGTTGGGACGTCAGATCGACACGGTGTATTCGCCGCTACTCTGCGGGTTGTCCACAGGGGTAGGCTGGCATCGTCTGTGATCCAAAACGACTTCGCCGTCCGGACCCGAGGGTCCGGACGGCGTTCAAGTGGAGCGGCGCCCGGCCAGGGGCCCGTCCCGGTCAACCACGTAAGGGGTGGTGACGTGATGCAGGGTACCCGCAGTGGCACCCCCTCATACGCGCGGCACCCCGCCGTGGAGTCGACCGGGAGGTCCCGGGTCTCGCTCCGGCGGGGTGCCGTCGTCGTGTGTGTGGCCGGCCACGGCGGCCCCCAAGGTGGGGGTGTTCCGTGACCTAGCCCTCGTCTGCGGCGCCTGACCGTTCCACGGGTCTAGCTCCGCTGGCCGCTCCCCCGGGTTTTCCACCCCGGATCAACGCGGCCTCCCTGCTGTACCTGCTCTCGGGCTTCCACACCGTTGAGCGGGCTTGCTGGAGATCGGCTGCCAACCGACCACACCAGCGGCACTACCTAGTCGCACCACAACCGGCCCCTTTCCAAGGGCCGCCTGTAGCACCCGGCCCCCGGCAAGGGGCCGCCGCTTCGGCCCTTCCCAGGGCCAACCGCAGTTCCGCAGTCGGGGCCTTTCCAGGGGCCTCGGCTGCACCCAACCCGCAACGCCCGGTCCGTGAGGAGAGGAGGTCGCCGATCGGTTTTCCGCCCCCGGGAGGGGGCTTGTTGTCCGGCCCCGAGGGGCCGATGCCGTCCGTCCCGCTGATGCGGGCCGGCCCACTGCCGTTTTGTACGTACAGAAGGAGGCTCTGCCATTTTGCAGCAGCTCAGGGGGCCTTTCCAGTCTTCCCCGCCCACGTTTGTCGATCTTGATGTCCCCGGTGCGGGCCTTGACGCGGATCCCGTCCTGCGGGATCCGGGCGTCCCACCCTCAGTTTCCAGGGGATTCGTTGAGGGACGGGTTGGCGGACCGGTTCTCGGACCGGCTGCCCGCAATCCCGGGACTGTGACGGACATCACTCGTCCGGGTGAGGGTGTTGGTGCCGCCGTGGACAGCCTGTCGGGTGTAGTTCCGGCCGCCCGGCTGGTTCTCGGCCAGCGGGGCGCGGGGTGGCAGTCCAAGATCCCCTCACAGCTGTCGGCTCGGATGCGGGCGTTGGTGGTCGAGGGTGCGGGGATGGAGCGGTACCGGGAGGGCGGTTCGGACGGCGGTTCCGGTGCCGGCCGGGACACCCACCGGGTCACCTCCGCGATCGCGTTCGGGTTCGCCCGGGCCGGGGCTGATCGGCTCGCGTTGCGGGACGTCCTGCTGACCTCGCCGGCCCCTGGCGGTGCGTTGCTGCGGGACCTGGCACGCGCCAAGGGACATGACCACGCCTCGAAGTACTTGGACCGGGTGTGGCGGCGTGCCGTGCGTGTGACGGGTGAGTCCGCACCGATCCGGGAGCGGCGGGACGCGATGGCGGCCCTGGCCGAGCGCCGGGTCACGGTGGAGGTGTTCCCGTGGGTGGGGCAGGCCGGGCAGACGGATCGGGCGAATCTGCTGTACCGGCTGGGCCTGTGTGAGCGGGCCGGCGGCATGGACCACGAGGTGTCTCAGCGTCAGCTGGCGCTGGGCATCGGGGTGGGGGAGTCGACGGTGAAGCGCTCGGATGCCCGTCTGGTGGCTGCTGGGTGGCTGTGGCGGGCCGAGCAGGGGAGTGCCGGGAAGTCCTCGAAGTGGGTGTTGGGCAGGCCCAGGCGGGCGGCGGCTGACGTTGTGTCGCTGGTTGACCCCAACCGCCAGGTAGGGCACGAGGCCCCCGGGTACCTGAATGGGGTCAACCGGCGACACACCCCCGCCACGACGCCTGCTGGCCCGTCCGATGCCTGCGCCGAGCTGGACTTCCGCCTCCTCTCCGATCTGGTGGCCAGGGACGCGTTCCGTGCCCGGGGACTAGGCAAGACCGCTGCCGAGGTGGTTGCCGCTCTCGCGTACCGGGATGGGCAGACCGCGGGGGAGCTCGCGGCCAGCACCCGGCGGCACCGTGCCACCGTCCACGCCCGCCTGGCCCGGCTCATGGAGCACGGCCTGGTCGTGAAGATGGGCGAGCTGTACTACCTGGCCGAGGGCCTTCTGGACAGCCCCGCGAAGCGCACCGAGGGCAGCCGCCTGCCGTCCTGGCAGCCCGTGGACCGGTGGGACGAGGTGGCCGCTGACCTGGGCGTTTTCGGCGCTTCCTACCGGCAGTGGTGCCTGTACGCGTTCGACCGGATCGCGGCGGACGAGGTGTACCGCCGGGTGCGCGAGCACGTCCGTCCGGCCAGGCCGGCCAACGAGCTCACCGACCAGGACTGGGAGTTCCTGAACCTTTGGAGCTCCGAGAATGCCGACTGGGTGGTGAGTGCCTGATGAGCCAGCCCGTCACCAGCGGAGCCGACCTGGCCCGAACCGCCCTACGAGCTGCTCGTAAAGCCGCCGCCAACCGCGGTGACACCCAGGTGAAGCGCCCCGCCGCCAGCCTGCGCCGCGCAGATCGGTGCGGTCGTGAGGCCCGGGAGCCGCAGCCGATCGCGGACGTGTTCGTCGCCCTGGTCGCCGCGCACGGCTGGACCCTCGGCACCGCCGGCGGAGGCCTGCGAGACCGCTGGCCCGACATCGTCGGACCCGACGCCGCCGCCCACTGGCACCTCGCCGGCTACGACCCGACCACCCGCCGCCTGCGCGTGACCGCCGACTCCCCAGCCTGGGCAGCCCAGCTGCGCCTCCACCGCCGCCGCATCCTCACCGACCTTGAGCAGCTGCGCCCCGGAACCGTCCGGGCCATCGACGTCCGCGTCGGCCCCGCCCCCGTGGTGCAACACGCTCAGGACCTCGACGACCGACCCACCCGCCGCGACGACCGGCCCACCACGCAGCTGGCCCTGCTCCCGCTCGCCGACCACCACGCTTACCAGGGCCTGCGCCGCCGGATGCGGGAGGACGCCGCCGCCCGCCAGGCCGCGCTTGACGAGGCCGCCGCCGAGCCTGCGCCGGTACTACAACCGGCTGCGCGAGCCCGAGGACGCCCACTGGCCCGCGGTCGCGGACTCCCCGACCCCGGACGCCGATGAACACGCCCGTCAGCAGCGCGAACGCCACCGCGCCGCTCTCGCCGTCGCCCGCGCCACCCGGGCCGGAGCGATCCTGCTGCGCACCGCCCGGCCGGCTCCGCCGCGGACCGGAGCTGCGTGAGCCGCAGCCGTTCTCGCTCGTTCGGGGAAAGCCGGGACAACGGCGCGGCGAGAGCGGCAGGGTGGCCGCGACAACCGTTCGCCGGCCCCGGCCCGGGCCGCACCAGATGATCAGTAGAGAGGTGATTTCGCATGAACGAACAAGTGGAGACATTCCCACCCTTAAAGCGGATCGTCTATGCGATCGGCAGCAGCGCCTCGCCGCTGGTGAAAATCGGCATCACGAAGAACTTGCCGAAGCGCTTGTTGCAGATCCGCACAATGTCCCCCCTTCCCCTATCGGTCATCTGGCAACACGAGACCGAGGACATGCAGCTCGAAACTAAGCTTCACCGGCACTTCGCCGACCGCAGACGACACGGCGAATGGTTCGACCTCAGCGGCCTCGTAACAGACCAGGCCCTGGACAGGGCGGTCCTCCGCCTGGAGTCCAGCCTGCCGACGCAACGATCCAACGATCCGGTAGAGCCGCCTAAAACGCCGGAGCTCGACAGCAATTCCCCCGACTGTAACTGTGGCCATTCCGTCCTGCGGCACTCAGGACCGAATGTCAAAAACAATCCGCCGTATCTATGCGCCGCAGACGACGGGTACGGATTCGACTGCATCTGCCTCGGATACGACCCGGAACCGATGACCATGGAAAAGTGGCTCAAGCTCCGGATTCGGGCAGACTACGCAGTCCATCATCCGGCCTTCCGATCCAAGGAAGTCCGTTTCACCTCACCATTACGTCCTGCCCTGGCCCGCGCCGTACTCAGTGACCCGAGTGCCCACCCCGAGGGCTGCGAGCTCGTCCTGCGGGACCTCGGCCTCTACCTCACTGCCCTCGACCTGATCGAGCGCAACGGCTCGACGAACGCAACCGAGATCGCCGAAGCGATCGGAGGCCGGCTGTCCGTCGAGGCTGTACGAGCCGACCTGAAAGCCCTTGTCAAACAGGGCTTCCTCCGCCTGGGCCCGGAGTAGAGAACTTCTTCAAGAGGCACGTTCAGGCTCCGTAGTCGCCGTACTCCACGACCTTCCACCCCTGGGGAACCTTCCGGACCTCGACCCCGGGGGTGAGCACCTGGTGCAGGCTGGAGCCGTCCTCCCAGTTGGTGAGCGTGCTGTGGACGGTCGCGATGATCGGCTCCTCCGTGTTGTCGAAGAGCACCACCGGCTCCAGCTCGGAGCTCATGATCGCGCCGGAGTCCTTCACGATCGGCAACCACCCGATCACCGGGACCACCATGATCATGTTGTCCGCCGGAATCCTGATCGCCACCCGCCACCCGTTCGGTGCCGCCACGAACCCCGCCAACCCGCTCTTCTCATCGTTCGTCATGACCACCACCTTGGCCCTACGCCCGCCCTTACGTCCCGGTCTTCCCCGCTTTCCCTGTCCGCCGTGAAGTCGACGGGGGAACCAAGGTCCTCGCCGAGCCCCCGGGCCCGCGCCGACAAGGCACCGTGCGACGACCGGCCCGCCGCGCAGCCGGCCCGGCACCCGCTCGCCAACCATCCCGCCTACCAGGAGCTGCGCCGCCGGATGCGCGAAGGCGCCGTCGCCCTCCTGGCTGCGCTCGACGAGGCCGCCGCCGAAACGACGGCGGCGAAGTCGCCGATCGGGGAGGGGCCAGGGGAGGACGGTCATGCCGTTCGACAAGCGGGACAAGGGCCGCAGCGCCTACAGGGCGGCCAAACCGGTCGCGGACATCGTGCGGGAGCAGATCCGGCGGTCCGCACTGCACGAGCGCCTACTGGAGGAGTACCCGGCCGTCGGAGATCAGGCCGGGGGCGGCGAGTAACAGCCGACCTCGCTACAGGCCCTGGTCGGCCTCCCCGTCACAGCGTCAACCGGGCACACGACGTCTCCCCGCTTTCGAGTGGATCACGGGTCCGAAACACGCCCAACGGCGCCGTCCACCGAGACCATGACCCGCGTGAAGATCCCGCACCTGTCTCTGCGCGTCACCGCAGGCGTCCTCGGCGCTCTGCTCCTCACCGCCTGCGCCACCCGGACGCCAGCCTCCCAGGAGGCCCGGCTCACGAAGGCGTCCGGCGTCGCGAACGTATCGGTCGTCATGCCGGAGGGCCTCTGGAAGGACACCAAGCCGTACCGGGACCTGGACAAAGTCGCGGTCGACCACCTCGACGGTGACCGGGGCGCCCGCGGCCTCGTCCGGGTCAACCTGACCGGCACCCAGGTGGTGACCTACATGAAGTACCTCGACGGCAACGCCCACCCCGCACCGGGCGACGACCGGTTGAACAAGCAGTCCTCCGCGCGGGTCTACGACGCCATCGGCGGCGCGCTGGACACCATCAAGCCCGCCCGCACGGCCGGCGAACCCGCCCCCGAGGTTCTGATCGACGACACCCTGGCCACCACCGCACCGTAGCCACAGCCGACGTAGGCCCCGGCCGGCACCGCCACCCCGGCCGGCACCGCGGCCGCTGGCCACGCCTGAGGCGGCCACGGACCCGTCAGCCCCGCCAAAACGACCGGCCACCATCGGACAACCCGAACCAGCCACCGGCCGGGCCGGACGAGCGGACCCACGCCGCCACGGACGAACGTCAACGGCACCCTGGTTGAAACCGCACCTTCGAGTGGATCACCGCGGCGTGTCGTGCCCGGCCGGGCCGCAGCCCGCGACCATGACCCGCGTGAAGACCATCCGCCGCGCCCTGCGCGCCTCCGTCCCGCTGCTCACCGCCGTGTTCCTGACCGGCTGTGGTGCTGGGACCCAGTCCCCGCCGTCCCACGATGCCGCGCTGACCAAGGCGGCGGGGATCGGCACGATGTCGATCGTCTGCACGGCCGACATGTGGGACCGGACCCGGCCGACGAGTCTGAGCAAGGTGGACAAGCTGCCGGCGGAAGGGGAACGCGGGAGCCGGGGTCTGGTGAAGGTCACGTTGACCGGCTCCCAGCTAGTCGACTACCTGAAGGAGCTGGACTGGAACGGCCACCCCGGCTGGAATGCCGCAGAGGGAGGGGAGCATGGGCACCACGACGAGCAGATCGCCCGCCGGATGTACGACGTTCTCGCTCCCGCCGTGACCCGCGTCAGGAACGCGCGCTCCGCCGCGGACCCGGCACCCGAGGTCCTGGTCGACGACACCCTGGCCACCACCGCCCCGTAGCCGTGGAACCCTGGCGTTGGCCGAGGCCTGCGACGGGCTTCCCGGCCCCGGGACTCGGCCTCGGTCAATGGCCCGCGCCCTGCTTCGACCCTGCGGCTGATCGGCGCCGACCGTCCCGCGCGCTACGACGGCCCCTGCTCGCGCGGGAGCACAGTGCCGGCGTGAACTGTGCACCCGCCGACCGCGCTTGGCCTCCGGCCAGGACTCATCGCAGCGGACTTCCTGTACCGCAAGATCAGCGCTGACGTGCGGGCGAGTGCGACCTGACTCGAGTCGGGTCCGGCGGCCGCCGGGGCAGCCGGAGGAGCAGCGCGTCGGCGGTCGGGGTGCAGTGCTCCGTGGCCGAGGTCCGGCGCGGTGGGACCCGCTCACCCCGGCGCGTCCACGTGCGAGGGCCTCGTCGTCCAGCACGCCCAGTTCACCGTCGCCGACCGCCTGGAAGAGGTCCGCCCATGAACCCCCACACGCAGTACGGCCGGCCCCGGGCCGGCTGGATGGCCTGTGCCAACGGGGCCGCAGCCCTTGGCATCCTGACGCTGGTCCCGTCTCTGCCCTCCCTCCACCACCTGGCCGTGGTCTGCGGCTACGCCGGGACCATGGCCTGGGCGTGGGTCACGCTGCCCACCGGCCTTGCCGTCGCCGGTCTGTTCTCGGTGATGCTGCTGGTCTCGCTCGGGTCCAAGGTCGGGGCGTGGCCGCTGGTCACGCTCACGCTCGGGTTCGCCGTGACGGTGGGCGCCGATGGCTACGAGGGTGCCACGGCTGCCATGGGGACGGTCATGGCCGTGTTCCCGCTGGCCACCATGGCGGTCATCCTGGCCACCGACCGCGCCGTCCGCGCCGGGGTGGCCACGTGAGCGCGCGACAGCCGAACAGCGTTCGTGCCCGGCCCACCCTGGGCCGCCACCGCCGAGATTGACACCGCTGTCTCCGACACCACGACTACACCCGCAGGGGGGAACTCAATCATGGAAAAGCACCCGCCCAAGAAGGCCAAGCAGGCACCACCGCTGTCCGCCGACCGGGGACGGCAGACCGTCGGGGTCTCCGCTGCCGGGCACCCGGCTGACGGGGACGTCATGCCGCCCCTGGGCACGAGCAACCGTGTGGCCGACAGCACCGTTCACGGCGGTGTCTACCAGGCCGGTCACCTGACGGTCATCCAGAATCCGGTTCCGCCGGGCACGGCCGAGGGGGACAGTCTCACGCCGGGGGCTTGGCAGTCGTGGCCCACCGTGGCGCAGTTCGAGGCGCCGGCCGCCGGCGTGCGCCCGTACCGGGAGGACGACTGCCACTCGCTGCCCGACTACGTGCCGCGCGACCGCGAGCAGCAACTCGCCGATCTGCTGGAGCGAGCCGGCGCCCGGGGCGGCATGGTGCTGGTCGCCGGGGAAACCGCGAGCGGGAAGTCCCGCCTCGCTCTGGAGACCGCCCGCCGCGTGTTGCCCGAGCACCGCGTGTGCCAGGCGCCCCCAGGCGGTCTGCGGAGGGCGATCACCGCGGTGTTGCACTGCCCCAAGCCCCTTCTGTGGCTGGACGGCATCGAAGAGCACGACCGGCTGCAGGCTTTCGACCTCGCCGAACTGGTGAACCACCGTATCCCGGTCCTCGCCACCATCCACCTGCGGCACCTCTCGCCCTCGGCCGTTTCCCGCGACGCAGGTGGTGGGGCCACCGGCGCGGTGCTGTCCACCGCGGCCCTGAAGCACGTCTCGGTCGTCCACCTCGACCGGGTCTGGAGCCAGGCCGAGATGCAGCGGGCCCGGACCTGCTCCGATCCGCGCGTCCGCTCCGCGGCCGAGCAGTGCACCGGGCAGGGGGTCAGCGAATTCCTCGCGGCGGTCCCCGAACTGGGGAGGGAGTTGCGGGTGGCCTGGTGCGTCGGCCGCAACCCCAGAGGAGCCGCCATCGTCCGCGGCGCCCTGGACCTGCGCCGCACCGGACTGCGAGGCCCGCTGTCAGAGGACCTCCTCATCCGGACGCACCGCTACCACCTCGCCGACGCCGGCGGCGACGAGCGGCTCCCCGAACCGCTGGAGGACGCGTTCGCCTGGGCCGACGGCGTTCGGGTCGGGATGACGAGCCTGCTTCCGCGCGCCACGGGCGGGGGGCGCCTCCCTTTTCCCGGCCTGCCCGACGACGTCGCGGCGCAGCCCAGGCAATCCGTCCACCCACTGGTGTGGTTCGACGCACTCGCCAGTGCCGGGGACGCGCGAACGGCCTGGACCGTGGCCTCCAGAGCGCAACGAAAAGAGCCGTGGATCGCCGCCGGGTTGTGGCGAGGTCTGCGTGAGGCCGGTCTCATGCAGGTGCTGTGGCATCAGGCCGCTGCTCTGATCCAGGACGGGCGTGGTGAGGAGTCCCTCCGGTTCCTGAGGGAGTACACGGATCCCACCGATGCCTTCGCGAGGCTCCTCGCCGCCCTGGCCCTGAGCGAGCTCGGCCGCCTGGACGAAGCCGAGTCGGCGTGCCGCGAAGCCCACAGGCTCGGCAATGCCGACGGCCTCGCCTACCTGGCCGAGATCCTGGCTCAGCAAGGACGCCTCGATGAAGCCGAACGCGAGTACCGGCGCGCGGCCCGGGCCGGAGCCCGCAACGCCTGGTTCAACCTGGGCGTCCTGCGCGCGGACCGCGGCAAGACCCACCAGGCCATCAACGCCTACATACAGGCCGTCGCCGCCGGCGACCTGGACGCCCTGGGGAACCTCGGCCGGCTCCTCGCCGACACCGGGAAGACCCGATCCGCCACAGCGGCACTCCGTAAGGCCACCGACCTCGGCGACCGCGAAGCGCAGCTGACGCTCGCCAACCTCCTCAAGCGCCAGGGCCGAACCCGCGAAGCCGCACAGCACTACCAGCAGCTGACCGGGCACGGCGATGCCCGGGCCTGGATCAACCTCGGCAACCTCCATGCCGACAGCGACCGGCCGGCCCAGGCCGAGCACGCCTACCGGCAAGCCGTCGAAGCAGGCCTTCCCATCGCGCACTACTACCTGGGACGCCACCTGGCGGCCGGGCAGCGCTGGCACGAGGCCGCACCGTACCTGCGCAGCGCCATGCAGACGGGCACGGTCGAAGCGGCCTTCTGCCTCGGCCAGGTGCTCAGCGAACTGGGCCAGACCCAGGAGGCCAAGACCGCTTTCAGCACCGCCGCGCGAGGTGGCCTGCCGCTCGCCGCCGTCGGCTTCGCCGCGATCGCCGACGATGGCGATGCGGACGAGCGCCGTGCCCTGCTCGACCAGGCGGCCGACAGTGGAGACCCTGACGCCATGCTCCTGGTGATGGTCGACTGTGAACAGGCCGGCGACCGGCAGCGGGCCGGGGCTCTTCGCCGACACTTGGCCGACTGCGGGGACCCGCTAACCGCCGCGTTGCTCACCTCGGTTGCCGCAGCATGCTGAACCGACCGGGCCAGCGGGTGCGCTCCACGGCCGGTCGACCCGGCTGCGGGCGAGGCCCTTCGACGGCCGGTTCCCGCTCGTGCTGTACCGGCACGCCGGCGAGCCGATGATGCCCACCGCCCACATCACCGCACTGCTGCGCCACGTCGCCGAGACGGTGCGGATGCAGCGGGTGCGGGGCGAGGCGACGCTGGTCCCGGTGACCACCGCCCGCATCTACGACGCCGTGGTGAACTACGCCGCCGGTCTCGACACCGGCATCGCCGCCGCCGACACGACCGGCGAGTCCGACGCCCCGGATTTCGACCGAGCCACGACGGACGAGCTCGCGCTGGCCGAGCTCACCGCGGCCTACCTCGCTGGCGGCGCGCCCACCAGAGGCCCGTCCGTTCTGGTCCGCCGGGCTGCGAACTGACGCCCCTGGCCCGTGGGCCGGATCGCCTGGCCAGTTCTGTGGGCGGGGCGCCGGCGGATGGACCAGGATGTGTTTATGCAGGCTGATGGGGGTGGCGGGGGCGATCTCGCGAGGGATCTGTTGCGGGCGATGCGGCGTCGCGCCGGGCAGAGCCGTTATGTTCCAACCGGGTCGGTTGGTCGTGGGCCGTTGAGGCGGCCCTTCGGCAGCGAGCCGCTGGTGCTGGCGGAGCTGGTCGAGGAGTCCATGTCCGACCGGGGCTGGGTGATTCCGCCTCTGGCGGTGATTCGGGCCCGCTGGGCGGCGATCGTGGGCCCGGACATCGCCCGGAACCTCGTCCCAGAAGAGCTCAGTGAGTACTCGGGCGTCCTGCGTCTGGTCACGGCGTCGAAGGCGTGGGCGAGCCAGATGCAGTTCCTGGAGCGGCAGCTGCTGGCGAGGCTGCGGCACGAGCTCGGAGATGCGGCCCCCAGGGCGCTGCGGATCACGGTGCGGGGTCCTTCCGGTGGTCGGCTTCGCGCGGTGGGTCCTCGGGCCGAGGAGCCGGCCGTGCAGGTTCCCGTGTCCCCGGCGGGCGCGCGGCCGTCGGCGGAGGACGACTTCCCGCTGGTTTGCGAAGCGGAGTTCGCGGAGGTGTTCCCTGAATCGGCGTTTCCTGAAGGGGCGTACGTTGTGGGGGAGGCCGGGGCGGAGGCGGGTTCGGTGGACCGGGGCAAGGTCGTGCGTGGGCGGCTGCGGGAGCGGCTGGCGTTGCAGCGGGCCGAGGAGGAGCGGCGGCGGTGTGAGCGGGAGGATCTGCTGCGGTTGCCGCGCGGGTGGCTGGACGGGCCGGCGAACCTGAATCCCCGGCCGGTGCCGGAGCTGGGCCGGGCGCGGTGGGCGGGCGCGGTGCTGGCCGCAGCTCGGCTCCGTGCAGCTGCGGACCGTACGGCGGGCGGGGCTGAGTAGAGTCTGGGGACTCCAGAAGACGCAGGTCCTTCGGGGTAGAGCACGGTGAGCGAGGGGGCGTTTGTGAGCGGCGAGGCGAGCGGGCTCGGACCTGATGGGACGGCAGCATCGCGGCAGGAGGAGGCGGAGCTCCAGGACGAGCGCGATCTTCTCAGCGCGATGACGAGGTCGCGGGCCGTGGTCGCGGACGTGTTGAACATCGTCGGCGCCGGCGACTTCCGCAGTCCGGCCCACGGCCTGGTCTTCCTCGCGGTGCTGGAGGCGTACGCGGGGGACGGGCCGCTGGATCCCGCCGCGGTGTCGGCGGCGCTGGCGAGCAGGGGCGACCTGGAGGCCATCGGCGGCGGCGCCACATTCGACAAGGTCACGTCGGCCGACTCGCGTGCGGGCCGTGCGGTCAAGCGCGCTCACCGGGTCCGCCAGGCGGCCGTACGTCGGCGGCTGACCGAGGCGGTCACGGCCATCGACCATGCGGTGGCCTCCGACGCTCCGATCGACGACGTGATCGACCTGGCCGAGAGCGCCGTGCTCTCGGCCACCGACCCCGACCAGGTCCTCGAGGTGCCGCCGTTCTGCGACGTGGTGGAGGGAGCTCTCGACGAGATCGAGGCGTTCGACTCCCGGGCCGGCCAGGTGTCGGGTGTTCCCACCGGCTTCGCAGACCTGGACGCCCTCACCAACGGCCTCCAGCCCGGCCAGCTGATCGTCATCGGCGCCCGGCCGGCGATGGGCAAGAGCACCCTGGGGCTGGACCTGCTCCGGGCCTGCACGATCCAGAGCAAGATGTCGGCGGTGCTGTTCACGCTGGAGATGGGCTGCAACGAGGTCTCGATGCGGGTCTTCAGCGCGGAGGCGAGGATCGCACTCCACCACATGCGCTCAGGCAACATGACCGACGACGACTGGACCCGCCTCGCCAAACGTATGCCGGACGTGTCAGATGCACCCCTCTACGTCGACGACTCCGCGCGCACCCTCACCGAGATCCGGTCGAAGTGCCGGAGGCTCAAGCAGAAGCGCGACATCAAGCTGATCGTCATCGACTACGTCCAGCTCCTCGACTACGGCCTGCGCCAGTTCTCAAGCCGCTACGAGGAGATCAACGAGATCTCCCGGCACCTGAAGCTGATGGCCAAGGAACTGGACATCCCCGTCATTGCGATCTCCCAGCTCAACCGCGGACCCGAACAGCGCACCGACAAGAGGCCGCAGACTTACGACCTCCGGGACTCCGGCACTCTCGAGGACGACGCCGACATCCTCATTCTCCTCCATCGTGAGGATGCCTACGAGAAGGAATCCCCGCGCGCGGGCGAGGCTGATCTGATCATCGCCAAGCACCGCAACGGCCCCACTGCCACCATCACTGTCGCCTTCCAGGGCCATTACTCCCGCTTCGTCGACATGGCCCGGGACTGACCCAGCCCCGGGGCCTCGGGCCCGGCCCGAGGCCCCGCTCTCTCCCGAGCGTCGGCGACCGCGACGCCGAGCGGCCGACGCCGTCAACGCCGTCCTGGCCTGGAGGCTCCAGCGCCCGGCGATCCTGTCCTTCGACCACCACTACCGCGCCGTTCTCGTCCCGAAGAAGAAGCCGGCGATCGAGGTGTTCCCGGGCAGGGTCGGCTGCTGACCCCCGCGCTCGCGGGGGGAGCTGACAGTCCCCGAGATCGGGCGCGCGATGAGCGGCTGACCCCCGCGCTCGCGGGGAGGACGTCTCCACCACCAAGGCTGGAGCTGGGAGTACCTCCCCAGCGAGCAGCACGTCACCGCCGGCGACAAATGGCGGCCGAACTCGTCCGCGCCGCCGAAGCGCTCTACCTCGACGGCACCTCTTACCAGGGCAGCGGCGAGCCGATGCGCTACCTCGACATCGCCGGCGGCCTGCTCGCTTACTACGTCGTTCCCCGCCTGGAACTCGTCGTCGTCTGCCAGGTCACACCACCACCGACACACTGACCCCCACGGGCACGGGCAGGACCGGTGGGGCTGCCCCCGCAGGCGCGGGGAGGACGAGAATAAACTGACCCGCCCGTCCTTGGCTGACCCCCGCGCCTGCGGGGAGGACGCCACGCTGGTTATTGACCTTGAACGTCCCGCCGGCTGACCCCCGCGGCGCGGGGAGGACGGAGGCGAACCAGCGCAGCCTCTGGAGCACGTCGGCTGAGCGGGGGAGGACCACCAGCGCACCACCGCGCTGGAGGGCATGGGCGGCTGCCCCCCCGGGGCGCGGGGAGGACGCCCTGTGGATAACTCCGGCATTTGGCTGCCGCAGCTGACCGCCGCGGGCGCGGAGAGCACGGGCGCGCGGTGACGGCCACCATCTGCCGGGCCGGCTGCCCCCCCGTTACCTTCTTCGTGGGCCCGCAATGGGGCTCCCGGCCTCCGGTCCGGCATGACTGTTCCCCCCTGTAGTTCGCATGATCCGGGGGGTGGTGTCACCGGCTCGGAGGCATCGGTAGACCGCTGATAGAGGCAGGACCACCAGCGCGCTGGGAGGCTCTTCGTAACGTGGATGCCGGCAACTGGTGCCACGCCAACGAGGCCGGGACAGCACGACCTCGTAAGGGAACAGCGTGATCGACACCGGCGATGTGGACGTCTTCCTCGGCCTGGACGTCGGCAAGGGCGAGCACCACGGGACCGCGGTGACCCGGGCGGGCAAGCGGGTCTTCGACAAGCGGCTGCCGAACAGCGAGCCCAAGATGCGGGCCGTACTGGACGAGCTCACCGCCAAGCACGGCACGGTCCTGGTCGTCGTCGACCAGCCCGCCTCCATCGGCGCCCTGCCGCTCGCGGTCGCCCGGGACGCCGGCTGCCGCGTCGCCTACCTGCCCGGTCTGACGATGCGACGCATCGCCGACCTCTACCCCGGCGAGGCCAAGACCGATGCCCGCGACGCCTTCGTCATCGCTGACGCCGCCCGCACGATGCCGCACACCCTGCGCGGCATCGAGCTCACCGACGAGACCGTCGCCGAGCTGGAGATGATCGTCGGCTTCGACGACGACCTCGCCGGCGAGGCGACCCGCGTCGCCAACCGCCTGCGCGGACTGCTCACCCATTCCACCCGCACCTGGAGCGAGTGCTGGGGCCCAGGATCGACCATCCGGCGGTGCTGGCCCTGCTGGAGCGGTTCGGTTCCCCGGCCGCCCTGCGCAAGGCCGGACGCCGCCGCCTGCTCGGCGTCGCCCGGCCCTTGGCCCCGCGCATGTTCGAGCGCCTGGTCGAGGAGATCCTCACCGCGCTCGACGAGCAGACCGTGGTCGTCCCGGGCACCGAAGCGGCAGCGCTGATCGTGCCGAGTCTGGCCGGCTCGCTGCGGGCCGTCCTCGACCAGCGCAAGCTTCTGGAGAAGCGCATCCAGGAACTGCTCGACGAGCACCCGCTCTCGAAGGTCCTCACCTCGATGCCAGGCATCGGCACCAGGACCGGTGCCCGCGTCCTGATCGACGTCGGCGACGCAAGCGCGTTCCCGACCGCCGCCCACCTGGCTTCCTACGCCGGCCTCGCCCCCGCGACCCGCAGTTCCGGCTCCTCCATACGCGGCGAGCAACCCTCCCGCCGGGGCAACAAGCAGCTGAAACGGGCGTTCTTCCTGGCCGCGTTCGCCTCGCTCGGCGACCCAGCCTCCCGGGCCTACTACGACAAGAAGATCGGCCAGGGAAAGCGGCATACCCAGGCACTCCTCTGCCTGGCCAGGCGCCGGGTCGGACGTCCTGTTCGCCATGCTCCGCGACGGGACCTTCTACGAGTCCCGGCCGGCCACAGCGGTCAGCTGAAGTGCGGATCCGCCAGCGGCACCACACGGTCGGCCTCGACATCGAACCCTAGAACTGGGTGGAGCGGGTCAGACTCCGGAGTCAACGTCACCGGCTTGCCAAGGCGGCGCCCGATCGCCCGCAGCAGACGGCACAGCAGATTGACGCCGTCCTGGCTGCGCAGCTCCCGCAGATCAACATCGAAGTCGATCGAGCCGGCCTCATACGCCCGGAAGATCACCAGGAATCCAGTGGCAGGCCAGACTTTCAACACTGCGTCGGTGCCCTCGCTGCGAACCAGCATGTCCGCAGCCCGCGGCAGCCGAACAGCGACACCATCCTCGGAGTACTCGCACGACCACCCCTGCGAGCGCACCAGATCCAGCACCGCCTGCCAGTCCTCGACCGAGGTGTCTGCGACCTGGGCATCCGGCAGCGCCCCCATCAGGTCAGGGTCGAAGAAGTTCCGGACGTCGTCCCACAGCAGATCTGGCATCCCGACATGCTGCCTGTCCGCCCCACCCGAATGCAGCCCGATTTCCTTGACGAACCCCATAGAGGCACCCCCCGCGGGCGCGGGGAGGACCCCCAACGGCAGGAGGGCCCACAGCCCGAAGTGGCTGACCCCCGCACCTGCGGGGAGAGCGGAGATCCGCAGGGCGGGGAGAGCGGAGCGGCGGGCTGACCCCCGCGCCTGCGGGGAGAACATCGCCAGCAACCAGCACAAGCACAACGGGGGCGGCTGACCCCCGCGTGCGCGGGGAGGACGACTGCGAGGAAGCGGGTGTAGCAAAGGCACCCGGCTGACCCCCGCGCTCGCGGGGAGGACGCGCTGATCAGGGCCCGTGGGCCTCCGCGGTGCGGCTGACCCCCGCGCCTGCGGGGAGGACGCCTCGGCCAGGGTCGTGCCGAACTTCTCCCACGGCTGACCCCCGCGCTCGCGGGGAGGACGACGGCCGGGTGCAGGTCCTGGGCGTGGCCGGCGGCTGACCCCCGCGGGCGCGGGGAGGACTCGGCCTGTTTCGGCCGCCACCAACAAGCTGACCGGCTGACCCCCGCGGGCGCGAGGAGAACAACGCCCGGTGATCCTGCGCGGCGTCGAGAGCCGGCTGACCCCCGCGGGCGCGAGGAGAACAACGCCCGGTGATCCTGCGCGGCGTCGAGAGCCGGCTGACCCCCGCGGGCGCGGGGAGGACGGCTCAGGAGAGGAGAGGGTTGTCGGATTTTCCATCCCGGCTGACCCCCGCGCCTGCGGGAAGGACGCGGCCAGCTCGTCATGCACGGTGCGGGTCTGCGGCTGACCCCCGCGCCTGCGGGGAGGACCAGCCGAAGCCGGGTGAGATCCGGGCCCGCGCCGGCAGACCCCCGCGCGTGCAGGGAAGACCCGGGGGCGCCGATCCATTCGCGCCGCTCGGACGGCAGACCCCCGCGCGTGCGGGGAAGACGCACCGGAGCCCTTCCGGTGAAGTTCCGGAACCGGCAGACCCCCGCGCGTGCGGGGAAGACTCGAGACCGGCCAGGGCTCGGGTAACGGTGTCCGGCAGATCCCCCCGCGTGCGGGGAAGACGCCTTCGGCGCGATGCGGGGCGTGTGGCTCACCGGCAGACCCCCGCGCGTGCGGGGAAGACGTGCGCGGCGTGCGCAGCACCCACTTCGAGGACGGCAGACCCCCGCGCGTGCAGGGAAGACCTTCGCGACCTGCACCGTTCTGATGACTTTGCCTTTCTTGACCATCCTGCCGAGGAGCAGAAGTCAGGCGGGGCTGTTGAGGTGTCAAGGAGCAGCGCTCATCGTGGCAGACGTCCACGACACCGCGCTCCGCGATCATCGCCGAACGCCCTGGGCAGCGCTTGAGTCGGTGTGCAGAGACGGAGCCGAGGGAAGGAGCCACCGTCAAGGCCTGCAGCACCGTACGACGGCCGGCCCCGAGAACAGACCGACCCCCGCGCCTGCGGGGAAGCCCCTCGACCCCACTACGAGTCCCACCGACCACGCGGCTGACTCCCGCGCTCGCGGGGAGGACAACAGCTAATTGGGAGCTGCGACGTGCGACACCGGCTGACCCCCGTGCGTGCGGGGAGGACTTGCCGCGGCCCCACCGACAACCACCGAGAGCCGGCTGACCCCCGCGCCTGCGGGAGGACTCACCACGGCTGTTCTTGCGAGGGTAGGCGCCCGGCTGACCCCCGCGGACGCGGGTAGGACGCCATCAACACCCCCGGCCGCAATCCCGGCTACGGCTGACCCCCGCGGGCACGGGGAGAGCACCTCTCGGACGGCCCTGTTCAGGTCCCGGTCCGGCTGACCCCCGCGCCTGCGGGGAGGACGCCAGCCACTCGGCGAGCCGGGTGTTCGGCGTCGGCTGACCCCCGCGCCTGCGGGGAGGACACGTCCCGATCAGCGGCGCCGAGCGCGTCCAGCGGCTGACCCCCGCGCCTGCGGGGAGGACTCCGGGTCCACGCCGGAAATCTCAGCAAATCGCGGCTGACCCCCGCGCCTGCGGGGAGGACGGGTCGTCGGGCAGGGCCATCTCCTTCTCGATCGGCTGACCCCCGCGCCTGCGGGGAGGACACCGGCGACATGCGCCGGATCTCCCCGAAACGCGGCTGACCCCCGCGCCTGCGGGGAGGACGGCAGTCGCCGCCATCGGCCACCCCGTCAGGTGGGCTGACCCCCGCGCCTGCGGGGAGGACAGAAGGTCAAGGCGCCGCAGCCCGAGGCGGTGCGGCTGACCCCCGCGCCTGCGGGGAGGACGAGAGAACGGCATGGAGTACACCGCCGAGGCGCGGCTGACCCCCGCGCCTGCGGGGAGGACGCCCTGTCCGCTCCGAGGGGCGTGTCCTGAGCCGGCTGACCCCCGCGCCTGCGGGGAGGACCGCGCCAAGGGCCACGACCATGCGGTGCGGTACGGCTGACCCCCGCGCCTGCGGGGAGGACTGCAAGGGCGAGGGCCACGGCACGGACGTGCGCGGCTGACCCCCGCACCTGCGGGGAGGACCGATTTCAAGCGCACGATCTGACCTGCGGGTTCGGCTGACCCCCGCGCCTGCGGGGAGGACGAGGTCCTGGGAGTCGTCGATCACCAGGGGTGCGGCTGACCCCCGCGCCTGCGGGGAGGACGGGGCCCCCCTCGCAAAGGGCAAGAAGCTCACCGGCTGACCCCCGCGCCTGCGGGGAGGACCTCGGCTACCAGGCCTCGTTCAGGCCGCACGACGGCTGACCCCCGCGCCTGCGGGGAGGACCCGAGGGGCCCCGCAGCGACGTGCGGAGCCCCCGGCTGACCCCCGCGCCTGCGGGGAGGACCGCGAGAGGGCGTCAGAGAGCCTCTGAGGCTTCGGCTGACCCCCGCGCCTGCGGGGAGGACGTCACGCCGTCGCAGCGCCTCGCGCAGCCGCCCGGCTGACCCCCGCGCCTGCGGGGAGGACTCACCCGCCCGCCCTACCTCGACAAGCGCGACCGGCTGACCCCCGCGCCTGCGGGGAGGACCCGCCGCCGACGCCTGGTCCACGTCACCATCGCGGCTGACCCCCGCGCCTGCGGGGAGGACGCTGGACCGACTGGACCCTGCACACCGACACCCGGCTGACCCCCGCGCCTGCGGGGAGGACCCCTTCGCGACCTGCACCGTTCTGATGGCTTTGCCGCTTCTTGACCATCCTGCCGAGGAGTAGGAGGCGGGCTGGCCTGTTGAGGTGTCAGGGAGCAGCGCTCATCGTGGCAGACGTCCACGACACCGCGCTCTGCGATCAGGTCGAAGGCTCGGGGAGCGCTTGAGCCTGCGTGGACCGGGACGGAGCCGAGGGGAGGAGTCACCGTCAAGGCCTGCAGCACCGCACGACGACCGACCCCGAGGGCAAACCGACCCCTGCACTCGCGGGGAGGACGGGTGGGAGCGGCCCAGGCGCTCGCCGGTAGCCGGCTGATCCCGCGCTCGCGGGGAGGACATGCGCTGGGCCAGCGGCTGCCCGCCACCGTTCGGCTGACCCCCGCGCTCGCGGGGAGGACTGCTGGGCCTGCTCGGCCTGGTCCGCGCGCGCCGGCTGACCCCCGCGCTCGCGGGGAGGACCAGATCGCCGCACTGCTCGCCGAGATGCACCTCGGCTGACCCCCGCGCTCGCGGGGAGGACCAGATCGCCGCACTGCTCGCCGAGATGCACCTCGGCTGACCCCCGCGCTCGCGGGGAGGACCGCTCCCAGAGCCCGTGGATCAGCCACAACGCCGGCTGACCCCCGCGCTCGCGGGGAGGACGCGCATCCCGATGCCGAGCCGGAGCGCCTCGTCGGCTGACCCCCGCGCTCGCGGGGAGGACTACGTTGTCGACCGGCCCGGGTTGGACGCCGCCGGCTGACCCCCGCGCTCGCGGGGAGGACACACTCTCCAGGCCGGCAGCCTGGAAGTCGACCGGCTGACCCCCGCGCCTGCAGGGAGGACAGGGTGACGCCACGACACCGCAGATCACCCGCACGGCTGACCCCCGCGCCTGCGGGGAGGACACGACGGCCACCACGCCGATCACCCCCGGCCACGGCTGACCCCCGCGCCTGCGGGGACGACCCGACCGGCCGATTCAGCTCGCCCGCCTCGAACGGCTGACCCCCGCGCCTGCGGGGAGGACGATAAGGGGGTGCATGGTGCACCAGATTGCGACGGCTGACCCCCGCGCCTGCGGGGAGGACCCTTCGCGACCTGCGCCGTTTTGATGGCTTTGCCGTTCTTGACCAGTCTGCCGAGGAGCAGGAGGCGGGCTGGCCTGTTGAGGTGTCAAGGAACAGCGCTCATCGTGGCAGACGGCACGACACCGCGCTCTGCGATCACGTCGCAGGCTTGGGCAGCGCTTGAGCCCGCGTGGACCGGGACGGAGCCGGGGGAGGAGCCACCGCCAGGGACTGAGCACCGCACGACGGTCGGCCTCGAAGACGAAATCGGCGAAGTCCACGGTGGCGGGCTGGCCGATCTTCACGCTGTTCGCGGCCGCCGGGATCGCACCGCCCGCGGCGGCGCCGCCGGCGGTGGCCCCCGGGGCCGCGCCACTCTGGGCCGGGGCAGCGCCGGTGGCGCCGCCGGTGCCGGCCGGAGTGTCCGCGTTGTCCGGTCCGCAGGCCGCGAGCGACAGGGCGGTGGCCGCCGCGAGCGCGGCGAAGGTCAGCTTGGTGGTGTACGAACGCATGGTGCGCAGCGGTCGCCGCGACATGTACGGCTGACCCCCGCGGGTGCGGGGAGGACACGATCAGCGTCACGTACGGGTCGTAGTGATACGGCTGACCCCCGCGGGTGCGGGGAGGACGACGAGACGCTGGAGTACACGGCCGGCAGCACCGGCTGACCCCCGCGGGTGCGGGGAGGACACCATCACCCCGAGCGCGATCCGCATCTCCACCGGCTGACCCCCGCGGGTGCGGGGAGGACCCCTCATCGCCCTGCCCCTGGTGACCGGCCCCCGGCTGACCCCCGCGGGTGCGGGGAGGACGGCCCGTACCGCAGCGCCCGGGTCGCGATGAGCGGCTGACCCCCGCGGGTGCGGGGAGGACGCACCCCAGCGGATAGTGGGCGCCTGCAGAGCCGGCTGACCCCCGCGGGTGCGGGGAGGACCACCGTGCGCCGGTCGGTGTCGAGTCGGCCGGTGGCTGACCCCCGCGGGTGCGGGGAGGACCTGGACCTGTGGGTGCTGGTCCTCAGCGTCACCGGCTGACCCCCGCGGGTGCGGGGAGGACCCCCGACGGGTGCCGGCCTTTTTCGCGGGCGCCGGCTGACCCCCGCGGGTGCGGGGAGGACCCATGAACGTACAGGTTCTGCGGCGGGTGCGACGGCTGACCCCCGCGGGTGCGGGGAGGACAGGCGGAGTCCCCGCGCGCCGGAGAGATCGAACGGCTGACCCCCGCGGGTGCGGGGAGGACCCATGAACGTACAGGTTCTGCGGCGGGCGCGGCGGCTGACCCCCGCGGGTGCGGGGAGGACCCTTCGCGACCTGCGCCGTTCCGGCAGATTTGCCATTTCTTGACCATCCTGCCGAGCGACTCGGTCCGGACCGGCCAGTAAAGGTGTCAAGGAGCAGTGCCCATCGTGGCAGACATCGGTGGCACCGCGGCTTCTGATAGGAGTCACCACCTCCGCACCACACGCCCGCCGAACACCACCGTGGGTCCTGCGGCCCGCTGTTTCGGCGGCCGCCACCTTGAAGGGGGAGGCCCAGGTGACCATCCAGCCCGACCACCAGAGCCCGGCCCCGGCCAGGCCGGCCACCCTGCACGAGCTGCGCACCGCGCTGTCCCGCCACGGCCTGCCCGGCGAGCGTGCTACCCGCCGGACCTGTGACGCCACACCTGGTACAGGCGAAGGACGTCGACAGCCCATGGCACGCTGAAGTTCTCGCCGTCCGCAGGTACCGTGCGGCCTGCCCGCTTCAGGACCCGGGGTAGGAGTGGGTGCGGCTGCCCGGTGGCCGTGGTGAGTAGCCCGGTGAGTAGCGGTTCGTCGGGCGGGGTGTCCCTGTCGACGAGTGCCAGAAGGTCGAGCAGGTCGGCGTGGCCGAGGCGGGGAAGGTCGACCCCCGAAGCGCGCAGCCGGGAGAGTGTCGTCGTGCTCTGGTTTCTGGCCTGCTGCTGGAGGTGGCTCCGGACGGTCCGTGCAAGGGCATGCAGACGATCCTGGCGGTCCTGGTCTGGGGCGGGTGGGGCGGTGGTGTTCGACGTCGTTGGTCCTTCAGCCGGCGTGTGCTCCAGTTCGGCCAGGCGCCTGGTCCAGGTGCGTACGGCCTGTGCCTCGTAGCCCGGCAGAGTGCCAGCGGTTTTGGTGAGGTGCGTGAGTTCGGCGACGGCCGTGCCGAGGTGTTCGGCGTCGAGGTCGTAGCCGCTTGAGGTCAGGTCGGTGAGTCGGGCGCGCAACGCTTTTAGGGCTTCCCGCCGTTCACGTGCCCGGGGCGTCCGCGGCTCCAGCCAGGCCAGCTGCGGTGCAGGCGCGCGTCGCAGGGCATGCTCGTCGGCGGGGCGTTCGTTCGGTTCGTCATCGGTACGCGGGGCCCTCGTCGCGGCCTCGCCGTCGGCTGCGCGGGCTACTGGAGGTGACTGTAGGAAGCCGCCGCCCGGGTCGGCGGGTTCAGGCTGTGGGGTCGGCGGTTGGTCAGGGGTGCCTGGGTCAGTGTCGGTGGTTGGGGGAACGGCGGTCGGCGGTAGAAGGGCGGGTGCCTTGGTGGCGGGCTGGGTGAGTTCTGCGAGGCGGGCGCGGGCTGCGTGAAGGGTGTTGCGCTCGGCCGGGGTTTGGGGCGTGGATGTCAGCCGCATCACCTTGTGTAGGGATGCGGACAGCTGCTGCGGTGTGCCTGCCGTGGTGAACCGCTTGAGTTCGGAGAAGGCGGCTTTCTGCCGGTCGGCAGGGTCCACGCTGCGTAGCCAGGCCTTGGCGTCCAT
Source organism: Kitasatospora sp. NPDC032121 (assembly GCF_055580145.1). Lineage (NCBI taxonomy): Bacteria > Bacillati > Actinomycetota > Actinomycetes > Kitasatosporales > Streptomycetaceae > Kitasatospora > Kitasatospora sp. NPDC032121. The sequence goes on along the minus strand of NZ_JBVILX010000023.1, from coordinate 70,482 downwards.
CACGGCGGTGCGCAGGGCTGTGCGGGTGGCGCCCTCGGCGTGCAGGCACAGCTGGAAGGCGCGGTCGACCAGTTCCTCTGCCTGTCCGGCGTCGAGCCGCCGGCATGCCTTGCGCAGGGATTTGATGAGTTCGCGAGCCTCGGGTTCGAGTGCTGGTTCCTCTGGGCGTCCGGTCTTGGCTGTCGGTTTTCTGCTTCGATGCCGGGCGAGGGTCGGTGTGATGAGCCCGTCACGGGTCAGCGAGCAGTCGGCGAGGTCGAACCACTCCAGGGGGCCGGCCGCTGTGCCGACTTGGGTTCCCACCTTGACGCGTCGCTCGGTGCCTGCCGCTTCACACCGGATCCGGTGGACGAAGCCCTGTTTGCGGAGTTGCGCGTCAGCGGTGTGGTCCTCGGTCAGCAGGGTGCGCATCGGCGGTGTCTCGCCGATGGGTCGGTCGTGTGTCCGGGCTGCGGAGGGCAGGTGGATCCACCAGCCGGAGCCGGTGGTCGGTTCGCTGAGCACGATCGTGCCGGTGCCGCCGACCGGGATCTGAGCGGCGATGTCGACGCCGCGTCGGGCGAGCCAGCGGGCCATGCCCTGCTTGATGTAAAGGTGGTCGGCGCTGGAGACGCCCGTCGACGCGCGGCGGCACACCGTGGGCAGGCCGCCGGGTACCGGGTAGTGCGCGAAGTGACAGGCCCTGTCGACGTAGAGCTTGGTGGTGAGCTGTTTGCCGCAGCCCCCGAGCAGGACACCGCACCAGAAAGTGTCACCGCGGTGGGCGCGCCGGAAGGCCTCGACCTCGATCGCTTCCAGCGGCAGAGCAACGGGGGTGTCGCTGTGCTCGTTGCCGATCACGGCAGTCTGGATGCGCCGCCGGTCCCAACCTTGCTCCGCCAACATGTCTCCGTCCGGTCGCGAGTCATACTTCCACCCTGTGGCCGTCGTGTCAGGCGGTTTGGGTGGTGCGGGGGACAGCCGCCCCGGTACAGGAGGCCGCGGACCGGCACGGCTACTGGCACTACCCCTACACGGTGGTGAACGCGTGACCTGCCACGGGCGCGGGAAGGACGCCTGGACGTTGGCGGCCCGGACGGCCAGGACCGGCTGCCCCCCGGGCGCGGGGAAAACCACGACGCCCCCGACGACACGTGCCGCCGCTGCGGCTGACCCCCGCGGGCGCGGGGAGAACGGTCAAGGGCGTCGGGGTGCATCGTCAGTTCCCGGCTGACCCCCCGCGGGCGCGGGGAGAACTTCCTGCGCTAACTGCACGTAGCAAGTTAGTGCGGCTGACCCCCGCGGGCGCGGGGAGAACCAGGGCTGGGCGCCGGACTGACGGCGGCTGACCGGCTGACCCCCGCGGGCGCGGGGAGAACGCCTGATCGCCGACGGCGGCATCGCCGGTCAGCGGCTGACCCCCGCAGGCGCGGGGAGAACATCCTCCAGCGCGCGGGTCGCGGCCAAGCGGGCGGCTGACCCCCGCGGGCGCGGGGAGAACTTGCGCATACGAAGATCCGACCCGGACTCGAACGGCTGACCCCCGCGGGCGCGGGGAGAACGCCAGCGCCGGAGACAAGACCACCTCGGCCGACGGCTGACCCCCGCGGGCGCGGGGAGAACGGCGGGAGCCACCGGGCATAATTCCTCTACGGCGGCTGACCCCCGCGGGCGCGGGGAGAACTCCTCGGCGACCTGGCGCAGCTTCTCCCCCGCCTGGCTGACCCCCGCGGGCGCGGGGAGAACGTGCGCCCGGCAACGGCGAGGGCCTCCGATGCCGGCTGACCCCCGCGGGCGCGGGGAGAACGGCCAACCATCCAGGCAACCCCGGCCACCAACCGGCTGACCCCCGCGGGCGCGGGGAGAACCGGCGGACGGTCGCCCGGCGCCGAAAGGTCACCGGCTGACCCCCGCGGGCGCGGGGAGAACGTCATCCAGGCCCTGCGGCGGGATGGCGGCGCCGGCTGACCCCCGCGGGCGCGGGGAGAACCACCCGAGAAGGAAGAAAACGATCATGGGATTCGGCTGACCCCCGCGGGCGCGGGGAGAACTCTTCGTGACCTGCACCGTTGTGATGGATTTGCCATTTCTTGACCAGCCGAGTACGCGGCAGGGCTGGCCTGTTGAGGTGTCAAGGAGCAGCGCCCATCGTGGCAGACGGCCACGGCACTGTGCTTCGCGATCACCGCCGAATGCCCAGGCGGTGCTTGAATCCGCGTGGACGGAGCTCGGAGGGGAGGCGAGGAGCCACTGTCAAGGGCTGCAGTGTCCGAGGGGGCGGGATTTTATCGGGTTGGCCGGGGATGGGTGTGCGGTTTTGAGGGAGTCGGCCTGGCTGGTGGCCGGTGCAAGGCCGGTTGTCGGTGTCGGGTGGTACTCCACTGAGCATGGTTCTCGATGAGGGCGCAGGACAGTTACCAGATCTGCGGTTGTGGGGCAAGGAGAGCGGGCTGCCGGCTGAGTATCCGGTGATCTGTCATCTGTTGGACACCGCGGCGGTCGCGGTGGCGTTGTGGGACGCGGTGCTGCACCCGCAGGTCCAGAAGCGGCTGGCCGAGGCCCTGGGTGTCGAGGTGGACGAGGCCCGGAGGCTGGTGGGGTTCTGGGCCGGCCTTCACGACGTCGGGAAGATCACCCCAGGGTTCCAGGCGCAGGTGCCCGGCGCGTTCGGCCGGCTCGCCGACGAGGGCCGGTACGCCACCGGTTTCGGTGGCGGGGGCGGGGGCGGGGGCGGGGGCGGGGTGGGAGAACGGCTGCGGCATGAGGTGGCGACGCACTGGGCGCTGGTGGAGTTCTTCGAGGAGTGCGGTTATCCGCCGGTCGGCAGGCTGGTGAGGAAGTCCGCGGCTCATCAGATCGCGCAGTTGCTCGGGGGGCACCACGGCTGCTACGGGTCGGTGCTGGAGGCGCGGAAGCTGGCCGATCCGTCCGGGTACGAGCCCGGGCTCGGGGCGGGGCCGGGCTGGCGGGAGCAGCGGTTGGTGCACGCCCGTGTGGTGCGGCGGGTGACGGGGGCGTGTGGGGTTCCGGTGGGGGTGTTGCCGGGGTGGGCGGCGGTGGTGGTGACGGGTCTGGTGGTGGTGGCGGACTGGTTGACGAGTCAGGTGGAGGTGATCGTCGGTCGGATTCCGTCGTCGGGGTGGGTGGCCGGTGAGGAGGCGTTGGGGGCGCATTACGGGGTGGCGGTGGGGGCGGCTGCGGGGTGGGTGCGGGAGGCGGGCTTGGGGCGGGCGGTGTTCCCGGCGAGGTCGTTCGCCGAGCAGTTCCCGGGCTTCCGGGTTCCGAATCCGCTGCAGAGGAGCATCTCGGAGGATCTCCCGGGTCTGGTGCGGGGGCAGGGAGGGGTGGGGGGTTCGGGGTTGGTGCTGGTGACGGCGCCGACGGGGGATGGGAAGACGGAGGCGGCGTTGCACGCGGCGTCGGTGCTGGCGCGCGGGTCGGGGGCGTCGGGGTTGTTCGTGGCGTTGCCGACGATGGCGACGGCGGATGCGATGTTCGGCCGGGTCGGGAAGTTCGCCGAAGCGAATGTGGAGGGTGATCGGGCGCTGATGCTGTTGCACAGCATGGCGTGGTTGAGCGTGCTGCGTGAGCACGGTGGCGGATCACCGGTGCTGGCCGACTCGGAGGCGGGGCGGTGGTTGCGGACGGGGCGGCGGGGGATCCTCGCGCCGTTGGGGGCGGGGACGGTCGACCAGGCGCTGGCCGGGGTGTTGCCGCTGCGGTACAACGTGCTGCGGCTGTTCGGCTTGTCGGGCAAGGTGTTGGTGGTCGACGAGGCGCACGCGTACGGGCCGTGGATACACAGTCTGCTGGTGCGGTTGCTGGAGTGGCTGGGCGCGTTCGGCGCTCCGGTGGTGCTGTTGTCGGCGACGCTGACGGGCCGGGCGGCGTCGTCGCTGGTGAACGCCTATCGCAGGGGTGCGGGTTTCCTGGAGCCGGCGATGGTGGAGCCGTGCTACCCGGGCTGGCTGTTCGTGGACGCGGGCACGGGGGAGGTGGCCGCACCGCGGGAGGTCGGCAGCGGCCGGGAGCGGACGCTGCGAGTGGAGCGGCACCCGGTGCGGTGGGACGTGCGGGAGGATCCGGGGAAGCCGCCACCGGCCGGAGGCCGTCGGGCGGTGTTGCGGGAGCTGCTGGCGCCGGTGGTCGATGGCGGCGGGTGCGTGCTGGTGTGCTGCACGACGGTCGCCGAGGCGCAGGCGACGTACCGGGACCTGTGTCAGGCGCTGCCGGGGCTGGCGGCTCGCGAGGGGGGCTTGCGTCTGCTTCATTCGCGGTTCCCGGCGTTCGAGCGGCAGCGGATCACCACCGAGTGCGAGGCGGCCTACGGCAAGCCCAAGCGGGACGGGGAGGTCGGCGTGGTGCGGACGGGTTCGGTGCTGGTCGCGACCCAGATCGTCGAGCAGTCCCTGGACCTGGACTTCGACCTGGTGGTCTCGGACCTGGCGCCGCTGGCGCAGCTGCTGCAGCGGGCCGGGCGGGGCAAGCGCCACGACCGCAAGGTGCGGCCGGAGTGGAGCGGGCCGGTGAACGAGCCCCGGCTGGTGGTGCTGGAACCGCTCGGCGACGACGGCGCGGTACGTGCGCCGCGCAGCTGGGGGACGGTGTACGACGCGTCGCTGCTGGCGCGCACCAGTGTGCTGCTGGCGGAGCCGGGTAACGGTGCGATCGCGGTTCCGGGTGATGTTCAGCGCCTGGTGGACGCCGTGTACGCGGACGACTTCGGCGAGGGCCTGAAGGAAGCGGCACGGCGTGAGCTGGAGCGGATGGACGCCGAGCGGGTGGCCTCGGCTGTGGCCGAGGGGCAGCTGGCCGAGTGGACGGCTGTGTGTGCGCCGTTCGACGTGCGCGGTGACCTGTCCGTGCTCAGCGAGCGCCCGGTGGCGGAGGAGCTGTTGACGACGCGCCTGGGCGCGGACAGCGGCCGCGCGGTGTGCGTCTACGTCCGGGCCGGTGGCGGGGTGACGCTCGACGCCGACGGCGAGATCCCGCTGCCGGGCCACGGTGGCGGGGTACTGCGGCGTGAGGACGTCGAGCGGATCGTGCGGCACACGGTGCCGGTTCCCGGCTGGTGGCTGAAGGGCCGGGATATCGAGCACGAGGTGCCGACCTTGTGGCGGAGGCGGCCAGTCCTGGCGGACCTGGTGCTGCTGCCGATGCGCCAGGGCGCGGACGGTCGGTGGCTGTGCCGGCTGGGGGAACGGGAGATCGAGTACTCGGATGAGGGAATTTCCGAGAACTAGCCTCACAAACACCGCACTTGTCGATAGCTTGGCAGCGCCTCTGCTGGAGCAGGCCCTTCGGCCTGCTCCAGCAGGGGTAACGCCCCCGCCTGCGCGGGGAGTTGCCGCCTTTGCAGCGGTTTCCCAAACACCGCATGGCTCACCCCCGCTCAATGCGGGGACCGCCCAGAGCCTACTTACCCAGCCCATTTGCCCGTACCCGCCTCGTTGGAGGCCCCTCTTGCGGCCCTCACCCCCCGAAGCCTCAGCACCACCGCTCGTGCCGGCCCCGTTCGCGCCGACCGCATCGCCGGCCTCACCGCAGCGACCGACGTACGACCTGTTCGATGAACCGTGGATCCCCGTCCGCTGGCGCGACGACGCGCCCACCGGTGACAACCCACCACCCAAGGCGGTGGGCCTTCGCCTGCTGCTGCTTCACGCCCACAAGATCGAGCGAATCACGGTCGCTCTCCCACCGGCGCTGTCGGCGCTGTACCGGGTCCTGTACGCGATCACCGCCCGTATGACGGGCCTGGACGCCACCACGCCCCGCCCCGGCGACACCCAGGCCGAAGGCGAGGACTGGTCGGAGCGGCGGATCGCACTCGTCGACGACGGGCGCTTCGACACGGACGACGTGGAGAAGTTCGCGGCGGAGTGGCGGCACCGCTTCGACCTATTCGACCCCGAGCGGCCGTTCCTTCAGGACCCCCGGCTCGCCGGGCAGTGCGACCCGGCAAACACCGCCGGAGTGGACAAGCTCGTCACCACCCGCCCATCGGGCAACAACCACGCCTGGTTCCGGCACGTCGACCCCACCGCTCCCGACCTGCCCACCAGTGCCGAGGCCGTTCTGCACCTGCTGGTCTGGCACTACTACGGGCCATCCGGGCGCTGCTCGAGCCGCACCGTCGACGGCACCAGCACTGCCAATAGCAAGGCCGGGCCGCTGCGCAGCACGCTGTCCTATCACCCGGAGGGCGAGTCGCTGTTCGAGACGCTCTTGGCGGGGCTGCCCGAACCCGGGGGCGCGGATCGCCGGGAGGAGGACCTGTGCCCGTGGGAGTGGGCGCAGCTGCCGGACCCGGGCGGCGCGCCGCCGGTCCTGGCGGGGCGGTGTTCGGAGCTGACGGCGCGTTCCCAGCACGCGTTGCTGCTGGTGGCCGATGGTGATGGGGAGCGGGTGCGCGACGCGTTCATCACGTGGTCCTCGCTTCACAAGATCCCCCGGGACGGGGACCCCTACCTGATCTGGCAGACCAGCAAGGAGGGCAACTCCTACCCGCGTCCGGCGGACTCGGGGCGTGCGCTGTGGCGGGACCTGGACGCGTTGCTGCTCAAGGAGCCGGACGGTGTTGCCCGGCCGCGTCGGCCGAAGGTGTTCTCCACCGCGGTCGAGGTGTCGGAGTACCTGCGGGTGCGGGCGCTGGGCTTCGAGCAGGACGGACAGGCCAAGGACGTGCAGTTCGTGGACGCCACCACTCCGCCTGTCGTCGAGTTCGTCGAGGAGCGGAACGGAGCGCTTGCCGTCGAGGTCGGTCGGCTGCGGGTGCTGGGGGAGCGGTACGGCGTGCGGCTGGAGCGGGCGGTGAAGAAGGCTTGGGTCGCGTTCACCGACGCGTCCAAGGTCCGCGACTGCTCGTGGGCGGTGGATGCCGCCGCCCGATACTGGCCGGCGGCCGAGGCGGTGTTCTGGAAGTGCCTTGACACCCGCGACTTCGAGGGCGCCGCCGCCGCGTTCCGCGCCATTGCCGAACAGGCCTACGACACCGTCACCTACAAAGCTCTCGGCACCGCGCGCGGTGCCAAGGCATGCACCACCGCCCGCCTCGAGCTGTACGGCGGGCCCGCCAAGAAGACGGCCAAAGCCCCCCGCGGAGCGGGCAAGGCCGGCGAGCGCTCCAGCAGCACGGAGGACCAGTGACCGACGCCGCGACGATCCCCGCCCTCACCCCGCCCACGGAACTGCCGGCCGCCGCCGCGGACCGCGGCGCCGTCCCCGCGCTGGGCCGCGCCCGCGCCTTCACCGCCTGGATCGACCGGCGCAGCCACGACGACCCCGGCGTGCGGTCGGCGCTGCGGCGCGGGGTGGGCAAGCCGGTGGACAAGGCGCCGTTCATGCACCGCTACGTCGCGTCGTGGCTGAGCGAGGAACAGTTGCGCGACCGCGACGTGGAGCGCGCCCACTACACGGTGGCGGCACTGATCGCCGCGCAGCGCCGCGACCAGTACGCGGCCGCCGTGTGGGAGGCGGACGGCGGCGGGCGGGACGGGGACGCTGCGGCGGCGGCCGAACCCGCCGACGCGGCCGGGAACGGCGAGGCCGACACCAACGGGGATGACGCCGAGGCCGCTGGGGGTGGGCTGCGGACAGCGAATGCGACGGTCCCGCCGAGCCGCAGTCTGGGCCGATCGTTGGCCGACGGTGTCACTGCGGGACTGCGCGAGGCATCGGTGGAAACCAGGCTCAACCTGCTGACCCGCCAGAGCGTCGAAGGGCTGCACCGGCACCTGCCCGCCACGGTGCGCCAGCTGCGCGAGCGCGGCGTCGAGGTGGACTGGGCGCAGCTACTGGTGGACCTGTGCCGGTGGCGACGGCATTCGGGTGCGGTGAGGCGGCGATGGCTGCAGGACTACTACCGGGCGGTGCAGGCCGGTGAGGAACGGGCCGCGCGCGAGGCGGACAAGCGCGACAGCGAGAGCACCAGCGGCGACGGCTCGGAGGCCGTGGGGGAGGTGGACGACCGGACCTGACCCCTTCGGGCGACGACCCCGCCTTCTGCTGCCGCACCGATTTCCCCCGTTGACCACAGTTCAGGAGAAGAACAGTGCCCTCCCGTTCCGACGCCGCGTCCGCGCGTTTCCTCGACCTGCACGTCGTCCAGGCCGTGCCGTTCGCCAACCTCAACCGCGACGACAACAACTCCGTCAAGACGGTGCGCTATGGCGACACCGACCGCACCCGGGTCAGCAGCCAGTCCTGGAAGCGCGCCATCCGCGAGTACTTCCAGGACGGCTTCGGCGAGCGGGCGCTGCGCACCCGCCGCATCGGCGCGCGCGTCACGCGCCTGCTGCAGGAGGAACACGGCTGGCCTGAGGACCTCGCGCAGCGCGCAGGCCAGCACACCGCGGCGGGCAGCAGCATCAAGTTCGAGACGGCCAAGGACACCCCGGTCGTAACCACCAACGCGATGGTCTACGTGCCGGAGAGCGCGGTCGCCGAACTCGCCGCGCTCGCCGTCGAGCACCGCGACGCGCTCGCCGCCGCCAAGGACATCAAGAAGAGCAGCGACAAGAGCGTGCTGCCCAAGGACCGCATCGACGCGATCCTGCGCACCCGCAACGGCGTGATCAACCTCTTCGGCCGGATGCTCGCCGAGGTCGACGACGCCGGCGTCGACGGCGCCGTCCAGGTCGCCCACGCCATGACCACGCACGGTGTCGATGTCGAGCTCGACTACTTCTCCGCCGTCGACGACGTCACGTCCGCCTGGGGCGACACCACCGGCAGCGCCCACATGGGCACCGCCGAGTTCAGCGCCGGCGTCTTCTACCGCTACGCCACCGTCGATCTCGCCGACCTCGCCCGCAACCTCGGCGGCGACCTGGCCGCCGCCCGCGAACTCGCCGGCGGCTTCGCCGAGGCGTTCCTGCTCTCCCTGCCCCGCGCGAAGAAGACCGCCACCGCCCCCCACACCATCCCCGACCTCGCCCACGTCGCCGTGCGCGCCGACCGCCCGCTGTCCTACGCCGCCGCGTTCGAGCAGCCCGTCCGCTCGCACGCCGACGGCGGCTACGCCCTGCCCTCTCGCGCTGCGCTCGCCCGCTACGCGACGGCGGCGGACCGGCTGCTCGGCGGCCGTGGCAGGGTGTTCGCCGGCTGGGCGAGCCTGGAGGACAAGGACCTGACCGGGCTGGGCGAGCACACCGAGTCCTTCCCCGCTCTCATCGACGCCGCCCTGGACGCGGCGTACGCGCGCAAGACGGTCGACGCGTGAGCACGCACCTGCCCGCCCCCCGCCCGGCCCCCGGCGGGCGGGGGCTGCTGCTGCACCTGGCCGGGCCGTTGCAGTCATGGGGCGAGCGGAGCCAGTTCAACGAGCGTGACACCGCGCCGTTCCCCACCCGCTCGGGTGTCTTCGGCCTGCTCGCCGCCGCACTCGGCCGCGAGCGCGGCGCGGACATCACCGACCTGACCGGGCTGTCGCTGACCGTGCGCGTCGACCGGCCTGGCGTCCTGCTGCGCGACCTGCACACCGTCGGCGGCGGTCTGCCCCCCGGCGCGACGGTCACCACTGCTGATGGCAGGAAGCGGCCCGGCGCATCGTCCACGCTCCTGTCGTACCGCCACTACCTCGCCGATGCGGCGTTCACTGCGGCGATCACCGGCGACCCGGCCGTGCTCGCCATGTGCGCCGACGCCCTCGACGCACCGAGGTGGCCGCCGTTCCTTGGCCGACGGTCCTGCCCGCCCGAGGGCCCGCTACTGCTCGGACTGTTCGAGGAGGCCGCCCAGCACCTGATCCGCCTGCCGATCGCCCGCCGCCGACCCGCGAGCGCCGCGAACGTCGAGGTCGTCTTCCACGGCGACCGCCCGCTCACCACCCTCAGCACCGGCGGCAACCCCGGCGACGACGGGACGCACCCGGCAGGCCAGGTCACCGACGAGCCGTCGACCTTCCACCCCCGCCACCGCACCTACCGCGCCCGCCCCCGCTACCAGCGCACCCTCACCCTGCCCGCCGACCGGTGCGCCGGCCTCGGCACTGCCTACCTCACCGCCCTCGGCAACCACCTCGATCCCAGCGCCGACCGGCGCCGCCCCGAAAGCACCCGTCCATGAGCCTGTGGCTGACCCGCATCCTCCCCGACCAGCGCAGCCGCGAGGCGCGCCGCGACGGCACCAACGCCGTCGATCTCCACCACCGCCTCATGGCGCTCTTCCCCGACCACACCGCGGAAGCCGCCGCCCGGCAGAATCTCGGGGTCCTGTTCCGCACCGAGCTGGCGGCCGACGGCGGCCACCAGATCCTCCTGCAGAGCAGCGTGCAGCCTGACCTGACACGGCTGCCCCCCGGCTACGGCCGTGGCGCCACCAAGTCCCTCGCCCCGCTCCTGGCCGCCATGCGCGAGGGACTCGCGGTGCGCTACCGCATCGCCGCCAACCCCATCCGCAAACCCGGACGCACCACCCGCGAGCTCTACAACCTGAGCGCCGTCGTCCCGCTGCGCGGAGCCGCAGCCGACGACTGGTGGACCCGCCAGGCCGACGGCGCCGGCCTGCAACTCACCGCCCTGCGTTCCGAGCCCCTCGACGCCGCCCGCGGCACCCGCCGCAGCGACCAGCACCGCGTCAAGCACGACCGGGTCCTCTTCGAAGGCATCGCCCGCATCACCGACCCCGAACTCCTGCGCACCTGCCTGACCGCCGGAATCGGCAAGGGCAAGGCCTACGGCTGCGGCCTGCTCAGCCTCGCCCCCCACCGGGATGACCAGTGACCGCAGCTGCCCGACGTCCCGACCCCAACGCCCGCCGCAAACTGGCCGCCCCCACCGTCGCGATGCTGCCCCGCATCGCCGACTCGCTGTCCTTCCTCTACCTCGACATCGTCCGCATCGTCCAAGACGACACCGGAGTCTGCGCCGAGGTCACCAGCCCCCAGCGCGGCACCGAAGCGGTCTACCTTCCCACCGCCGCACTCAGCTGCGTCCTCCTCGGCCCCGGCACCTCCATCACCGCCCGGGCCCTGAGCACCCTGGCCCGGCATGGCACCACCGTCGTCGCCACCGGCTCCGGCGGCGTCCGCTGTTACGCCGCCACCATCCCCGACTCCCTCAGCACCATCTGGCTCGAACGCCAGGCCCGCGCCTGGGCCGACGACACCACCCGCCTGGCTGTCGCCACCGCGATGTACGAGCAGCGCTTCGGACGCGGCGCCGCACCGCCCGGCAGCAATCTCAACAAGCTCCGCGGCCTCGAAGGCCAACGCATCAAGGCTCACTACCGCCTGCTCGCCCAGCAACACCGCATCGGCCGCTTCCGCCGAAACTACGACCCCGACTCCTGGGACACCCAGGACCCCGTCAACCTTGCCCTCTCCTCCGCCAATACCTGCCTCTACGGCATCGTCCACGCCGCGATCCTCGCCCTCGGCTGCTCACCCGCCCTCGGGTTCGTTCACAACGGAAACCAGCAGGCTTTCGTCTACGACATCGCAGACCTCTACAAGGCCGAGCTCACCATCCCGCTCGCCTTCTCCCTCCACGCGTCTCCTAACCCGGAGGCCGACGCCCGCCGCAGCTTCCGGGACGGACTGAGGCTGTTCCGGCTGCTGCCACGGATCGTCATGGACATCCAGAGACTGCTCGCCCCGGGGGAGGACATCGAAGCCCCGGACCCGGAGGAGCAGCTCGTCGACCTGTGGGACCCCGTCAGCGGATCCCTGCCCGGCGGTGTTAACTACGGCGGCGGTGAAGACCTGTGACGCTGTCGCCGGCCAAGGGCCGGACACGAGGACGGGGTACAACGTGGCCTCGATGATCGTCATCTCCGTTACGGCCGTACCTGATCACGTACGTGGCGCGCTGACTCGCTGGCTCCTCGAGGTCACGCCCTACCTTTACATCGGAACGGTCTCCGCCAAAGTGCGGCAGGAGCTATGGAGTGCCGTCAGCAACAGCATCGGAGACGGTGTCGCAGTCTTGGCCCACCCGGCGACGAACGAGCAGGGCTTCGTTCTGGTGACAGCAGGGGAACAGCGACGACACGCCGTCGACTTCGATGGCCTTACCTTGATCGCCGCCGCAGCATTGAAGAATGGTCAAAAAATGGCAAAGTCGTAGGAACGGTGCAGGTCGCGAAGGTCCTCCCCGCGCAGGCGGGGGTCCTCCGCAGAAGGCGATGACCACGATGGCTGCGGCGACGTCCTCCCCGCGCAGGCGGGGGTCCTCCCCGTCACCGGCCAGCAGCCGGCCGTGGACAGCCGTCCTCCCCGCGCAGGCGGGGGTCCTCCGCTGTCGGCCTGGGACGAGTACATCAAGGGAGTGTCCTCCCCGCGCAGGCGGGGGTCCTCCGTCGTCCCACTCCTGCGGGGTCACGCCGTAGTAGTCCTCCCCGCGCAGGCGGGGGTCCTCCGTCGTCCCACTCCTGCGGGGTCACGCCGTAGTAGTCCTCCCCGCGCAGGCGGGGGTCCTCCCCGTCACCGGCCAGCAGCCGGCCGTGGACAGCCGTCCTCCCCGCGCAGGCGGGGGTTCTCCGGTCGGTGACGACCCTTTCGTACTGCTGCGCCAGTCCTCCCCGCGCAGGCGGGGGTCCTCCGGGCTTGCCGAGAGCGGCGCCGCGCGAGGACGTGTCCTCCCCGCGCAGGCGGGGGTCAGCCGCGGGCGTCCGGCCCGTGCTGGGTGCACCTCGACTCCTCCCCGCGCAGGCGGGGGTCAGCCGCCGATAGCACGCTGTCCGGGCCCGTCTCCTGGGTCCTCCCCGCGTAGGCGGGGAAGACGACCAGTGCACCGAGTGTCGGCAACGGGGAGACGAGTACCACGACGGCGGATCAAAAGCGGGTCACCCCGCGCTGGCGCAGCCGGCCACCGGCTGAGGCCCGCGGCGTTTCGCGGAGGCCGTCCTCGCCTCGGTCGCCGTCCCGCCGCCCGGGCCGGAACTCCGGTGCGCCGTCCCGACGGGACTACAGCACGACCCGCCAGCCGATGCGGTGGTGTCCGGGGGCGTGCCGGTGGGTGTCCGGGACGAAGTGGTGGAACGGCCGGCCGGTGGTCAGGCTGTCCGTCAGGGCCGTGAACATGTCTGTGAGGTCGGTGGCCCATAGGCTGCCGGCGGCGTCGCCTGAGCCGAGGCCCATCTCGTAGACGTGCCCGTAGACGGGGCCGGGGAGGTGGTCCACGAAGAGCAGGCCCCCGTCGTTGGGCAGCGCGATGGGTACCCACCAGTGCGCGTGGCTGACTAGGACGCGCCAGTTCTCGGGGCCGAAGGTCTCCGCGGGGAGCACCTCGGCGAACTCCCGGTGGCGCGTGAGGATGTGCCCTGTGGGGATCAGCCGGTGTCCCAGCGGCAGGAAGGATCCCGCGGGGTACGTCTCCCCGTCGGGTGGCTGCGCGACGCCATCGTGCAGTTCGAGTAGGGCGCGCAGCTGGGGGTGCAGGGTGAAACCGAGTCCTTCCTCCAGGCGTGTGATCCGCCCGGCGTCGGCCGGCGGGCGCAGGGCCGCGAGGTCGTCGGGGGAGTGGGCGGCCAGCCAGGCGCTGAAGTGCCGCCAGGCCGCGGTGAGAGCAGCGGTGTCAGTATCGGTCACACCGGGACCGTAGGACCGCGCACCGACAGACCGGCCGGGCGCCCCTCGGCTTTCCCCTGGTCGGGAGCAGAAGGAGTGAACCACCCGAGCCGCCGACGGCAGGGCGGCCCGGCACCGTCCTGCCATCGACGTCGTCCGTGTCGGCCCCGCCCCTGTGCTGCGGCGCGGCGCTGCAGCGAGCGGCCTCGGCCTCAACACGTCCACCCTTGTCGCGCCACCACCGACGCCCCGCCGTGGCTGTACTTCTACGGTGAATCCTGGTTCGCCGCCCAGCGCGGCATGGCTGAACTGCACCTGGGGGGATCGACCGCCAGGCGCCGGCCGCCAAGGTCCCTGCCGCGGGGGCGGGTCAGGTGGCCGCCTCTCAGGGAGTGCAGGAGTCGACCACGGACAGCGTGTGGCTGCAGACCCACAACGCCCGGTACCAGGGGCAGACCTGTGGCACGAACCGAGTGGACATCGTCACCGGCTGGGGACCCATGACCCTGTCGCTGTCGCAGAGCCGGGCTGTGGCCAGTCAGTGGTCGTCGAGCGTGTCCGTCGCGGCATGGAAGGTCTCCGGCACCGTCGGGTTCAGCATCACCGACACCGCCACGAACACCGAGACCGGCTCCTACACGGTGCCGGACGGGGAGGCATACCCGCTGTTCGACCACTTCACCTTCGACGTCTACGACACCTCGGTCGGCGACCGCTACGTCGGCGGTGGTGACGCCTATCACCCGGTAGGCTACTGCTACAACCACTGGGCCAACTAGCGGAGATCAGCACATGCGGCGGTCGAGTTGGCTCGCGAGCACGATACTTCTCCTCACGGCCGGCCTCGCGACCGCATGCACCGGCGGCGACACCCCGCCTCAAGGCGGTGACGGGCCCTGGGCCCTGGACGGGCTCGCCGCCACATCCGTGGACGGGCCGATCCAGCGCAGCATCGACGCTCCACCATCCAAGGGCGTCGCGAAGATCCTTGGGGTCGCCGGGATCTCGGGCACCAACGTGATCCTCTCGGTGAGGGACGGAGCCTGCCAGGTTGCGCTCCTGCCCGACGTGCTGACCGAGCCGACCACCACGGCGCCTACCTCACTCGGCTCACCCCGGCCAGCCGGCCACACCGGATCCTCGGACAACCGTCAGAATTTCCCCGGAACAATTCTTGAAGGGAAATACGCTCTGGCGTCCGCCCGGCTGGACCCCTTTAAATTTGCGACCGTCGGATGCTCTGAAAAAGCAATGACAGTCAAAATAGAAGGGGTCGGGGAGGCTTCGATACAGAAGAAGTCAGGTGACTTGCTGCAACTCTGGAAGGAATCCCAGGACGCGGTACTCGCCGTTGGCTTCCCTGAGGCCATCCACGGGCCGGTTCCGGAACACAGCACATCCTGAACGAACGTGAGGGTGCCCTGCCGGCAGGGCACCCTCACGCGTTTCGGGAACCACCGGACCAGCCGGCTGAGTGTCAACTGAGTCTTGAGAGTTCACAAGCCTGTGGTTCACCCCGCTGGCCGGCCTGGAGCAGGCCGGCCACGAGGGCTGGGCCGCTTTCCTTCGCGTCGCAGTCGAGTACGTCGATGCCACGTAGGCACGACAGGCGACGGCTGCACCTTGGCGGCGACGCTCGTGCGGTGGTACACCGCCAGAGGGGTCACCTGCCGGCCCTGACCCACGATCAGGTGGCTGGCCCTGCCTTGATGGTGACCCGCGGTACCCGCCAGGGCCCGCACCGCACCGGCGCCCGTGCGCGGCGTGCATCAGGTCCACGACCAGCGTCTTGCCGCTGGCGGTCTGCCCGGCCACGAACACCACCACTGGCCGCACCTGCGGCAGCGCCCGAACGAACGCCCGAGTTGCGGCTACAGACCCGCCCGGTTCAGCAGCCACTCCATGTGCTCGACCGGAAGGAACGGTGAGGAGCCGGCGGCTTCTGCGACGTGCTCCGAGGAGTCGGCGAGGAGGCGGAGCAGGGGTTGGAGCGGGAGGTTGCGGTGGGGCGCGACCGCGCGGCGGACACGGTCTTCGGGGTCGGCGGCCAGCTTCTCGGCGAGTTCCGAGGGCAGATCCGGATCGCGGGGTGCGAAGGAGCGGAGCCGGGGCTCAGGGTCGGTGGCGAAGCGGCGCAAGGCTGCCGGCGGGAACGTCAGGACTTCCTTCTCGTCCCACCAGAACGTGAACTTGTCCCGCCGGGGCCGGTAGCGGCGCTCGATGCTCTCGGCGGTCGCGAGATCGACCAGGTGCGGGGCGGTGTACGCCATGGTGAGGCGGACCATCTCCTCTTCGTCGTCAAGCAGTCGGGCCACCGCGTTGGGGGGAAGGGCCTTGCTGGCGGCCGCGGAGACTCGGAAGCTGACGTAGGGCGAGTCGATGTGCGGCAGCGGATCGGCCGTCACCCAGGGCAGCCGCAGGATCCGCAGTTCCGTGGGTGCGAACTCGTTCCGGAACCACTGCAGGACCGTTTCGTCGTCCGCGTCAGGGTCCGGATCAGCCATCGAGCGCGACAGCTCGTGGACCGAGGCGTGGATCTGCGCCCGCACGTGCTCGGGCGTGTCCGGCCGGGCGAAGACCTTCACACGGACGCTCAAGGCCGGATCGACCGCAAGGGCCTCGCGGGCCGGCGGCGGAAGGTCAGGATGCCGGGCGAGCTCAGCGCGAACCTCGCTGTCCGGATCTGCGGCGAGCCGCTGGAGGGTGTCCGCGTCGAGAGCGGCGTGAATGACCGCGCCCGCCCGAGTCACCGGGTCCGCCAACAGCGCCGGCAGTAGGTCCGAGGGCGGTATCGGTTGCGGCCGGTGCGTGTAGTACGTCGAACAGGCCGCAGCGCGGACCTTGGCCTCGGGATCGGTCAGCAGGATCCGGCGGACCGCCTCCGGGGCTTGCGGCCAGTGCTTCGCCAGCGCGGCGCGGATCGCGGGGTCTGAGTCGGCGGCGAGACGGGCCCGGAGGTCGGGCGGCGTGTGATGGCCCTGAGCCAGGTACTCACGGACCCGTGTATCGGGATCGTTGATGAGCTGTTCCAGCATCTCCCTCGGTGCAGTGGCGGCGTGGATAACGAGCGCGGCCCGCACCGCCCCGTCCCGATGGGCGGCCAGTCGGATGCGGAACTGGTCCGGCAGCTTGTCGTTGAGCGCCAGGCTGTGCAGGAGCCAGTGGTCGTCGATCGCGAGAATCTCGGCGATCATGTCATCGGTAAGGTCCGGTCGCTTCGCCACCGTCCCCATGCCCCTCCGCCATGCGAATAGTCGCCGGACCATAGGAGCTGGCAGGGCAGAATTCATCGCCAACCCGTCCATCACCTTGTCGAGGTGAACCGGAGTCAGAGCGTCGTCATCCATGCGGCCAGCATGTCAGGCGGGCTTCTATGCGACGCCGCCAGGCGACAACCACGACGGCCGCTTCGAGGGATGCGCCGGCCACCGCGGTAGGCGCCAGGGCATCGCCACAGGCACGGAAAGCGGCTCGGCCGTCACCCATACAGGCGTGGGCCGAGCCGTTCACCACACCAGCCCATGGGGCCCGGTGGTGCGCGTCGCCCGCACCACCGGTGGGGTCGGGGTCCAACTTCGACCCCATCGCAAATGTGTAGCGCGCTTGACATCGAGGGGTCGGCGGGCCATGCTCAATGTCAAGCGCGCTACACATCAAGTGGCGTCGGCAGTCAGGGGATAGACATGTCGCACACGGTCACGGCGGAACAGATCCGCGAACTGTGGGAGGCCGCCAGCTCGGCGGCGGTTATCGACCGGGGCGAGGATCTCGCCCCGGTGACGAAGGACGACCTGGCCGCACTTGCCGATCAGATCGACACCGACGACCAGGGGCGCCCGCTGGCCGACCAGTGGGAGGTCCTGGCCGACCAGCTCAACGCCGAGGGCGAGTCGGAGCCGGCCGGGCCCGCCGCTGACGTCCTCCAGGCCGTCGAGGACGCGCGCCGCTACCGGGACAAGGTGAAGGCCGACGCGGACCGAGCGTTCAACGAGGTGATCCGCTCCGCGATGCTCAACCGGAAGGACACGAAGGTGAGGGTCAAGGACCTGGAGAAGGCCGCCGACCTCAGCCGTGCCCGGCTCTACCAAATCCGTGACGGGCGTCGCTGACCCATGGATGCTGCCGACGCCGCCTCCCGCCTAGTCACCCGACGGGAGGCCGAGTCCCTTCTCGGCTACGCCCCCGGCAGCCTGAAGGCCGTGATGCAGCAACAGCGGGACCGCTGGCCCGAGCCGGTAGCCTGCCGCAGGCGCGACCGCGCACTGCTGTGGGAGCTGGCCGCCCTGCGTGCCACCACCCGGCCGGCTTCTCCGGTGCGCTCGCGGCGCCCGGACGGCGCCGACACGGACGGGCTGGTCACCTGCCTGGAATGCGGACGCCGCTTCCGATCCCTCGCACCACACCTTGCCCGCATCCACGACATGTCGGCCGCCGAGTACCGCGCCGAGCACGCGCTACCCGCCAGCACGGCGCTGATGGCCACGGACGCCCGAAACGCGCTGTCGGAAGCCCGTATCAAGGCGATGGCCGCCGACCCGGGCCTGCTCGAACCAATGCGGGCCTCGAAACCCGCGCCCGAGGTACTCGCCCGCAGCTCAGCCGCAGCACGCGCGGGCACCGACGACCTTCCCGCCGTACGCGCCGCGCGCAGGTCCGCAGCCCTGCGTACGCTCCCGGCCGCCCAGCAAGCCCGAAGGAACGCCCTGGAGGCCACGGCCCGAGCGGCTGGCTTCGCCTCGATGGCGGAGGCCATCGACGCCACCCGCGGGCTGCCGAGCCGTGCCGCGGGGGAGCGGATCGGCGTCGGGGCGAGCACCGTGAAACGCTGGCGCCGACAGTCCTCACTGTGAGGCCACAGGTCGTCGGGTTCATTCATGATCCACACACTCGCACGCGCCGCTGACACCGGCCCTGGCAGGCGAGCCGCCGGCCTCAGCCGGGCCGTCAAACCCGCCTGTCCATCGGTCAAGACCACGGGTCGAAAGCCAGCGGTCCCAGGCAAAGGGGCATCGACTCCTTCTTGTCCCTTCTGCGGGCTGGCCCCGGTCTCAGTTTGTCTGGTCCGTCGGTGATGCTGTCGGTGCGGGATGGCAGGCTTCGCCCATGAGTTACGACCTTGCTGTCTGGGAAGGCGAGCGGCCGGCAGATGACGCTGCCGCAGGCCAGCGCTTCACCGATCTGTACAACGAGTACATCGCCGCGGGCAGGCCTGACGTCCCTCCGGCGGAGCGAATCGCGGCCTATGCCGCCGCGCTCTTGGAGCGATGGCCCGATCTCACCCAGGATGAGGACGACATCTCGCCCTGGTCGACCGGTCCGCTGATCGGAGAGGCAAGTGGCCCTCTGATCTACTTCCCGATGCGCTGGAGCATGGCCGAGGAGGCGTCCGCCTACGCGGCGGAAGTGGCCTCGTCAATGGGCCTCAACTGCTATGACCCGCAGACACAGCGACTTCGACTCTGATAGCCGCCAGGGGAAGCCAACTCTCCGCTGAGCTGGATCAAGTCGGTCGTCCGAACCAACCACCCGAGGGTGCCAGCCGTCAGCGGGCGCCGATCACCAGCTGCTTGACCAGCCGCACCGTGTGGGGTGCGGACAGCTGGCCGCTCTCCGTCCCGACAGCGGCGCACATGGTGATCAACAACTGGACGAACGCCACCGGGCGCAGCGACTCCTCGGCTTCCTCCCACACCAGGTGAGCTGCCCGGACACCGAGCTCTCGGTGAACGGCCAGCAGCTCCAGCACCATGGACGTCACCCGGTCCGGCGTCGCGGTCGCGGCCTGGCGCAGCCGGGCGACGCTGGCGTATTCGTCCAGCCGGCCGTAGACCGGGCGGCTGGAGAGCATCGCCAGGCAGACCAGGGCTCCCTCCCACAGGGCGTCTGTGCCCCGCTGGTCCAGGTCGTCGAGAAGGGCTCGGACGGCGGCGGGATCGCCGGTGCGTACGGCGGTGTCGGCAGCTTGGTCGATGAGGTCCTCGACGGACAAGGCCCCGGGGCTGGAGGGCGACTCGTGGTCGGGGGGATCGGCGTGCATGCCGAGACGGTACCCGTGCCGGTCTGCCGGCGCCGCCGCCGGACAGGCCCGCCGATGCTCGGCCCCGGCGTCCAGGTGAAGACCAGAGGGCCCTGCAGGAGAGCGTGCTCGGCTTCACCGCCGCCTGCCAGCACACCCTTCACCCCGAGGAGTCCGCGGACCTCGTGCCTCGGCACTGGTCGGTCTCACGGTTCCGCCGGCAGTAGCGCGGCCCCCGGGCTTGTGGTCTGTCAGCGACTCGACGTTGTAGACGGGCGTCACGGTCGGCGGGCGAGCCACCGCAGGGCGTTCGGTCCGGCATCAGCGGCGGTGACGGCGTCGCCGAGCACCTCCCGGTTCCAGAGCACAATCTGGACTGTGCCGTCGTGGTACCAGCCCGGTCCTGTGGCCAGCCCGATTCCGGGCTTCCCGGCGACCCAGCCGTGGACCTCGTCCTCCTGGTGCTCGTAGCCGTACAGCGACGCCGTGATGGCTGCCGGCCGACGGTCCTTCACCCAGTAGAGCGGGTGGTCCAACCAGCTGGGCAGGGAGTCGTAGTTCCGTCGCACGGTCTTCCCCAGCAGCCAGTCGGGATGGCCCCCAGTGCGGCCCAGCCGGACCCCGTGCTCCTCGGCCCAGGCGATGCAGGTTTGCATCCGGGTCGACCAGGACTGGTCCTGCCGGCGGCGCTGCTCCTCCGGTAGGGCCCGCCACTTCTGGAGACCTGCCATCGTGGCTGGTGCGACCAGCTCGTATGGCTCCTGCCCGGACCTGCTGCCCGGGATCACCCGCCGCCTGCTCCTCGTGTTCGTCATGGCCCAGGACCGTAGCGGCTTCCTCCTCTCGTCGGTGGCTACGTAGGGCACTGTCACCGGAGTTGGCGCATCAGCCCAGTTCAGGGCACCCGAGTTCGCCAAACTTGGCCACCCGGGGAGTCCAAAACGATCACGGCCCACTACCGGGCCCGCCCCGGTGAACCCCGTCGCCCCCCGCTCAGAATCCGGTAGAGGGGGGGTCTGAGAGGCCACCGGGGGGCGGGACCGGACCCGTACCGTACCCCGCGCGCTAATCCGGCCGTCCTGGCCCCGAGACAGGTCGCTGTCCCAGGCTTCCGCTGGGCCTATTCGACGGGTCGGAGCCTCCCTTCGATCTCCCCACTTCGGAACGTGGCCTACCTGCCCTGCCAGGCGAGCCGGAACTGGGCGGCAACCTGAGAACCGTCGCGGTAAGCCCCCGCCCGGGGTGGTCGGCCGCGGAGCGCTCTGCTACCGCACCCTGGCCAGCGCCCAGGCGGCGCTGGACCCGCCACTGCCGCCTGCCCTGCGCCGCCGGATCCGCCGTCAGGGCCGTAGCCGGCCCCGCCGTCGGCCCGTCGCCGCACCAGCCGGACCGTGGACGGTCCGGCCTGGGCTTCCCTGGCAAGTCAGCATGTTGAGATCATCAGCGGTTGAGTTCATGTCGGAGGGCACTCGCGTAGCGGTGAGGGGCGTCGCCGAATTCCGCGAGCGCCCGGGCACTGAGCGTCGCTCCCAGCCCGGGTTAGTGCTCTGACCGGCAACGTTCACCGGGGGTGCGAGCCGTGCTGTGACCCGAGCTACGGTGAACACCGGGCGAAAGTAGTGGTGTTCGGAGGGGAGGCCGACATGGCGGCAGTCAACGTTCCGGGACCTGAACCGGACTGGGAGACAGCCCCGTCGTACCAGGGCAGGAAGCGCAACCCTGCGTTCCAGCCGAGCATGTGGGAGTTCGCGGCCAGCTCGTTTCAAGTGGTGGCGGGGCTGCAGCCGCGGCTGGAGGCGCTCGCGGCGCGGTTGCGACTGACCGTCGAACGAGGCTGGGAAGACCTCGGCTACGTGGACGTTGCCATGTTCCGGATCGAGGAGACGGACTTCGCTCTGAGCGAGCTCGAAGGAGCGCCGGTCCCGTATACGTTCGTCTGGGTGAGCCGCGCGGTGGACGATGTGGAACCGGCGCTTAATACCCTGCTCAACGCCCTCGGCATTGGTCGCGAGGCGTTGGCGTTCCGCGGCAGCGTGGAGACCGGCTTCGATAGCTGCAATGGCTGGCCCGGATAGGGCCGCAACCGAGCCTGCCGCTCACGCGGCTTCGGAGAATCCCCGGCCCGAAGGCCAGTCACCTCCGCGCGGGCGGGGCGCACCATGTCTGACCAGGCATCTTGTGTCCAATCATCGGGCCACCTCCGCGCGGGCGGGGAGGAGCCCGAGCTGGTCGACGAGCACTTCGTGAGTCGATCCGTCCACCCGATGTGGCACCTCTGTCGGGACGACGGAGGTGCCACACCGGGTGATGCCTACTCGTCGTCCTCGTCGTCCTCGGACTCGGCGGTCCACCACAGGTCGATCCGATAGGTTTCCAGAGTCTCGTGGTGGGTCGCGAAGACGGTGTCCGAGTTGAGTTGACCTTCCGGAGTGGCCAGTTGGGCACGCAGTCTGCTCTGCTGGTCCTCGGCGGCCCCGCGTCCCTTCCAGGAGACACGGCCCTCGTACAGGCCGGGACGTGGCAGGTCGAAGCAGCCGGCGATCTCGGGTGAGAATGCGCGGATGACCACGCATCCTGTCGGTGTGTCGAGTTCAACCTCGCGTTCGCCCTCGGCTCCCCAGTCGCTGCCGGTCGCTGCCGGGCCGTCCCACACGCGAACCAGGATCTCGGCGGGGGCAGTGCCCTGGAGGCTGTGGACGTAGATCTGGGAACCGGTCCCGGCGACCACCTCCCGCCGGCTCCTGACGAGAGCTTCGTTGCTCGGCACGGTGGCATCGGAGTCGTACACCACGATCTTGCCGTTGTCAGGCCACGCTTCGGTGCGGAACTCGAAGAGGACGGGCACCACTTTCTCCTCGCTGCTCTGACCAGCAGTCGGCTACGGAATGATCTTCACGTAGAAGGAGTCACCGTCCAAGAGCCGGTTGACGGAATAGACCTCCCCGATCATATTGCCGCCCTTGCCGTTGTCGTCCCCGTCTATGAGCCGTGCGGAAAAACTGCTCCTCGGCCCGACGATGCGCTCCCCCTCCAACGCGGTGGCCCCACGCACGAGTCTTGAGTTCTAGGGATCGTTGCAACACCCCAGCTGGGGAGTGCAATGACCTTCGAGACCCGCACGGACCGAAGGGGGCAGGGACGACGGAAGCTGGTCCATGAGCGGGAGGAATACTTCCGGCTCATGGACCAGGGCCTGAGCAGTAGGGAAGCCTGCCGGATCGTCGGGATCAACTCCCGGACCGGCAAGCGGTGGCGCAACGGCAGGAACCCCACTGGCAGGACAGCAGGGGCGCCGCCCGTCCGGCGGGTGGCGCCCTCATCCGGTTCGTCCCGGTACCTGCGGGAGGTGGACCGGATCCACATCGCTGACCGGCTTCGGGAGAAGGCCACGATCCGGGCGATCGCCGCCGAGTTGGGCCGCAGCCCGTCCACGATCAGCCGCGAGATACGGCGCAACCGCCATCCCGACAGTGGCGCCTACCGGCCATACGCAGCCCAGGCCCGTGCGGACGAGCGCCGGCCCCGCCCCAAGCCAGGCAAGATCGGCCAGAGCCCCGAGCTCCGGGACTTCATCCAGCACCACCTGGACCGGAAGTGGAGCCCTGAGCAGATCTGCCAGGCTCTGCGGGACACCTTCCCCGAGCGGCCGGAGATGCACGTGGTCCACGAGACGGTCTACCAGGCCCTCTACGTCCAAGGCCGCGGCGAGTTGCGCCGCGAGTTGGCCGGCGCCCTGCGTACCGGCCGGGCCCGTCGCAAGCCTCGCCGCCAGGCCCAGCAGCGCCAGCCGCGCTTCATCGACCCCATGGTGATGATCAGCGAGCGTTCCGCCGAGGTGGAGGACCGGGCGGTGCCCGGGCACTGGGAGGGCGATCTGATCATCGGCAAGGACGGTGCTTCTGCGATCGGCACCCTGGTCGAGCGCGCCACCCGCTACGTGATGCTCCTGCACCTGCCGAACGGCCGCACCGCCGAGCACGTGCGCGACGCACTCGTGCAGACCGTGAAGACCCTTCCCAGCCACCTGGTGCGGTCGCTGACCTGGGACCAGGGCTCCGAGATGGCCGCGCACGGCTCCTTCACCGTCGCCACCGGCGTCCCGGTCTACTTCTGTGACCCGGCCAGCCCCTGGCAGCGCGGGTCGAACGAGAACACGAACGGCCTGCTGCGGCAGTACTTCCCCAAGGGTACCGATATGTCAGTCCACGGCCCGGAACACCTCGTGGCGGTCGCTGCCGAACTCAACGGCCGCCCACGCAAAACGCTCGGCTGGGAAACCCCAGCCGAGCGCCTGCATAAACTACTCGCGGCCTGATCAAACGACCACGTGTTGCAACGACCCCTAGAAACTGCCAGTCGTGCGTGGGGCCACCGGTGGGTGATGCTCCAGAGCGAGCGCCGTCTGATCCTCAGCCAGGAGTCGGTTCCGCGCTACCGGTACCGCCGGAAGGACTACGCTCAGCCGGCTTGCTGGATCTCCAGGTCACGACCGATGCGACGGTCGTAGTAGGTCACCTTCCAGCTCCGGCCGAGCTCCGTCGCGAGATCCTCGGCAAGGGCCCGGCCAGTCTCATAGAACTGATCCTCGGCTTCCTGCGACGCAAATCCGGACGACATCGGGTCATCTCGACACAACGTTTCGTCATATGCGTCCGACCAGGCGTCCAGGCGGCCGATCAGCCCCGCACTCAGTGCCAGTGCCGGTTCCGCGGGAGACAGATCTCCCGCGTCCTCACCGGTCAACCACAGTGGGTAGCACTCATAGTCCGCAAGCACGCGGATCAAACGCTGTTCAGCCATTCGGCACTCCAGTGCCCTTCATGTTCACTCCGACGATGAATCCGTTGCTTCCCGTGGTCACCGCAACCGTCTGGGCCTTCACGTTGAACTCGACCTCGTAGATCGGCCGTCTCGCACCTTCCAGGCCTGGATGACTGTCGACCACTCCGAGGGCATCGCCTTCCGCGAGCAGCTGGCCGCCCGCCTCCGTGAGCGCGAACTCGTCGGGAGCCGCTGATGACCACGACCACCGGGGCCGACCTAGCCCGCACTGCCCTGCGCGCCGCCCGCCAGGCCGCCCGCACCAGCGGCAACGCCCCCGCCCAGCGCACCACCCGGCAGACCACGGCCGCGCCGCGGCGAGGCCCGCGCGAACCCGGGTCGATCGCGGACGTGTTCCGGCACTTGCCCATGCGGCTTTGGGTCCGGCGACCATCTTAGGGAGGTGAAGTAGGGCGTCGCGTACCGTCACCTCGGCATCGAGCCCCGCGAAGCCGCTACGGGCGTACTCGGCCAGGTGCAGCACCCGGCCGACTAGTGTCCGTCCGACCCGCGGACGGTCAGGCCGCCGCGATGCACGGGAATACCGGCAGGCCAGAGGCCTGGCGCGAACAGTATGATCACGATCTATTTGTTCGTATGGAGGGGTTCAGGCGTGGAAGCCGACGTTGTCGTCGAGAAGGGGGCCGAGCCGGTCAAGGCCCGGGTAGGTCTCAAGGTAGTCGCTGCGGCCGGCGTGCTGGGCGGCGCGGTCCTGGCCGGGCTGTGGGGGACAGGGCAGTTCGCCAGCCCGACGGAACCGACCGAGCACGCCGAGCCGGCCCAACCGGTCGAGTGCACGCCCCCGGAGCCGAGCGACCCTCAGCGGTCCGCGGCCCTTTGCGCCGCACTGAACCGAACCGACCTGCCCGCACTGCTGGGCACGCCGACCGACCCCGTCGTGACCGCGCGCCCGATACCGCACAGCTTCGAGTGGAAGCCGACCGTGGAGGTGCGCCTGAAGCACTCGGCCGTGGCCCTCGCGGAGGGCTACGCCTCGGTCGACGAGCAGTTCGGGATACATCATCCGGACTCCATCACAAAGGCGACCGTCCTCGGCCACCCCGCTGCGATCTACACGACCGGCACGTCCTCCATCTCCCCCGAGGACCCTGGGCACGGCGAGCTCGTCACTGTGCCCGGGCCTGATGCCCAGACCCTCATGGTCGCCCAGGATCCCGACGTCTCCCTCGGCCCGATCTTCGAACTCGCCGTCATCCGGCAGGACGGGACGGCCACCGACCACGAGACGCTGATTCGACTCGCTGAGACCGTACTGCCGACCATCCCCGGCTGGGTTGCCTCCTGACATCCGTCACCACCGGCCGGGCCGGGTGCAGCGCTCACCTCCGGACGGGCAGCGGGCCGCCGATCGGCCACCGCGGGACCTCCGGGCTGCCCTGCCAGGCAAGTGGTGGCTCGTCGGGCGGGGTGTCCCTCTCGGCGTGCTAGAAGGTGGTGGGTAGTCACCACACGACGCGGACCGTCGTCCCCCACCTGGGGAGCTCCCAGGTGGGGGACGACGCGGTGGGCGGGCAGGCCTCTGGGGGCGCAGGACCACGACGAGCGGTCGTGCGGCAGGTGCACGACGTCCTCGCCCGCGAGGTAGACCGAGCCAGGAACACGGACCTCGCTGTTGCCTCCATCAGCGCTCTGTCCGTGAGTGCGGTGGTCAGAGGCTGCTGGTGATCATGGTTCCGGTGTGGTTGCCGGGGATGGCGGTGAGGTCGAGGGCCTCGGGGGCAGCCCAGGTGCCGTCAGCGTGGCGGGCGGTGAGCAGGACCTTGTTGTCGGTGGTGGCGATGGCGAACTGAGCATCGGTGTCAAGGGGGGCGGCGCTGATGCTGGTGCCGGTCACGTTCCCGATGACGCCGCCGAGGGAGGCGACGGGCTGCCAGCTGCCGTTGGCCCACCTCAAGGTGTGGTACTGGCCGTCACTGGCGATAAAGGCCAGGTTGAGATCGAGACTCTGACGGGAGATGGCGACGGCGGTCACGGGCGCGGTGGCACCGGCGGCGTCGGCGACCGACCCCCACGCACCCCAGCGCCCGGCGGCGTTACGCAGAGTGTGGTAGATCTTCCCACCCGACACGGCGGCGATGTGCAGGTCACCGCCGGCGGCCCCGGCGGCCGAGATGGACGTGATGCCCTTCAGCGGACCGGCGACATCGGTGACCACACCGAAGCCGCCCCACTGGCCGGCACCGTTACGGACGGTGTGGAAGAGGATGTCGTCGGCGACGACGACCACGTGCAGACTGTCACCGATGGGGGAGATGGAGACCTGCGTGATGTTGCCGAGGTCGTTGAGTGCGATGTTGAGGTCGACGAAGCGCTGCGCCCAGCTGCCGTCGAGGTTGCGGATGGCGTAGTGCAGATGCCCGTCACCGCCCAGGGCCATGATGTGGGTGGACGTGTTGATGCCGGCGCTTGCGACGGCCCGCACACCGCCGATGTTCCCGGCCGCGGCCTGGACGTCCTCGTACGGGGTCCAGGAACCGTCGTAGAGACGGGACGCGAAGTAGAGGTTGTTGTCGCTGCGGATCAGGGACTGGGTCTTCCAGCCCACGGCCTTGGCGCGGGTCTGCTGGACCCAACCGACGATGTCGTCCACGCGGGTGTTGTAGGCGCCGGTGCGGGTCTCGGTCTCGCCGGCGCAGCCGCCCTGCCAGGACTGGGAGGCGACCGCGACGAGTTCGGCCTTGCCGCCGGTCTCACGGATCACCGGAGCGCCGGTGTCCCCCTTGCAGAGTGCCGCGCCGCCGGTGCCGGTGGTGCCGATACCCGTGGTGGTCACGGTGTCGAGTGAGAAGGCGCCCGTGTGCATCGCGCCCGGCCGCCACTCGGTCTTGGCGCGTCCGAAGCCGGGTGCGACCAGTGTCTGTCCGGTGACGGGGGTAGTGGCGGCGAGGGCCACCGGGGCGATGCCGTCGACGGGAGCCGCGAGGCGGGCCATAACGAGGTCGCGGTCCGTGCGCGGTGTCAGGTCGGCGATGGCGACGCTCTTCCCGCCGATGGTGGCGGTGGTCGTCCACTTCGGTGCCCCGGCCTGCAGCGTGTTGGGCTGGGCGGGGTTATCGGCGAAGCAGGACGCAGCCGTGATGATCCAGTTGCGGTCCACCAGGGCGCCGCTGCATGCGCGGAAGTTGTCGCCGATAGCCAGGTTGGCGGTGTAGGCGTAGGCACCGCTCGAGGCAGCGTCGCCGGTGACGGCACCGGCAGGGGTGGAGGCGAAGGTGGCCAGCGTGCCGGCGGCCACGGCTGCGGCGAGCACACCCGCGCGAAGCGAGCGGGACGAGGTCGTGTGGGACATCTAGGAATTCCTCTAAGGGGTCTCGGACCGTGGCGGTCCGGGCGAAGCTGATGTGGGTGGCGTGGCGGCTTCCCCAGGATCTGTGGTCAGGATCTCTCTGGCCGGTGCGGCTGAGCGCATGATGAGCGCGCCGCAGCATCATGCGCCGTTATCTGTATGACGCAAGGAGCGGCGGACGAGCTCCTCCCTCGACGCAGTCCCAGGGGGGAGTGATTCGGCGGATGTCAGCCAGTGACGCGCAGCTCGATGAGGACTGCGTGCTGACCGCTGTCTCCCGCCTCGCCGAAGGTCGTGTAGTCGTTCTTGGGCGCGCTGACGACGCTTTCCTTGCCACTGGAGGTGATCTTGGCCTGGACGGGGTGATCCTCGGTCCAGATGCCGTAGGCCTCCGGAATCTCCATGGTGAGGTATCCCTGCTTGGCGTTGACTGCGAAGCAGTAGTTCTTCTGGCCGGTGCGGGACTTGACCATGATGTCGTACGCGGACTTGCAGTCGGTCAGCATGATGTGGCCGTCGCCCTGCTTCAGGCTGATCTTCTGTTCCTGGAAGATCCTCTCGGAACCCGGGTGCACAAAATCCTCGACGGCGGGGGGCATCGCGTCGCTGGCAGTCGAAGCCACTGTGGCGGCGGACTGGGGGCTGCTGGGTGCGGCCTGGGCGGTGGTCAGGGCAGTGAGTCCGACGACTGTCGCCAGGATGGCAACCGGGGCCAGGAGCTTCGGGGTTCGGTGCAGCGGCATAGGTTCCTCCGTGGTTTCAGACGGGGGCGATATTTGGATCGCACACGTAAAGCCTGAGTAAGGTACCAGTAGAGTCTTACTCATCGCTGACTGGCCATAGGTATCTCTTCATGCCTGCCGCTATGGTCTTTTGACGATCCGACAGCTTCAGTTAGCTCTCGAAGGTTTCCGGGGGCGGTGTCTACCCGTCAGAAGAATTCGGACTTTTCGGGGGATCTCGGCGGTTGATGAGGGGATTCTTTCCCTGTGATCTCTGTCACACAAATAGTGAAGGATATTTTCTGTGAGATGGCCCCTGCGCTCGTGGAGAGCGCCAGCCGACACTGCACGAAATCGGACCGTCCGTAGAGCGCTGGTGCCAGGCGTACGCGGCACGTGTGCTGTTCTGTTGCCGGTAGCACTCGCGGCCGGCCTGCTCGGGAGCACTCCGGCTGTGGCCGACGGAGTCGACGACTGGTACGCGACGGCCGGCCGCGAGGCGGTCGTGGTTCTGTGGACTTCTGGCGGACCCGGGGTCAAGGCCGCGGCCGAGGTCGCACTGACCGGTTCCGACGAGGACGTGAGGAAGTTCCTCCTCGGAGCGAAGGAGATCCAGCAGGACGACGACCTGGTCGAGGTCAGCCAGATCTTCAACGTGGGCGGTCCGGGTGTGCGCGAGGCCGCGAAGAAGGCGCTCAAGGGATCCCCGGACGAGGTCCGCGCGTTCCTGAAGAGCGGTTGGAAGGCAGCGCTTCAGGACGACCAAGCCGTTGAGGCTTCCCGCGTCGTCCACTACGGCGGGTACGGGGTCAGGGAAGCCGGCAAGGCGGCTCTGAAGGGAACCCCCGAGGACGTCGCGAACTTCCTGAAGGCCGGTCAGTACGTCGAGCGTGAGACCGACAACGAGGTCCTGGTCTCTCAGATCATCAACTCCGGCGGCCCCGCGGTGAAGGCGGCGGGAAAGGCAGCCCTGATGGGAGGGCCGGAGGACGTCCTGGAGTTCCTGGAGGTCGGGCAGTTCGTGGCCCGCAACCGGGACCAGGAGCACGCCACCATCGAACAGCTCGCGCAACAGGCCGAGCAGGCCGGGATCCAGGCGCAGGCCGCCAAGGAGGCCGCGGAGCAGGCCTCGGTCGGGGCTGTCCAGGCGTCGAACCAGGCCCTGATACTCGCCCAGGCGGCCGCCAAGGAAACCGAGGGGGCCAGGAACGACTCCCAGAAGGCCGCGGCCAAGGCCCAGCAGGCCGCTGACGCCGCCCGGGCTGCGGCCGGCGCCTCCCAGCAGGCCATCAACGCGGCGAGCGCCGCGAACCGTTCGGCTCGTGTCGCGGCACTCGCGGCGGCGCAGACGGCGAGCGCCGCGGCAGCGGCCGCGAACGCCGCCTCCGTGGCCTACAAGGCCTCGATCGCCGCCGCCGGCGACGCGGGCAAGGCCGAGGACGCTCGGAATGCCGCTGGCGCCGCCCGCATGACGGCTGCTTTCGCCGCGAAGTCCGCAGCCGCCGCCAACGCGGCCGGTGACGCTTCGAAGGCCGCGGGAGAGGCGGCCAAGGCGTCCCTGAGTGCGAGTTCCAACGCGGACGCCGCCGCGGACGCAGCCGATGCCGCGAACGCCAGCGCGAAGGCGGCCGGGGTGAGCTCTGGCCGGGCTTCTGCGGCGGCCGCCGAGACCCGTCGCCACGCCAACGAGGCCCGGCGTGCCGCCGGCGCCGCGCAGACCCTCGCCAACCAGTCGGCCGCCGCAGCCTACGAGGCCCGCGACGCCGCGAACTCGGCGGCCAACCACGCGACCAATGCCGCGAACGCGGCCGACCAGGCCGCCGACCGGGCCGGCCAGTCAGCCGACTACGCCGCGGAGTCGAACCGGCAGGCCGAGGCCGCGAAGAACGCGGCCGAAACCGCCAGCGCGGCGGTCAAGGCCGCCCAGACGGTGTTCACGGTCGCCCGGGCCGCCGAGGCGCAGGACCTCGCCACCCGCACCGCCGCCGACATCGAGAACGCGAAGTCCGAGAAGGACCAGACCGACAGCTTCGTCACCGAGGCCGCCGCGAGCACGATCGAGAACAGGGGCCTGGACGCCACGGCGGCGGACCTGGCGGCCGAGGCCTCCAAGCCCGGCGCCGACACCAAGGCCGTGGCGGCCAAGGGGCGCTCCCTCGCCCTGAAGGCTATGAAGAGCAGCGGCCCGTGGAGCCAGGAAGCGGCCGCCCGCGCGCTGTCCGGCGATGACAACGGGATGCTGGAGTACCTGCGCACCGGCTGGAAGCAGGCCGCCCAGCAGCAGATGCGCGAGAACGTCCGCCAGATCAGTACCCAGAGCGAGTACGAAGACGTGCGTACCGCGGCCGCGAACGCCCTCAAGGGCAGCGACCAGGAGGTCGCGGACTTCTACACCACCGGTCAGTACGCCGCCGCGGACACCGAGTACCAGGTCCGCATCTCCCAGATCTACAACGCCGCCGGGCCTGGCGTGAGGCAGGCCGCCAAGGAGGCTCTCGCCGCCGAGGATCCCAAGGTGCGTGCGGCCTTCCTCGCCAACGGCCGGTACGCCGCCCAGAACGACGACGAGCAGGTGACGGCGTCCAAGCTGTACAACGCCGGCGGGCCCGAGATGAAGGCCGCGGCGAAGATCGCGCTGGCCGGTCCCGCGGATGAGCTGCACGACTTCGTCCAGGTCGGCCAGTACATGGCCGCCCGCAAGGACCAGCTCACCGACAACCACGTCGACCAGATGCAGCGGTTGATCGCCGAGGCCTCCCAGAGCGCGGCCAAGGCCCAGGAGAACCGCTGGATCGCCGCCCAGGCCGCCTTGACCGCCAACAACGCGAAGGACCAGGCCCAGGCGGCCGCCACCGAAGCCGGCAAGTCCGCGCAGCAGGCGCAGGGCTACGCGCAGGACGCGGCCAAGGCCGCCACCAGCGCAGAGTCATCCGCTTCGAGGGCGGCGAAGTCGGCCGCCACGGCACGCAACGCCTCCGCCGCCGCCAACCGCGATGCGGCCGCCGCCGCGGAATCGGCCGCCAGTGCGCGGTTCTCGGCGTCCTACGCCCGTACCTCCGCTGCGCAGGCCACCGACTCTGCGGCCAACGCCCGCGCCTCTGCCCTGGCTGCCGGCAAGAGCTCGACGGAAGCCGACGCCCTCGCGTCCCAGGCCTGGCAGGCCACTTTGGAACTGCGCCAGGCCGAGAAGGCCGCCGAAGAGCGCAAGGCCGCGGAGCAGCGCAAGGCCGAAGAGGCAGCCAAGGCCGAGGCGCAGCGCCGCGCCGAGCAGGAACGCTCCAAGAAGCGTTGCGAACCCCCGGTCAACCACGAGATCCGCGGTTTCCTGCCCTGCGCTCTGTCCTCGGGCGGGCAGTTCTACGTTCCTCCGCCGACGATCGACCCCACCTTGAACAAAGCTGTCTGGGAGCTCACCGGTCTCAACGACATCAAGGCCTGCGTCGACAATCCCAGACTCGGCAGCTGCACCGCCGCCATCGTCACGGTCCTGCCCGTCGGCAAGCTCGCGATATTGAAGAAGGCCGAGGAAGGCGTCGAAGGCCTCCTCGAAGGGGCGCGCTTCCGCCAGATGAAAAAGCTGGCGGAAGCCTGCGCGCGGAAGGTTCCGAAGACGCACAGCTTCCCCGCCGGTACCCCGGTCCTGATGGCTGACGGGTCCGCCCGCCCGATCGAGCAGATCCGCATCGGCGATCAGGTGCGCGCCACCGATCCTGAAACTGGTAAAACCACCACCCGTCGCGTCGACGCCACCATCTACACGCCCGACGATCGCGATTTCACCGAGCTCACCGTTGCCTCCGAGACCGGTGCGCCCGGCACTGTTGTGTCCACAGCCCACCACCCTTTCTGGGCCGAGAACCAGAGTGCCTGGCGCGACGCCGCGGACCTCACCACCGATGACACCCTGCGCACCGCTACCGGCCAAGCTGTGGGCATCACTGCGACCAGGCACTGGACCACCCTCCAGCCTGCCTACAACCTCACCGTCGACAGCGTCCACACTTACTATGTTTTGGCCGGGGAAACGCCGGTGCTGGTGCACAACACTGGCCTTGGCTGCCTTGAGGGCGAGCGAGATTATGATGTGTACCACCCGACGACCGGAAACAGGGTCACCGACATTGATCACATCAGCAATGGCGTGCTCTGGGAAGAGAAGAGTGCAATTTACGGTGATGAAACGTGGATTTCCAAGCAGATTGACGGAAAGCTGAAGAAGTATCTCGAGGCGCGCCAGTACATGCCTGGATACGAAAACGCCCCCATCGGTTTCCGGCTAACCAACTCTTCGATCGACCCGCGCTTCCGCTCTGCGCTTGAATCGCAAATTGACAATCTAAGGAAGGCGAACCCTGGCGTGGACATCAGACTGGAGTTTGCCCAGTGAGCTACTATTTCGAGGTCGCAGGGGAAACGGTATGGGAGCCCTCCCTTCGCATCGGAAACTGGTATGTATCCTTCGCGGATGCTGCAGCACAGCTAATCGAGCGTCCCAATGGCTTGGCGCCTGCGGATGATGACACATGCGCCGTCGATGTGGAAGTATTCCATCATTTTGTCGAAGGGCTGATCGAGTGCTACGCCTCAACGCGACACCCCGTACAGCATGGTTTGATGCGCGGCCTGCTTCTCGCCTCGATTGTAATGTTGGAACGTGCGGGCATTGCGATCGCCCCGAGGGCCGAGAGGGTGGCATCCGTCCTGGAAGAGGCGAAGACCTTCGCGCGATCGATGTAGGGGTTGCCGCATAATCCTCGCAGCAACCTGCTCAGCAGGCGGATGGCTGGCCCCGAACTTATCTTGGGAAGTATTTCAGGGCTAGCTGTTACACCTTCCCTGATAGTCCAGAAGTGCACAAAAAGAACTGGACTTGGAAGTATAGCGGGATCCTCCACTGAAACATATTTCAGTGGAGGATCCCGTTCGCCTTGACGGCAACACCAACGGAACGGCGTTCTACTGCGCGCCCGGTGAGGACGGCGCCCACGAGAAGGGCGGGGTGGAGTACGAGGGCGGCCGGTTCCGCCGCAAGCACCTGGTCCCGCCTCCCGCGGTCGAGTCGCTGGCGGAACTGAACGAGCGGCTGGTCGCGATTGACATCGCGGAGGACGCCCGGCACATCCACGGCCGGCCGACCTCGATCGGAACGCCCTCCACGGCCGAGTACGCCACCGCCACGAACGGCCCAGCCCTGGCTCCCGCTCACGCTGAAGCAGTGGCTCTCAGAGGGCGTTTGAAGTGAGTGGATTGCCCTTTATGTTCTAGTAGGTTCCTCGCCAGGTTGGTGGGGTCTCGTCCGTTATGCGCTTGGTGAGGTTGTCGATCGAGGCGATGTGGATCATGGCTTCGGAGCTGGCCGGCAGGGTCTCGTAGTCGCGGGCCAACCGGCGGCGCTGCATGATCCACCCCAGACGGAGTTCTGGTTGCCCGTCGAGGCGGACGTCGGCAAGTCAGACGTCGAGGGCCAGACCCTGGCCGGCGGGATCCGACGCGACCGCGAAGCCGTTCTCGCGGCACTGAACACCACGCTCACCTCAGGAGCAGCCGAGGGAAACGTCACCAGGATCAAGCTACTGAAGAGGCAGATGTACGGCCGGGCCAACTTCGACCTTCTACGCCGTCGCATCCTCCTATCACCATGATCAAGCAGCCGAGACCCCTCAATCAGCGACAGAGCCCAAAAATTGAGCCAGAACCCGAAGTGCTGAACATGTGCGTTCTCGTGAACAAAGCCACCATCGCACCCGCGGGGGTCAGCCGGCGCAGTCCTTCCCGCGTAGGCGGGGAAGACGACCAGTGCACCGAGTGTCGGCAACGGGGAGACGACTAACCACGACGGCGGATCAAAAGCGGGTCACCCCGCGCTGGCGCAGCCGGCCACCGGCTGAGGCCCGCGGCGTTTCGCGGAGGCCGTCCTCGCCTCGGTCGCCGTCCCGCCGCCCGGGCCGGAATCCCGGTGCGCCGTCCCGACGGGACTACAGCACGACCCGCCAGCCGATGCGGTGGTGTCCGGGGGCGTGTCGGTGGGTGTCCGGGACGAAGTGGTGGAACGGCCGGCCGGTGGTCAGGCTGTCCGTCAGGGCCGTGAACATGTCTGTGAGGCCGGTGGCCCAGAGGCTGCCAGCGGCGTCGCCTGAGCCGAGGCCCATCTCGTAGACGTGCCCGTAGACGGGGCCGGGGAGGTGGTCCACGAAGAGCAGGCCCCCGTCGTTCGGCAGCGCGATGGGTACCCACCAGTGCGCGTGGCTGACTAGGACGCGCCAGTTCTCGGGGCCGAAGGTCTCCCCGGGGAGCACCTCGGCGAACTCCCGGTGGCGCGTGAGGATGTGCTCTGTGGGGATCAGCCGGTGTCCTAGCGGCAGGAAGGATCCCGCGGGGTACGTCTCCCCGTCGGGTGGCTGCGCGAGGCCGTCGTGCAGTTCGAGTAGGGCGCGCAGCTGGGGGTGCAGGGTGAAACCGAGTCCTTCCTCCAGGCGTGTGATCCGCCCGGCGTCGGCCGGCGGGCGCAGGGCCGCGTGGTCGTCGGGGGAATGGGCGGCCAGCCAGGCGCTGAAGTGCTGCCAGGCCGCGGTGAGAGCTGCGGTGTCAGTATCGGTCACACCGGGACCGTAGGACCGCGCACCGACAGACCGGTCGGGCGTCCCTCGGCTTTCCCCTGGTCGGGAGCAGAAGGAGTGAACAAAACCCGAGCCGCCGACGGCAGGGCGGCCCGGCACCGTCCGGGCCATCGACGTCGTCCGTGTCGGCCCCGCCCCTGCGCTGCGGCTCGGCGCTGCAGCGAGCGGCCTCGGCCTCAACACGTTCACCCTTGCCACGCAGATCAACCGGATCGAGCGAGAGCTCAGTGGACCACTGCTGGTGAGAGCCGAACGAGGACGGCTGATGACGCTGACTTCGCATGTCATGACCCCTGAAATTCGGTCGTCCGAACCCGGCACACCCAACCGCCCGAGGGTGCCGGCCGTCAGCGGGCGCCGATCACCAGCTGCTTGACCAGCCGCACCATGTGGGGTGCGGACAGACGGCCGCTCTCCGTCCCGACGGCGGAGCACATAGTGATCAGCAGCTGGACGAACGCCACCGATCGCACCGGCTCGTCGGCTTCCTCCCACACCAGGTGAGCCGCTCGGACACCGAGCTCTCGGTGAACGGCCAGCAGCTCCAGCACCATGGACGTCACCCGGTCCGGCGTCGCGGTCGCGGCCTGGCGCAGCCGGGCGACGCTGGCGTATTCGTCCAGCCGGCCGTAGACCGGGCGGCTGGAGAGCATCGCCAGGCAGACCAGGGCTCCCTCCCACAGGGCGTCTGTGCCCCGCTGGTCCAGGTCGTCGAGAAGGGCTCGGACGGCGGCGGGATCGCCGGTGCGTACGGCGGTGTCGGCAGCTTGGTCGATGAGGTCCTCGACGGACAAGGCCCCGGGGCTGGAGGGCGACTCGTGGTCGGGGGGATCGGCGTGCATGCCGTGACGGTACCTGTGCCGGTCTGCCGGCGCCGCCGCCCGACCTCCCCTTCGGTCTTCCCCACCCCAGGCCGGCGGGCCACCTGCCCTGCCGGCCCGGCCGGGAACGGGCGGCAACTGCGAGCCGACGCGGACCGCGGCAGCTTAGGTGGCTGGGCGCGGCGTGCTCCGCCCCCGCACCCGTGGCCAGCGCCCGGCGGCGCTGGACCCGCCTACCTTGCGGGGGGCTCCTCCCCCCGCGCCCCCCACCAGCCCTGCGCGGGCTGGACATGCGCTGCCGCCTGCCCTGCGCCGCCGGTCCGCCGTCAGGGCCGTGGCCGGCCCCGCCGTCGGCCCGTCACCGCACCGGACCGGGCCGTGGCCGGCCCGGCCACTGGGCAGTTGCCATCGAGAAGGCGGCCGGTGTCAGTGCCGGGTCGAAGCACCTGCCGCCTCGGTCTGCGCCAAGTACTTCGGCCTGCGCACCCACCGAGTGGTTGGCGACGCCACATCCCACTTGGCCTGCACTTTGTTGACCTTCGGGAGCTGTGAAGTGGCCTGTCGGGGTGTGGCGTGGCGGTGGTGGGCTGGGTGGGTGCGGAGGTAGGAGAAGGAGGGTGGCAGAGGTGTTGACGTTGGGTTCGGCGGAGGTCGGCGGGCCTTTTTATGTAAGAGGGTTTCCGGGTGATCATGCCTCTGAGCTGCAAACTTGGAAAATCAAAGGTATGGCTCCGTCGACATTTCGTGGTCTGGAGTGCCACTGGGAGCCGACATTCGGCGCCAATGTTTCGCAAAACTGCGAAACATTGGGTCTGTCCTGCCTGACGCCCACTCGCGGCCGTCGTGATCATCCGCCCAGGTCGGACCACCGGCCCGGCCACCGGCTCCCCGGCAGCCGCGACACGTGTTTCGCACCAACACGCAGAATCCTTCGCACTGCTGCGAAGGACGTGTAGCGTGACGCTGACACCATCAGCAAAGGATCACGGTCTTGGCACAGGCAGAGCGCGACACCACCCGCCGGCAACCTCCCGGGCGCACCCGCCAGCCGCGACTCCAGCCCGCAGGCCCCCAGCACCAGCGCGACCTCGCCGCAGAAATCGTCCGCGGCTACGCCGGAGACCTCCCCAACGGCGTCTACGAAGCCCGCACCCGCTTCTACCGCCGCGCCCCCCACGAAGTCCTCGGCGCCGACGGCTACGCCCTCCTCAGCCGCTACTTCGCCCGCTACGTTCTTCCCCAGGCCCTCATGTCCGGCGAGATGACGAAGCTCCAGTGCGCCGTGCTGTCGAACATCGTCGGCCGGGCCGAACGCGGCGTCTGCCACGCCATCCAGCGCGAGATCGCCGAAGAGATCGGCACCAGTCGCTCCAGTGTCAGCCCCGCCCTCAAGCACCTCGCCGCCCGCAACTACATCCGCAGCGTCGGCCGGGGAACCTGGCAGCTCAACCCCCTCATCGCGTACAAAGGCAACGGGGACGAGCAGCAGAGCTTCCTCGCCGAACTCCGGGCCCTCGCTCTGGAGAACGGATTCCCTGACATCATCGGACTGGAAGCCCTCCGGAACAGGGACAAGGAGTCGCCAGCATGCTGATGGTCACCGACCTGTTCGGGATGCTGCGGCGCCTCGAACTCACCCCCACCGCGACGAACGTCCTCTCCGTCATGGTCGAACGGCAGAACCCCGGCGGCGCCGTCCCCATCACCCAGCAGGACATCGCCGAAGAACTGCAGATCCTCCCCTCCGTCGTCAGCCGCGGCATGACCCTCCTCGTCGAACGCGGCCTCGTCCTGCGCAAGGGCTACCGCTACCGCCTCCACCCCGCCATCGCCGGCTACAGCTCCGAACTCGAGATGCAAGCCGCCATGGCCCGCGCCGCCCGCGAAGGCGTCCCACCCATCCTCATCCCCGACTACCAGGCCGCCCCGCCCAAGGCCGGCCGCTCCCGGCTCCGCGCGGTCGGCTGACCGCCAGGGCGCACACGGGGAGCACAGGGCACCTCAAGACGAGCCCGCGCAGCGGCACTACCAACTCCACCCCCGCCGCTTCTGGGAGGGCAGCAGCGCCGCCCAGTCCGCAGCTTGCCCCCCCCAGCTGAACGCGCCGCCCATCGCCCCGGATGACAAGGCCTGCGCAGTGACTGCACGGCGCGGTGAGAGCTACGTGGGCCGGACCGGCCGCAGCTCAGGCGTCCCCGGACGTCCCGGCATACGACCCGGGTACCGACCGACATCGCCGGAGGGGGACACTGGTACCGAGCCCGCCCGTACGAGATGCCCGGAGGACCTGTGAGCGCAGCGCCCCTGCACGGCCACCACGACGGCCAGCAGCCCATCCCGCGTACCCAGGACGCCGTCGCCGCCGCGCTCCCGCCCGCGCAGCGGATGGAGTTCTACCGGGAGATGGGGGAAGCCGACGTCGAGACGATCGGGGGCGTCCTGAAGCGCTGGTGGCTGCGTGCGGAGCTCTACCGCGACCCGGAGGGCGACCGCATCCATGCCGCCGTCCAGGCCGGCACCGCCGCCGGCACCTCCGCCTCCGCGCTCCTTCGCCGGCTCGGGGCCCAGTGAGCGACGACCACGACGAGTTCCCGGACGACCAGGACGACCCGGTCACCGTCTCCCCGGCCGTCGAGGAGTTCCTCGGCGACCCGGACACGCCCGCCGACGTGTTCTCCGCCGTCGTCGCCTTCCTCGTCGACCTCCGCGAGACCCCCTTCCCCCACCTGAGCATGCCCGTCCCCGGCCGACCCGGCATGCACTCCGCGCCCCTGCGCAGGGACCTGGGCCTGGTGGAGTACGCGGTGAACGAGGACTCGGATCCGCCGCGGATCTACGTCTCCCGGGTCTTGCGGGTCGACTGAGCAGATTGTTCTCGCTGTGCTGCGGGTCCGGGCCTCGGAAGGGAGCGGACCCGCGGTTCGTTGTCGGCTTGCAGGGCTGACGGTGGTGTCAGGGCGGTGAGCGTGTGCTCCAGGGCGGTGGACCAGGCTTTGAACTGGTGGGTCTGGGCGTAGAGGATCCGGGTGTCGCCGCTCCAGCGCAGGATCGGTTCGAGGGCGTTCCTGGCGAGGGGGAGTGCGGCGGCCGGGTCGGGGTGCTCGCAGTGGTAGAGCCTGCGGAGCGTGGTGACGGTGTGTTCGGCGATGAGTTGGGCGAGGACGCGTCGTTGCTTGTCGTCCCGGGGGTTGTTGCCGGGGGTGCCGAGAACGACGCGGATACGGACCCTGCTGGCGGTGGTGAGTTCCGCGGCGAGAGCGGCGAGGCCGGCCAGCGCCTCGTCCCGGGCGACGATCAGCCGGGCGGAGGCCAGGTCCTCGGGCGTTGTCCTCGCGCTGGCGCGGGCCATCGGCACCATGGCCTCGAACGAGAGCCGGGCCTCAGCCCTGAGCCGGGCCTCGGTTCTCGCCCAGGCCGCCGTGAGCCTCTCGTCGTCCAGCGTCTCCAGCAGACGCCGCAGTGCCTTGAGTGGATCGGTCGTGCCCTTTGTGGTGATCACGTGGTCCCTCCCCTGGTGGGGATGGATTCCCCGTGGAAGGCGGGGCACACATGGGGACGGAGCACAGGGAGACGGCCGTCCCGGGACGACCGGAGGACAGGGGCAGCGGCAGGTGGGCCTGCTATTTGGGGCCGGGCGCCCGGGCCGGGCGGTGTGGCTGCGGCAGGGTGAGCGTGATCTCGCGCTCGGGTGAGGTGAGGGTCACGGTGGCGTCGCCGCGGCCGATGGCCTGGTCGATCTTCTTGATCTCCGTCCAGGTGAAGCCCTGACGCCGATACTTGTTGCGCTGACTGGGCTTCATGTGACGGATGTCGTCTTTGCCGGCCGTGGTCATGCCGGGGTGCCAGGCGGCCGCCGGGCCGCTGGTCATCTTGCTCACTCTGCCTCCTTGCCGGGTCGGTCAGTGTGTGCCGTACACCAGCCCTTGCCGCCTGGTGACGAGAGAGCGCCACCGTGCGCGCACGGCGTCGGGGCCGTCGTACCAGCGGGCGTCGGAGGGGTACTGGAGGTCGCGGTCGGCCATGAAGTGGGCGATGTCGGTGTAGTAGGCGTAGTCGTGGCCGCGGGTGAGGTGGTCGAGGTCGCGGATCGCGGTGTCCAGTGCGTCGTTGTCGTCGAGGACGGCGTGGTGGAAGCACACGGCGAGGGCGAGGGTGGTGCGGGCGGCGCGCACGCCGGAGGCGCGGACCTCCGTGTCGAGGACGGTGGCGCGGTCGAGGAAGTCCTGGCCGCCGGTGCCGGCGTCGCGCAGGAGGGCGGCGATGCGAGTGGTGAGGGTGGTGGCGCGCAGGTCGAGGCCGGCCAGGAGCTGGGCGGCGAGGTCGAGGTCGTCGTCGGCAGCGGCCGGGTCGGTGAAGGCGCGGACGAAGGCGAGCTGCGCCTGGGAGGTCGCGCGTTCGCCGGCGACGGCGTGCTGCTCGGCGTCAGTGCGCGCGGCGAGGTAGGCGGCGGCGGCCTGGTCCATCTCGGCGTGGACCCACCACAGGTCGCCGAGGACGCGGTGCTGGCGTCCGGCCCAGCCGAGGTTCTGGGCGGCGGCGAGAGCGGCGGGGAAGTCGCCGTCGAGGCGGGCGAGGTGGGCCAGGCCCCGGCGGGCGGCGGGGGCGAGGCGGGTGTCACCGGCGGCGACCTGCTGCATGCCCTGCCGGGAGGCGCTGGTGCGGCCGAGGTCGCGGCGGGCCTTGGCCCGGTAGTACAGGGCCATGTCGGTCAGATCCGCCGGGAGCAGGCAGCTGTCGACGACGCGGGTGAGGCGGTCGGCGGTGCGGGTGCGGTGCTCGCGCTGGCGGGCGGCGAGCGCGCTGAGGGTTTCCACCAGGGCGTCGGCCGGGGTCTCCAGCGCCGCCACGGCACCGGCCGGGTCGTCGGCGGAGGCTTGCCCGGCGGGTGCGGGCGGGGCGAGGGGCTCCCAGACGGAGTCGGAGACGTAGGACCAGGCCGCGGCGGCGAGCCAGCCGAGGTCGAGGCGGTGGTCCCGGGCGAGGGCCAGACCTTGGCGCAGGCAGGCGACCAGAAGCGTCCGGCCACGACTGGTGCCGACGGCCCACTGGTCGCCGATCGCATCGAAGGCCCGGGCCGCGGCGCTCGCCCAGTCCTGGTCGGACCAGCGGTCGTCGGTGTGGTCGTCGGCCCGGCGGATCGTCGAGCGCACCACCGCATGCAGGTGGTAGGGCCACATGGCGAGCGGGTTTTCGCGGACGAAGGGCCGCTCAGCCAGGCGCAGGGCGGCAGCCTGGTGGGCCATGCCCGCGGCCGTGGCGGCGAGCGGGACATCGAAGGCGTCCAACAAGCTGACGGCGCGCAGGACGTGCCGTTCGTCGGGGGTGAGGTCCTGGAGGGTGCGGGCGACGAGGGCGGGGAAGTCGTGGTCGAAGTCAGCCGGCTCGGGGGTGCGGGTGCGGCGGATCTCCAGGAAGCGCAGCACGGCGAGGTCCAGGTACAGGGGCAGGCCGTGGGAGCGGGCGGTGATGACGCGGCGCAGGTCGTCGCCGATCAGGGGCCGGCCGTCGGCGGTGGTGAGGCGTCGGGCGAGGTAGTCCTCGCAGTCTTCGGGGCTGAAGTCGCCGATCAGGACCTGCCGGTCGGCCGCTGCCCGGGTGCCTGCCAGGACGGCTCCGGCGCCGTCTCCGGCCTCGGGGCGGGAGGCGTTCCGGGCGGAGGGGATGTGGGCGGCGAGCTGTGGCCAGGCCGCGGGCCCGGTGTAGTCGAGCTGCCCCTGCAGCGCCTCGTCGGCCCACTGCAGCCGGCTGCGGCCGGTGACGATGAACTGGACGTTCGGCATCAACCACACCACGCGCTGGATCAGGCGCTCCAGGTCACGGTTGGTGCGGTCCCCGGTGTCCTCGAAGGTGTCCAGCAGTACCACCGGCACGACCGCCTGCTTCGCGGGCAGCCGGTGGACCTCGTAGGCGAGCAGGTGCGGATAGAAGGAGAGCGCCTCCAGGTCCGGCTCCGCCTCCAGCAGGTCCGCCAGCCGCGGACAGCCGGCCAGCGCCCGGGTAGTGGTGCGGCGCTCGCGTACCGCCCGCACGACGGCCGTGGCGACCTGCCCGACCGCGGAGCCGACCATGCCGGGCAGCGCGAGCTCCTCGGCGGCCTTCGACAGCGCGGCCTGCACCTGGCCGGGCAGCGCCTTCGCGAAGCGGCTCACCAGCCCGGCACGGCGCAGGTACTCCTCCAGGCTCTCGCCGGGGTGGTTGTGCTCCCAGTATCGGCCCAGCGCAAGGTCGAACGCGGGCAGGGCGCGGTCCAGGCCAGCGAGCGCCAGGCGCAGGGTGAGGACGAGGCGTTCGAAGTCCGTCCCGGCGGAACGGGAGAGGTCAATGCGTACCGGCAGCAGCCGCGGCGCCTGCGGCCAGGTGGGCTCGCCCCATTGCGCGGGCCGGTGCTCGGTCGCGGTGAGCGCGGCCTCCAGCTTCCGCGACAGCGTGGTCTTGCCGACGCCGCCGATGCCGTGGAACACGAGGATGTTGCGCCGGGCCGTCTCCAGGTCCTGGACGTCGAAGCCGTCAGCGGTCACGTGGGCCAGGTGCTCGGCGAGCGCGGCCGCGACCTGCGCCCACTGGCTCTCCCGGTTGGTGAACGCCTCCTCGGTGCCCAGGCTCCGGTCATTCGAACCGAACAGCGCCCTCAGATCCCGCCCCGTCATCGACGACTCCCCCTCCGCACAGACCTGACCAGGCATCAACCTACGCCCTTACGGGCCGCGCCGGCCGGGCGCAGGCACAACCAAGCGGGGACCGTAGGCTCCGTCCTGTCAGAACGCGCTGGCCTGCGCATCTTCGAGAACGAGGCGGTTTGCTGTGCACGACCCTGAACCCCCTGCCCACCTGGCCAGCGCGGGCGCCGGCCCCGGCACACCGGACAGCACCGGGCGAGACGGTGCTCGCCGCCGGATCGCGGAAAAGATCGAGGAAGTCGCGGCCTGGTACACCGAGCAGATCCATGCCGAGCGTCGGCGCCCCGTGGCCGACCCCGAGCGCGTCGAGCGGCTGCTGGCCGAGCGTGCCGCCAGCACCAAGGCGCTGCGCGACCTGCCGGAGATGACCGGGGCGGAGCTGGAGCGGATCGAGGCCCTTTACGACGCCAGGCTCAGCGAGATCACCGGGGCGTAGGAGCGCGGCGCCGGGAGCGCCACGGGCGGGGTGAAGGCGAGCCGACCGGGCTGGAGTGCGGGCGGCAGCAGAGGCCAGGCGAGGCGGGTGATCGCGTCGA
This sequence comes from Kitasatospora sp. NPDC032121, assembly GCF_055580145.1. Lineage (NCBI taxonomy): Bacteria > Bacillati > Actinomycetota > Actinomycetes > Kitasatosporales > Streptomycetaceae > Kitasatospora > Kitasatospora sp. NPDC032121. The sequence goes on along the minus strand of NZ_JBVILX010000023.1, from coordinate 27,476 downwards.
TGTCCCGCCGGTACTGCGGCAGCGCCATGCGCAGCTCGCGCTGGTGGGCGAGGAATCGGTGGGCCTCCTGCTCGGTGTAGGGCCGCACCTGCCCCGCCCGGACGGCGAGTGCGGCACCGCCCGGACCGGCCCACCGGCTGTCGGGGCCGAGCGTGTTGCGGAAGACGGCGGTTCCGTCGCGTCTCACCACGCTGAGGTGGTCGACCAGGTGCTGCTCCTCGACGGCCTGAACGCAGTCCAGTACCGCCGCGAGGCACCGGTCGTGTCCGGTGGCGGTGGTGAACCGGCCCGGCCGGGTGCCGCACCGGCTGACCTCGGCGTAGCGCAGGGCGGTGCCCTGGCGGCTGTCAGCCGCGCGGACGTCCAGGACCAGCAGCTCGACGCGGTACCCGGTCCGGCGCCACGCGGCGGCGTCGTCGAGGAAGGAGGCCGCGCTGCCGGGGGCGATCTCGATCACCGCGTCCGCGCGCCGCTGGCGCACGTACGCCTCGGCCCGGGCCTGCCACGCCTTGTAGTCCGCGCGGATCCGGGCCGAGGCGGTGCGCGGGTGCTCGCGCAGCAGCCGGAAGTAGTCGGGATGGGCCGCCTTGAACAGCTCGCCCGCGATCCACACCGGCCGCCGTGCGCGCAGTGCTCGGCGCACCATCATCGTCGCCTGGGTCTTGCCCGCTCCGGGTGCCCCCATGACGTACACGACCACGGGCCGCTCCTGCGCCACGATCTCCCCGAGGTCGGGGACGATCAGGGTCTCGAAGGTCCACTCGTGCTCGTCAGCGGACAGCCGGTGGTAGTCGACGCCGGGCGGCCCGTCGATCGGCTGGGCGGGTCGCCGCACCGGCTCGGCCAGCGCGGCGACCCGCTCCGCATTCCGTACGACGGCCAGCACCTGGTCTGCGGGCAGCCGTGCCTCCGCCCGCACCAGAGCGCGTTCGGCACCGGACAGCGCCCGGCGGAAGGACGCGGTCTCCACGGCGTCCCACCATCGGGCCCGCTCGGCCTCCACCGCTCGGGCCGCGCCGCGCGGCCGTGCCCACGTCCCGTCGACGAGCTCGTTGCCGTACAGGGGCTCCAGGCCGCGCCGCACGACGGTGACGCGGTCGACCAGGTGCTCGGACTCCAGCACGCCCAGGGTCCGGCTCAGCTGGCGGGCGCACTCGTCGTGGTTGGCCCACGACACGTACCGCCCGGCCCCGTCGCCGTCTCCGAGGTAGCGCTCCAGCACGCCGAGCTGACTCCACGCCAGGGCGCACGCCACGGCGACCACCTCGATCTGGTACCCGGCCGCCCGGTACGCCAGCGCCTGGGCACGGGCCTCGTCGGGGTCGGCGAGGGCAGTCTCCACGAGCGCGTCCAGACGGCGGGCGCGCACGTGTTCCTCCACGGCGGCCTGCCAGCGGCGGGTGTCCGGCCGGACGAGGACACCGGCGGTGCGCACGTCCTTCCCCAGCAGCGCCTCGTAGTGCCGGTGCGCGGCCTTGTAGAGGTCGGCGCCGACGCGTACGGCGCCGCCGCGCAGATCGAGCACTGGCATCAGCAGATCGCCCAGGGTGGTCTTCCCGCTGCCGGGCGGGCCTGCCACGAGCAGCACCACCGGCTGCTTCTGCGGCACGGCGTTGCGGGTCCAGGACGGCAGGATGACGCCGCTCAGGACGGTGCCGTGCTCGGCATCGGACAGGTCCGTCGTGCCAGCGTCCCGCTTCTCGTGCACTACCGCTCCCGTTTCGCGCTCGGCATGCGGCAGCACACCACTGAATCCAATGGGACAACTTCAATAATGATTCGCGGTGACGTGGTCGTCAAATGACAACTACAGTTGCCCCATGGATGAACCGGAAACCGAGCCCCCCACGGCCGAACAGGCAGAGCTGATCCGCGCGGTCGGGCAACTGGCCCAGGACTGGATCCGAACGCGGAACCCAGCGACCAACGATTCCCACGCCGGCGAGCTTCGCCTCCTGGCCGTACTCAAGCAGATCGACGAGGCTTGCCAGGCCGCCGCCGCCCAGGCCGCCGTCGCCGCGCTCCAACAAGGCGCGGATTTCGAAGACCTCGGCCAGGCCTGGGGATTCAGCTGGCAGGCCGCCTCCAAACGCTGGGGCCACCTCGCCCGCGGCGAGCACGTCGCGGTGGTCATCTCCCGCCGCAACCGCGTCCACCGCGACGGCTACGGGGAAGTCGGCGGCGAGGAACAGTACGACGCGGACCGCGGAGCCTGGCCCGTCGGCGAGGAAGTCCGCCGCAAGGCCCGCTACGCCGTGATCGCCGTCGACGGCATCGTCCAGCGCGTCTACGAGATCACCGACGGCTGGGAACCCGACCAGAGCTCGCCGAAGTGGCACTTCAGGGGCAAGCTCCTCAACGACCCCGAGATCGCCGCCGCACACGACGCCGGCGACCTCCCCCTCACACCCGGCGACTCCTGCCCGACCCAGCGCGGCCGGGCCTACCGGCCGCACTGGTTCTGACCGGACAGGACCTGGGCGCGCGCCGGGCCCCTGCTTGGCATGTCTGCACCCGAAAATGACGAGCCGCGCTTCTCGTAGTACGGGACAGGCGGCTACCGCCCCGGTGCGGCACCGTCGATCGCGGCCAGCAGCCGGGCATGGACGGCGCCGGCCGCCTCCCGGGTCGCCGGGTCCTCGCTCTTCAGCTGGGGCACGATCAACTCGGCGGCCGCGGCGAGGACCGGCACCGGGACGGTCGCCTCGCGCAGGTGGAGAAGCTGGGAGGCGGCGCGCTCGCCGGGGGTGGCCTGGGCGCGGGCGTCGGGGATCAGAGAGGTGAGGCCCCGGGGCAGGGGCTGGGTGCTGGTCACCCGGTCATTCTCCCGCGCCCCGGGCGTAAGTGATCACCACGGCCGGTCGTCGGGTTCCTCGTCGGGCAGGGGGCCGTGGTGGTGTCGGGTGATGGCCTCGATCAGCGCTTGGCGAGTTCGCCGATCGCGCTCTGCCAGGGGCCAGTTGTCCGAACATGCTGCCCACCAGCTCGTCGACGGCGTCTGCCGGGTTGGTTCCGAAGGAGCGCGCTTTGGTGGCGTCTCGCCGAGGACGTCCTCGTCGTCCAGGCCGTCGAAGGCGTCGCTCCACGGATCGGCCCGCTGGGTGGGCGGGTTCTTCCCGAGCCGGGGGTGTTCGTGGGTGCGGCCCGTAGCATCTGAGTATCTGTACGGATGCGTAGCGCACACAGCAGGTCTAGCGTCCTGCGGGGGAGTGGGACTAGGCGTCCATCTTCGGGGAGGGGAACCCACATGGGTGACAACGCCACTGGCAGGATTGCAGTTCAGCCGACGGACCTGCGGGCCTCCGCAGGTATCGCGAAGGGTCTGGGGGAGGAACTGGGCACGCCTGTCCAGAACGCGGTGACCGCCAGCGAGACCGTCTCCGGCCAGCTCGCCGGCTGGTCGATCGCCGGCGGACTGGCGCAGTTGGGCACCGGCTGGTCCCAGCCGCTCGGTGACCTGCGTCAGCGCCTCGCGGACACCGCGGCCAACCTGAACGCCAACGCCACGGCCCATGAGCACAAAGACCGCGCGATCGCCGGTGCGTGGGCCGTCGCACCGCAGGGGGACAAGTGAGCCTCTACGAACTCCTGACGAGGTTCGACCCGCACGGCCTGCATGACGCGGCGAAGGCCTGGACGGCACTGGGTCACGCCGGGGAGAGCATCGGCCAGCGGCATCGTAGCCAGGTCACCGGACCGCTGGCCGGCACCTGGGAGGGGGACGATGCGAAGGCCGCGCTCTCGTACATGGCGAAGACGGAGCAGCAGCTGAACATCGTCAAGATGGAGGCGGACGCTGCGGCTCGGGTGCTCACCACCGTCGCCGACCGGATCTACCAGGCGCAGACCAACCTCACCAACGCCGTGAACCGCGCGGTGGACGCCGGCCTGAACGTGTCTGCCGACGGTGTCGTCAGCCTCCCGCCCGAAGGAAAGGGGGAACACAACGACCCGGAGGCACAGAAAGCACGGCAGCAGCTCGGTTCGGAGGTGAAGGGCTTCCAGGACCGGATCAACACCGCGCTGAAGGACGCCCAGACGGCGAGCGATCAGGGCAACACGGCGCTGGGTCGGCTCAGCTCTAATGCCCTTGACCCGACCCGGGTGAACGGCGCACTCGCCGGGGCCAAGAATGCTGCCGCCGCCGCGATGCAGGACCTGGGCCTGGTCGACCCATACATCCCGGACGGCAAGGACCCGGAGAAGTCCGCCGCGTGGTGGAAGGGGCTCACCCCGGAACAGCAGGAGGCCTACCTGGCCCTGCACCCCGACAAGATCGGTAGGCTCGACGGTCTTCCCGCGACTGTCCGAGACGAGGCGAACCGCCTGGTGCTCGACGAGAAGCTGGACGCCTACCGGACAGGGAAGCCCACCGACTTCGGCATCGACGAAGACGAGTACAAGTCGCGGATCGCTGCCATGGAGGAGATCCAGAAGAAGCTGACGGCGTCCGACGGGAACGTGGAGCCACACCGGATGTTCCTGCTCGGACTCGACCCCGAGGCACACAACGGCCGAGCCATCGTTGCCACGGGCAACCCCGACAAAGCCCAGCACACGGCGGTCTTCGTACCGGGTACCGGGACCGTTTTCGCCGGAGTACCGGGGCAGATGGACCACATCCGGCGACTCCAGAAGGCCGCCGAGGACGAATCCGACGGCCAGAACGTCGCCGTCGTCTCGTGGCTGGGCTACGAGACACCGAACTGGCTGGACGGCTCGGTAGCCGAGGGGGACCGCGGAGATGCCGGGGCACCCCTGCTGCGTAACTTCACCAAGGGCCTGCGGGTGGCCGAGGGCGAGAACGGCACCTGCTCGCATCTGACCTTGATGGGGCACAGCTACGGCAGCTACGTCGTCGGGGTGGCCGCACGCGACGGCGGGGCGAACGCCAACGACCTCCTCGCGCTCGGCAGCCCTGGCATGGGAGTGCGAGGCGCGTGGCAGCTCAACGTCGACCCGAAGCACGTCTGGGTCGGCACGGCCAAGGACGACTTCATCCAGATGGTCACCGGCACCGTTCTCGGCGACAGTCCCCAGTACAGGGACTTCGACGCGCAACGCATCCAGATCGATACCAGCGGACACGGCGGCTACTGGGACATGGGCCCCAACGGGGCAAGCGAAAGCCTCAACAACCAGGGACGCATCATCGCGGGCCGCCCGCCGACGCTCGCCCCCACAGTCCCGCACTGACCCCGCAACCAGTCCACCCAACCGCCGACCGGCGACTCAGGAGCACCATGGCTGCCAGCGTATCCCGCACCCCCCGGTGGTTCACCGCCACCGCGCTCCTGCTCACGGTACTCAGCGGATGCTCGTCCGCCCATCCCGCCGACAGGAGTGACACACCACCCGTGAAATCCAAGGCCGACGCTCAAGCCTGGGCGCACCAGATCACCGAGCACATGGCCCAGACCGCCGGAATCCAGACCGACACGTCGACCATCGACGCGCTCTTCACCCCCTGCACCGGCAAGAACGGCGAAACCGCCTCCGACGACCGGTACATCCTGATGTACAGCGTCAAGAGCACGGTGCCGCGTGCGCAGCACCCGGACGTGGTCAGGAAGGTCCGCGACATGCTGGTCCGCGAAGGCCTGACGGTGAAGGGCTACCGCGAGACCGTGGACGGCAACCCGGACGCGCTCGTCGACGCCTTCCACCCCAGCAGCCGCTACTCCGCGACAGCGTCCACGTCGGGCACCGCGGACCGCATGTACCTGCGGGTCATCACCCCCTGCCTACTCCCTCCCCCTGAAGAACCGTCCCCTACGTCCTAACGCCAGCCACCGCGGAGGAAGGTCCGAGAACGGCGAGGCCCCACCAGCCAGGGCGGCCTCGCCGCTTCAGCAAGCGGGGCGAAGGCGATCCCGCCGTCCGGTGACGAGAGCGCGCCACCGCTCCCAGACGGCCTGGTCGCCTCGCGCAGGTGGAGAAGCTGGGAGGCGGCGCGCTCGCCGGGGGTGGCCTGGGCACGGGCGTCGGGTTCCTCGTCGGGCAAGGGGTCGTGGTGGTGCCGGGTGATGGCCTCCAGCAGCGTGGCGCGGGCCCGACGCCAGCGGACGTCCTTGGTGCGGCTGGCGTTGGCGGCCGGTGACCACGGCGGCGGAGTGCGGGGCGTCCGGACGGTGTCGGCCAGCACCCGTGCGGTGCCGGCCCGAGCGCCCGGCGCCTGGTCGTGCTCACCCGGCCAAGCCGGTGGCGGTGGTGGCGGCGCGGCCGGCGGCGGTGGCGGCGTCCAGCTCGTCGGCGAGCAGGGTGAGTTCGCGCGGCAGGTCGCCGAGCACGCAGGACGGCATGGCGGCCGCGAGCGCGCACACCGCGACCAGCGGCATCCGCTCGCCCGGCGCGAGGTCGGGCAGGGCGCCGGTGTAGGTGGCGCCGAGCAGCACGTCCGCGCCGAGCGAGTAGCGCAGTTCCTCGGCCAGCTGGCCGTCACCGCCCGGGACCACCTCCTGGTGGCTGGCCCGCTCGATCCCCGCGGCCGCGTGCTCCAGGGCCAGGGTGTGGCGCTCGTCCTCCTGGCGGCTGGCCAGCTCGCGCACCCACGCGGCTGCGGCCTCCCCGGCGTCGCGGCCCCGGTGGAGCGCCGCCAGCTCGACGGGGCCGGGCACCTGCTCGTCGGACCCGGAGGCGGGCTCGTCCTCGGCACGGTCGGTCGGGAAGGGCAGCGGCGGCCAGTTCAGCGGGGAAGTCGTCATACCGGTGCAACCGCCTGCCGGACCGGACGGTCACGGGTGTGGCACCGCGGGTGCGGCCACCCCCGTTACACCCGCGGTGCCGCGACCGCGGCGGCCCGCGCAACCGCCGGCCGCTACAGTGCGGTCCGGATGCGCGAGGGCGGGCGCGGGGCAGGGGCGTGGAGTGCGACGCCGCAGGTGGGGGCGGTGCGACGGGGATCGCAGCCGCGGGCGCCGCAGGCCTTCGCCGGACAGCCGGCCGGGTCGGTTGCGCCCCGCGCCGACCGGCACCTGCCCGGCGAGGCCATGCCGGGCAGGTGCGGTTCATCCGGTGGCGTCGGCGGTGTGGATGGCCCGGACGTCGTCGATGGTGGTGTTCATGAGGCGGCACAGCCGCGGCAGGGCGTCGGTGCCGGTGACCACCGCGACCGGGAAGGCGGTGGCGACGGCGGCGAGGGTGGCCAGCGCCACCGCCTCGGCCGGGTCCAGGTCCGGCCCGTCGGCCAGGCCGGTCGGACCGAGCAGCACATAGGCGGTGAGACGGTGGCGGACGTCCTCGCCGATGCCGCCCGGCTCACGGTCGGCGGGGTCGGGTCCGGTGCCGAAGGCGGTGAGCGCGGCGGCGAAGTCCTCGAGCGCGGCACGGTGTCCGGCGTTCTCCTGGCGCCGGGCGAGGTCGCGCACCCACAGCGCGGCCCGCGCCGCGGTGAGCCGGGCGCCGATCAGCGCGGTGCGCTCGTCGAGGACCCCAGGCTGTCCGAGGCCGCCTCCGGGGTCGGCCTGGTCGGGAAGGGACACCCCTGCCGCACCCGGCCCCGCTGCACCGGAGCCGTGCCGCACCGCGGCGTGTTGCGAATGCGCAGCGGGACAACCTGCACGCGGAGCCGTAGCCGGGTGGCTGTTTCGTTGCCGCAACGCAACCCCTCGTCTTGACGGGACGTCCGTCAGCGTCGGGTTTCGTGGCGGCAACGGAACCCGGAGGGTCGTGGTTCCCCGTCGACTCGCACGCGCATGGGGGGCCGCGGGCCGCACCCTAGGTGTTTCGTTGCCATGCAACGAAACACCTAGGGTGTGCGAGTGACTGTGGACCAGCCGATGCTTGTTGACCTGCCCGTATGTGCCCCGGTGTGTCTGGAGTGCGGGCGCGCGCTCCAGGTCGCCGGGACGGGTCGGCCGGCCCGGTATTGCGGAGCGACGTGCCGCTCGGCTGCCCACCGCCGACGCAGGGCCGAGGCGGCGACACCTCCGGAGGAGATGCCGAAGCCGACGGCATCGGAGCGCCGCGGCCGGCTGCTGGAACTCTCCGCAGCCGTCCAGGACGCCACCGGCGTCCTGACCGGCGCCCTCGATGACGGAGCCGCCGAAGCAGCCGACCTCGCACTCCGGGCGCTGAGCGCCGCTACTGCTCACTTGCTGGAACAGGCGGCCCTCGAACGGGCGTCCTGCAACGAAACCCCGGACCGCGACGGCCCCGAGGCCGACCAGGCGGCTGTGCGGGCCGAGGGCGCCGACGGGCTGTTCCGTGGCGGAAACGAAACCCCCGCGCATCCCGGTACGTCGCAGTCGGCCGGGTTCCGTGACGGCAACGAAACCAAGACCGCCGATGCCCTCCGACCGCAGACCGTACCGTCGCAGCCCTCAGTTCAGCGCGGCGAAGAGGAAGCGCCCCCTGCCGCGCTTGAAGGGAACGCCACGGTCGACGGGACGACGGGGACCCAGCTACGCGACCTCGTCGACCGGCGCCTGGCCCAGCAGGATGCGACCGGCCCTGTCCCGGCAGCGCCCGAGCTCCCGGAGCCGCCCATGGCCGAGGTCACCGTCCCGGCCGACCCGATGCTGCGCCGCCTGCCCACCACCGACGTCGCCGTCGTCCTGGACCCCCGGCTGTTCGGCGACTGGTGGACGCTGGCCGGATGGACCGTCAACCCGGACGTCTACCTGGTGCTGGGCGAGGGCCACCAGGTCGGCTGGACCGAACGCGGCCTGCCCGGCCTCGGCGACCGGTGGGTGGCGGTGTACGGGAACTACTTCATCGGCGACCCGGCGACGCACGAGGCGATGCTCCACGACACCCCCGAGCAGGCCGCCCGCACCGTCCAGCTCGCCTACCTCCACAACCTGTGACCGCTCCGGATCGGGCGATCCCGCAGCCGGCTTCCCCAACAGCCGAAGGCTAGATGACTGACGCCAAGGGGTTCAGTGGTCGTACGCGGTAAGGGAGCGCATGATGGGCTGACCGGTCTGGTCGTTGTGCCAGATCGCGGCGGTCAGCGCGAGGATCCGCTGGAGGACGCGGACCATGACGCCGCCGGGCGTGCGGCCCTGGTGTCGTTCGAGGTCGAGCTGGCCCTTGAAGGTGTCGTTGACCGACTCGATGATCTGCCGCAACGGCTTGAACAGCTGCGATCCGGTTCGCGTGGCCTCGCCCTTGCGGGCAGGCCGCAGGAGCCGGATCTCCATCTCGGCGAGCTCGCGCTCGAACGCGGCGCCGAAGTAGTTCTTGTCTCCGATCAGGGTCTGGCCGCGCCGGGCGGCCACGAGGGCGGTCTCGGTGTCCAGGATGTCCAGCAGGGTGGTGCGCTCGTCGGCCTTGGCGCCTGTCAGCGCGAAGGCGACGGGCAGGCCGTGCAGGGTGCACGTCAGGTGCAACCGCAGGCCCCAGAAGAACCGCGAGTGGCTGGCGCAGTAGCCGTACTCGGCCCATCCGGCCAGGTCGGAGCCTGGGCCCGCCGGATGAGCTGAGCGCCGGATTCTTCATCGCCGAGTACGGCGATCGAGGTCGACCTGACGACCCGCAGCGTCCGGCGCGGTGTCAGCCGGCGGCGCGGGCAGGACGGGCCGGCCGGGCCGTGCGTCGTGCGCGCAGACCTGGCGGCGGGCTACGGTCTCGGCGATCTGCCGGGCGATCCGCTCGTCTTGGTCGCCGGTGTCGGGCAGGCGCGTGAGCAACTGGGCGGCCCAGGTGCCGAGGGCGTCGGCGGCGGCCCCCGGGGCCACGCAGGCCCGGCCCCGCGGGCCGCGCGCGTTGACGTCGGTCAGCAGCGCGCCGCTGCTGCGCAGGACGGCGGCGTCGTCCAGCGCCCGGGCGGCGTCGCGCACGACGTCGGCGCGGTGGTGCTGCCGCTGGTGGGCGGCGCCGGCCCAGGCGGCGACGTCGTCGTGCGGGTCGCCGCGGGCGGTATCGGTAGCGGCGCACCCCTCCCGCACGCAGGTCCACCGGGACCAGTCGCCCCGGCTCTCGACGCGGTAGCCCCTGCTGCTCGCTGGTGTCGGTTCATCAGGGCGGGCCCGGACGACGGCCCGTCGTCGCCGCCCTGGTCATGCTCGCCGCGCCCGCGGCGGCGGCCCGGTCTGCCGGGGCCGGCCCTCAGCGGGGCAGCAGGCTGTAGAGGCCCCACCCGATGAGGACCAGCACCACGAAGAGGCTGGCCGCGAAACCGGTCTGGCCGGGGGGCTTCGGGTGGGGCAGGGGGGCGGGGTACCCCATCGGGTACCCCGCCCGCCCGCCCCTGTCGTCGGGGCCGATCTCCTCGGCGGTGAGCGCCCGGACCTCGTCGCCCTCGGGCGTGCGGCCGTGGTGGACGGCCGCGATGTGGGCGCGCTGCTCGTCGAGCGCCTGGAACTCGTGGCGGTGCTTACTGACGGTCCGGCAGACGCCGCACAGGTAGCGGTAGCGCCAGGTCATCGATGTACTCCGTTCGGTAGTCGCTCCGAGGATGGCACGTCGGGCCGGGCGCGCGGGGCCGGATCACCGCTTCCAGGCAGGACGACGGCCGCCGGTCGTCCCGTGCCGAGCCCCGCCGCCCCGGTGACGCTGCGCGCTCACCGGCCCGCGCCGCGTGCCGTTCCCGGGGCCCGAGGCGCGCGTACGCGAGGAGATACACCCTGCGTAGCCGGATCGGCCCGCCCCGGCCCAGCCGGGCCTGGCCGCGATGACCGGGAGTGGGAGCAGCGCCTGGTCGAGCCGGAGGAGCTGGGCGGCGGCGCGCTGGCCGGAGGTGGGCCGGGGGAGGTGAGGCCGCAGCGGAGCTGACCGGTCATCGGACTGTTCTCCCGGCTCCGGCGTGGCCCCGACCACGTCCCGGGCCGGTTCAGGCACCGCTGCCCGTCGGTGCCGGGTGCTGTCGGGCGGTGGTGAAGTCCCAGTCTGGGCGGCCGGTGGATTGCCGGACGAAGTCCCGCAGCTCCACCAGGGTGCGGGCCGCCACGATCCCCTCGGTGCGCCGCCACATGGTGACCTCGTCGGAGGTGAGGCCGGTCAGCACGTGCATCGCCAGCTCGATCTTCAGGTAGCGCAGGAACGCCTCGTCCGCCGCGCCCTCGAACACGAACGCGCGATCGGTGGCCCGGTTCAGCCGCCTGCGGGACCGCTCGTGCCGGCACCGCTGCCACCACCCGGCGTCCTCACCCGGCGCGGGCCGCTTCTCCCGCAGACAACGGACGAGTCGGTCGACGGCGTACTTGCGGGCCAGCTCGTCCGGTGCCGCCGTCGGCGCCGCGTTCTCCGTCTGGCTCACGGCCGGGCCTCGGACGCAGCCGGCCGCGCCGCGGCGGCGAGGGCGAGGGCCTGGTCGATGGCCTCGCACAGCAGCGCCAGGTCGCCGGCGATGTCGTTGAGGACGACCCGTGGAGCGGACACGGCGGTGAAGCCGACCGCGAGCAGCGCGATGCGCTCGGCGGCGGTCAGCTCCGGGTGGTGCTCGGCCAGGGTGCTGCCGCACAGCACGTAGGCGTCCAGGGCGTAGCGCAGTTCCTCGGTCGGCTCGCCCTCGCTGCCGGGGATGATCTCGCGGCGCAGCACCTGCTCGACGGCGTCGGCGTACCGCTCCAGGACCTGCCGGTTATCGGCGTGCTGCTGCCGGGCGGCGAGGACGCGGATCCAGTCGGCGGCTTGCCGCCCCGTGACGGCGGCCCGGGCAAGGGCGTCGCGCTCGGCTCCTCGACGTCGAGGGCCAGGCCGAGGCCGCCGCCTGCCGCGCCCGTGAGCAGGCCGGCCTGCACCCGCTGCGAGGTGAAGCTCACCGACACGGAGCGGGACCGGGCCCGTTGGGGCGAGCGGGTGTGCACGGCCTGCCAGGCGGAGGAGTCCGACCGGAAACGGGCCCAGCTTGCCGCCGAGGCCGAAGCCGCGGCCGTCGCGGCCGCCAGGGCGAGGAACACTGGTTGCCCCTGGTGGCGTCGCTCCTGACCTTGGGCGGTGCTGCAACGCGCCGGGCCGCCGTCCGTGGCGGTGCGAGGGTTTGACCGATGTTGGTCGGTTGTCTTGCCACCTGGAGGTGGTGTTGGCAACGGGGGCGCGTCGTGGGACAGGGGGCGACGGGTGCTGGCAGCAGGGCGGCCCGGGGTGTGCGAGGCCGTTCCGCCCGGGGGCCGCCCGCTGAGCACCGAAGATTGCGTTTCGTTGACCTTGCGGGCGGACGTTGCCGGGCGATATGGAACGAACGAGCCACGATCCGGAGCTGTTTACGCCTTTGTTTGACGCAATTCTTTCGCTTCTGATCGCTTTGTTCGAATGATTTTCCGTCGGGTGGCAACTAAGAAGATCAGCCGTTAACGCGGTGGGGTGATCGCGTTGTAATCTCGCGAATGCGGAGAGCCCCGGCGGCCTGAGAAACCGTTGTGCCGGGGCTCTACGCGACAACATCACTCACTGATCAAGGAGCTCTCGTGAGTCCTGACCCGATTCGCTACCTGGTCGCCTTCCGGCGGCCCGGCCGTGATCTCGAAGCTAACATGCCTCCGCTGACGGGCGGGGAAACCCCGCCCGCTGTTGCCATGTGGGTACACCTGCGCGGCGGCCTTCTCGTGGCCGTTCCGGGGGCGATCACTGCCCTGTTCGCGGGGACCGCCCCCGGGCTGGGGATGTCGGTCCTGCTCTACGCCGCAGGCCGCGTCGCCAACGCCTCCCGCGTCAGCTACCTGCGCCGTCGCGCCTGACGCCCCGCTGCCGTTCGGCACCACCAGGCCAGCCCTGGCGGCGCCGGACGCCGCTCGCAGCGACGGGTGAGCGAAATGCAATTCGTACGGGCCGCACTGGAATACCGGGCGCCCGCGAACGGAATACCCCCGAACAGGTCACCCGTTTGCGCCATCCCGAACGCTTCGAGGAACTGGACATGACCCATCCGACAGAGCCGCGCGAAGTCTGCGAAAACTGCGGTTCGACCTATACGCCGAGCCCCAGGGGGCGTACGCGCCGCTTCTGCGAGGACAAGTGCCGGGCCGCCTTCAACCGCGCGAAGGACGGGACGAAGGAAGTCCGGGCGGCGGCGGTGGACCCCATGGTGGTGCCGATCGCCACCAGCCTGATGAACCTCACGCGCAAGCTCCGGAACGTGGCGAAATCCGCCGACCACCCCGAACTCGGGGACTACGCCGAACTCACCATCGTCGCCGAGCTCGGCAAGGAGTACAACGCCCTGGTAGGCAGCGTCGTCCTCCAGGCACGCCAGCGCGGCGTCCGCTGGTCGGCCGTCGCAGCGAAGCTCGGGGTGAGCGCCGAGACCGCGCGCACCCGCTGGGAGGAGGAGAAGGTCGCCCGGCTGCTGGAGCGCCGCTGCGAACGCGGCCGCAAGAGCGCACGGCCCCGGGGCTCCGCCCCCCGCGGCCCCCACAACCGGCGCGCCGTAGCCGGCTCCCTCGACGCCCCCGGCCGCCTCGCCAGCGCCCTCTCGCACCTGCTGCGCCTGTCGGGCCGCTCCATGCGCGACGTGGCCGGCGAGGCCGGGGTGTCCGCCTCCTACATCTCCCGCGCCGCCACCGGGGAACGGATGCCGCGCTGGGACGTGGTGGCCTCCATCGCCCGCTCCTGCGGCGCCGACCCGGAGCAACTGCGCGTGCTGTGGGAGCAGGCCAACAGCAAGCCCACCGTCAGGCCCTTCTTCGCGGGCCGGCCGGAGGCCTACGAGAAGGCCCGCTTCGAGCTCGCCTCCGCGATCCACGGACTCCACCTCGCGGCCGGACGCCCCACCCCCCAGCACATCGCCGACCGCTCCGCCCACCCCCTGACCGCAGCCCAGGCCGCCGAGGCTCTGCACCACCCCGAACGCTCGACCTGGCCGGACATCGCCGCCGCCGTCACCGTCCTCAACGGCCCGCCCGAGGTCATCAAGCCCCTGTGGGAATGCCTCCAGCTCGCCGAGAACCCGAAATGGACACCGGAACACCCGCTACCCCCGGCCCCGCGCACCCACATCACCACCCTGCCCGCCGAGTCCTTCTAGACCCGGAACCGAACCGTAGGACCCCGTACCCGCCCGCACCCCGGAGGGAGACCATGCCCGCCACACCCGCCGAACTCGCCCGCGAGAGCGCCGCCCCGGTCGGCCCGCGCGCCCTCTACGACCTCCACCACCGCCACTACCAGCGCTACGCCGACCTCCTCCTCGCCGACGACGACGCCCAGCTCGCGCTGCGCGCCACCCGCGGCTACCTCGCGGACGAGTGGGCGCAGGCGGCCCGGGCCGTCAGCCCGGCCGCCTTCGCGTGGCAGGCCCTGCGCCACCGGGTGTGCCTGCTCGCCGGAGACCGTCCGCTGCGCCCGCTCGCGCACCTCGGCCCCCGGCAGCAGGACCTCGTGCTGCTGCACCACGTTCTGGCGATGGGGCCAGAGGAGATCGCGGAGCTGACGGGTACGGAGGCCGCCGCCGTGCGCGCCGAGATCCTCGCGCTCGCGGTCGCCCGCCAGGGCTGACGGCTGCTCGTCTGCCGCTGGGTCCCCGGGAGGTTCGGTCCCGCGCTGGTGCGGGGCCCTGGCGACGTTGTTTCTTCCTGTCGCTCGCGAGCGGAAAGTTCTGGTTCTTCCTGGCGCGGGGGACACCGCCAGGCGTTGACTTGGCGTCAGCCGCCAGGGGTTGCCGGTCCTGGAGAGCGGGCCACCCCGGCCTCCGCTCTGACGGGTCGCACCCGGTGAGCACCTGATGGTGGATCACGGCTCTCCGGCGCCGGGCCGGCGCATCAGGTGCCCAGCGTCCCGCCTTGCCCAAGTGGAGTGGAACGATCACGTTCGGCTACGCCTGCCAGCTGTCGCCTACCGTGACCGCCCCTCCGTGCGGGCCCCGCATCAACGAAGGAGGTCGCGCGTGCGCGATCGTAGAGGCAACCGGCCCCGCTGGTACAGGACCGAGCAGGTCGGGGCCTGGTGGCACCGAAGCCGCGGGCGCCGCCGTTGGCTGCGACGGCGCTTCATCGGTGGCGTGGTACAGGGAGTCGGCATGCTCCTGGTGAGGCTGCTCGGACACCTGCTGCCCTAGCGGCGGCGGGATCGTCCCCCGGCCGGCCGCTGGAGCTCGCCCGCCTCAGCGGTCCACCGGGGCCGGCCCGACATCGTCCGACGCCACGACGTTTGCCCCCCATCCCCTGGTGCCTGTACCGAAGCGGGCTGGTTGTCACTGAAGGTGTCGGGCGACCTCAGTGAAGCCACGAGGTGAAGCACGATGGTTGTCACCGTTTTGGCGGGCTACCTGTCACCTCAGCCGCGGTGGTCGGGCCGAGGTAGTACGGCTTGTCGTAGGCGGGGGGGTCGACTTCGTACCGCCGGTGGGCAGGGCCTTGCCCGTCGAACTGCGCGGGGCGGCGGTCTTCGTCGACGTGCTCTTGACGGTGCGGGCGGCGGTCTTGGGGTGGCGTTGCTGGGCATCGGCGAGGGCACGTTCGAGGGCGGCCATAAGGTCGACGGCGGTGCCCGCGGCGGGCGGCAGGGCGCCAGCGGGGTGCGGTGGCTCTATGCCGCGCAACTTGGCGGCGACGACCTCCTCCAGAGCCTGGGCGTAGTCGTCGTGCTCGGCCTCCAGGTGCAGATCCTGCGAAATGGCGTCCATCAGGGTCCGGGCCAGCGCGAGCTCCGTCTCCTGCAGTTTGATGCCGTCCGGGGCGATGCCTGCGGGAGATCGGAGTTCATCGGGCCACAGCAGGGTGTGCAGGACCAGGGTGTTCTCGCGCACCCGCAGCACCGCGAGGCTCTCGCGGGTGCGCAGGGCGGTGCGTACGACGGCAACCTGGCCGGCCTCCAGGAGAGCCTGGCGCAGCAGCGCGTACGGGCGCACGGCGGCCGCGGTGGTCGGGCCGAGGTAGTACGGCTTGTCGTAGGCGGTGGGGTCGAGGCGCTCGGCCGGCATGAACCCGAGGACGCGGATCTCACGGGTGGTGGGCAGGGGCAGCTGGTCGAGGTCGTCGGGGGTGAGGACGACGGTGCGCCCGTCGGGGGCCTGGTAGCCGCGGGCCACCTGGTCCGGCGGGACGTCTTGGCCGTCGTGCTCGCAGACGCGGCGCTGGCGGATGCGGCCGCCGTCGGTGGCGTGGACGAGGTGGAGCGGCACGGTGTGCTGCCCGGTGGCGGAGTACAGGGACACCGGGGTCGAGACCAGGCTGAACGTGATCGTCATCCGTGCGATCGCTCTCGCCGCCATCACGGGCCTCTCGGGATCGGCGCCATCGTCCGGCTTCCCCCATCGGGGCCTCTACCCGGCGCGGGGCCTCGACCACCGCGAGGCCGCCCAGCGTTTGAATGGGAACATTCGTTCGATTTATCGTGGAGGGGTGACCAGCGCAGTCCCGTTCTCCCGCTCCCACCCCGGCCACCCGGACCACCAGCCCGGCGACGCCGAGCGGGCACCGCGCGAGCTGATGTCCGGCCCGGGCCGCTGCTGGACCACCGAGCCGCGTTGGCGCTGGGCCGAGATCCGCCTTGGCGGCCGGTGGCGGCCGTGCCGCATCGAAAACTGGCGCCTGCACCAGGGCTCCACCACCTGGGTCGCCCTGATCCGCTGGGGCCCAGATTTCGACGACTGGGGCTGGTACCTCCACCACCCCGACACGATCCGCCGGACCCCGCAGCCCACTGACCCCAACGGCCCGGCGAGCTGGTGAACACCAGCACCGACAGCGAGGGCGCCGCCGCCGACCTCGCTGACGCCCTCGAAGCCTTCGCCCACGCTGCCGCCGTGGCGTCAGCCGGCCGGACGGGCCTGGGACAGCCGGCGCCCGCGCAAAGGGGCGCGCGGGCCGCGCTCCTGGGCCACGTCGCTCACCTGGAGAGCACCGCCCACGCGTTTCTCTCGGCGGTGGACGCCGATCCGGTGTCCGCGCACGAGGAGTTCAGTTAGAGAGGATGGCTCGAACCTGTCATTACCTGCACTACAAGGTTCGCTGGCCGCCGGCAGAGTGGCAGGGTGCAGGGGACTGTGGAGCGGGCCATGCCGTCATGTGTCGACTGGCCTCGTCGAAGGGTGGGGTATGAGCCGGGGTGCTGGACAGCAGGAGATCGAGCGGGAGCTTCGCCGAAGGGCGATCGGCGGGGCGTCCATGCTGGAGATGCTCACCTGGCTGAAGGGCGACCTGGAGGCTCGGATCAGCGATCCGGTTGACCGCGCCGGCGCGATCGCTTTCTGCATGATCGCGACGTTCACATCAGTCTTCGACCTCGAGCTCACCCCCGGACGGTTCATCGCAAGCTGGGAGCGGTTCGGAGGGCACCTGAACGATGAGGAACTCGTGGCCAGACTGGGCTCGCTGACCGTGGCACCGGACGAGGAACCCCGCCCCGTGCCGGCGGCTGGCGCTCGGTGAGGGCGTGGGATCAGTGGTTGCGGAATGATTCCCAGGGGTCGGGGAGGGGAGCGCTGGGGTCCTCGCCTTCGGTGGACAGCCCGACGTAGGCGCGTAGGGCGGGGCGGGTACCGGGGAGGCCGTACCGGGTGAACCGTTCGTGGAGGTCGGAGCCGAACGGCCAGGACTGGAAGTCCGCGGCGGTCAGCAGCTCGGCCAGGACGCTCAGCAGTTCTCGGCGCCCGGGGGAGAGTCCGGCGAACAGCGGCGCGGTGTCCGCGGGTTCGAACAGGGCCTCCAGTAGATCCCCGGCGCGGACCGCCAGCGGGCGGGGCACGACTTCGGTCTCCTCGATACGGGGCAGAGCGCGGACGATCTCCAGAAGGACCCCGTCCGGATCCTCGGCGGCGCCCATCAGGCACATCAGGCTGCGGACGGTGTAGCTGTGCAGGTCGCCCGAATGGTGGGCGGTGGCGGGCGCAGGGGCCGGTCCGGCGCCGAAGGCGGCCAGCTCTGCTGCGATGCGCTCCGCCGACGGCAGGCCGGGCGCGGCGGTCGGGCGCGCGGCCAGGAGTCGGGCCAGGGCGGTGGCGGCGGCCCACCGCAGCAGGGGGTGCCCGTGGTCGAGGTGACGTCGGAGCCGGCCGTCCGGGTCGTGGTCGGCGAGCAGCCCGACCGCGACGAGGACCGTGGCGGCGCATGCCGGGTTCCGCTCGCTGTCGAGGCAGGCCAGCAACGGGGGCAGGGTGGTGTCGGCCTCCTCGGGGAACCAGCCGAGGAGGTACGCGGTCTTGGTGCGGATCTCCGTGTCCGGGTCGCCAAGCAGTTCGAGCAGAGCGGGGAGCTGCGCGCGGACCGCGTCGTAGGAACGCAGTGCGCCCTCGCGGGCGCCGACGGGGTGCCCCGCCGCGCAGTACGCCCGTCCCTCGCGCAGGTTCTTCAGCCGTTCCTCGTCGGTCTCGGCGGCGATCTGCTCGTCGTACCACCGCAGATTCTCTTCGGGGCTGATGGCCGCGGCGCGCCACGCGGCGGTGTCGATGCCGAGCGGGAGGTCGTACTCGTCGTGCCAGTCGACGGCCAGACGGGTCAGCAGTAGCAGGGCGTCGGCTCGGGTGCCGGCCGGGCCTGCGACGGCGATCCGGGTGAGGAACGGCACGGCGTACGGAGAGGCCGAGTACCGGCTGCCCTGATGGAAGATGTTGCTGAACAGGCTGCGGAAGGCGCTCTCCCGGGCCTCCTCGTCGGGCCCGCACACCGCCCGGAGTTGGCCGGGTACGTCCTTGGCGCTCCCGTAGGCATGTCCCAAGGCCGCCCAGTCGATGTCGTCCAGTCCTGCCAGGAGATCGTCGGATCGTTTCATGATCCGTACGCTCTCAGGCGCCGCTGACACCGTACCTGAGCGTGTCCACACCCGCAGCCAGCGCTCGCCCTGTCCCAGCACCGTCCCAGCACGCCTAGCTATAGTGAAGCGATCATTTGGCTACGCGGAACCACCCCGGCCGCACCTCGGCCAGAAGCGGTTGCAGCGACCGCACCGCTGTTTGCAGGTCCTCATCCGTGACGTCAAGAGGTTCCGGAAGGCTCCGCCCGTACTGGTGCAGCCGCCAGAGGTCGAAGATCTCGCTCCCGTCAGCTGCGAAGTCCACATCAACCTCGGTGCCGTTGTCGCTCACGAATCGACACCCGGCCCCATGGACCATGTACGCGTACGTGCCGACGTGCCCGCTCCGGCTGATGATCCGGCGCGAACGGACCAGGTCGAGGACATCTGCGAGTCGCTCAAGCGAGGGGATCGCCGCCCTCATGGCCTCGCCAACCGCGTTCAGAGCGTGGACGTAACCAAGCACGAGTTCCCGTGCAGCCCCAACCCGCTCCATACGGCGCCAACCCCCCTGAGCCCGTGACTAAAGGGATTGTTCCACGGGCCGCCAGCGTCTCCGCAGAACGACATTCTGAAACGATCAGTTAGCGAGAATGTCACGCCGTCCCCGAGCCGTGGATGCCCGGGCCGTCGCACCGTTCCTCGACGGCCCCGACACCGTCGTCGCCGAGGAGGCGCTGTGCGCGACCTCCAGATCACCCGCCGCGCCGACCAGCCGCTCACCCCCGCCGCGCCGCCCACACCGACCACCGAGCCGTGGATGCGCTGACCGCCCGCCAGGCCGCCACCACCTGGTGGCGGCCGCCGTTGAACCGCACAGCCGAGAAGGGGAGGCACCAACATGCCGGAATCCGTGAAGCCGGTCCCGTCCTACACCTGGTGGGGCGAGGTACCCGACCACCTGCGCACCAGGACCCAGCTCGCCGCGCTGGACCTGCCGCGCCAGTCGGCCGGCCCGGTCCGCGCCACCATCGAGACCCGCAACCCCGGCACCGGACGGAAGGACGAATTCGACCTGTACGACGTGCGCGAGTCCGTCCCGACCGCGGCCACCGCCGCGCAGCTCCTCGCGGCCGGTACGCGCCGCACCACCAACACCCGTACCTGCGAGGACTGCGGCGCCCACCCCGAGACGCCGTGCACCTCGGCGGCCGACGGCCGGGCCCTGTGCGGCGCCTGCGCCCACATCACCCGCCTGCGCACCCGCCAGGCCGAGATCCGCGCCGCGGCCCAGGACGTCGCCGAGACCGCCGCCCGCCTCCTGGCCGACGAGCACCTGGCCGTTCTTCAGATCGACTACACCCCCGGCGAGCCCACCGCCGCCGGAACGCCCCGGCCGCCGGCCGCCGCCCGCCTCACCGCCATCGACCGCACCGGCGCCACCCTCTACGACCGCACCGTGCGCCTGACCGGCCCCCGCACCCCCGGGGCCCCCGACCACGCCATCGACCCCGCCCCCGCCCTGGCCGACCTCACCAACGTTCTTGCCGAGCGCACCGTCGTCCTGTGGACCCCCATCGACCTCGACCCCCTCTACGACGCCCTGCGCCGCCTCAAGCTCAACACCGCCCTGCTGCCCGAAGGCCGCGTCAACAGCCTGTACTCGGCCGCCACCCAGTGGCGCGCCGACCTCGACCCGCGCACCGGCGACCTTCGCCGACCCACCCCGCCCGGCACCGCCGACCGCCTCCTCCTCCTGCTCCGGAAGATGTCCGCCGACGCCCTGCGCCTCGACCCGACTGACGAGTACGACGACCCCGACCGGAAGCTGTGGAACTACCAGCTCACGGCCAGGCGGGTGGACCCGGCGCACCCCGGGGTCTCCGTGATCGTCACGCACGCCTGTGCCACCTCGGTGGAGGACGCGGTGCGCCTGACCAGGAAGAAGCACGACGGCCACCTCTACGGCGACGGTCTGTACCGGATCGTGCGCGTTGAGGAGGAACGGCCGTGACCAGAATGCGCCGCAGCCAGTTCTGACCGGCCCTTCCGCAGCGCGCCCCGGCCGGTGACCTCTGGCTGAGGGCGCGCGGCTCCGTCGTCGGCACCGCTGTCCACAGCCGACCTCGGCCAGGGTGGCCGCCATGACGACGAAGAAGACCGCAGCGCCCTGCCAGGCCCACGGCGCCTACGGCCGGGGCAACTGCCCGGTGGCAGAGCTGCGCACCGTTCAGACACGGCTCCTGGCGCTCCTGGAGCGGTACGCCGACGGCCCGCTGAGCATGGACTACCGGTTCAGCCCGGACGAGACCACCCAGCGGGCGGTCCGCCTGCTCGCGGCCCTCCTGAACGTGTCCCCCAGAGCCGTACGCCGCCACGCCTGCGGCTCCCCCTGGCCCGCCGGCCGCAGGCTGCGCCAGGCGGTGAACTACCGGACGGAGGAGGAGTTCTGTCCTGCGCGCCTGGCGAAGCAGGCCCGCGCGGAGGCGGCGGATGCCCGGCGCCGGGCCGCGCGTGCGAGCCACGGGGAGAAGTAGCTCATCCTCCGCCGCAGGTGTGACCTGTTGGTTGTTGTGGCGGGTCGGTGATTCGTTGGGTCGGGGTGTTCCCGGGCTGGGGGTTCATGGGTTGGTTGAGAAGGGCTAGGCCGTGGTGGGGTCTCGTTCGGGACGGGGGCCGGTTTTCGGGGGGTGTTGCTGGCTGGGTCTCGGTGTGGTTCGACCTGCGCGTTTTGGTTGAGAAATTTCGGGTTGCGTGAGATGCACTGGGGTTTTCCGCAGTCTGGATGAGAGCCCTGTATGTGCCGGGTTGGCCCGACCCGGACCGTGTCGGTGGTGGGTCGTAGGGTGCGACGGGTGACGACATCCGATTCGTATTCCGGTCCGCCCGTGCCCGGTGTTCTGCCGGATCCGTGGGTGGTGGTGAGGGGGACCGACTGGCTGTCCCTGGACACCGGGTTCGGGCCGAACGCGGAGGTGCCCAGGGTGCTGGCGCGGCTGCTCGTCGACGACCTGACCGGAGAGGAGGCCAGGCGGGTTCTCGGTGATCTCGGGCTACGGCATCAGAACACGATCTACGAGGCGACCGTGCCGGCGGCGTTGTGCGTCGCCGCTGTCCTGGCGCGCCGTGCGGACCGGTGTCCGGGGGCGGCGGACGGGGTGTGCATTGTGCTGCTGGAGTGGCTGGCAGGCGTCGCTCACGACTTCGACGACGCCTGCCCGCCGGGCTGCCAGCGGTACTTCGACGACGTCTTCGTGGACGGCTTCACCCCGGTGATGGCCGCCGCGCGCGCCCTGAGGCCGGTGCTGTACCTGGCTGTCGCCCCGTTTCTCGACGATGTCGACGTTGGCGTGCAGGATTCCGCGCTGTGTGCCGCCCTGGTGTTCGCCGAACACCCCGACCTGGCCGGGCAGCGTGAGGGCCTGGCCGTGCGCGCCCGCCGCCTCCTGCTCACCTGCGACATCCGGTGGCAGCGCCGTCAGGCTCTCGATGCTCTGACCGCGTGGGGCCACGACATCACCGGCCTCACCCGGCCCGGCGACGAGGACCGCGGCCCGTATGTCACCGGTCCGGCTTGGCCTCTCGGCGACGGGTACTCCGACGACCTGCCCTTCTGACCGTCCCGACGGGGAAGAGGGCCCGCCGCTGGGGACGGTCTGAAAGATCTGCGAGACGTACTGGCGGCCCCCGCTACACCAAGGCACCTCAGCTCGACACCGCCGGCGCGTGGGTGCCTGCCGTCCTTGCCGGGGGCGCCTCGTCGCCGTTGTCCGGCCCCGCGTGTGCGGCCGGTGGGCCGGTTCTGCTGGCGGGCTCTGCTGCACGGGAGTCGGGTGTAGCGGTCACAGTGGCCGGTGCCAGTTGCGTAGGTGTGCGGGGGTCTGGCGTAGGCGCTGTCGCTGCTGGGTGGCCGTCAGGCCGCCCTGGTGGCTGCCCGTGGAGGACGTCCGGGAGCCCTGGGGGAGGCCGTGTGGGGTCGTCGCGCCTGCTGTCGCGTTGGGCTGTCGTGTGGGGTGGTGTCGTGTGGTGTGACGTGGGCGGATACCCGGTTTCTCCTGTGTGTGGTCTGGGCTGCCCTTTGGCCTCAGTTGATCCAGGCTGCGTCTCTTTGACCGGTGGTTGGCTCGCTACGCTGCTGGGATGAGTGCCAGCGAGCTGGTCGTTGACCTTCGTGGTCGGCAGATCGAGACACTGAACGACTTCTGGGACGCGGTGAGCGAGCCTTGCGGGCTGCCAAAGTGGTTCGGCCGGAACCTGGATGCGTGGTCGGACACGATCGAGACCCGGGGTGTCTCCGAGGTGATCGACAGCCACGACATCCTTGTCGTGCACGTCGACCAGCGGGGTCTCTCCGAAGGGCACCAAAGGGAGGCCGACGCCCTGGCCAGCACCTTCGACGGAGAGCAGAACCGGCTCATCGTTCACGGACCGGATCGGCCTGCATAAACGACTCGATCCGGTCTGCTGCGTCCCCTTGGTCTCTTGCCACTGCGCCCCGGTCCGCCCGGCTCGGCCGCCCGTCCAGGCTGTCCCCGCCGGTGGCGGTGCCGTCATGCTCTGCCACGGCCACCCCTGGCCCAGCCCCACGCTGCGCCTGGAGGTCACCGGCCGGCGGTGGTCCGGGCTCGGCGACGGTTGGGGACAGCTGACCGGCCGCCAGGTCGAGGTCCGCTCGTCCGGCCGGGGCGCGGCGTACCGTCCGCGGACCGCCCGGTTGTGGCTCCCCGACGAGAACGGTGCCGTCGCCCCTGCACTCCCGGGTGCCGTCACCGGCTCCCAGCGGCCAGGGGCTGTCGCCGCGCTGGCGTAGCCGAGGGTGCGCCGCGCCATCGCGCACCCGCACGCTGGGACACAGGCCGGCCCGCTGCCCGAACCCCCGATCGGGCACGGGCCGACCTGTCCCTGCGCTCACAGGTGCCGGGGCCCGCTGGAGGCTGGGCGGCATGGCGACCGAGGGACTATGCGCAGGTGTCGAGCATCTCGACCAGCGCAGCCTTCTCGGTGTCGGTGACGTTCAGGCCGTAGTCGTGCTTGATGGACGTCCAGGCGCGGGAGTAGGTGCACCAAAAGTCGCTCGCCGGCGGCCGCCACTGATCCGGCCCCTTGTCTGCCTTCGACCTATTCGAGGCGGCGGACACGGCCACCAGCTGAGAGCGACGGGTGTCGTTCGCGAACTGCTCGCGGGTGGCCTTCGTCCAGGTATCGGCACCGCTGCGCCAGGCGTTCGCCAGCGGGACGACGTGGTCGATGTCGAGGGACTTCGCGTCGGTGAACACCTTGTGGTCGTACGGGCTCTCCCACGTCCCGGACAGCGCGCGGCACTGGTCGTCCTGGGCGACGTCCTGTCCGTCCCGGGCAAGGACGACCTCGCGGGTGTCACAGGTGCCGTACTGGATTTTCCAGTGGGGGAACTCGGCCCGGCTGTACCCGGCCATGCTGTGCGGCGCCGTGACCGGCAGGTCGTTCAGTTCGGCCCGGATGATGTCGAGCGGCGGCGGGTCGGGAAGAGCACGGTGCGCGGCGGCGGTTGGGACGGGAGCGTGGGCGTAGGCGGGCGCCGCGGCCGGCAGGAACACCAGGGCGGGTGCGGCGAGGAACGTGGCGACGTGGCGCCACCTAAAACTGATCACGGTCCACGGCTACCGGTTCCGTCCCGTCACCGGCGGCAAAGTCACTCCGAGGCGGCGAGTCTCCGGCACACCGTTGACCACCGCTCCCGCGACTGCTTCCGGAGGTAGATCGCACAACCGCCTCGCCGGGGTTCTGCACTTGCCTCCACCGCTGATCGACGAGTACCAGGCGGTCCGTGACCGTACCGGTGTCGCTGGCCTTCGGTGGTGTGCCAGGACCCCGGGCGCGCCCTGCGTCTGCGCGGCGTACGCGGCCCCGTGCATGCTGGCCTCGACGTAGGCGCTGATCCGTGGAGACTGCGGCTACCTGCCATCTGCCATCGAGACCGCCGGCACCGTCCGGCCCCACCATGCCAGGGGCCTCTACGCTGTCGCCTGGTCCTCGGCCGGGTCGTCGATGTGCTGGAGCCGGCTTCGGGCGGTGACGCGGTCCTCGCCGGAGAGCGTGGACCAGTACTCGTCGGCCCACACCTCGTGGGCGGCCTGCCGCTCGGCTTCCTCCAGCCGGGCCGACTCGGCCAGTTGCTCCTCGGCGAGACCCTCCCGGGCCACCTCCAGGTCACCGCTCCAGGACCCGAGCGCAGCCAGGTAGGCGCGGCGCTCGGCCTGCACGGCCACCAGCGCCCGCTGCGCCTCGATCAGACGGTCGGGGTACTCGAAGGTCTTCTGCTTGCCCACCGCGCAATCGTACGTGCGACCCATTCCCGCTGGGCTGCGCCTCTCCGCCCCTCCGGGGGTGTGACCTGTTGGTGGGTGGAGGCGTGTTTTGGCCTCGTAGGCGGGGTTGTCTGGACCTTTGGTTGTATCTGTCTGGGGGTGCGCGGGGTTGGTGTCGCCCGTGAGTCGGTGACTGTGTGTGGTGGCGTGGTGGGTCGGGGGTCGGGTTGGGCTGCTCGGGGGCCGGTGGGGTGTTGTGGGCCTGCATTCGGGGCTGAATTCCGCCCGGTATTCCGCCTGGTTGTTTTGGTGGATTGGCTGTCGGGTGGTGGTGTGAATTCGGATCGGATTTGCGGGGTGGGGGTGGTGGCGGGGGTTGGTGTTCGGTTTGGTGGTGCCGGGCTGGGCCGTGGGCGATGGTCGTCGATGTCCGTCCGCTGTCCAGTCCGTGCTGTCGTCCTGGTGCCCCTGTCCTGGCCTGCCGTCCGGCCGTTGCGCTCTGGCCCGGCCCGCCTGCTGCGCCCGCCGTCGGCTCGGTTTCCGGGTCTTGCCGCCGTCCGGGAGAGGTTCCCGCTACGGGCAGGTCGCTGTGTTCCGCTGACTTCCTGCGGCCGGTCCTGGCGTGCTGGGAGGGTGTGGTGGTGAAGAGTGTGCGTGGGATGGGTCCGGATCGTGTCTGTGTGCTTCCTGGCCGCCCGGATTGGATTCGGGATGTCGCCTACCTCGGTGATGAGGTGCTGGGGATGCTCGCTACGGCCGTGGAGGCGAACGCGTACCGGGATGACGGCCGCTACCTGCTGTCCGCCGACACCTACCGGACGGCGGGCCTGGTCGTCGAGACCTTGGCCGGGTCCGTTCCCGAGGGCGGCCGTGCGGGTCAGGTGGTGCTGTACACGTTGGCGGCCTGGAAGCTGGAGGCCCTGTGGGACGTGCTGCTGGTGCTGCGCCGCACGGTGGCCGGTGAGCCGGACACGGACGTGGTGCGCGGGCTCCTGGAGCTCCTGGGCACCGACCTGGTCACGCCGGCCCGCACGGTGGAGCAGGTCGCTGCCGACCTGGAAAAGGTGGTGGCGGTGCTGATGCTCGACCTGCCGGCGGTCGCGGTGGTGGCCACAGCCGTGGTCCTGGGCGAAGAACGGGGCGAAGCCGTCATCGACGCCTACCACCAGCTGACGGCCGCGTGGACGGAGGCCGGAGTCCGGCACTGACCTACCAGCGGCCGGTGCTTGGGGGCCTGGTGGCGGGTGCACACCGGGCGGTGTTGCGGGTCTGACCAGGCGTTATGTGGCGGGGCGCGGGGCGGGCGGGTGTGTTGCGGTGCCGTGTTGCACCCGCTGCCCGGTTGGCCGGCCTCGGCGCTTCCCGCTGCCCGCGCTGCCCGGGTGCCGCGCCACGCTACTGCGCCCTGGTCGCCGTTCAGGCCGCCAGGCCCTCCCGCTGCGCCCGGTGGGCCGCCGTCCAGGCCCGTGCCCCCTTGGAGGCCCTGCTGGCCGGTCTTGGCCGCCGTCCTGGCCGTCCTGGTCCCTGGCCGTCCCGGCCGCCTCCGGGCGCGCCCTGCCCGCCACCCGCGCTGCTGCGCCCTGGTCGCCGTTCAGGCCCCGCCCGTCCTGGCCCCGGTGTTCGGTTTGGTGGTGCTGCTGTGGGAATTGCTCTGTTGGCGCCGTGCGGGGATTTTCCGGGCGTCCTGGATTGGCGGTCGTGGTGTCGGTGGCGAGGGCCGTAGGCCCCTTTCTGGCGTGCCTGAATGGGATTTCTGGTCGCTGCGCCGCATGGGGCTTTTGAATTGCGACCTGAAAGGGCAGTGGAAGGGAATTCGTATTCCGGCTGAGAGTGTCGCCGGATAGGGCCGGGACGGACGGTTGCCGCGAGGTTGTGTGTTCGCATTCTGCGCCCGTTAGCGGGCCGTTAGGATAGAGCTGTACAACACCCCAGGAAGTATCGCCGGAATCGCTCCGTGGGCCGGGTCAAGATTCCCGGTTGAGGGCCTGTCAGGGGCCGCCGTCCGGGCCACTCGTGAGGGCTCGACACAGGGGCGGTGGAGCCCCGGGCCCGGACCGGCGCCCCGGGGTGTCTCCCGAGGGCCGCAGGCCCCGCTCCGAGGGCGGTGGATGGGCCGACAGCCCAGCAAACGCAAGGCGGGACCGGCCATCGGCCGGGACCGAGGGAGGGCCCAGGGGGTGGGGTTGTGACTGATACCGGAAGTTCGCGGCACATCGTCAACGCCGAGGGCCGCAGGCCCCGGCCGGCACCCCGCCCGATGGAGGGATGGGGCTACTACCGGAATTTCGCGTC
The DNA here is from genome assembly GCF_055580145.1 of Kitasatospora sp. NPDC032121. Lineage (NCBI taxonomy): Bacteria > Bacillati > Actinomycetota > Actinomycetes > Kitasatosporales > Streptomycetaceae > Kitasatospora > Kitasatospora sp. NPDC032121. The sequence continues at coordinate 348 of NZ_JBVILX010000023.1, read as the reverse complement.
ACATCGTCAACGCGAACCCCCGGGCGCAGCCCGGGAAAAGCTGCCAGCAAATAGGGAGAAGGGCCGCTAACCGAAGTCTGCGTCACATCGTCAACGCCCATCATGACGGGCCGTAGGCCCGTGCCCGACACCCCGTCACGTGAAGCCCCGCCAGGGGCTGCAGTCTACCCACTAATTCGCCGCAGGCGAATACCCCCGCCACCCACTGCCCGGCGCAGCCGGGCTCCGAGGCGCAGCCTCGGGCAACCACCCACGGTGACGCCGCCAGGCGGCACCCCCGCACCTGGCGGTGCGTCAGCACCGCCGCAGGGCCGCCAGGCCCTGCTTAAGCCGCAGGCTTCCGCTCCC
>NZ_JBVILX010000022.1:71091-128043 GCF_055580145.1 Kitasatospora sp. NPDC032121 | reverse complement strand
GAAAAACCAAGGGGTGAGGGGGGGGGGGGGGGGGGGGGGAGGGGGGGGGGGGGGGGGGTGTGAGGACACCTGAGGAGGGGTGGTGTGGGTTGGGGTTTTTTCTCCCCCCCCCCCCCCCCCCGCCTTCGTGTTGCGCGGGGTCAGTCGACGATCTCCATCTGCGCCATCATGCCCGCCGAGGAGTGCTCCAGCATGTGGCAGTGGTACATGTACTTGCCCAGGTAGTCGGCGAAGGTCGCCTGGACCCGGACCGAGGTGCCGGGCGGGAGCGGGACGGTGTCCTTCAGGCCGACGTCACCGGGCAGCGGCGGCCGGCCGTCCCGGTCGAGCACCCGGAACTGCGTCATGTGCATGTGGAACGAGTGCTGGATCGGGCCGTACTTGGTGGCACCGTCGTCGTTGATGATCGTCCAGATCTCGGTGGCACCGCGCTGGATCCGCTGGTCCACCCGGTTCTCGTCGAACGGCTTGCCGTCGATCAGGCCGACCGGGTTTCCGGTCAGGTCGAAGGAGAGCCGCACCTCGCGCTGGACCGTGGCCGGCGCCAGCGCGGGCATCGCGCGCAGCGCGGTGGGCACCCGGCTGAAGTCGAAGGCCGGGCGGGTCACGTCGAAGCGCAGCACCTGCTCGACCTCGTCGTTGCCGGTGAACTGGCCCTGGTTGGTGAGGAAGCACTGGGTGCCGACCCGCTGCTGGGAGAAGTCCACCACCAGGTCGACCCGCTCGCCGGCGGCGAGCGGGAAGTCCGTCCCCGTCCGGTCGATCGGCGCGGGCAGCAGACCGCCGTCCGAACCGATCTGGAGCACCGGCAGGGAGCCGAAGTTGAACTTCAGGAACCGCAGGGTCGAGTTGTTCAGCAGCCGGATGCGGTACTTGCGCGCGGCCACCGGGAAGTACGGCTTCTGGCGGCCGTTGACCAGGATCACGTTCCGGTTCCGCGGGTCGCCGGCCACCAGCTGCCCGTTGGCGTCGATCTCGGCGTCGCGGATCGCGATCGGGACGTCGTACTCGCCGCACGGCAGCTGGTACTGGCTCTCCCCCTGACCCTCGATCAGGTAGAAGCCGTGCATGCCGCGGTAGACGTGCTCGGCCTCCATGTGGTGGCTGTGGTCGTGGTACCAGAGCGTGGCGCCGGGCTGCTGGTTCGGGTACTCGTACTGCCGCTCGGCGCCCGGGTCGATGACCTCCATCGGGTGGCCGTCGCTGTCCGCCGGGACGTGGCCGCCGTGCAGGTGCACGTTGGCGTGCTCGGGCAGCCAGTTGCGGTAGGTCACCAGGGCCCGGCGCCCCTCCTTGGCCCGGATCGTCGGGCCGATGAAGCTGCCGCCGAAGGTCATGCACTTGGTCTTGACGCCGGGGATCAGCTCGAGCTCGGCCGGCAGGATGTCGAGCCGGTACACGTCGGTGTCGGCGGTGCGGGCCACGGGGCTGAGGGTCGGCGGTACCGGCATCCGTACGGAGAACGGCCCGGAGGCCGCGCCCCGGGCGGCCTGCCCGGGGCGCTCCGACTCCCCGGCGGCCAGCGCGCTCACCGGTAGCAGTACGCCGGTGCTCGCCGCTATGCCCGCCAGGCCGAGAAAGTGTCGCCTGTTCAGGATGTCCTCCCCAAGTCGGTATCCGCGCACCCGAAACGTTGTTCGGGTGCGTCCCAGGTCGCCATCCTGATCGTTGATCAGACCGTACGCTTCTTGCAGGTTGCGGTATTTGACGGCTGATCAGAGATAGTTGACGACCGCGCGGAAGCGTACCCCACCCTGTTCGACCCGTTCGAGTGCTTCGGCCACCCGTTCCTTGGGGAAGACCTCGACCATCGGCGTGACGGCCCCGGACGCGACCAGGTCGAGGGCCTCGGTGAGCTGGTCGAGGCCGTTGTGGGTGGCGCCGATCACCTGCTGGCGCTGCGCCCAGAACGGGCTGGTGGGCGGGATGGTGAAGGAGTCGACCGGGTCGATGGTGGCGAGCACGATCCGGCCGTTCGGCCGCAGCCCCTGGAGGGACTCGGTGGCCGCCCGGTAGGAGGTGCCGGTCACCAGGACCACGTCGGCGCCGCCGGCCGCCCGCAGCTGCTCACCGTCGGCCACCACGTGGTCCGCGCCGAGCGAACGGGCCAGCTCGTGCTTGTCCGGCGAGCTGGTGACGGCCACGGTCTCGAAGCCGGCCGCACGGGCGAACTGCACGGCCAGGTGGCCGAGTCCGCCGATCCCGAGCACCGCGACCCGCTCGTGCGGCTTGGGGTCGGCGGCGCGCAGCGCGCTCCACGCGGTGTAGCCGGCGCACAGCACGGGCGCGGCGGTCTCGTACGAGAGGGCGTCCGGCAGCAGCACCGTGCTGTCGGCCGCCACCGCGACGTACTGGGCGTGGCCGCCCTGCACCGTGAGGCCGCTCATCACCGACTCCGGGCAGTTCATCCCGGACTGCCCGGTGAGCGGAAGGTTGAGCCGGCAGTAGTCGCACCGGCCGCAGGTCGCCTGCACCCAGGTGGTGCCGACCCGGTCGCCGACCCGGCGGGTGGTCACACCCGGGCCGACCTCGACGACCTCGCCGGCCGCCTCGTGCCCGACCACCACCGGGTCGAGCGGCGGGAAGGGGAAGACGCCCTGGCTCACCCAGAGGTCGTTGTGGCAGACCCCGCAGGCGTGGACCCGGATCAGCACCTGACCCGGTCCAGCCGTGGGGGTGGGGATCTCGCGCAGTTCCCAGCGCGCCTTGGCCTCCGGTACGACGGCAGCCCACATCGGCCCGACCATCCTTTCGTGTCAGCGGGTTCGCGGCGTGAGGCGGACCGGGAGGGTCTGCACGCCGTTCATGATGAAGGTGACCTGCGGCTCCAGTTCCCCTGCGGGGACGGCGAGTTCGAGGTCGGGGAAGCGGCTGAACAGCGCGGAGAGGGCGATCTCGGCCTCCATCCGGGCCAGCGGCATGCCGATGCAGCGGTAGACGCCGTGGCCGAAGGAGAGGTGCTCCTTGTCCGGCCGGCCGGCGTCGAAGGCGTCCGCGCTGTGGCCGTGCATCGCGCGGTCGCGGCCCACCGCCGCGAAGTTGATCAGGACCGGGTCGCCCTTGGCGATGACGACGCCGCCGAGCTCGATGTCCTCCACCGCGAAGCGGAACGGCAGGTGGGCGACCGGCGCCTCGACGCGCAGGGTCTCCTCGATCACGTCCTCCCAGCTCACCGCGCCGCTGCGGAGCAGCGCCAGCTGCTCGGGGTGGGTGAGCAGGGCCCGGGTCGCGTTGGCGAGCAGGTTCATCACCGGCTCGGTGCCGGTGGCGAGCAGCAGGTGCAGGGTGCCGACCAGTTCGGAGTCGTTCAGCCGGGAGCCGTCCTCCTCCTGGACCTGGACCAGGTCGCTGGTCAGGTCGTCCCCGGGGCTGCGGCGCTTGGAGTCGACGAACTCCAGCATCTCCCGGTGCCACTGCTCGACGTTGGCCGCGGCCTCCTCCGGGGTGAGGCTGGTGTCGATGTTCGCCTCGCCGCCGCGCAGGATCTGCGCGCGGTCCTCGGCCGGGACGCCGAACAGGTCGCAGATCACCCGGGCGGGCATCGGGCGGGCGAAGCGGGCCTTGAGGTCCAGCACCTCGCCGGGTTCGCACTGGCCCAGCTCGTCCAGCAGCTCGTCGACGGCCTTCTGGACCTCGGCGCGCATGGCCTCGACCCGGCGCGGGGTGAAGGCCCCGGCGGTCAGTCGGCGCAGCCGGGTGTGGTCGGCACCGTACCGGGTGGTGAGGTTGTCCATCAGCACCCAGCCGATGAGCGGGAAGTCCTCGCCGATCCGGCCCTCGGCGAAGTCCGTCCAGTGCCGGCGCGGGTCCTTGGACAGCCGGTGGTCGCTGAGGGCCTGCCGGGCGGTCTCGTGGTCGGCGATCGACCAGGCGAGCACGCCGCCGGGCAGTTCGATCCGGGTGACCGGGCCGTTCGCCCGGATCCGGGCGGCCTCGGCGTGGATGTCACGTCCGGTGCGGTCGATGACGACGGGTTCGGGGATTGCCATGGAGGTCTCCGAGCGGTCGATGGGAACGGTCGGACGGCATGCCGAACAGGGCCGCCGCCGCTGGTGGCGGCGGCCCTGTCAGGGCAGAGCGTCGGCTACAGGTAGAGCGTGTTCGGGCCGAGCCCGCAGGCGACCCGCCCGTAGAGCTCGAGGTTGGTGTTGGGGTGCAGGATGCCGTGCAGGTTGAGTGTCTGGACGTCCCGCTCGATGCGCTGGATCGGGACGGTGGTGTAGATCGAGGAGCCGCCGCTGGCGGTGTTGAGGATGTCCACCGCCTCCTTGGCGCGCGAGCAGACCGCGCCGAGGTCGAGCCTGATCCGGGCGCGCTCCTCCAGCGTCCACTCCTCGCCGGTGGGGCCCTTGGTGTCGAGCAGGGCGGCGGCGCGGTGGGCGTGGAACTCCACCTCGTCGATCCGGGTGACGGCCTCGGCCACCTGGATGTGGGTCACCGGGGCCTCGGCCTGGTTGGCGTACTCGGTGTAGCTGATCTTCCGGCCGGGGAGCCGCTCGAAGAACGCCTCCTTGGCGGCCCGGGCCAGCCCGAGGGCCGGCGCGGCCACGGTGGCGCACGCGGTGGGCATGAACGGCGCCCGGTAGATGGGCGAGTCGGCGTTCGCCAGGGAGCGGTGCTGCCCCTGGAGCACCGGGACCATCGGCAGCACCCGCGGCTCGGGAACGAACAGGTCGGTGGCGACGGTGGTGACGCTGCCGGAGCCGCGCAGGCCGGTGGTGTGCCAGTCGTCGACGATCTCCAGGTCCGCCAGCGGGACCGCCACCATGATCGGCTGCGGGCCGTCCGGGGTCATCAGCACGGCCGCATTGGTGTTCCAGGAGCTGTGCAGCGCACCGGAGTTGAACGTCCACTTGCCGTTCAGCAGCACGCCGCCCTCGACCGGCACGGCGACCGCGGTCGGGCTGAGGATGCCGCTCACCCGCACGCCCGGGTCGGCGAAGATCTCGTCCTGCACCTCGTCCGGGAACAGGCCGGCCATCCAGGAGCTGATCGCGTAGACCGCCATGACCCACGCCGTGGAGCCGTCGCCGCGGCCCAGCTCGGCGATCACGTCCACCACGGTGCGCATGTCGGACTCGTAGCCGCCGTAGCGGCGCGGCACCCGGATCTGCAGCAGTCCGGAGTCGGTCAGCGCCGCCAGGGTCTCGTCGGACAGCCGGCGGTGCTCCTCGTGCCACAGCGCGTTCTTCTGCAGCAGCGGCACCAGCTCGGCGGCACGGCTCACCAGTTCTTCCCTGGACGGGGATTCCTTGGCTGTCATCGGGGGGGCTCCTCCGGAGTGGGCGGCCCACTCGGGACGGCTTGGCCGTCCGGGCCGCGGTCGTTGATCGGCCCTGTCGAGGCTGGCAGTCGGCCGGGGTGCCCGCATCTCCCGGATTGCGGCGCACCCGAGGCATGTCCTGCCCCGGGTTCCGGGCAACACACCATCGCAATCCGGGAGTTGTCCCCCCTCCCGGCCTGCTGTGAGGCTGGCCGTCACCCGGCCCGCGTGATCGCGGCCGGGACCACCGGAGAAGGAGAGACCATGTCCGCCACTCCCGCGCCCAACACCCCCGACGCCGCCGCCCTGCGCGCCGTTCCCGAGCGCATCGTCGCGGCCTGGGCCGCGCAGGACGCCGACGGCTTCGCCGAGGTCTTCACCGAGGACGCGACGCTGATCCTGCCCGGCGACGTGTTCCTGACGAGCCGTCAGCAGATCCGCGCCTTCATGACCCAGGCCTTCGCCGGCCCGTTCAAGGGGACCCGGGTCACCGGCGAGCCGGTGTCGGTCCGCCCGCTCGCCGAGGACGTCGCCGTGCTGGTCACCCGGGGCGGCGTGCTGGCCCCCGGGGACGCCGAGGTGACGGCCGAGCGCGCGATCCGGGCGACCTGGGTGCTGGCCCGCCAGGGTGCCGACTGGCGGATCGCCTCGTACCAGAACACCCCCCTCGCCGCCTGAGGCACCGCCGCCCGAGACCCGGCCGGCCTCCGGCCCCGCCGCCGCCCCGCCTTCGCCCCGACCGTCCCACCGAGAGGACTCACCATGCGCCCCTTCCGTATCGACATCCCGCAGGAAGCCCTCGACGACCTGGACCGCCGGCTCGCGGCGACCCGCTGGCCCGGTGAGCTGCCGGGCGTGGGCTGGCAGCGCGGTGTACCGCTCGGCTACCTGAAGGAGCTGGCCGAGTACTGGCGCACCGGCTTCGACTGGCGCAAGGCCGAGGAGCAGCTCAACGCGTTCCCGCAGTTCCTGACCGAGATCGACGGCGTGGACATCCACTTCCTGCACGTGCGCTCGCCGGAGCCGGACGCCATGCCGTTGATCATCACCCACGGCTGGCCCGGCTCGGTGGCGGAGTTCCTGGACGTGATCGGGCCGTTGACCGACCCGCGGGCGCACGGCGGCGACCCCGCCGACGCGTTCCACGTGGTCATCCCCTCGCTGCCCGGTTACGGCTTCTCCGGCCGCCCCCAGGAGGCCGGCTGGGACACCGCCCGGGTCGGCCGGGCCTGGGCCGAGCTGATGCACCGGCTCGACTACGACCGCTACCTCGTCCAGGGCGGCGACTGGGGCATGCCGGTCTCGCTCCAGCTCGGCCTGGCCGATCCGGCGCACGTCGCGGGTGTCCACCTCAACATGCTCGCCACCTTCCCGCCGCAGGACCCGGCCGAGTTCGCGAACCTGGGCGAGGCGGACCTGGCCCGGCTGCAGTTCGCCGCGAACTTCGAGCAGGACGGGGCCGGCTGGCGGAAGATCCAGTCCACTCGCCCGCAGACCCTCAGCTACGGTCTGACCGACTCCCCGGTTGGCCAACTCGCCTGGATCGTCGAGAAGTTCAAGGAGTGGACGGCCGCGGAGACGGTGCCGGAGGACGCGGTGGCCCGCGACCGGCTGCTGACCAACGCCGCGATCTACTGGTTCACCGCCTCCGCGGGCTCCAGCGCCCAGCTCTACTACGAGTCCAACCGGCTGGACGCCGACTTCATCCGCACCTGGGCCGGCCCGTGGCCGCTCGCCGCGCCGGTCGGGGTCGCCGTCTTCCCCGAGGACGCCGTCCGGCCGATCCGCCGGTGGGCCGAGCGGATCCTGCCGACCCTCGCCCAGTGGTCCGAGTTCGAGCGCGGCGGGCACTTCGCGGCACTGGAGGAGCCCGAGCTGTTCGTCGGCGACGTCCGGACCTTCGCGCGCCGGGTGCGCTGACCGAAAACTCGACCCGCCCGGCGCCGGTGGCGGCGCCGGGCAGAAACGGAGAGGCCCGGTATGGAATCGCCGGTGTATCGCGGATACGACCAGTGCACACTGGACCGGCAGTACTCGCCGAGTTCCCGCGTGCCCGACCTGAACGTCTTCGTGGACCGGTACGCCGGCGACAGCGAGAAAGCCCGGGCGGATTTCGAGGTCCGCCGTGGAATACCCTACGGCCGCTCGCCCGCGGAATCCCTGGACTTCTTTCCGGCGGGCTACCGGAACGCGCCGCTGGTGGTTTTCCTGCACGGCGGCTACTGGCAGGAGCTGAGCAAGGACGACGCGTCCTTCCCGGCCCGCGGCCTGGTCCCCGCCGGCGCCGCGTTCGCGGCGCTGGGCTACGGGCTGGCGCCCGAGTACCGGCTGGACGAGATCGTCGCGCAGGTCCGCCGCGGCCTGCTCTGGCTGCTGGAGCACGCGCGGGAACTGGGGGTGGACGCGGACCGCGTCCACATCGGCGGCTCCTCCGCCGGCGCCCACCTGGCCCTGATGGCGCTGCTGGACGACTGGCTGCCGGGCGGCCGCCACCCGGCCGACGCGTTCGCCGGGGCGGTCCTGCTCAGCGGCGTCTACGACCTCGAACCGCTGCGGCACACCTACGTCAACGAGCCGCTGGGGCTGGACGCCGCGGCGGCGGCCCGGCTCAGCCCGATCCTGCGGCTGCCCGCGCGCCTGCCCGCCCTCGTGGTGGCCAGGGGCGGCGCCGAGACGGACGAGTTCGCCCGCCAGCACGACGACCTGGTACGGGCCGTCGGTCCGCGCGCGGCCGTGGTGCGCGAGCTCGTCGCCGCCGACCGCAACCACTTCGACCTGCCGTTCGACCTGGCCGATCCGACGACCGGGCTCGGCGCCGCGGTGTTCGCGCAGGTGGGCCTGTGACCACGCACGAGGTCTCCGCGCAGCTCGACCGGGACGACCCGCTCGCCGCGGCCCGCAAGGCGTTCCTGCTGCCCCCGGGCACGGTGTACCTGGACGGCAACTCGCTGGGCGCGCTGCCGGCCTCCGTGCCGGAGCGGGTCCGCCGGGTCGTCGCCGAGCAGTGGGGCGAGCACCTGATCGGCGGCTGGTACGAGGACGGCTGGTGGGACGCGCCGCTGCGGGTCGGCGACCGGCTCGGGCGGCTGCTCGGGGCGGCCCCCGGCCAGACGGTGGCCGGCGACTCGACCTCGGTCCAGCTGTTCAACGCCCTGACCGCCGCCGCCCGGCTGCGCCCCGGGCGCGACATCCTGCTGATGGACGACGCGGGCTTCCCCACCGACCGCTACCTGGCCGCGTCGGTGGCCCGGATGCTCGGCCTGGAGCTGCGCGAGGCCCCGGTGTCCGGGTTCGAGGAGGCGCTCGCCGACTGCGGCGAGCGCCTGGCCGTCGCCACCGCGAGCGCCGTCGACTTCCGCACCGGCGAGCTGTGGGACCTCGCCCGGCTGACCGCGGCCACCCACCGGGAGGGGGGCGTGGTGGTCTGGGACGTCAGCCACGCGGTGGGCGCCGTCCCGCTCGCGGTGGACCGGGACGGCGTCGACTTCGCCGTCGGCTGCGGCTACAAGTTCCTGTCGGGCGGCCCGGGCGCCCCCGCCTTCGGCTACGCGGCCCGCCGCCACCACGACCGCCTCGACCAGCCGCTGACCGGCTGGAACGGCCACGCCGACCCCTTCGCGATGACGCCGGACTACCGGCCGGCCGAGGGGATCGCCCGCTGCCGGATCGGCACACCGGCGGTCCTGTCGCTGCTGGCCCTGGACGCGGCACTGGACGTCTTCGACGGCGTCGACCTCCGGCAGCTCCGGCGGAAGAGCCTCTCGCTGAGCCGGTTCTTCATCGCCTGCGTCGACGAACACCTGGCGGGCCGGGGCTTCGAGCTGGTGACGCCGCGCCAGGACGACCGCAGGGGCAGTCAGCTGACTCTCGGCCATCCGGAGGCGGCCCGGCTCATGGCGGCCCTGGTCGAACGCGGCATCACCGGTGACGTGCGGCCGCCGAACCTGCTGCGCTTCGGCCTGAACGGCCTCTACGTCTCGCACACGGACGTCCTGACCACCGTCCTGGCCCTGCGGTCGCTGACCTGACGGTCCTCCGCGCCCCGCGGTCACCGGCCCGACGGTGACCGCGGGGCACCGACCTGACGGTACGTCACATCTTCCGGATTGCTGAACTCCCCATCCTCGCCTTGTTGACCTTCGGCGCCGCCCGCTAGCCTGGCGGACATTCCAGCTCAAGATTCACTACTCGAATCGGATGTGGGTTGTGACGGGCGAAGACACAGCGGTTCTGGACTATTCCGCATATCTCGCACTGGACGAACTCATGGCATTGCAGCGGCCGCGCACCGACGTGCCCGACGAGCTGCTTTTCATCGTGGTCCACCAGGCGCACGAGATCTTCTTCAAGCTGATCCTCCATGAATTCGCGGAAATGCAGCGGACGCTGTCCGAGGGCGACAGCGGCGGCTCGTTGCGCCGGCTGAACCGGCTGCTCGCCGTCTTCCGGGCCGTGGTCGGTCACGTCGGCCTGATCGAGACGATGACGGCCGACCAGTTCAACGCGTTCCGGTCGGTGCTGAACGGCAGCGGTTTCCAGTCGGCGCAGTTCCGCGAGATCGAGGCGGTGCTCGGCCGGCGCGGGGACGCGATGGTCAGCCAGTACCCGCAGCACAGTGCCGAGCGGACCGCCATCACCGCGGCCATGACCCGGCCGCCGGTGTTCGACTCCGTCCTGCGCTACCTGGCGCAGCACGGCTACCCGGTGCCGCAGGACCGCCTGCACCGGGACGTCTCGCTGCCCCAGGAGCCCTCGGAGGCGGTGCAGTCGGTGCTGCTGCGGGTCTACCGCGACGACGGCGTGGCGGCGCAGCTGTGCGAGCGGCTGCTCGACCTCGACGAACTCATCCAGGAGTGGCGCTACCGGCACGCCAAGATGGCCGAACGGATCATCGGTGCCAAGCCCGGCACGGGGGGATCCGCCGGTGCCGCGTACCTGCGCGGCACCCTGCACCAGCCGGTGTTCCCGGACCTCTGGGCGATCCGCAGCGAGATGTGAGACCGATCCCTGATCCACCTCACGGCGGCCATCCCGCCACTATTCCACGAGGTGTGGCATGTACCTATCGGAACACAAGTCCCCGTCCGTCCGAACCGAAGGCCGCACCCCGGCCGGCCCGACCGCCGAGTGGCCGCAGCACACCGGCGTGGCGGGAATCAGCCTCCGCGGAGCCCGCCCCAGCGACCGACCGGATCCCGCGGCGGCCCTGGCCCGCCTCGCCGAGTGGACCGCCGGGCTGGAGACCGACGGCGAGCGCGGGTCACCGGAGAGCTTCCCGTTCAAGGAGATCCTCGACCACTTCCAGACCACGGGACGGAACTACGCCTCCCCCGAACTGGTCGACGCCTTACGCGGGTTGGAGCGGCGGCTGGCCGAAACGGCGCTGCCGGACCACCGGCTGCCGCTCGACCGGCGGCTGCTCCTCGACTGGCTGCCGAGCACCTTCGACCAGGACGACGGCGACTACGACTCCTACCTCCTCGTGCCGATGCTCGAACGGCTGGCCGCCGCCGACGGCGAGTCGCAGACCGACCCGGGCCTCGACACCCAGATCCGCGTCCTGCTGGCCGACCTCCTGCTCGCCGAGAGCGAGGCCCTGGCGGTGACGCCGGACGCGCACTGGCAGCGGGTGCGAACCCACGCGGTCGCCCAGGCCCTGGCGCGGGTGGCCGAACTGGCGCCGAGGGCACGCGGGGGCGTGGTGCCGCCGGCGCGGTTCGTCCGGACGCTCGACCGGGACGACCCGGCGCTGGCCGCGCTCGGCCGGCGGCTCGCGCAGGCGGCGCTGGACGCGACGCCGGAGGCCGTCCGGCAGGCGGCCGAGATCTCGATGCTCCCGTCCACGCCCGTCCACGACGAGTTGATGTTCGTGCGCAGCGTGCAGCTCTTCGAACTGGTCTACCGGCGGACGTACCGGTGCCTGGAGCGGGCGCTGACGGCACTGCGGGCCGCGGACCTCGGCACGGCGGTCGCCGAACTCGAGGCCGCGGCCGAGCGGGTGGAGAGCACCCCGATCCTCTACCGGGTGCTCACCACGATGTCCCGCGAGGGCTTCGCGATCATCCGCGCGCACACCGAGGGGCGCAGCGCCATCCAGTCCCGCGCCTACCGGCAGGTGGAGCGGATCACCGCGCCGCGGCCCCGTACGGCGACCGACGACAAGGTCGCCCGGGTCGAGGTGCCGAGCCCCACCCTCCAGGAGGTCTTCCAGGAGCTGGCACCGGTGCTCGGGGAGCCCGCGCTGGAGCCGGTGGCCGCGGCGATGGCCCGGCTCGACGACAGCTGGCGCGCCATGAAGCGGACCCACTGGGGGATCACCCGGAAGATCATCAAGGACTCCCCCGGCACCGGTGGCACCACCGGTGCCGACTACCTGAAGGCCACCGCCGCGATACCACTCTTCCCGGACCTGCGGGGCGCGGGGGAACGCACCCGCGACCACAACCGGAGACCGCCGCGACCGACGGAGAACACCATGCCCGACCCCGAGGACCAGAACAGCCTGCTGCGCCGGAAGATCATGGGGTACATCGTCTCCCAGGCGATCTTCGCCGTCACCGAACTCAAGGTGGTCGAGAGCCTCGGCGAGGAGGCCGTCCCGGCCGCGGAGCTGGCCCGCAGGGTCGGCGCCGACCCGGACGCCCTGCACCGCTTCCTACGGGTCCTCACCGCCGAGGGGCTCTTCGTGGAGCAGCCCGCCGGCACCTTCGCCGTCACCCCGCTCGGCGCCCTGCTGCACCGCGACGCGCCCGGCTCGCTGCACCACCTCGCCTCGCTGATGGCCGGCGAGGCGTACCAGGCGTGGACGGCGGCCGGCCACTCGCTGCGCACCGGCCGCGCGGCCTTCGAGACCGTCTTCGGCAAGCCCATGTTCGACTGGCTCGGTGACCATCCCGCGGAGCTGGCCGCCTTCAACGAGGGCCAGGCCGGGCTGGTGACGCTGCGGCTGCTGCCCCTGCTCGATCGGGACTGGAGCGGGGTCGGCACGGTCGTCGACGTCGGCGGCGGCAACGGCACGCTGCTGGGCACCCTGCTGTCCCGGCACCGGGAGCTGCGCGGGGTGCTGTTCGACCTGCCGAAGGTGGCGGACGAGGCGCTGTCCGGGCTCGGCGGGGGCGAACTGCGGGAGCGCTGCCGGGTGGTGGGCGGCGACTTCTTCGACGAGGTCCCGTCCGGGGGCGACGTCTACGTCCTGGCGCAGATCCTGCACGACTGGTCCGACGACCGGGCCGTGGAGATCCTGCGCAGCTGTCACCGGGCCATGGGGCCGGGGGCCCGGCTGCTCATCCTCGAACAGGTGATCCCGGACGACTCCCGGCCGCACCCCGCGAAGCTGCTCGACCTGCACATGCTGGTGCTGCTCGGGGGACGCGAGCGCAGCGAGAGCTCCTGGCGGCGGCTGCTCACCGAGAGCGGGTTCGAGTTCGTCGGGATCGACCGCTCGGCGAGGTCGTCGCTGATCGAGGCCCGTCCGGCGGAGGTTCCGGCGGTCGTCGGTGCGGCCGCCCGGCACGACGAGCCGGGGGGCGGGAATGGGAGCGCTGCCGGCGCGTAGTCAGCCGGTCGCCGGCCGGGCGGTGCCCGGCTGGCAGCGGCTGATCGAGCAGCTCCTGGACGGCCGGGACCTCTCGGCCGAGGACATCGCCTGGGTGATGGGCCGCGTCATGTCCGGTGCCGCGGCCCCGGCCCAGGTCGCGGGCTTCCTGGTGGCGCTGCGCGCGAAGGGCGAAACCCCGGCCGAGGTCGGCGCGTTGGCCGACACGACGCTCGGCTACGCCCGTCCGGTCCGGCTCGCCGCCCGTGCCCTCGACATCGTGGGCACGGGCGGCGACCGGTCCGACTCGGTGAACATCTCGACCATGGCGGCGCTGGTGGCCGCCGCGGCCGGCGCCACCGTCGCCAAGGTGGGCAATCGCAGCGCGACGTCCAGGTCCGGCTCGGCGGACGTGCTGGAGCGGCTCGGGGTCGCCGTCGACCTGGAACCGGAGGCGGTGGCGGGCTGCGTGGCCGAGATCGGCATCGGGTTCCTGTTCGGTCCGGTGTGCTACCCCGCGCTGCGGCACATCGCCGAGACCCGGCGGGCCCTGGGCGTGGCGACGGTCTTCAACCTGCTCGGGCCGCTGCTCAATCCGGCCCGGCCGTCGCACGCCCTGGTCGGCTGCGCCTTCCCGGAGCGGACCGGGCTGCTGGCCGAGGTGTTCGCCCGGCGCGGCGCGACCGTGCTGCTGGTCCGCGGCGACGACGGCCTGGACGAACTCACCACCACGACCACCAGCCGGGTCTGGCTGGTCCAGGGCGGCACGGTGACCGAGCGCACGCTCGACCCGGTCGCGCTGGGCGTCCCCCGGGCCCGGCCGCGGGACCTGCGGGGCGGGGACACGGCGGCCAACGCGGAGGCGGTCCGTCGGCTGGTCCGCGGCGAACGCGGCGCGGTGCGGGACGCGGTGCTGCTCAACGCGGCCGCGGCCCTGGCCGCGTACACCGGCTTCACCGGATCCCTGGAGGAGGACCTCGCCTCCGGGCTGGCGCGGGCCGCCCGGGCGGTCGACTCGGGAGCGGCGGCGGACCTGCTGGCGCGCTGGGTCAAGGTCTCCGACCGGATCCGTCACAGCACGACGGAAGAAGTCCGTCGCGCCGGGGCCGACCACAATGTGGTGGCACCGACCCGAGAGGAGGATCATGAACAGCCTGAGCCTGTATGACGTACTCGCCACCGCACGCCGGGACCGCCGGCCGGCCCTGATGGTCGACGTCAAGTGCCGGTCCCCACGGGACGGGGAGCTGATCTCCGACGAGCAGCTCGAGCCCTACGTCCGGGTGCTGCTCGACGGCGGCGCCGACGCGCTCTCGACCCCCACCGACCCCGACTTCTTCGGCGGCAGCATCCCGATCGCCCGGAGGATCCGCCGGGTGGCGGGGGTTCCGCTGATGCGCAAGGAGTTCTTCCGCACGGTGGACCAGATGGACGAGTCGCACGAGGCGGGTTTCGACGCGGTGCAGATCTCGCTGAGCACGGTCCCCGATCCGGAGCTCTTCGGCGCGATGAAGAGCCGCGCGGAGCACCTCGGGCTGGAGGTCGTGGTCGGCGTCCACAACGCCGAGCAGCTGGAGCGGGCGATCGAGCTCGGCGCGGTCGCCGTGGGCATCAACAACCGGGACATCACGGCGCTCGAACTCGACGACGGCACCGTCAGCCTCAGCGAGAAGCTGATCGCCGGCTGCCCGGACGACCTCCTGGTGATATCCGAGAGCGCCTTCCACTCCGAGGCGGACGTGTCCCGGGCCGCGAACGCCGGGGCCCACTGCATCCTCGTCGGGACGGCCATCGCCAAGAGCGCCGACCCGGCGGCCACCGTCCGGTCGCTGCGAGACGCGGCGAGGGCCTAGGAGGTGTCCGACGATCTCCCACCGGCCTCGTCCGGCGGACCCGGCGACCGGCTCGGACGCTGCCTGGACCGGTTGGCCGCCGTACGGCAGCGGGCCCTGGCGATCTACCTGACGCTGGGTGACCCGCTGACCGGCGACCGGCCGGACCTGGCCCTGGCGGCAGTCGACGCGGGCGCGGACATGCTCGAGTTCGGCATCCCGACTCCGGGCACCCGCCCGCGCG
Organism: Kitasatospora sp. NPDC032121; assembly: GCF_055580145.1. Lineage (NCBI taxonomy): Bacteria > Bacillati > Actinomycetota > Actinomycetes > Kitasatosporales > Streptomycetaceae > Kitasatospora > Kitasatospora sp. NPDC032121. The sequence goes on along the minus strand of NZ_JBVILX010000022.1, from coordinate 113,170 downwards.
GTGCGGAGATCGCGCGCTCCTTCGACCGCGCCCGCGGGGCGGACCAGGAGCAACTCTGGGAGTGGCTGGGCGAGTTGCGCCGGGCCGCGGCGGACCTCCCGGTGCTGCTCCTGGTGTACCCGCAGACCGTCGCCGACCTCGGCTGGGACCTGCTCCTCGCGCGGTCGGCCGCGGCCGGGGCGGACGCGCTGGTGCTCGCCCGCCCGGACGGGCCCGAGGACCTGGAGCGGGTCGCGGCGGCCGGCCTCAGCGCCGTCCCCGGGATCGCTCCGGCCGCCGACCCGGCGCGGGTGCGGCGGCTGGAGTCGGCGGCCGCCCACCTGACGTACCGGAACCTGGCCGACCGCACCGGGGCGGACCTCGACCTCGACGAGGCCACCCGCCTCACCCGGCGGCTCGGCGCGACGGCCGCCCGGCCGTTCCTGGTCGGCTTCGGCATCCGCGACGAGCGGCAGATCCGGGCCCTGGCCCCGGACGCGGCCGGCGTGGTGGTCGGGAGCCGGCTGATCAGCGTGCTGTCCCGGGCGGCGCCCACGGCCCGCCCGGACGCACTTCGCGAGCACATCGGCCGCTGGAAGGCGGCCACCCTCCTTGACGGATCCCCAACGGAACAGTGAGACACATGCGGGTCGACATCATCGGCGGCGGTCCCGGCGGGCTCTTCCTCGCCGTACTCCTGCGCCGGTACGAAATCGCGGACGACGTACGGGTCTTCGAGCGCAACGGCCCGGAGACGACGTACGGCTGGGGGGTCGTCTTCCCGGAGGGCGCGCTGGACGAACTGGGGCGGGTGGACCCGGCGACGCACGCCGCGATCGTCGCCGCCGGCACCACCTGGACCCCGGTGGACGTCCGGTACCGCTCCTCCCGGCTGCTGGTGAACGGCAACCGCTTCCACGGCGTCCCCCGGGCCGCCCTGCTCGCCATCCTGCGCGACGCCGCGACCGGGCTCGGCGCGCGGGTGCACCACCACCACCGGGTGGAGAGCCTCGACGACCACTCCGGGGCCGACCTCGTGGTCGGTGCCGACGGCGTGAACTCGGTGGTCCGGCGGGCCCACGAGGACGTCTTCCGGCCGGAGTTCGAACAGTCGGCATTCCGCTACGTCTGGTACGGGGTCGACAAGGTCTTCCCCTACTTCACCTACATCTTCCGCGACACCGAGTGGGGCCGCTTCCACGGGTACTGCTACCCGTCGGGGCAGCCCTGGAGCTCGATGATCATCCACGTCTCCGAGGAGACCTGGCAGCGGGCCGGGTTCCCGGAGCTGGACGAGAAGGAGTCGGTGCGCCGCTGCGAGGAGATCTTCGCCGCGGACCTCGACGGACGGCCGATCCGGTCCAACGGCGCGCCCTGGGCCAACTTCCGGCAGCTCAGCTGCGCCACCTGGCACCACCGCGACGTGGTCCTGATCGGCGACGCGGCCCACACCGCGCACTGGTCGATCGGATCGGGCACCCGGCTCGCGATCGAGGACGCCATCGTGCTGGCCGACGAACTGCGGGCACGGTCCGGAAGCCTCACCGACGCCCTGGCCCGCTTCGAGCGGGCCCGGATGCCACGGGTCGAGAAGTTCCAGCAGGCGGCGCGCAGGTCCGAGCGCTACTTCGAGAACCTGCACCGCTACACCGACTACGAGCCGACCCAGTTCGCGTACCAGCTGGTGGCCCGGTCCTGGCGGATCACCCACGCCGACATCGCGGCCCGCGACCCCGAGTTCTCGGCCCGCTTCGACGGCTGGTTCCACAGCCGGGCGACCGGACGGCAGACGCAGCTGGCGCCGCCGCCGGCGTTCGCCCCGCTGCGGATCGGCGGGCTGCACCTGGAGAACCGCCTGGTCAGCGAGGCCGGGACGCCAGGGACGCTCGGCAGCGCCCTGGTGCTCGGCTCGGAACCCGGCCCGGTGGACGGGGCCGCCGCGCCGACCTGCCGCCGGCTCCCCCTGGCGGACGCCCCGGGGAGCTACCCGGAACTCGCCCGGCAGGCCGTCGACGACGGCTGCGCGATGCTGCTGCTCGACCTCTGCGCCGAGCCGTGGCCGGAGCCCGCGGCCGGCCCGCCGGAGCGGGTCCTCGCGGCGCTGGACTCGCTGCGGGCCGCCTGGCCCTCCCCCCGCCCGCTCGCGGTGGCGCTCGGCCCCGACCCGGCCGGCCCGCGGTCCACCGGGTCCGGTCCGCTCGTGGCGCTGGCCCGGCTACTGGCCGAACACGGCGCGGACCTGCTGCTCCTGGAGGCGCGCGAGGCCGCCGACGAGCCCTCGGACGTCCTTCGACTCGCCGACGCGGTACGCAACGAGGCCGGGATCGCGGTCATGGTGGACGACGCGCTGCGGACCCTCGACCAGGTCCACACCGTGCTCGCGGCCGGCTGGGCCGACCTCTGCGTGCTGCGCCCGGCACCCACCGAGACCGACGTGGTGTCATGACGCCCCTGCCGACCGACACCCCGTACTGGAACCCGAGAACCGAGACCATGCCGCGCGAGGAACTGGCGCGGTGGCAGTGGCGGAAGCTGCGGCGCGCCCTGGAACACGCCGAGCACTCGCCGTTCTGGCGCGAGCGCCTGCCGAAGGGCATCGCCTCCCTGGAGGAGTACACCGAGCGGGTGCCGCTGGTGTACAAGTCCGACCTGATCGCCGCCCAGCAGGCCGAGCCGGCCCCGTACGGCACGATCCCCTCGACGGATCCGGCCCTGGCCGTCCGCTACCACCAGACCAGCGGCACCAGCGGCAACCCGCCGTTCCGCACCTTCGACACGGCGCGCGACTGGACCTGGGCCGTCGACATGTGGTGCACGGCCCTGTACGGCGCGGGCGTGCGGGCCGGGCAGCGGGGCTGCGTCGCCTTCGGGTACGGCCTGTTCATGGGCTACTGGGGCATGCACTACGCCCTGGAGCGGATGGGCAGCATGGTCGTCCCGGTCGGTTCGATGGACTCCCGCAGCCGGGTGCGGCTGCTGGTCGACCAGCGGATCGACGTCCTGGGCTGCACGCCCACCTACGCGATGAGGCTCGTGGAGACGGCCCGGGAGATGGGCGTCGACCTGGCCGCGGAGGCGAACGTGCGGATCGTGGTGACCGGCGCCGAACCGCGCCCGGACTCGACCGCGCGCGCGATCGCCGACGCCTTCGGCGCCCGGGTGTACAACTTCGCCGGGATGACGGAACTCGCCACCGTCTTCATGTTCGAGTGCCCGGCGAGGGCGGGCAGCTGCCACATCATCGAGCCCGGGGTGATCGAGGAGGTCCTGCACCCGGTCACCCGCGAGCCGGTCGGCTACGGCGAGCAGGGCGTCCGCGTGATGACGGCGCTCGGCCGCGAGGGCATCCAGATCTTCCGGTACTGGACCGACGACCTCGTGGTGAAGCGGCCGTGGCACGAGTGCGGCTGCGGCCGGAGCTGGGACTGGTACGACGGCGGCATCCTCGGCCGGACCGACGACATGCGCAAGATCCGCGGCATCTCGGTCACCCCGGTGATGATCGAGGACATCATGCGCGGCTTCGACCAGGTCAGCGAGTACCAGACGGTCCTGCGGACGGTGCGCGGGCTCGACACCGTCGTCGTCCGGGTCGAACCGCGGCCCGCACCGGGCGCGCGCCGCTCCGACCAGGTCGAGCTCTGCGCACGCATCGGCGCCGAGATGAAGCGCCAGCTCGGCCTGCGCCCCGAGGTCGAGCTGGCCGACCCCGGCAGTCTCCCCCGATTCGAAGTGAAGGCAGCGCGATTCCATGACGAACGAGCCGGTTGACCACTCCCCCGCCGCCGCGGCCCGGCTCTCGCCCGAGGAGGAGGGGCGGTTGCGCGACTGCTACCGCGTGCTGCACGGGCTGGCGGCCGACTGCCGGGTGCCCTCCGTGCGGGCCGCGGCCCGGGCCGCCGTCGCCGAGCTGCACGCCGCTCTCGACGGGCAGGCGCTGGACTTCGAGTTCTACAGCCACCGCTGGACCGGCTGACCGCCGCCCCCCGGGTGAACCGAAAAAAATCTTCGAGCACCCGGCGGGCCGATGTCGAGATCCCGACGACGGCACCGATGTCTCATGTGAGCGGTGCCCGTGGGGCGCCGGATCCACAGAGCGAAAGTCGAAAGGGCATGAGCATCATGCAGAAGATCGTCCAGCAGGCCATCGACGAGATGGTGGAGTCCGGCGCCGAGCAGGGGATCCAGGTCGCGGTGTACCAGCACGGCGAGCTGGTCGTGGACGCGGTGGCGGGCGTCGCCGACGCCGACAGCGGCCGTCCGGTCACCTCGGACATCCCGTTCTACAGCGCCTCGACCGGCAAGGGTGTCACCGCGACGGTGGTGCACGTCCTCGCCGACCGCGGCGCCCTTGACTACGACACCCCGATCGTCGAGCTGTGGCCGGAGTTCGGCGCCCACGGCAAGGACAAGGCGACCGTGCGCCACGCGCTGACCCACTCGGTCGGCGTCCCGGCGGTGCCGTCCGACCTCACCATCCCGGACCTGGCCGACTGGGACCGGATGGTCGGTCTGCTCGCCGACGCCGAGCCGTGGTGGGAGCCCGGCACCAAGACCGGTTACCACGCGATGACCTGGGGCTTCGTGATGGGCGAGATCGTCCGCCGGGCCACCGGCAAGCCGATCTCCCAGGTGCTCAAGGAGGAGGTGACCGGTCCGCTCGGCATCGCGGACGAGCTGTTCTTCGGCGTCCCGGAGTCCGAGCTCGGCCGGCTCGCCCGGCTGGAGGACGCGCCCGGCACCGCCGAGATGCTGGCGATGATGCCCGCCGACCTGCCGCTGTTCAAGGCCACCCCGGCGGCCGTGACCCCGAGCGCCGACTACGGCAACCACCCGCTGGTGCTCGGCTCGGACATCCCCTCCGGCGGCACGATGTCCGCCCGCGCCGTGGCCCGGATGTACGCCGCCCTGCTCGGCGAGGTCGACGGCGTCCGGCTGATCTCGGACGAGCGGCTGCGCGAGGTCACGGCCGTGGCCACCACCGACGTCGACCAGATGATCGGCTTCCCGATGCCGCGCGCGCTGGGCTACAACCTGGGCCGGCCGGGTGCCAACCCGCAGGACACGCTCACCACGTTCGGCATGCCCGGCATGGGTGGCAGTACGGCCTACGCCGACACCGCGACCGGCATCGCCTTCGCGCTGACGAAGAACCGGTTCTTCCCCGGTCCCGCCTCCGCCGTCGACCAGCTCAGCGAGCTGGTCGCGCAGCACGCCGCCGCCAACTGAGACCTCTGGTCGGGCCGGGCCGCCACCTCGGCGGCCCGGCCCTTGACGGCTCCCGAACACCGGAACACAGTCACCAGAGGGGGACACACGCATGGCAGTGACAGAGAGATCCGTCGGCCTCGCCGGGGGGGCACAGAAGACGAAGAGGGTTCCGACCCTCGAAGGGCTGCGCGGACTGGCCGCCGTCGGCGTGCTCGCGTACCACGTCGCGTACGAGGCCAACGTCAGCCACTCGATGGCCGAGCCGGGGCATGACCTGTGGAGCGTGCTGGCCAACGGCCTGGAGGTGTGCCTGTCGCCCTTCTTCGTGCTGTCGGGCCTCCTGCTGTTCCGCCCGTTCGCGCGCGCGACGATATCCGGGACCCGGCGACCCGCGACGCTCCCGTTCCTCTGGAAGCGGGCACTGCGGATCGTGCCGGGCTACTGGGCGATGGTCCTGGCCGTCCTGCTGCTGATCGACTTCGACAACATCGACGGACCCTGGTACGTGCTCAAGCCGTTCCTGATGGTGCACTTCGTGCTGACCAGGAACCCGATGGACTGGATCGCCGGCCTGGAGCCGACCTGGACGGTCCCCACGGAACTGGTGTTCTACCTGAGCCTGCCGCTCATCGGCTGGCTCGTCCAGAAGTACGCGTCCCGCGCCGCCGACCCGAGCCGCCGGGCCCGCCGGATCGCCCTGCCGCTGGCCCTGGTCGCGCTGGCCAGCCTGGGCTGGACCACCTTCGCGTACCTGCCCGCCATGAAGGCCGACGTCTTCTACTACTCCTTCTTCCCCTTCGGCTCCTTCAGCTTCTTCGCCGGAGGCATGGCGCTCGCGGCCCTGCTGGCCTACGCCGAGACGACGTCCCAGCCGCCCGCCCTCTTCCGGATGGTGGCCGCGCGGCCCAACCTGTGCTGGCTCGGCGCGGGCGTGGTGTTCCTGCTCAACATCCCCAAGCCCTTCGGCATCCCGGGAACCGGCACCTACGGCGCCCTGGCGCAGGAGCTGACCGTCCAGATCCTCACCATCCTCTTCGCGATGCTGGTGGTGCTGCCGCTGACCGTCCCCGGCGTCAGCTCGCGGCTGATGGACGGCGTGCTCGGCAACCCGCCGGTGCGCTTCCTCGGGCGGATGTCGTACGGCATCTACCTCTGGCACCTGCCGATGATCCACGCCTGGTTCAAGAACGGAAGCATCTTCGACAACCACGCCATGCCGGTCGGCGCGTTCGTCGGCAAGGTGGGCTTCTGGGAGCTGCTGGTCTTCGTCCTCGCGGGCAGCGTGCTGTTCGCGACGGTGAGCCACTACCTCATCGAGCGCCCCGCCGAGCGGCTGCGCGACCTGGTGGGGTCCGGCAAATGACCGAGACGGGGACATCCGGGCCACAGGGCCCGATGCGCTACGCGGACGTGCCGTCACGGCTCAACATCGCCGACTGGTTCGTCGACCGCAACGACGGCGAGCGCACCGCGCTGATCACCGACACCGGGCACACCACCTACGCACAACTGGGCGCGCTGGCCAACCGGATGGGCAACCTGCTGCGCGGCCTGGGCATCGGGCGCGGCGACCGGGTGATGATGGCGCTGAGCGACGGCGTCGAGTACGTGGCGGCCTGGTACGGCGTGCAGAAGATCGGTGCCGTCACCGCGGAGGTCTACAGCTACCTCCACCCGAAGGACTACCGGTACTACCTGGACTACGTGAAGCCGTCGCTCACGCTGGTCGACCGGGCGACGGTGGCCGCCCTGCGCGAGGCCGGGGAACGCAACCTCCTGGTGATGGGCCTGGCGCCGGAGGAGTTGCTCGAGGGCGAGCTGCACTACGAGACGCTGCTCGCCGGGCAGTCGGACGAGCTGGCCGCGGTGGAGGTCGACCGGGACGACATCGTCATGTGGAAGTTCACCACGGGCAGCACGGGCGCGCCCAAGGCCGTCCTGGTGCCGGCCCGCAGCCCGGTGCTGAGCTTCGACTGGTACGCCCGCGGCGTCCTCGGCCTGCGCCCGGACGACGTCGTGCTGCCGGTGCCGAAGCTGTTCTTCGGCTACTCGCGGGACACGGCGGTGCTGTTCCCGTTCGGCGTCGGCGCCGCCGGGGTCGTCTTCCCGGAGCGCAGCACGCCGGAGCGGATCTTCGACCTGATCGAGCGGCACCGGCCGACCGTCCTGGTCAACGTGCCGACCATGATCAAGTCCATGGTCGACCACCCCGACGCCCGCACCCGGGACCTGAGTTCGCTCCGGCTCTGCATCTCGGCCGGCGAGGCGCTGCCGGGCGAGCTGCACCGCAGGTGGCTGGACACCTTCGGCGTCGAGGTGACCGACAGCATCGGCTCCTGCGAGGTCTACCACGCCTACATCTCGAACCGGCCCGGCGAGGCCCGGATCGGAAGCCTGGGCAAGGAGGTGCCGGGGTACCGGGTGGACGTGGTCGACGACCACGGCGACCCGCTGCCGGACGGCGAGCTCGGAGTCCTCCAAGTGGTGGGCGAGACGGCCGCGTTGGGCTACTGGGAGGCGCCGGAGCAGACGGCCGTGACCTTCCCCGCGGAGCACACCGTGCGCACCGGCGACCTCTTCACCCGGGACGAGGAGGGCTTCTTCTACTACCGGGGCCGGGCGGACGACCTGTTGAAGGTCCACGGGGTCTGGGTGGCACCGGTCGAGATCGAGGACTGCCTGCTGAACCACCCGGCCGTGGACCAGTGCGCGGTCGTCGGCTACCAGGAGGACGGCCTCACCCTCACCAGGGCGTACGTGGTCCCCCGCGCCGAGGTCTCGGCCGCCGAGCTGAAGGACTTCGTCCGCGCCCGGATGTCGCCGCAGAAGTACCCGCGGGACGTCCGGTTCGTCGTCACCCTGCCGCTGACCGCCAACGGCAAGGTGGACCGCAAGGCGCTGCAGCGGCTCTGAGCGCCCCTCGGGCAGCACAGCGGTCACCGGCGCGGCAGGCACCGCCGCCGCGCCGGTGACCGCTGTTCGTCATTCCCGGGGCCCGGTGGAGGCGCGGTCGCAGCCCGGCGGTGGCCCCGGAAGCGGTCCGGCGGCGGCCCGGCGGCGGCTTCGAGAGAAGTCCGAAGAATCTTGCCCGCGGATGTCGATGACGCGTCGTCGGCTTCGACTACCAAGTGCAGGGCAGAGATGCCGGCTGCTGCGGCCGCCGGGACGGAGTGGACGCCGTCCCGACGGCCGCCCGGCACCCGGCGCCCCGCGGGAGGCCCCGCACGCCTCCCTTCTCGTGTCGTGCGGTGTCCACGGGGCTCCCCGTGCCCGCTCCGGGCCCCCTCCGCGCCTCCCGGCGTCCGCCGCGACCTGCGCGAACGCGTTCTCCCCCGTGATCATCCGGCCGGTTCGCGGCCCCGCAGCGGTTCTTGACCGTGCTCCGCGCCCCGCTGTTTCATAGCGAGCATCGCCGACCGCGGTTGAGGCCTGCGCACCAACCGCCGCCCGCCGGGCACCAGTCGGCCACCGGACAAACCGTTTCCGTTCAGCTGCTGCCCACGGCTGCACCGCTGTCGTCCACGATTCGGAGACCGTCGATCATGCAGTACCACGAGGAACATCCCTGGCCTGCCACCGACATCCCGCGAGGGGGCTCGGTGGCCATCCTGCACGCACCGGAGAACGGCTGGCTGGCCGGTGCCGAACGCCGCATCCGGCAGCGCCCCAGCGCCGTCCACGAGGAGTTCTCGCTGGTCGGCCGGGCGGTCGGCCGGGGGCCCGTCCGGCCGGAGGCCGACCCGCAGGGCCTGGTCTTCGGCACCGTCGACGACCGGGCCAGGGCCCGGCTGCTCACGGTGCTGGCCGAGGTGCTGCCCGCCGGGCTCCTGGAGGAACAGGTCGAGCGGCTGTACCGCCGCGGCGACGACGCCGAACAGCGCGGCGTGCTACGGGCGTTGGCGCTGCTGCCGGCCTCCTGCACCCGGCTCGGCCTGGAGCTGGTCGCCGACGGCCTGCGCAGCAGGGACCCGCTGCTGATCGCGGCGGCGATGGGCCCGTTCGCGGCCCTGCACCTCGACCAGACCAGGTGGCGGCACGGCGTGATGACCTGCCTGCTCGCCGGTGTGACGCTGTCCGCCGTCGCGGAGCTGGTCCCCCGCACCGACTCCGAACTGCTGCGGATGGCCCACGAGTTGGCGCAGCAGCAGCGGGCGGCCGGCCGGGACATCGGCCCCGACCTGCGGGCCCTGCTCGGCATGACCGTGCTGTTGGCGCTCATGCCGCGCCCGCGCGGCGGCCTGCGCTGAGGCGGGCCTCAGCGGCCCGGGCTCGTCACCGGCCGGTCCGTCACCGGCGGGCTCGTCACCGGCCGTTCCGTCACCGGTTGCTCCGTCACCGGTTGTTCGTCGCCTCGGCGCGGGCCTCCAGGTAGCGGCGTTCGGGAAGGCTGCCGGTCTGCCGGGCGGCCTCGCGGTAACTCTCCCGGGCCGCCGCCGGATCGCCGTTCAGCTCCTGGAGATGGGCGCGGACGGCGGCGAGCCGGTGGTGGCCCGCGAGCCGGCCGTCGGCCTCCAGGGTCGCGAGCATCTCGAGCCCGGCCGCCGGGCCGTCGACCATCGCGCGGGCGACCGCGTGGTTGAGCGTCACCATCGGGCCGGGGGACATCCGCTCCAGCACCTCGTACAGAGCCGTGATCTGCGGCCAGTCGGTGTCCTCGGCGCGCGCGGCCTCGCCGTGCACGGCCGCGATCGCCGCCTGTACCTGGTACGGCCCGGTCACCATCCGCGGGAGCGTCTCGGCGATCAGCGCCAGCCCCTCCTTGAGCGCGGCCTGGTCCCAGCGGGAGCGGTCCTGCTCGGCGAGCGGGACGAGGCTGCCGTCCGGCCGGGTGCGGGCCGGGCGGCGGGCGTCGGTCAGCAGCATCAGCGCCAGCAGCCCCGCGACCTCGCCCTCCCCGGGCAGCAGCCGGTGCAGTTCACGGTTGAGCCGGATCGCCTCGCGGGCCAGTTCGGGGTGCAGGAGGTCGGGGCCGCTGGTGGTGGTGTAGCCCTCGTTGAAGATCAGGTAGAGCACCTGGAGCACGACCGCCAGGCGTTCCTCGCGCTCGCTCTGCGGAGGCATCCGGAACGACGAGCCGGTGGCCTTGATCCGCTGCTTGGCCCGGCTGATCCGCTGGGCCATGGTCGCCTCGGGGACCAGGAAGGCGTGCGCGATCTGGGCGGTGGTCAGACCCCCGACGGCCCGCAGGGTGAGGGCGACCTGCGAGCCGGGCGTGAGCGAGGGGTGGCAGCACAGGAAGAGCAGGGTGAGCATGTCGTCGTGCTCGGCCGCCTTGGGCTCCTCGCCGGGGCCGGGCGTCACCGTCTCGTCGGTCGGGGTGAGCGCGGCGACGGTGGCCTCACGGCGCTGGCGGGCCTGCTCGCTGCGCAGCCCGTCGATCACCCGGCGGGCGGCCACGGTGATCAGCCACGCCCGGGGATTGTTGGGGACGCCCTGGTCTGGCCACTGGACGGTCGCCGCCAGCAGGGCGTCCTGGACGGCGTCCTCACAGGCGTCGAAGTGTCCGTAGCGGCGGACGACCGCGCCGAGGACCTGCGGTGCCAGCGATCGGAGCAGGCCCTCGACCCGGGCGTCACGGTTCATCGGCTCAACTCTCCGCATCTGCTTCGAAGACGACCTGGCGGACCTCGATGCCGGTGTACCGGGCATCGGGGATCTGGCCGGCCAGTTCGACTGCGCGCTCCCTGGACGCACAGTCGACCAGGTAGTAGCCGGCCAGGAACTCCTTGGTGTCCGTGTACGGGCCGTCGGTGACCGCGGGCCGCCCGTCGCGGACTCTGACCGTGGCGCTGGCGGACGGATCGGCGAGGGCCTGGGTCGTCACCATCTCACCGGAGTCGAGGATCTTCTGCTGGAACGTGGCGTGCCCGGAGTAGACCTCGTTCCGCTCCCGCTCCGGCAGACCGTCCCAGATGACCGGGTTCATATGGATCAGAAGCATGTATTTCATACCATCATTCCTTGGTCCTTCGCGCGGTCGGCTGGTGCTCTGCACCTGAGACGTCGCCGCAGGCGGCCCGCCCTCGACATCCAAGCCGAGATGACGCCGCTGCGCCCGAGTTTCCGCCGGAGATGTCGAGACCTTGTCGACAGGTCCGACGTACCGGTGTGACGGCACCCGCGGATGCCGAGTGCCCCGAGAACGCGGAAGGACCCCCGTAATGAGCGACACCACGTCCCCCGGCGAGGCCGCACCCCGGGCCGGACGGCGAGAGTGGACCGGACTCGCCGTCCTCGCCCTGCCCACCCTGTTGGTCTCGATCGACGTCTTCGTCATGCTGCTGGCCCTGCCCAGCCTGTCGGAGGACCTGCACGCCAGCGGTGTGCAGCAGCTGTGGATCACCGACATCTACTCGTTCATGCTCGCCGGCCTGCTCGTCACCATGGGGTCGCTCGGCGACCGCATCGGACGGCGCCGGCTGCTGCTGATCGGTGCCGGTGCCTTCGGCCTCGCCTCCGTCGCCTCCGCGTACGCCGTCAGCCCCGAGATGCTGATCGCCTCGCGCGCCCTGCTCGGCATCGCCGGCGCCACCCTCGCGCCGGGCACGCTCTCGCTGATCACCACCATGTTCCAGGACCCCAAGCAGCGCGGCGCCGCGTTCGGCATCTGGGGCGCGTGCTTCTCGGCCGGCGCCATCATCGGCCCGATCATCGGCGGCACCATGCTCGACCACTTCTGGTGGGGCTCGGCCTTCCTGCTCGGTGTCCCCCCGATGGTGCTGCTGCTCGTGCTCGGCCCGGTCTTCCTGCCCGAGTTCCGCAACCCCGAGGCCGGACGCCTGGACCCGATCAGCGCGCTGGAGTCGATGGCGGCCGTCCTGCTCGCCATCTGGGGGCTGAAGGAGATCGCCAAGGACGGCTGGCAGCCGCTGTCGATCGCGGCCGTGCTGGTCGGCATCGGCTTCGGCATCCTCTTCGTCCACCGCCAGCGCAAGCTGCCGAACCCGCTGCTCGACCTGAGCCTGTTCGGCAGCCGCTCCTTCTCCGCGGCCCTGGTCAGCCTGTTCCTCGGCACCATGCTCACCGGCGCGGTGATGTTCTTCGTCACCCAGACGCTGCAGCTGGTGTACGGCCGCGACCCGCTCCACTCGGGCCTGTGGATGCTGCCGGCGATCCTCGCCAACACGATCAGCTTCGGCATCTCCCCCAAGCTCGGCCAGCGTTTCCGCCCGGCGTACGTCATCGGTGGCGGACTGGTCCTCGCCGCGGTCGGCATGCTGGTGATCACCATGGCGGAGCCCGGAACGAGCCCGGTCGTGCTGATCACCGGCTTCGCCGTGGTCTTCCTCGGCTCCGGCCCGATGGTCACCCTCGGCATGGGCCTGGTCATGGGCTCCGCGCCGCAGGAGAAGGCCGGTTCCGCGGGCGCGCTCAACGAGACCAGCGGCCAGCTCGGGTTCGCCCTCGGCATCGCCGCCCTGGGCAGCATCGGCACCGCCGTCTACCGCGGCACCCTCAGCCTTCCGGACGGCCTGCCGGCCGACACGGTCCGGGCGGCGAAGGACTCCCTCGCGGGCGCGACGGAGGCCGCCGGCTCGCTGTCCGCCCAGGTCGCCGACACCCTCCTCACGCCCGCCCGGGCGGCCTTCGCCTCCGAGCTCCACACCGTGGTGACCATCTCCGGCGTCCTGCTGGTCGCCACCGCCGCCCTGGTCACCTCCCTGCTCCGGCACGTGCCGCCCACCGGCCAGCCGGCGGCCGAGGCCGCCGCCGAGGGCAGCGAGGACTCCGTCCCCGCGACCGGCTGACCGCACCACCCACCACGACGGCCGACGGCTGTGGCCGGGGCGCAAAGCCCCGGCCACAGCCGTCGGTCCGTTCCCGGGTACATCCGGCAACTCCCGCCGCCCCGGCGCGACTCGAGGAAGAAGGGCCACGACGGTGTCGAATCCCCCCGCCCCCGTTCGACGTAGGGGCCGGCGGTGCCGCCCGGCGCCGCCCGGTGCCGCGTACCGGCCGAGAGACCGGGCGGCACCGTCCGAGCGTTCTCCACCCCGGAGAAAGGGACTGCCGTGAAATCCCAGTTACCCGCCCCTGCGATGACGCTGCCGTCGCTGGAGGGCCTGCGGGCCGTCGCCGTCGTCTTCGTCTTCGCCAACCACGCGCTCCTGCTCCCCGTGTTCTCGGACCCCGCCGCCCACTCCGCCTTCAACAGCCTGACCGGCAACGGGCGGGTCGGCTTCCTCGCGGTCTCGGTCTTCTTCGTCCTCAGCGGATTCGTCCTCACCTGGTCCGCCAGACCGGGCCGCAGAACCGTCGACTTCTGGCGGCGCAGACTGATGCGCATCGGCCCGTCCCACGCCCTGATCGCGGTCCTCGCCCTGAGCCAGTTCGCCGCCGCGGGCGACACCATCAGATGGGTTCCGGCCATCGCCGGCCTCTTCCTGGTGCAGACCTGGTGGCCCTCCCAGGACCTGATGCTGTACCAGTTCAACGGGCCGAGCTGGACCCTCACGGTGGACCTGCTGTGCTACGCCCTGTTCCCGCTGCTGCTCCGGTTCGTCCGGCGGCTCGACCAGCGGGCACTGTGGCCCTGGCTGATCGGCCTCGGCGTGACCGCCGCCCTGATCCCGGTGATCAGCCGGCCGCTGCTCTCGGGGTACCCGCCGAGCTTCTACCCCGCGGGGTCCTGGCCCCAGATGTGGGCGCTGTGCTTCTTCCCGCCCGTCCGGACGATCGAGTTCGTGATGGGCATGCTCCTCGCCCGGATCGTCGCCGACGGGCGGTGGCCGAGGATCCGCGTCCTGCCGGCCGTCCTGCTCAACCTCGCCGTCTTCCTGCTGCTGGCCCACCTGCCCGCCGTCTTCACGGTCGCGGCGCTCTACCCGATCCCGGCCGCGCTGCTGATCGGCTCGCTGGCCTCCTGTGACCGCTCCGGCAGGGGCACGATCCTCGACGGGCGCTTCATGATGTGGCTCGGCGAGCTGTCCTTCGCCTTCTACATCATCCACATCACCGTGATCTTCGCGGCGCACGCGGCGTTCTCGGGCCAGTTCGTGGGCTACGCGGGCAGATACACCCCGACGACGTTCTCCACACCCGTCGCCGTCCTGTTCATCCTCGGCCTCTACGCGCTCTGCGTGGCACTTGCCTGGGTGCTGCACAAGACCGTCGAGGTGCCGGCCATGCGCCGCTGGGGCCGGCCACCGGCCCGACGCGCACCCGACCGCACGGCCCCGGAGCCCCAGCTCAGGACCTGACCACCCGCCGGCACGGGTGAGAACACGGAAGAGCCGGAAGCCCGGGGGCCACGAGGGCCCCCGGGCGACCGGTCAGGAAGAGAAACCATCGCTGTAGACGACCGGCCGGAGCTCGATGCCCAGGCCCTCGACCGCGGCGTCCGGGATCATCGCGGCGACCTCCCGGGCGCGCTCCGCGTCCCTGACGTCGATGACGTAGATTCCGCCCATGTACTCCTTGGCCTCGGCGTACGGACCGTCCGTCACCGCGGGCACACCGCCCCGGACGCTCACCACGGCGCTCTGGTCGACGCCGGCCAGCGCCAGGGTCCCGACGAACTCGCCGCTCGCCTTGATCTTCTCCATGAACCCGCCGTGCCCCTGGAAGAGGGCGTTGCGCTCCTCCTCCGACATCGCGTCCAGGACCGCGGCGTTCGGGTACATCATGATCAGGTACTTCATGGTTCCGCTCCCTGCGACGTGAGGCGCCTGCTGCGCCCCCCTCCACTACTTCGTCGGCGCCGAAGCGCCGCTCTCGACATAGTGGCGAAGAAGTGTCGTCCCTCCCAACCGGATCGCCGACGTCCGCTTCAGGAAGTCGGCGATCCGAAGGCCGAGGGCGGCACGGGGCGGCGGCAGGCCCGCAGGACCCGCAGCAGGGTGCGCGGGTGCATCAGGGACTGCGGGGAGGCCACCAGTCCGGCGATCCGCACCAGTGCGTCGGTCACCCGGGGATCGTGCACCGCCGCCCGCTGGGCCAGCGCGACGTACCGGTTGACCAGGCCGGTCTGGGCGGTCCGCCGGCCCTTGACGCCGGGGTAGCCGAGGTCCGACACCGCGGCGAACTCCCAGGGGGTCTTGATCTCCCGCGCGACCTCGCGGAAGAAGTCCTGGGGGCGCGGCAGCCGGCGCCCCGCGGAGTGCCGCCGCAGCACCAGCGCCTGCAGCGCGGCCGAGGTCATGCCCTGGGCGTAGGCGGGGTTGAAGCTGCAGACCGCGTCGCCCATGACGAGCAGCCCCGCGGGGAAGCGCTCCAGCCGGTTGTAGTCCCTGCGGACGCTGGCCGGGAAGCGGAAGCGCAGCGGTTCGTCGAGGGGTTCGGCGTCGCGGATCGCCTCGTGGATCTCGGGGGCGGGCAGCGAACGGACGAAGGCGTCGAACCCCTCCGGGTCGGTGGGCGGGTGGTCACCCACGATCCCGGTCACCGACAGCTCCACCCGGTTGTCGTCGCCGGGCACCCGGTAGAAGAACCCCCCGCGCGGGTGCGAGGGCGTGGCGGCCGGGATGATGGCGATCTCGCTGCCGAACGGGTCCTTCTCCAGCCGGTAGTGGCGGGTGGTGTACGCCAGGTCGATCTCGATCCGCTCCTCGGGGGGCGCCTGGTACCCGAGGTCGGCCAGCCACAGCGGGGTGCGCGAACCGCGACCGGTGGTGTCGACGACCAGGTGGGCGGAGAGCGTCCGCTCCTCGGCCCCGGGGGTGCGCTGCTGCACCCTGACCCCGGTGACCCGGTGCCCTGAGGCGTCGGTCACCGGGGCGACGACGTCGTGCTCCTCCAGGAACGACACCTCCGGCAGCGCCCGCACCCGCTCGCGCAGGTGGTACTCGAGCACCGGCCGGGTGGCCGGCACGGACGGCAGGCCGGTACGGGCCGGGCGCAGCCGCAGCCCGTTGAAGTACCAGCGGATGTCGCCGCTGAAGTCACCGGGCCGCACCCCTGCGGCGATCAACTCGTCGGTGAGGCCCGGGAACAGCGACTCCATGATCTGGTGGCCCCGGGCGACCAGCCCGTGGGCGTGGTTGCCGTGCGGGACGCCGCGGCGCGGCCCGCGGACCCCGAGGATCTTGTCGCGTTCGACGATCACGACCCTCGGATAGGACTCGGAGAGCACCCTGGCCGCCAGCAGGCCCGCAATGCTTCCGCCGAGAACCACGGCACATTCGTCGGTACGGGTGGCCATGAAGGTCCCCTCTCTACGGATTCAGGACGGGTACGGCGGTCAGTTCCCGGACGGGCGGAACTGGCCGGGAGTGCGGCCCTCGCCGGCCGGGCCGCGGTAGGCCTGGGCGAGGTCGAGCCAGCCGTCGGCGTCCTTGCCGTCGGCCGTCAGGGCGAGGTCGTCGCGGTGGCGGCGGCGGGTCACCAGGAGGCAGAAGTCGACGGCGGGGCCGCTGACGCGCTGCTCGGCGTCGGCGGGGCCGAACTCCCAGCGGGCGCCGGACGGGGCGGTGATCTCGAAGCGGAACTCCGTCGCGGGGGCGGCGAGTCCGCGCGCCTGGTACCCGAAGTCCCAGGTGCGGACGGCGAATTCGACCAGGTAGCGGAGCCGGTCGGTGTGCTCGCGGTGCACCCCGAGCGTGTCGGCGATGTCCTGGCCGTGGCCGAACAGCTCCATCATCCCGGCGGCGGCCAGGACGGGCGCCGGCAGTGGGCGGACCAGCCACGGCACCGGCTGACCGGCCGGGACGGCCGCCAGGGCCTGCTCGGCGCTCCTCCGCTCGGCGTTCCAGCGCTCCAGCAGTTCCTTCGGCGCGCCGGACGCCAGGTAGGGCGCCAGGTAGGGCTTGAGGGACTGCTGCACCGCACCGTCGAAGTCCTGCCCGACGCCCGCGGCCAGCGCCTTGAACGCCTCCGGGTCGGCCGCGGCGGTGCCCGCCAGCTTGAAGGTGGCCGCGAGGTGGGCGATCTGGTGGGCGATGGTCCAGCCGGGCGCCGGGGTGGGCCGCGCCCAGTCGGCGTCCGCGAGGTCCGCCACCAGGGCCTCGACGGCGTCGCCGTCCGCCGCCAGTGCGGCTGTCACGTCCTGTGAGTCGGGCATGCCTCTTCCTTCCGTCAGGGGGTCCGGATGCCGACGCCGTCTCGACTCGCTTTGCGGAGCGTCGGATTCGGGGGCCTGCCCAGTATCGGCCGGGCCGAGATCGGCGGGCTTCTCTGCTCGTGCTGTGCGCCCGTGCGCCCCGCGGCCGACCGGCGGGCGGCCCGCGGGCGGCCCGCCGGTCGGTCGGTCGCGGTCAGCCGGTCGCGGTCAGTCGGTCGCCGGTTCGAGGCCCGCCAGCGCGAGGCGGTGCCGGCGGCTGATGTACCAGGCGGCCGCGCCGCACAGCAGGGCGAGGGCGGAGACCGCCACCAGGACGGCGGAGGCCGAGGAGACCAGACTCGCCAGCAGCAGCGGCCCCATCAGGCCGCCCAGCCGGTTGAAGAGGGAGACCCACCCGGTGGTTCGGCCGCGCCGTTCCGGCTCCGCCAGGTCGGCCGCGATCGGGAGGAAGATCGCCGCCATCGAGTTCACCGAGAACAGCGCCGCCACCAGCGCGCCCGCGGCGATCCAGCCGACCTCGGCCACCGCACCGCTGGCCGTGAGCGCCAACAGCAGTACGGCGGTTGCGGTGGCCAGGCCCGCGGCCATGGAGGTCGGGCCGAAGCGGCGGTAGCCCAGCATCAGCAGCAGGGCGCACGGGATCATCGCGATCGCCGCGACGGTGAGCATCAGGTTCGCGGTGTGCACCGGTACGCCGCCGATCCTGGCCAGGCTCGGGACCCAGGTGGTGAGGCCGAAGGTGAGCAGTCCGATCAGGGTGGCGAAGGCGCGCTGCAGGCCCTGGGTGAGGGCCCGGGAGGACCTGGGCAGGTGCCGGACGGCCGGTGCGTCCGCGGCCGCCGGGGCGGGGGCGGAGACGCGGTTGGGGACGAAGGGGGTGAGCAGGGCCAACACGGCGCCGGTGGGGGCGCCGATCAGCCAGAGGATCCGCCAGCCGAACACCGGCTCCAGCCACAGCGCCGAGCCGGCGGCGACGAGGTAGCCGACCGCGGTGGCGACGACGGAGAGCGCCACCACCACGGAGCCGCGGACCTTTCCGCCGGCGGTCTCGGTGAGCAGGGTGATGAGCAGCGGGGCGAGGCCGCCGACCGCCAGGCCCATCAGGCCGCACATCACCAGGTTCCCCTCGAAGGTGGGCATCGAGCCGCACATGCTGGTGGCGGTGAAGCCGAGGGTGGCGATCAGGTAGGAGCTGCGCCGGCCGATCCGGTCGGTGAGCACGCCGAACAGCAGCGCCCCGGCCGCCGTCCCGGTCAGCCCGCAGACCGCCAGCAGGGAGGCGGTACGGGGATCGAGCCCGTACTCGGCCCGCATGCCGGGGATGACGAAGCCCAGGGTCGAGGTCTTGCTGATGTCGATGGTGAGGGCGGCCGTGCCGATGACGGCGACCAGCAGCCGGCCGCGCCGCCCGGACCCGGAGTCGGCCTCGACGGCTTTCGGCCGCCCGCGCAGCGCGGCGCCGGCCACCACGAGCAGCAGTCCGCCGAGGGCGGTGAACATCTCCGGCATGTCCGCCAGTGCCATGCCGTGCAGCTTCCGGCCGTCGTCGGCCGGCATGTGGGCCATCGGCATCGAGGGATCCATGGCGAAGGAATGGTGGAAGGCGAATGCCGAGGAGACCAGCACGATCAGGCTGCCCAGGGAGAGGAGCAGCGTGGCGCCGGTGGTCCGGCCGGGGGCTGTGGTGGACAAGAGCGACCTCCGTTGACCAAGGGTGTGGTGATCGCGCGAGGGCCCTCGACATATCCCGGCTGTTCTCCGGCCGCCGGTGGGCCCTGGAATGTCGCGCCGAGTGACTGGAAAGCTATGCCCGGCGCGCGAAGGGCTGCTTCTCGCATTGTGCGGGGATCCGAGGGTTGTGGGCGCGAACCGCCCTGGGATAACGGCATTTTGCTTGACTGAAGGAATGAGTCCGCGTCACACGGATCCCAGCACCCGTCCGGCGCTGGTGGACATCGCCGCCCGGCTGCTCGCGGAGGAAGGGCCGCAGGCGCTGTCCGCCCGTCGCATCGCGAGCGAGATCGGCGCCTCCACGATGGCCCTCTACACCCACTTCAACGGAATGCGCGGCCTGGTGCGCGCCATGGTTCACGAAGGGTTCGCCCGGCTCCAGCACTACTTCACCCTGGTGGAGTTCAGCGACGACCCGGTGAGCGACCTGGCATTGCTGGGTCGTGCGTACCGGCTCAATGCGCTGGCCAACCCGCACCTGTACGCGGTGATGTTCGGAGGGTCCTCACTGGCCGGTTTCTCACTGGGCGAGGAGGACCGGCAATACGGCCGCTACACGCTGGCGGGCGTGGCCGAGTGCGCCGCCCGGTGCATCGAGGCCGGCCGGTTCCGGGCGGCGGACGCCGACCTCGTCGCACACCAGATGTGGTCCGCCGTTCACGGTCTCGTCGTCCTGGAGCTCGGCGACTACCTGACCGAGCCCTGGAACGCCGACAGCCTGCTGGAGGCGCAGTTGGTGGGGCTGATGGTCGCCGTCGGCGACACCCGGGAGGCCGCCGTCAACTCGGTGTCGGCCTCCGCGGAGCGGCTCCGGGAGGAGGTGGACTCGGCGGCCGACGCGGATTGAGGGGTGGAACCGCCGTGATCCGGGGAGGACATCCGCGGGCACCGGCCCGGCACGCTCGTCACACCGGTCACTGGCGTCTCGCCCGCCCCGTCCACACCACCCGGCAGCCACGTCATCCCCCCTCCGCCACACCTCTTCAATTGCTGCGATATTTCAAACATATACCGGCGAGTATCCCCTCTTCGACTTTGCCGAATAAGGGCGTGAACACACCGTTGTACTTGTCATGTCCGCCTGCTACGGTCGTCAATCGCAATCGCGAGAACACGCAGTGTCACTGGCACTTTAACGAAGGGAGCCGGGATACCTCGCACGCTCCGGCAGCCGAATGTCCTCCCCCCGATCGGCTGCGTCACGGGACGCAGCGCCGGAGCGAAGTTTCCGTCGTCCACCGGGTACAGCGAGAATCTGGAGTCACCTTGAAACCTGCAATCGAAGAAGCCGTGGCCCGAGCCATCGAGATCATGCACGAGAACATCGGCGAATTATTGACCATAGACGATATGGCAGAGGCTGCCATCTACAGCAAATTCCACTTCTCCCGGGAATTCCAGCGGGTGACCGGGGTCTCGCCGAGACGCTTCCTGTCCGCCATTCGCATCGAGGCCGCCAAGCGCCTGCTCCTCGAGACGGACTGCACCGTGACCGAGATCAGCCACCGCGTCGGCTACAACAGCGTCGGCACCTTCAGCTCACGGTTCGCCAGCAGCGTCGGCACCTCGCCCACGATGTTCCGCCAGTTACGCGGCTTCACCAACCGCATCGAGCTCGACACCCGGCGCTGGAACCAGCCGACGGAACTCGCCACCGTCCGCGGCGAGATCCGGACGTGCGACGCCGAACGACTCGGCCGCGTCTTCGTCGGACTCTTCCGCACCCGCATCCCCGAGGGCCGGCCGGCCGCCTGCGCCGTGCTCCCCCGCCCCGGCTCCTTCCTCCTCGAACACGTGCCGGCCGGGACCTGGTACCTGCTCGCGCACTCCGTCCCCGCCTCCTGCGAGGAGGTCCTCACCGACGAGGCCTCCGTCGGCTCGGTCGGCCCCATCGAGATCAGGACGAACGTCCCGGTGGACCCCCTCGAACTGCACCTTCGCCCCGTGCGCGCCCTCGACCCACCGGTCCTGCTCGCGCTGCTAGATGTCCGGGCAGCGGCCATCTCCAGGAACAGCGAGCTACGCGAGGCCGGCTGAGCGGGCGCCGGGAAACACGGCGTACGGCCCGGAACTCCGGCTCCGGGCCGTACACCTGACGGAGGATCATGTGGGCGTGGCCGCCACGGGGAGCCTCTTGACGCCTGTCGGCCACCGCGGCCATCCGCTCCCGGCGGACGGGGACGCCGCCGGGCTTCGCCCGGACGAGCCGCTCCGCCTCGTTGACGGTCCGCCGGCTGGGCACGGGTGCTCCCCCGCTCACCGTCGCCCCATGGGATCGGCCCGAGTCGCCGGTCCGGGGCTCCGGACCGGCGACTCGGGCATCTTGGTCGGCGGGGTCCGCGTCACCCGCCCGCGGAACCGCGCGGGACGCTCAGGCCCGTCGCCGTACCGCGATGAACACCGCGCCCAGCACGCACGCGGCGGCGGCGGTGACGTAGGCGAGGTGGTAGCCGGCGAGCTGGTCCTCGGTGGTCGCGGCGACCAGCACCAGCAGCGCCACGCCCACGCTGGCGCCGATCTGCTGGGTCACCACGTTCACCGCCCCGGCGACGGCGTGCTGCCGTTCCGGGACGCCGGAGAGGCCGGCGGAGGTCATCGAGGGGAAGTTCAGCCCCTGACCGATGCCGCTGACCACCAGTCCGGGCAGCACGTGCAGCAGGTAGTCGCCGTCCTGCGGCGTGCCCAGCCACAGCCCGGTGCCCACCCCGATCAGGACGAGGCCGACGGCCATCAGCGTCCGCGGGGAGTGCTTGGCGAGCAGCCGGCCGGTGGCGAAGTTGGCCGTGAGGAACACGGCCAGGGACATCGGCACCAGGGCGATGCCGGACTCGAACGGCGAGTAGTGCAGCATCCCCTGGAGGTACAGCGGGGCGAAGAACAGCATCCCGACCGAGCCCGTGTACTGGAGGAACGCCGCCAGGCTCGCCTCCCGCACCGCGTTGGCCCGGAAGAGGCCGAGCGGGAGCACCGGGTCGGCGGTGCGGTGCTCCCGGACGACGAACAGCACCAGGAAGAGCACCGCGGCGGCGAGGACGATCCACGCCGAGGCGCCGCCGGTGCTGACGCCGACGACGAGCAGGGTGAGGCCGAGCGTGCCGGTGATCGCGCCGGGCAGGTCGAGCCGGCCGCGGTGGCCGGCGCCGTCGGGCAGTCCGACGCGCGTCGCGGCCAGCACCCCGAGCCCGAGCAGCACCGAGAACCACAGCACCGAGCGCCAGCCGAGGAACTCGGTCAGGACGCCGCCCAGCAGCACCCCGCCGCTGAAGCTCGCGGCGCCGACGGCCGCGTACACCCCGAAGGCCCGGTTGCGTGCCGGACCGGCCGGAAAGGTGTCGGTGAGCAGCGCCAGCGCGGCCGGACCCGACAGGGCGGCGCCGATGCCCTGCGCGGCTCTCGCGCCCAGCAGTGTCGCGGTGTTCGGGGCCGCCGCGCCGACCAGCGCGGACACGGTGAACAGCGCGACGCCGACCTCGAACACCCGCCGCCGCCCGAGCACGTCGGCCAGTCGGCCGCCCACCAGCAGGAAGCCGGCGAAGGTGACGGCGTAGGCGGTCATGACCCACTGGAGCGTCGTCTCGTCCAGGTGGAAGCGCTCTCCGACGGACGGCAGGGCGGCGTTGAGCACGCCGAGGCCGCTCACGTCCAGGGCGAGTGCCCCGGCCAGCACGCCGAGTGCCAGTCCCGGCCGGCGGACCGGGGAGGCCTGGGCAGGTCCGGGTAAGGAGTTCTCGGCATCGGTCGACGCCGCGTCAAATTTGTCAACTGCCATGCGGACAGCTTGCATTGGCCGCTCATCCGCTGTCCACTCCGCCCCGGCCCGCAAAACGGCACTGAATGGTACCGTCCCAGGAGATCGAATCGGACACTTTGTCGATCAAATTTCGCCACTGCCACAACCGAAGCGCGAAGTGCGCAATCCTGGAGTCGAGAAGCTCCCCACCCGAACGCGCGGATGAACAGCGCTGCCGAAATCCCGGCAGCGAGAATGCGCGACAGCTCCGCCGGCACGGCACCGTGAGCGCCGGTGAGAATTCCACAGTGAGCCGCTGATCCGCGATCACTCCGGTCACCTCGAAGCACCCCGTTCCCCACACGCGTTGGCGAGTCACGCGATCGGCGCTCCGTTCCTCCCTCCTGCCACGAGAGGAGCAGTGCCGCCCGACCACGAGCGCAGCCATGTCATGTACAGGCCTATGCCTGAGGCTCTCCTTCGTGTCCGAACTCCACTTGTGCGCAAGAACCGTCAGTCCCCCTCTGCGAACGATCGGCTGTGAAGCTCCAACCGTCCATTCCACCCGCCCTGTCGAGGGAGTCGCCATGCCCCAAGAGCGCGCAGCGCGAGACATATCAGCCGTCACGGATTTCCTGCTATCCCGCTTCGCCGAGCTACTGGACGTCTCCGCGAACTCCGTGGACCGGTGGGCGCCGATGCACCGGTACGGACTGGACTCCCTGAAGTCGGTGAACCTCGCGGCCGCCCTGTCCGAGTTCCTCGGCTGGCAGGTCCCGGCCACCTGGATGTGGCAGTACCCGACCGTCGACGGGCTGGCCCGCGCCCTGGTCGACGGTCCGCGGGCCGCGGAGCCCGCCCGGAGCACCGAACGCCGCTCTCCCACGCACGAGCCGGTCGCGATCGTGGGCATCGGCTGCCGGTTCCCCGGCGGGCCGGACCCGTCCTCGTTCTGGCGGCTGCTGACCGAGGGCGGCGACGCCGTCGGACCGGTGCCGGCCGCGCGCCGCGAGCTGCTGAACGACCGGGTGCGCTGGGGCGGGTTCATCGACGACATCGACCGCTTCGACCCGCTGTTCTTCGGCATCTCGCCCCGCGAGGCCGTCCAGATGGACCCTCAGCAGCGCCTGGTCCTGGAGCTGTCCTGGGAGGCCCTGGAGGACGCCGGCATCGCGCCGCACAGCCTCGTCGGAAGCGACACCGGCGTGTTCATGGCCTCCTGTTGGGGCGACTACGCCGCCCTGGCCCACTACCGCGGCCCCGACAGCCAGATCACCCCGCACACCGCGACCGGCATGCACGACGGCATCATCGCCAACCGCGTCTCCTACGTCCTCGGCCTGCAGGGCCCCAGCATGGCCATCGACTCGGCCTGCGCCGGGTCGCTCGTCTCGGTGCACGTGGGCTGCCAGTCGATCTGGCTGGGCGAGAGCGACCTGGTGCTGGCCGGCGGCGTGAACCTGAGCTTCGTCTCCGACTACTACACCGCCATGGACCAGATGGGCGCGCTCGCCCCGGACGGCCGCTGCAAGTCCTTCGACGCCCGCGCCGACGGCTACGTCCGCGGTGAGGGCGCCGGCGTCGTCGTGCTCGCCCCGCTGAGCGTGGCGCTCGAACGCGACCTGCCGGTGTACTGCCTGATCAAGGGCAGTTCCTCCAACAACGACGGCCCCAGCAACGGCATGACGGCGCCGAACCCCCAGGCCCAGGAGAAGATGCTCCGCACCGCCTACCAGCGGGCCGGCATCGCACCCCACCTCGTCGACTACATCGAGTGCCACGGCTCGGCGACACCGCTCGGCGACCCGATCGAGGCCAACGCCATCGGCGCCGTCCTCGGCGGCGACCGCGCGGAGCCGCTGCGGCTCGGATCCGTCAAATCCAACGTCGGCCACCTGGAGGCGGCCGCCGGCATCGTCGGCCTGGTCAAGCTCGCGATGTCGATGCGCAACGGCGTGCTGCCGCCGAGCCTGCACTTCAGCGCGCCGAACCCGCAGATCCTGTTCGACGAGTACAACCTCACCGTCCAGGACCGGCTGGAGCCGTGGCCGCGGCGCTCCGACGCCCGCCGCGGCGGCGTCAGCTCGTTCGGGTTCGGCGGCTCGATCTGCCACCTCGCCGTCGAGGAACTGCCGCGCCCCGAGGCCTCGCTGCTCCTGCTGGCCGCGGACTCCCCCGAGGAGCTGGCCGAGCGGGCCCGGGCGGTGCGCGACGCGGACGACCTGCGCGCGCTCTGCCGCCGCACCCCCGGCGACGGCCCGTTCCGGCTCGCCGCCACCGCCCGCGACATGGCCGAACTCCGCGGCAGCCTGGACGCCTTCGGCAACGGCGCGGACGCCCCCGGACTGAGCGTCGGGGAGGTCGGGAAGGCCGGCCGCAGGCCGCGGGTGGCGTTCCTGTTCTCCGGCAACGGCTCGCAGTGGGTCGGCATGGGCCGTCAACTGCTCGCCGCCCAGCCCGTGTTCCGCCGCTCCATGATGAGGTCCGACCGGCGGATGCGGGAGCTGCTGGGCTTCTCGCTGGTCGAGCAGCTGCTCGACCCCGACGGCCGCCTGGACGACATGGACGTCTTCCAGCCGCTGCTGTTCTCCCTCCAGGTCGCGCTCGCCGAGACCTGGCGCTCGCTGGGGGTGGAGCCGGACGTCGTGGTGGGGCAGAGCGTCGGCGAGTTCGCCGCCTCCCACATCGCCGGAGCGCTCGACTTCGAGGACGCCTCCCGGCTGGCCGCCCACCACGGCCGGCTCCTCCAACTGCTGGCCGTGGGCCGCGGCGAGGGCATCGTGGTGATGACCCCCGCGGAGGAGGTGCTGCCGCACCTGACCGGCGGGCTCACCCTCTCCGGCCGCAACGGCCTCGGTTCCACCCTCGTCACCGGCACCCCGCAGGAGATCGACGACCTCGTCCTGCGGCTGACCGAGGCCGGCGTCACCAACCACCGGGTGCGGATGGGCCACGCCCCGCACTCCGCGCTGGTCGACCACGTCCTCGCCCCGCTGAAGGCCGAACTCGACGGCATCCGGGCCCGGTCCACCCGCATCCCGATGATCTCCACCGTCACCGGCGAACTCGTCGACGGCGCGGAGCTCGGGCCGGACTACTGGGCGGACAACCTGCGCCGGGAGATCCGGATGGTCGACGCCCTGACGGCCCTGCGCGACCACGACGTCGACGCGGTGGTCGAGCTCAGCCCGCACCCCCTCCTGCTCAAGTCGGTCTCGGAGATCCTCCCGGCGGCGGCCACCCTGCCCTCCCTGCGGCGCGGCGCCGACGAGGCCGCCACCCTGCTCGGCTCGCTCGGCGCCCTGTACACCGCCGGACTCCCCGTCGCGGCCCACCCGTTCCTGGCCGGCGACCGGGGCCGCCACCTCGCGCCGAGCCCGGGCGACGCCGCCGCCGACGGGCAGCTGCACCTGGTGCCCGTCACCGCCCGGACCGCCGGCGCGCTGGCCGACACCTGCCGCGAGCTGTCCAACCACGTCGAACGCGACCCGGCCCTACGGGTGTCCGACCTCGCCTACACCCTCTCCGCCCGGCGCAGCCACCACGGCCACCGGATCGCGCTGTTCGCCCGCGACCGGCAGGACGTCCTGGACGGACTCGCCCGGGTCGCCGCCGGCCGGCCGCACCCCGACGTCGTCACGGGTACGGTCTCCGGCAACGCCGACCGGCGGGTGGCGCTGGTGTTCTCCGGCGGCGGCACCCAGTGGGTCGGCATGGGCCGCGAGTTGCTGCGCTCCCACGCCGGCTTCCGGGCCCGGATGGCCGCCTGCGACGCCGCCGTCCGCGCGGCCGGCGGGTTCTCGGTGCTCGACCTGCTCGCCGCCCCGGCCGAGGAGGCCAGGTACGAGGAGATGGACTTCCAGCAGCCCGTGCTGTTCGCCCTGCAGGTCTCGCTGGCGCAGGTCTGGCTCGACCTGGGCGTCGAGCCGGCGGCCGTCGTCGGCCACAGCCTGGGCGAGGTCGCGGCCGCCTGCGTGTCCGGCGCGCTGTCCCTGGAGGACGCCGCCCGGGTCGTGGTGGCCCGCTCGCACCTGCTGGAGCGCAAGGCCGCCGAGGGCGCCATGATCTCGGTCGACCTGCCGGAGGAGGAGCTGCGGCCCCGGCTCGCCCCGTACGCCGAGCACGCGGCCGTCGCCGTGGTCAACAGCCCCACCAGCGCCGCGGTCTCCGGCTCGCCCGAGGCCGTCGACGCCCTGGAGGCGGACCTCCTGCGGGACGGGGTCTCCGTCCGGCGGATCCGGGTCGAGCGGCCGGTGCACAGCCCCGGCATGGACCCGCTGCTCGAACCGCTGCGCGCGGGCATCGACGGCATCACCCCGCTGACACCGGGCATCCCCTTCCATTCCACCGCCCTGGCCGACACGGTGAACCCGGTCACCGACGTCGACTACTGGGTGCACAACCTGCGCAACCAGGTCCGGTTCGCCGAGACGATCGGCGCGCTGGTGGACCGGGGCGTCACCACCTTCGTCGAGATCGGTCCGCACGAGACGCTGCGCGGCGCGGTCGAGGAGATCGGGCTGTCCCGCGGCACCGAGGTGCACGCGATCAACTCGCTGCGCCGCGGGGAGAGCGACGTCCGCTGCCTGCTGGGCGCCGTCGCCTCGCTGTACGTCAGGGGGCTGCCGCTGAGCTTCGACTCGCTGTTCGGCGACGACGTCGAGGTGGTGGAGACCCCGCTCGTCCAGTGGCAGAAGGAGCGCTACTGGATCGACACCGAGCCCCGCCGCGAGGCCGTGCCCGCCCCGGCTGCGGCGGTCGGGACCGCGGCGGCGGGCGTGGCCGTCACGGCTCCCGTCGAGGCGCGGCCGGTGGTCGAGAGCCCGGCGGCGGCGGACCGGCCGGTGGCGGAGGTCGTCCTCGCCGAACTCGCCGACGCGCTGGGCGTACCGGTGAGCAGGTTCGACACCGCGGCGGGCCTGCGCGACTTCGGCCTGGACTCGATGCTGGCGATCCGCCTCGTCAACAGGCTGCAGGCCGTACTCGGGCACCGGGTGTCTCCGGTGGTGTTCCTGGACGGGCGCTCCATCACCGAGGTCGTCGCCCACTTCGTCGGGCTCACCGCCGGACCGGCCGCACCCGCTCCGGCACCCGCCGGCTCCCCCACCGTCCCCGCCGTCCCCGCCGTCTCCGCTCCCGTCACGGCTCCCGTCACCGCTCCCGAGGCCCGGCCGGACCGGAGCTTCCTGGCGGACCTCTCCGAACTGGACGCCGAGGAACTGCTGGAGGAACTGGACGCGCGCGGGCTGCTGGAGGCGACCGACGCCCCGGCGCTGGAGCAGCTGCTCGTCGACGGCCTAGGCCTCGAGGTGGCGCCCGCCTCGCACGGCCAGGCCTCGCTGTGGTTCATGCAGATGGTCGCGCCGGACGCCGTGCCGTACAACTTCATGGTGACCGCCCGGATCCGGGCCGCGGTCGACGAGGAAGCCCTGGAGCGCGCCGTCCTGGCCGTGCTGGACCGGCATCCCGCGCTGCGCACCGTCTTCGTGGAGGCGGGCGGCAGCCCGTACCAGGTCATCCTGGACGAGCCGGTGTACGAGTTCCTCGTCGTGGACACCGCCGACCTGGACGACGAACAGGCCCGCGAGGAACTGGCCCGGTACGGGCACGAGCCGCTGGACCTGGACAACGGGCCGCTGGTGCGGATCGTCCTGATGCGGCGCGGCCCCGCCGACCACTACCTGCTGGTGCTCGTTCACCACATCGCCTCGGACGCGGCGTCGGCCGACGTCATGATCCGCGAGATCCAGGAGTACTACGAGGGCGCCGACCCGGCCCGCAGCGCGCCGGTCGCCCCGTACACCGAGTTCGTCGCGTGGGAGCGGCAGTGGCTGGCCGGGCCGGCCGCCGAGGCGGCGCTGGACTGGTGGTCGCGCAAGCTCGCCGACCCGCCCGCCCACCTCGACCTCTCCGACAAGGAGCGGCCGCCGGGCGTCACCTACGAGGGCCGGGACGTCGCGTTCCGCTGGAGCGCCGAGGAGACGCGCCTGCTGCGGGAGTTCGCGGTGCGCGAGGGCGTGTCGGTGAGCACCGTC
Organism: Kitasatospora sp. NPDC032121; assembly: GCF_055580145.1. Lineage (NCBI taxonomy): Bacteria > Bacillati > Actinomycetota > Actinomycetes > Kitasatosporales > Streptomycetaceae > Kitasatospora > Kitasatospora sp. NPDC032121. The sequence goes on along the minus strand of NZ_JBVILX010000022.1, from coordinate 84,486 downwards.
GTGCTGGCCGGGTTCTTCGCCACGCTCAACCGCGCGGTCGGCACCGAGGACTCGGTGCTCGCCACGGCCATCGCCCAACGGGCCGAACCCGGCTGGGAGTCCGCCATCGGCTACTACCTCAACACCGTGCTGGTGCGGGCGAACCCGACCGCCGACCGCAGCTTCCGCGAGCTGCTGCGCGAGGTCCACGCCTTCTCGCTGGGCCTGCTGGAGCACATGAACTACCCCCTCGACCTGCTGGCCGCCCAGCTGAAGCCGCCGCGCGCGGAGGGCCGCTCCCCGTGGTTCGACGTGGTGGTGAACTGGCTCTCCTCGGAGGCCTTCCCGCGCTCCGTGAAGCTCTTCCACGGCGTCGGCGACACGCTCACCCCGGACGGCGCGCTGCCGCTCGAACCCCTCCAGGTCCGCCGGCACCTCGCCAAGTTCGACCTGGAGATCTCGATGGCCGACATCGACGGCCGGGTGGCCGGCCACGTCCAGTTCAAGCCCGCCTACCTGGAGCGGCGGACCGTGACGGCGCTGCTGTCGCTGTACCGCACCGTGCTCTTCGACTCGATCGCCCGACCCGACCAGGCCCTCGGCGCCGTCGCGCCGGCCGGCCTCCCCAAGGAGACGGACCGTTGACCGAAACCCTGCACTCCGAGTTCATCGCCCAGGCCGTCAAGAACCCCGACGCGACGGCGGTCTACTCCGACGCCGGCGTCCTGAGCTACGGCGAACTGAACGAGCGCTCACGTGAGTTGGCCGAGCGGCTGGCCGCCGACGGCGCGGGCCCTGGCGTCCCGGTCGGCATCTGCGTCGAGCGCACCCCCGACCTGCTCGTCGCCGTCCTCGCCGTCCTGCGCACCGGCTCCTGCTACCTGCCGCTGGACCCGAACTACCCCGCCGACCGGCTGGCCTTCATGGTCCAGGACAGCGGCACCCGCCTGCTGCTCACCACGCCCGCGTCCCGGGCCGCTTGCCCGCCCGGCGCGACCGTCGTCGTGCTCGGGGACACCGTGACGACCGAGCCCGGCGCGAAGCCGGTGGCGGTCGTGCCCGAGGACACCGCGTACGTCATCTACACCTCGGGCTCCACCGGCCGGCCCAAGGGCGTGGCCGTCCGGCACGCCGGCGCCGTGGCGATGCTCGCCGCGATGGACCGGGTCCTCGAGGGCTGCGACCTGAGCGGCGTCTCGGCGGCGAGCTCGATCTGCTTCGACATGTCCGTGATGGAGGTCTTCAACGCGCTCTGCCGCGGCGGCGCCGTGGTGCTCGTCGAGAGCGCCGTGCACCTGCCGGAGAGCCGGTACGCGGACCGGATCACCCATCTGACCGTCGTCCCGTCGGTCATGAACGGCCTGCTGGACGCCGGCGCCCTGCCGCCGAACGTGCGCTCGATCGTGTTCGGCGGCGAGGCGCTGCGCCGCAAGCTGGTGGACCGGGCCTACCGGGAGACCGGTGCCGTACGGGTGTTCAACGCCTACGGCCCCACCGAGGGAACCGTCTTCTGCTCCTTCGGGCTGGTGCCCGAGGACGGCACCGACGAGCCGACCATCGGCCCGCCGACCGCCGACGCCGTGGTCCACGTGCTCGACGGGAACCTGCGGCCGGTGGCGCCCGGCCGACCCGGCGAGCTCTACCTCGGCGGCGTCGGCGTCGCGCACGGCTACGTCAACCGGCCGCGCACCACCGCCGAGCGCTTCCTGCCGGACCCGTTCCGCGAGGGCGAGCGGATGTACCGCACCGGGGACCTCGTCGAGTTCACCGAGGACGGCGAACTGCGCTTCCTCGGCCGCTCCGACCACCAGGTCAAGCTGCGCGGCTACCGGATCGAGCTGGAGGAGGTCGAGGCCCGGCTGACCGCCTGCCCCGAGGTCCGGGAGGCGGCCGCCGTCGTGCGGGGCAACCGGCTCGTCGGCTACGTCGTGCCCGCGGGCGACGGCGCGACGCAGGACGGCACGGCCCCGGGTGGCGCCGCCCAGGACGGCCCCCGGCTGGACGCCGCGCTGCAGAGCGCCGTCACCGGCCGGCTCGCCGTCGAACTGCCCGACTACATGGTGCCCGCGACCCTCGTCGTCCTCCCCGCCCTCCCGCTGGGCCCGGGCGGCAAGCTGGACCGCGACGCGCTGCCCGAGCCGCCGGCCGCCTCCGGCGGTCCGCTGACGGCCGCCAGTACGCCGACCGAGGTGGCGCTGTCGGAGATCTGGGGCCAGCTGCTCGACCTCGAACCGTCGGCCATCGACGTGCAGTCCGCCTTCTACGACCTCGGCGGCGACTCGCTGCTGCTGGTCCGACTCGCCCGGCTGATGACCCGGCGCTTCGACCGCCGCGTCCGCGTGCCCGACCTCTTCAGCTTCCGCGACATCGCCTCCCTCGCCCGCTGGCTGGACGACGAGAGCGGCGCCACCCCCGAGGTGGTCGAGTCCGCCCGCCAGCGCGCCGGTGCCCGCCGTGCCGCGCTGCGCGGCCGCGGCGGCGGTGGCGCTGCCGGCGGACGCTGAGCACCCCCTGCCCCACCCGAAGCCAACGAAGCCGACGAAGCAGGAGCCTTCCCATGACCGACAGCCCCGAGCAGGAGTACGACCCGGGTGACGTGGCCGTCATCGGCATGTCCCTGCGGGCGCCAGGCGCCCGCACCAAGGAGGAGTTCTGGGACAACCTCGTCCACGGCCGGGAGTCCGTGTCCTTCCTGACCAAGGACGACATCCACGTCGACGAGACCCTGATCCACAGCCCGTTCTACGTACGGGCCTGCGGCGTGCTCGACACGTACGACAAGTTCGACCCGTCGGTCTTCGGCATCAGCGACCGGATGGCCGCCAGGATGACCCCGGAGAACCGGCTGTACCTGGAGAGCGCGTGGGAGTCGCTGGAGGACGGCGGCTACGACCCGGACCGGCTCAAGGCCGAGGTCGGCATGTACGGCGCCAACAACCCGCAGACCGCCGCGCAGTACAGCTCCCCGCCGGACCGGGTGTCGGTCGGCCCCGAGGCGATCGAGGCCAGCCTGGCGTGGTCGCCGGACACCATGACCTCCAACGCGCTGTACTACATGGGCCTCACCGGCGAGGCCGTCACCGTCGCCGCGGTCTGCGCGGGCTTCCACTACGCGGTGCACCTGGCCTGCCAGTCGCTGCTGCTCGGCCAGAGCGACCTGGCGATCGCCGGCGGCGCGCTGGTCCGCCTGCCGCACCCCCGCGGTCACCTCTGGGAGGAGAACCGCATCCTGTCGCGGGACGGCCACTGCCGCCCGTTCGACGCCAACGGCACCGGCACCGCGCTCTCCAGCGGCGTCGTCACCGTGCTGCTGAAGCCGCTCGGCCGGGCCGTCGCCGACCGCGACCACGTCTACGCCGTGGTCCGGGGCTCGGCCGTCAACAACAACGGCGTCAGCGCGATGGCGTACGGCCTGGCCCAGCCCGAGCGGCTGAGCGCCTGCATCGCCGCCGCCATGGAGGTGGGCGGCGTCACCCCGGACACCGTGTCCATGTACGAGGCGAACGGGCTCGGCCTGCCGATGACCGACGAACTCGAAGTGCACGCGGCGACCATGGCGTTCGGGAAGCAGACCGCGACCACCTCGATCGGCGGGGTCAAGGGCAACGTGGGCCACGGCGGCGTGGTGTCCGGCGGCTTCGGTGCCGTCAAGGCCGCGCTGGCGTTGTACCACCGGACCCTCCCGGCCACGATCAACCTGACGGAGGTCAACCCGGACCTCGACTTCCCCAGCACCCCCTTCGTGCCGCAGATCGAGGGCGCGCACTGGGATCCGGAGGCCGGCATCCGCCGCGCGGGCGTCACCTCGATCGGCGGCGGCGGCTACAACGCCCACCTGGTGCTGGAGGAGGCGCCGACGCCCGCCGAGCGCGCCCCCGAGGAGGCGGGCAGGCCGTGGCTGGCCACCCTGTCCGCCATGGACGACGACGCGCTGGCCCGTCAGCGCGCCCGGCTCAGGGAGCGGCTGGAGGCCGACCCGGGCCTGCGCCTGGACGACGTCTGCTTCACCCTCAACCTCGGCCGCAAGGTGATGGCCCGCCGGTGGGCGGCCGTGGTCCGCAGCCGCGAGGAGCTGATCGCGGCGCTGTCCGACGACGGCGCCCGCGGCCCGGCCACCTCGACCGCCGCCGCCCCGCGGACCGACCCGGACGCCTTCTCCCGCACCGGCGACGGGATCGTGCCCGCCGGCCGGGACGCCGGGGCCCTCGCCGAGCTGGCCGCCGCCTGGGTGACCGGCCGGCAGGTGGACTTCGACGCCCTGCACCTCGGGGAGGCCGGCCGCCGGGTGCCGCTGCCCACCTACCCGTTCCAGCCCCGCCGGTTCTGGCGCACGGACTGGTGAGCATGAACGCGCCGACGACCACACCCTCCCTGGAGACGGTGGACCTGGGTGACCCGGCCACCTTCGCGGACCACGACCTCGACGGGTTCTGGCGAACCCTGCGGGACACCGCGCCGCTGCACTGGAACCCGCCGGCCGGCGGTCGCCCCGGGTTCTGGGTGCTCTCCCGCCACGACGACATCATGGCCACCTACCGGGACAACGTGAACTTCACGTCCCAGCGCGGCAACGTGCTCGTCACCCTCCTGGAGGGCGGCGACGCCGGGGCCGGCCGGATGCTGGCCGTCACCGACGGGCCCCGGCACCTGGAGCTGCGCAAGATCCTCCAGCGGGTGCTCTCCCCGAGGGTGCTCGACGAGGTCGCGCAGACCGTCCGGACCAACACCCGGCGGTGGATCCGCGAGGCCGTCGAGTCCGGCGGCTGCGACTTCGCGGAGCGGATCGCCAGCCGGATCCCGATGACCACGATCTCGAACCTGCTCGGCGTGCCCGAGCGGGACCGGGACTACCTGCTCTCGCTGACCAGGACCGCGCTGTCGGCGGACGACGAGGACGTCGACGAGGTCGACTCCGAGATGGCCCGCAACGAGATCCTGATGTACTTCATGGACGTCGTCGAGGAGCGGCGCGAGTCGCCCGGCGAGGACGTGATCAGCATGCTGATCGGCAGCGCCATCGACGGGGTGCCGCTGTCCGACGAGGACGTCGTGCTGAACTGCTACAGCCTGATCATCGGGGGCGACGAGACCAGCCGGCTGACGATGATCGACTGCGTCCGCACCCTCGCCGCCCAGCCCGAGCAGTGGCGGCGGCTCAAGCGGGGCGAGGTCGCGGTCGAGACCGCGGTGGACGAGGTGCTGCGCTGGGCCTCGCCCACGATGCACTTCGGGCGCAGCGTCGAGCGGGAGACCGAACTGCACGGCGTACGGCTGCGGCCGGGCGAGATCGTCACGCTCTGGCACGCCTCCGGCAACCGGGACGAACGGGTCTTCGCGCGGCCCGGGGTGTTCGACCTCGGCCGCACCCCCAACAAGCACCTGGCCTTCGGCTACGGCCCGCACTTCTGTGTCGGCTCGTACCTGGCCAAGGTGGAGATCGCGGAACTGCTCAAGGCCCTGCGGGACTTCACCCTCGGGTTCGAGCAGACCGGCGAGGCGCTGCCGATCCGGTCGAACTTCCTGACCGGGTTCTCCACCATGCCGGTGCGCTTCGAGCCCGACCGCCCCGGGCTGGACGCGCCGACGGAGGCCTGAGGGACCGGCAACCACCCGACCAGTGACCGCGGGAGTGCGGATGAACATCTACATGTCAGGGCAAGGGGCGTTCGCGGTGCAGGTCGCGGAAGCCCTGCTGGACAACGGGCACAAGATCGTCGGGGCGGCCGCGCCCCGGCTGCGCAAGGGGAAGTCCGACGAGGGCGACCCGATGTCCTGGGACCGCCTGCGCGCCTGGGCGTTCCCCCGGGACATCCCCTGGACGGACTCGGCCGAACTGCGCGCGATGCACGTCCCGGACGGGGTGGACGTCATCCTCGCCGCGCACTCGCACGCCTTCCTCGGCCGCCGGACGCGGGCCAGGGCCGCCGTCGCCACCATCGGGTACCACCCCAGCCTGCTGCCGCTGCACCGCGGCCGGGACGCGATCCGCTGGACCATCCGCGACGGCGACAAGGTGACGGGCGGGAGCGTCTACCACCTCACCGAGCGCACCGACGGCGGCCCGATCGCCGCCCAGGAGCACCTGTTCGTGCCGCCCGGCTCGACCGCGCAGAGCCTGTGGCGCGACCACCTGGCTCCGCTCGGCGTGCGGCTGCTGCTGAAGGTGGTCGCCGACCTCGCCGCGGACCGGCGGATCGAGGTCCCCCAGGACGAGCGGTTGGCGACCTGGGAGCCCGCGATGGACACCCAGCCGCTGTTCAAGCCCGAGCTCATCGCCCTGCCGGGCTCGGTGCGGGTCGACAGCGACAAGTGGGCACTGCACGAGTGCTGAGCACCGCGCCGAACGAGGGCTGAGCACCGCGCTCCGCCTTCGACAACCGCATCGATCCGACCAACTCCACAGGTGTCCCCGGGTGTTCGGCACTCCGGGGGCACCTGCGCGCGTTCCGGCAGGTCACACCACCCGCCTTCACCGCCTCGCTTCAACAGCTGAGATGAATGGCTCGGGCATGTCCATTCACACCACTTGACGCACCGTCATGAGCGCGGGCAGACTCGCCTGGCGTCGACATCAGCTCATATGAATCGACTGGGTACTTCCATTCACGACAGCCGACGGCCGCCTCTGCGCCGCGCCCCGTCCGCCCCGGCTCGTCCGCCCTCCGCATCCCAGGAGTTCAGCATGCCCTCGAAGACCCCGCCCGATGCCGCGGACACCGCCGCCCCCTGGTCACGCGTCGACCGCGCACCGCTGACCGGCAGCTGGTGGGCGCGCGGCCTGTGGCTGGCCGAGCGCCTGACCGCCGACGGCGAACCGCCCACCCCGGTGCCCGACAGCCCGGCCGAGGGCAGCCTCGGCTGGCGCGCCGACCGCCGGCTGGCCCGCTGGCGCTCGGCGTTCCCCGACCACACCCCGGACACCGCCGACGCCCAGGCCCGGGCCCTCGGCATCGACCCGCCGCTGCTGCGCCGGCTGCTCGCCGAACACCCCGACAGCCTGGCCGCCCGGACCGCCAAACCGGACTGGGCCCGGTTCGTCGAGGACGTCATGGCGCGCGCCGCACACCGGCCGCCGGCGCCCGACGAGGCGCACCGCAGCGAGCCCGACGAGGCGCACCGCGGCGAGCCCGGAGACGAGCACGACGCGGCCCCCGGCGACCAGCACCAGCACGGCTTCGCCGACTTCGCGGTCCTCGTCGAACCCTTCCTCGCCGAGGCCCACCGCCTGCTGGCGGCCTCCGACCCCGCCTCCGCCCCCGCCGGGAACGCCACCGCCGACCCGGCCGAGGACGCCCGCACGGCGGTCCGGCGCTCGCTCACCGACAGCCTGCGGGACCAGCTGGTCTCCTCGCTCGGCCGCACCCTGGTCCTGGAACTCCACGTGGCCCGGCTCTCCGGCCAGTTGGCCGGCGACACCCCGCGCGAACGCTTCCGCTCCTTCGTCGCCTGGCAGCGACAGCCCGAGCGGCTGGCCGCGCTCCTCGACGAATACGCCGTCCTGGCCCGGCTGTTGGCGTCCGTCACCGCGAACGCCGTCCACGCGCACCGGGAGTTCCTCGACCGCTTCACCGCCGACCGGCCGTCACTCGTCGAGCGGCTCTTCGACGGGCGCGACCCCGGCGAGCTGACCGACGTCCGGATGGGCCACGGCGACGGCCACGAGGCGGGCCGCTCGGTCGCGCTGCTGACCTTCTCCTCCGGCGCCCGGCTGGTGTACAAGCCCCGGCCGCTGGCCGTCCACGAGCACTTCAACGCGGTGGTCGACTGGTACGACACCGCCCTGCCGGGCCTCGGCCTGGGCACCGTGGCGGTGTGGGACCGCGGCGAGTACGGCTGGATCGAGTTCGTGGAGCCGACGCCCTGCGCCGACCACGCGGCGGCCGAACGGTTCTACCACCGCCTCGGGGCGCTGCTCGCCCTGCTCTACGCGCTCGCCGCCACCGACTTCCACTTCGAGAACGTGATCGCCGTGGGGGAACAGCCGATCGCGGTCGACCTGGAGTCGCTGTTCCACGTGGGCGTGCCCCACCTGAGCGGCAGCCCGCTGGTCGACGACGACCCGGCGCAGCACCTGCTCGCCCACTCGGTGCAGCGGGTGGGCCTGCTGCCCTCGGTGCTGGTCGGCGACGGCGGCGCGGTGCTGGACGTCGGCGGGATGGGCGCCGACAAGGGCGCCGTGCTGCCCTTCAAGATGCCCGCCTGGGAGGACGGCGGCACCGACGGGATGCGCCTGACCCGGGTGCAGCGCGCCTTCGGCGGCAGCGCGAACCGGCCGAGCCTGGACGGCCGGGACGTCGACCCGGCGGACCACCTGCCGTCCCTGCGCGCCGGGTTCGAGGCCGGCTACCGGACGATCGCCGCCCACCGCGAGGCGCTGCTCGCGCCCGACGGCCCGCTGGAGCGGTTCCGGGAGGACACCGCCCGCACCATCGTCCGCGCCACCCGCGTCTACGCCCACCTGCTGGGCGAGAGCACCCACCCGGACGTCACCCGGGACGCGCTCGACCGCGACCGGGTGCTCGGGCTGATCTTCGCCCAGTCCGCCGAGAACCCGGCGCTGCGGCCGCTGCTGGCGCTGGAGGCCGAGGACCTCTGGAGCGGCGACGTCCCGCTGTTCCGCGCCGTCGTCGGCTCCCGCGACCTGCACACCCACCGCGGGCACTCGCTGCCGCGGGCGCTGCCCGAGTCCGGGCTCGACCGGGCCCGGCGGATCATCGCCGCCATGGACGAGCGCGACCTCGCCACCCAGGACTGGATCATCCGGGCGGCCTTCGCCGCCCGCGCCACCAACCCGTTGGCGGGCGGACCGGAATCCGCGGCCACCGCCGCCCGGCCGGCCCGGCCCGCCCCCGACCGCTCCCCCGCCGAGCGCGCCCTGCGCCTCGCCCGGTCCGTCGCCGACCGCCTGATGGCCGACGCGCGCCACACCGGCGCGCGGACCGGGTGGCTCGGGCTCGACCTGGCCCGGGACCAGTGGCGGGTCACCGCCCTGCGCGACGACCTTTACGGCGGCTACCCCGGCCCGGCGCTGTTCCTCGCCCAGCTCGCCTCCGTCACCGGGGAGGAGCGCTACGCGCAGTGGGCCCGCCGCGTCCTGGCACCGTTCCCGGAGCACCTCGCGCACGCGCTGCACCGCACCCCGAAGCGGACCTGGGGGGCGTTCGGCGGGCTGTCCGGCACCGCCTACGCGCTGGACTGCGCCGCCGTCCTGCTCGACGACCCCGCGCTGGCGCAGCCCGTACCGGAGCTGCTCACCGCGGCCGCCCACGGCCTCGACGACGACCGGCAGCTCGACCTGATCGGCGGCGCCGCCGGCTGCCTCGCCGTGGCCGAGGCCCTGGTGCGGCGGCACGGCCGCGCCGCGCGGGACTGCGCCCGGCGCTGCGCCCGACTGCTGGTGGAGAAGGCCGAGCCGCACCCCGGCGGCACCGTCGCCTGGCGCACCGCGCTGACCGGCGAACGGCCGCTGCTGGGGCTGTCCCACGGCGCCGGCGGGATCGGCTGGGCGCTGCTGCGCCACGCCGCCCGCACCGGGGACGTGGACGCGCTGCGCACCGGGCGGGCCGCCCTGGCCTACGAGGAGGACGGCTTCGACCCCGAACTCGACAACTGGCCGGACTTCCGGGAGCAGACCCCCAGGCCCTGGCAGGCCACCCCGCCCCCGGGCACCGTCGCCCACGTGCACGCCTGGTGCCACGGCGCCCCGGGCATCGGACTGCTCCGGGCCGACCTGCCCGCCGCGGTCCGCACCCCGGCGAACGATCGGGCCCTGCTGCGCGCCGTACGCTCGACCGCCGCCTTCGGCCAGGACGGCAACGACAGCCTCTGCCACGGCGGGCTGGGCAATCTGGAGCTGTTCGCCGCGGCCGCCCGAGCCGGCGTCGCGCGGGCCGGGGACCACTTCCGGCGGACCCGCGACACCCTGCTGGCCGGGATCGAGGAGCGCGGCCCGGTCTGCGGCACCCCGGGCGGCATCCCCACGCCCGGTCTGATGACCGGCCTGGCCGGCATCGGCCACGGCCTGCTGCGGATCGCCGCGCCCGAGCGCGTCGCCCCCGTGCTCCTGCTCGCGCCGCAGGAGGCCCCGTGACCTCCCCGTCCGACGCCGCCCGGACCCGCCCCCGGCGACGCGCCCACCGCGTGCCGCTGCGGCTCCAGTTCACCCGCACCGAGTGCGCCGCGGCCTGCCTGGCCATGGTGCTCAGCCACTACGGACGCGACTCCACGGTGGCCGACTGCCGCCCGCTGCTCGGCGCCGGACGCGACGGCGCTTCGGTGGCCGTGCTCGTCGACGCGGCGCGGCGGGTCGGCCTGACCGTCCGCGTCGACCGCGGACCGGCCGCCCTGGAACGACCGCTGCGCGGCCCGGTGATCGCCTACCTGAGGACCCATCACTTCGTCGTCCTGGAACGGGTCGACCGCCGCTCCGTCCGGCTGGTCGACCCGGCCGGCGGACGCCGCCAGATCTCCCGGCGGGACTTCGACGAGCTGTTCGGCGGCGTGGCCGTCGCCCTGGAACCGGGCGAGCACTTCGAGGAGCGGCACACCCCGCTGCGCGACCGTCCGATGGTGCGCTACCTGCGGCGCTTCCTCGCCGCCCCGGGCGGCCGCTCACTGCTCGCCCTGACCGCACTGGTCACCGGAGGGCTGCAACTGCTCGGCCTGGCCGTCCCGTTGCTCACCCGCACCGTGGTGGACACGCTCCTGCCGCAGCACCGCACCGGCCTGCCCGTCCTGCTGGCGCTGTCCGCCGTCGGCATCGCCCTGCTCACCGGGCTGCTCACCGCCCTGCGCGCGCTGGCCCTGCTCGCGCTGCGCCGGCGCGGCGACCTGGTGCTGACCCGCTCCTTCGTCGAGCACCTCTTCCGGCTGCCGCTGCAGTTCTTCCTCGAGCGCGGACGCGGCGACCTGCTGATGCGCATGTCCAGCGTCTCCAGCACCCGGGAGACCATGACCCAGCAGCTGATGACCGTCGCCCTGGACGGCGTCCTGCTGGTCGGCTACCTGGTCGCCGTGATGCTGCTGCAGCCCCTGTACCTGCTCGCCGTCGCCCCGCTGTTCCTGCTGCAGCTGTTCCTGGTCCTCCAGTCCCACCGCCGGCTGCGCAACCTCGCCCAACTGGAGCTGGTGGCACGGGCGGAGGAGCAGAGCTACCTGGTCGAGGCACTGGAGGCGATCCTGCCGCTCAAGGCGAACGGCGTGGAGGGCCGCGCCGTGGAGCACTGGCAGGGGCTGTTCACCCGCTACCAGGGCGCGATGCTGCGGCGCGGCCGGGCCACCGCCCGGCTCTCCGGGGCCCAGCGGGCGATGACCTCGCTCGGCCCGCTGCTGATGCTCGGCGTCGGCGCCTGGATGGTCATGACCGGCCGCTCCACCCTGGGCACCATGCTGGCCGCGAACAGCCTGGTGCTGTCCCTGCTGGCACCGCTGGAGACCCTGTCCACCACCGGCCAGCTCTACCTCACCGTCAACGCCCAGGTGGAACGCCTCTTCGACGTCCTGGACGCACCCACGGAGACCGGCGGCGGGCTGCGGCTCGCGTCGGACCGGGCCACCGCCGTCGACGTCCGCGCGCTGACGTTCCGCTACCAGCCGTCCGGGGCGCCGGCCCTCAGCGGGATCGACCTGTCCGTCGCCGCCGGCGGCAAGCTGGGCATCGTCGGCAGGACCGGCTCCGGCAAGAGCACCCTGGCCCTGCTGCTGCTCGGCCTGCTGCGACCCGAGGAGGGGACGGTACGGCACGACGGCGTGCCGATCGACCGGCTCGACCTGGCCGACCTGCGCGCCCACTGCGGCGCCGTCCTCCAGGAGTTGAGCCTCTTCGGCGGCAGCATCAGGGACAACCTGACCCTCGGCCGGCCCGACGCCGAGGACGCCGAGGTGATCCGGGCCGCGCGGATCGCCGGACTGCACGAGGACGTGCTGGCCCTGCCGATGGGCTACGACACGCCCGTCGGCGAGAGCGGCTCGGCCCTCTCCGCCGGACAGCGCCAACGGGTCGCCCTGGCCCGGGCGTTGGTGCACCGGCCCCGGCTGCTGCTGCTCGACGAGGCGACCAGCCACCTCGATCCGCAGACCGAACGCCACGTCGACGGCGCGCTCGCCGACCTCGCCGTCACCCGGATCGTCGTCTCCCACCGGCTCAACGCCGTGCGCAACGCCGACCAGATCCTCGTCCTCGAACACGGCCGGATCGTCCAACGCGGCCGCCACGACGAGCTGATCGAGCAGGACGGCGTCTACCGCCTGCTGTTCGGCGCGGCCGACAGCGACGCACGCCCCGCCGCGAGCCACTGAATCCGACGAGCCGAGTCCGACGGACCGAGTCTCCGACGGACCGAATCCGACGGGCGCCCGACGCCCGTCCCCCGAGCCCCGGTCGGCCACTCGGCCGCCCGGTCGCGCAACAACCCACCGAAAGGCAGGACCGCCATGAGCGACGACAGCATCGCCCGCGCCTGGAAGGACCCGGAGCACACCGCCCGCGCCACCGCCCCCGCCCACCCCTCCGGCGAGGTCGACCTCGGCCTGATGATCGGCGGCCTCTCCGACGAGGAGGGCGGCAGCGAGGCCCTCGGCAGCGCCGGCTGCTGCCCCACCTGGGCCACCGGCACCCACTGCTGACGCTCGGCCCGCCTCCACTCCCGGAACCCGAAACGGAAGGAACGCCATGAGCGACGAGGAAATCGTCCGGTCCTGGAAGGACCCGGAGGCCGCGCACACCGCCCCCGGCCACCCGCTGGGCGAGCCGGACCTCAGCACCCTCACCGGCGGCGAGCAGGAGATGACCATCTTCGACATCTGCAGCAACCAGACCGCGTGCGGCACCTGCGGCAGCCTCAGCTACGGCTGCTGCTGAACGGCCCGGAAGGAGTCGAACAATGAGCAACGAGGACATCGCCCGGTCCTGGAAGGACCCGGAGACGGCGCACACGGCCTCCGGCCACCCCCTCGGCGAACCGGACCTCACCACCCTCACCGGCGGCGAGGAGCAGATCACCGTGTACGACATCTGCACCACCAACATCACCGGATGCGGCACCTGCGGCAGCTTCAGCTTCGGCTGCTGCTGAACGGCCCGGAAGGAGTCGAACGATGAGCAACGAGGAGATCGCCCGGTCCTGGAAGGACCCGGAGGCGCACACCGCCCCCGGCCACCCCCTCGGCGAACCGGACCTCACCACCCTCACCGGCGGCGAGGAGCAGATCACCATCTTCGACATCTGCGCCTCCATGCAGACCGGATGCGGCACCTGCGGCAGCTTCAGCGTCGGCTGTTGCTGAGCGACCAGGAAGGAGTCGAACGATGAGCGACGAGGACATCGCCCGGTCCTGGAAGGACCCGGAGGCGCACACCGCCCCCGGCCACCCCCTCGGCGAACCGGACCTCACCACCCTCACCGGCGGCGAGGAGCA
>NZ_JBVILX010000022.1:0-70993 GCF_055580145.1 Kitasatospora sp. NPDC032121 | reverse complement strand
CAGATCACCTACAACGACCTCTGCGGCGACACCGACCGGAGCTGGTGCGGCACCTGCGGCAGCTTCAGCTACGGCTGCTGCTGACCCGCACGCACCACCCCTCTCACAGGACGTCGGGTCCGGCCCTCCCCCGAGGGCCGGACCCCCGTTCGTTCCCGCGTTCGTTCCGGCGTTCGTTCCCGTGTTCGCGCCGGGGGACCGTTGCCGGGAAGCGGCACCACGCCCGAAGCTACGATGGTTACCCGGCGGCCGGCCCCGTGCCCCAGCGTCGCCGGGACCGGAAGTGGCGGCGCAGGAGGCGGAGATGGCGGAAGCCGGGGCGAGCACGCTCGCCGAGAAGATCGAGACGTTGTTCCGCACGGTCCGGCGCCCCAACCGGGAGCAGTACAGCAACGAGGACGTGGCGCGCGCCTGTCGCGAGGCCACCGGCGAGACCTTCTCGGCCACCTACCTGTGGCAGCTGCGCACCGGCAAGCGCGACAATCCGACCAAGCGTCACCTGGAGGCGCTGGCGGCGTTCTTCCACGTCTCACCGGCCTACTTCTTCGACGACCGCCCCGAGGAGATCGTCGCCGAACTCGCCCTGCTGGAGGCGCTGCGGGACGCCGGTGTCCGGAACATGGCGCTGCGGGCGGTGGAACTCTCACCCGAAGCTCTGGACACGGTCTCCGATGTGATCGAGACTATCGCTCGCCGGGAGGCTGCCAGGGGCAAGCCCTCCCAGTGAGCACGACGTGGTGCCGCCGAGGAGGCACCCCGCGACGGTCGACCGGCCACGTCGACCCCGGCGGATAGGCGAGGCGCGCATTGCGGTGGATCCGACGGCACGGCGGAATGATGCGGCGCTGCCGCGCGATCAGCGAGTCGCTCGACCTCCCCGACCCGTTCGACGCCGCCGAGCTCGTCGCCCGCCTCGCCCGCGACCGCGGCCGCCCGATCGACCTGATCGCCGTCCCCGCGAAGCCCGGTGCGCCCTGCGGACTGCTGGTGACGACCGGTCAGGCCGACTACATCGTGTACGCCGAGGACACCAGCGAGGTGCACCGCCAGCACATCCTGGTGCACGAGTACGCCCACCTGCTGCTGGGCCACGCCGACAGCCCCTCGCCCGACCCCGGGCTCACCCGCGGTCTGCTGCCGCACCTCTCCCCGACGATGATCGGGAAGGTCCTGGGGCGCACCGTCTACCTCGAACCCCAGGAACAGGAGGCGGAGTTGCTCGCCTCGCTGATCCTCAAACGGGCCCTGCTGCCCGGCGGCCGTCCGTCCGGCGCCCAGTCCCGCGACGCCGAGTGGGCGCACCGGCTCTTCCCCCTGCTGGGCACCCGCCGCCCGCCGGGCCCCCATGACTGACCCCGTCCTCGCCGGCGCCGCTGTGCTGCTGCTCGGCCTGAGCACGTACCGCTTCTTCGCGGGCGGGCGTCGCGGCCGCACACCGGCCCTGCGCCACACCTGCTGCTTCGCCTGGTGCTTCGGCGCCTTCCTGGCACTGATGGCCGGTCAGACCAGGGCGGACATCGACCACGGAAGCGGCCTGGCGGGCCTGTCCGGCATGTTCACCGACCACCTCAAGATGGGCTCCGCCGGGTTCCTCGCGCTGACCGCCGTCTCGCTGCGCCGTCCCGTGGACGACGCCCGGGCGCCGCGCCTGCGCCTGCGCCAGGCCGGCACCGCCCTCGCGGTCCTCTCGGCGACCGCCCTGTTCCTGCTCGCCGGGATCCGCGAGGACGGCGGCCAGATGGTGGCCACCGGCGCGTTCGGCCCGGTGGCGCTGGCCGGCTACGACCTGGTCATCACCGGCTACGTGACCTGCTGCCTCGTCACCCTGGCACGCCAGACGCTGTACTGGACCCGCCAGGCCGACACCACGGCCCTGCGCACGGCCCTCGGCCTGATCACCCTCACCGCCGCCGTCGGCCTGCTCTGGGCGGTGTGGGGGTTCGACGACGTCCTCGGCGCCCTGCGCTCGGGCCGCCAGCTGACCACCGAGGACCCGGTCTCGCTGGTGCTCGGGCGGCTGTGCGCGGTCCTGCTGCTGGCCGGTGCCACCACCCTGCTGTGGGCGCGCGCCGGCCGCGCCGCCCGGCGCTGGCGGGCCGCGTACCGCAGCTACCGGTCACTCGGGCCGCTGTGGCGGGCGCTGCACGCGGCGTTCCCGCAGATCGCACTCAGCTCCGGACGGATGCCGCCGGCCGACGCCGAACTCGCGCTCTACCGCCGGGTCATCGAGATCAGGGACGGGCTGCTGATCCTGCGCCGCTACCGCACGGCGGAGCCGCCGGCGGGGGCGGGCGGCGCGCCCCGCGGCACCGATGCCGCGGCGCGGGCCGAGGCCACCAGGATCGCGGACGCGCTGGTCCGCGCCCGGGTGCGGGATCCCGACGACAGCGCTCCCACCGCCGCCCCGCCGGCGGCCGAGCCCCACCTGCCGCACGTCGGCGGCATGGAGGCGGAGACCCGCTGGCTCGGCCAGATCGCCCAGGCCCTCCGGACCCTGCCGCCCCGGGCCGCCGGGCCCCGCTGAACCTCGCGCGGCGCCCGAACACCCCTCATGACCAGCATGGTTACTGTTCGCTACCGCCTCTCGATCCGGAATCTGACTCTCCGGCCTCTTTCCCGGATGTGAGTTGCGCCACAATGAGCCAGGCAGTTTATCCGTTTTTGGCTGAGCTGCTCCCCGTCTGACGGTGCATCGGCGAGTGTGCGGATCCTCACGGCTTTCTCATGAACCTTTGACAGTCGTTTAAGCGTCCATGAAGATCCGCTCAAACTTCGCCCACACACCGGAAGTCGGAGCTTACGCACAGTGAGAACAGCAGCAAGACGGTCGGGCGGCCTGCTCACCGCGGCACTCGCCGCGGTCGCGCTGGCCGCGACGGCGGTGGCCCCGGCCGCCGCCGCAGTCCCCGGCGGAACACCGCCGCCCGGCGTGACGGACGCCCAGGACAGCGCGGAGAGCCTGGCCGTCAAGGAAGCCGCCCGCACCGGCAAGCCGGTCGAGGTGCTCGCCAAGCGCGGCGAGTCCAGCGACACCGTCGCCCAGCCCGACGGCAAGCTGAAGACCACCACCTACGTCCAGCCCAAGCGGGTGCGCAAGAACGGCACCTGGGTGGACCTCGACCCGACGCTGCAGACGCTGCCCGACGGCGCCGTCGCCCCCAAGGGCTCCACCGCGGACCTGCGGTTCTCCGGCGGCGGCAGCGAGCCGCTGGTCCGGATGGCGCGGGCCGGCAAGGAGCTGAAGCTCAGCTGGCCGAAGCCGCTGCCCAAGCCGAAGGTCGCCGGCACGACCGCCGAGTACACCTCGATCCTGCCGGACGTGGACCTTCGGCTGACCGCCACCAAGACCGGGTTCACCCAGGTCATCGTGGTGCGCACGCCCGAGGCCGCGAAGAACCCCGAGCTGGACCAGCTTCGACTCGGCCTGCACGGCGACGGCCTGACCGTCAGCCAGGAGGCCGACGGCACGCTCAAGGCGAAGGACCCGTCCGGCGGCGGCACCGTCTTCGAGGCGCCCGTCCCGGTCATGTGGGACTCCACCAAGCCGGCCACCCCGGCCACGGCCCCCGCGGCCCCCGCAGCCCCCGCAGCCCCCGCGGCCGCCGCCCCCAAGGCGCTCAAGGCCGCCCCGCAGCAGGCCCCGCAGGCCGAGGCCCCGGCCGCCGCCCCCGCCCCGGCCCAGGCCGCCCCCGCCGCCGGTCAGCCCGATCCCGCCGCGTACGGCGAGGGCGACCTGCCCGGCGAGGGCGCCAAGATGACCCGCCTCAAGGTCGACCTGCCCAAGGACGGCCTGCTGCTCACGCCCGACCAGGCCATGCTGGACGCCCCGGACACGGTCTACCCGGTGATGATCGACCCGGCGTGGAACACCCCGCACGCCGGCGACTGGGCGGGCGTCTCGCGCACCTACCCGAACCAGGCGTACTGGCACTTCACGTACAACAGCACCTACGTCCACGACTGGGGCGTCGGCTACTGCGGCGACACCTCGCGGTGCGCGCCGACCGACGTGAAGCGGGCGTTCTTCCAGGTGCCCAACCCGTTCGCCGGCAAGCAGATCCTCAGCGCCACCTTCGGCACCTACGAGAGCTGGTCGTACTCCTGCGACGCCCGGCCCGTCGAGCTGTGGAACACCGGCTACATCTCCCCCGGCCTGAACTGGAACAGCCAGAACGCCTCCGGGTTCTGGGGCCGCTACCTGCAGACCATCAACACCGCCAAGGGCTGGAGCGGAAGCTGCCCCGGCGGCTGGCTGGAGTACGGCGCGGACGGCGCGGTGCGCAACCTCGTCCAGGACGCCGCCAACTGGGGCTGGCCGACCATCACCTTCGGTCTGAAGGCCCAGAACGAGGGCGACACCCTCGCCTGGAAGCGCTTCACCGACGACGCCTACCTGTCGGTGTACTACAACCTGCGGCCCAACCAGATCCCGATGTCCGACATGACGATGTCGCCGGGCTCGGTCTGCCAGTACCCGGGCATCAAGATCAACAAGATGCCGCAGGTCACCACCCGGGCCACCGACCCGGACGGCGAGGCCATCGGCGTGCAGTTCGCGGTCGGCTGGGACGACGGCACCGGCCTGCGCCGCCGCTGGTGGTCCACCGGCTCGGAGGACGCCGCGCCGGGAGGGGACACCTTCAAGGCCTCCGGCTCGATCTTCTCCTGGCCGCTGCCGACCAACCTTCCGCAGAACCTCCAGCTCGACTGGGAGGCCCGCGCCTGGGACGGCGCGCAGTGGGGGCCGTGGTCCTCCGACGGTGACCCGACCGGCTGCTACTTCATCGTCGACACCTCCGCCCCGGACGGCCCGGCGATCACCTCCAACGCCTACCCGGGCTCCAAGGACGCCACCGCGGCGCTCCCGTGGACCGACGGCGTCGGCCGCACCGGCCAGTTCACCCTGAAGTCCGCCGCCACCGACGTGGTCAAGTACCAGTGGGGCCTCGACACCTCGCCGTCCGCGGCGAACGAGGTGGCCACGAGCGGCGGCGCCGGGCAGACGATCCGCGTCCAGCCGCAGACCGCCGGCGTCCACTTCGTCTCCGCCCGGGCCGTCGACGGCGCGGGCAACGCCTCGCAGCCCGAGACGTACTACTTCAACGTCCTCGCCGGGCAGCCGCAGCGCGCCGGCTGGTCGATGGACGACAACCCCGGCGGCACCGCCGTCACCGGCACCGGCGGCGGCTTCGACACCGCCCTCGGCTCCGGCGCCACCCCGGGGGCACCCGGCCACCTCAACGAGGGCCTCTCCCTGGACGGCACCTCCAACGCCTACGCCGAGTCCTCCTCCGCCGTCCTGGACACCTCTCGCAGCTTCACCGTCTCCTCCTGGGTCAAGTTCAACGGCGGCGACTACAACCGCGCGGCGGTCAGCCAGAGCGGCCCGGACTACTACGCCTTCCAGCTCGGCATCGAGAACGTCGGCGGCGTCTCCAAGTGGGGCTTCAAGGTCCAGACCGCGGCCGGCAACCAGGACGCGACCACGATCGGCGTGCAGTCCGCCGACCCGGCGACGACCGGCGCGTGGACCCACCTGACCGGCGTCTGGAACGCCGACGCGAAGACCATCCAGCTGTACGTCAACGGCACCCTCGCCAAGTCGGCCGTCGTGGGCACGGTCTGGGACGGGCACGGCCCGCTGGAGATCGGCCGCAACCGCTGGAAGGGCCAGTGGGTGGGCAACTGGCCCGGCTCGATCGACGAGATCCGGGTCTGGGACCGCTCCCTGAGCACGACCGAGGTCGCCGACGTGGCCGCGGACAAGCAGCTCGCCACCGGCCGCCCGGCCAAGGCGGTCTGGCACCTGGACGGCAGTGACGCCAAGCCGGCCGGCACCGCCGAGACCGACAACCTCACCGCCTACAACGGCGTCGCGCTCGGCCGGCCCGGCATCGCCGACAAGGCGATCCACCTGGACGGCGTGGACGACTACCTGCGCGGCACCCGCCCGCAGGTCGACGGCAGCCGGGACTTCTCGGTCTCCGCCTGGGTGAAGCTGCCGGCCCCCGCCGCCAACGACACCACCGCGAAGATCGCCGTCACCCAGATCGGCCAGCACAACAGCGAGTTCTCGCTGTACTACTCCACCTACTGGAAGCGCTGGGCCTTCGGCCGCTACAAGGAGGACACCTCCGCCGACACCCTGGTCCGCACCTGGCAGCCCGACTGCACCCCGGGCACCCAGATCAACGGCGCGCCCTGCTTCGCCGGCACCACCGGCGAGTGGACCCACCTGCTGGGCGTCTCCGACACCGCCGCCAAGAAGCTGCGCTTCTACATCAACGGCTTCCTCGTCGGCGAGTCGGACTACACCCAGAACGCGCCGTGGGCCAACCCCGGCCCGCTGCAGCTCGGTGCCGTCAACCGCGAGGGCGTCAACGGCGAGTTCTTCGGCGGCGACATCGACGACGTGCGGGTCTACGACCGCGTCGTCACCGGCCCGGAGGCCGGCGCCATGGTGCAGCAGCGCCCGCAGCTGGCCGGCCGCTGGAAGCTCTCCTCGGCCACCGGCACCCCGGCCGTCACCCCCGACGAGGGCCCGGCCAAGGCCGGCGCCCAGCTCGGCGGCGGTGCCTCGATCAAGGCCGGCGGCGGCGTGCTGCCCGTCCCCGGCACCCTGCTGCTGGACGGCACCACCGGCTACGCGGCGACCGCCTCGACCCCGCTGCACACCGGCCAGAGCTTCACCCTGGCCGGCTGGGCGAACACCGCGGGCGTCCCGGCCCGGAAGATGACCGCCCTGTCGGTCGCCGGCGCCAACAACAGCGCCGTCGCCGTGCGCTGGGTCCCGCTGGGCAACGACTCCACCGGCCAGCCGTACGGCCAGTGGCAGGCCGAGGTCCGCGACTCCGACGCCACCGGCGCGACGCGCACCCTGACCGCGCACAGCTCCGCCGTCTCCGTCATGGAGAACTGGACGCACCTGGCGGTCAGCTACGACGCCTTCACGGACCGGCTGGTCCTGTACGTCAACGGCCAGGTGGAGAACCAGGGTTGCCCGGACGGCTCGACCGGCTGCACCCCGCACATCTCGTGGACCACCGCCCCGCAGCCCTTCGAGGCGGGCGGCGGCCTCCAGTTCGGCCGGAGCAAGGACTCCGGCGCCTGGGGCGAGTACTTCTCCGGTGAGCTGGACGACGTCTGGCTGTACCAGGGCGTGCTGAGCCCCGCGCAGATCACCAAGCTCGCCGACTACAACGTCGAGCTCGGCACCTCCACCGGGGTCTGATCCCCCCTCTCTCTGCGGGCCGGGCGGCTTCCTGCCGCCCGGCCCGTGGTCCGTCACACCCCTTTCCCTTTCGAGGAGTTGTTTCCCCATGAGCAGGAAGAGGTCGGTGCCCCGGCCGACCCGCTCCAGAGTGTCCGCGGTCATCGCGGGCACGCTGGTCGGGTCGCTGCTGCCGGCACTGCCACTGGCCGCCGTCGCGGCGGCCGCGGAACCGTACACCAAGCCCTCGGCGGTCTCCCCGGAGAAGCCGGTCAAGGGCTCGGACGCCAAGACCAAGGACCGCAAGGCCGACACCACCGTCAGCAGGACCGACGGCAAGCACGGCGCCCTGCCCGCCGCGGGCAGCGCCACCGTCGACGTCCCCGGCGAGAAGGGCAAGGCGGTCAAGGCCGGCAAGCTGCCGGTCGCCGTCTCCTCCTCCGGCGCGGCCGGCAAGGCGAAGGTCGAACTGCTCGGCCAGGACGCCGCCACCAAGGCCGGCATCAACGGGGTGCTGCTGACCGTCTCCGGCGCGGACGAGAACAGCGGCCTGGCCGTCGACTACTCGTCCTTCGCCCAGGCGGCGGGCTCCGGCTTCGGCTCCCGGCTGAAGCTGGTCCGCCTGCCCGAGTGCGCGCTGACCACCCCCGACCTGCCCGAGTGCCGGGTGCAGACCCCGCTGCCGGGCGGCAACGACGTGGCGAAGCAGACCGTCGCCGCCGACGCGCTGACGGCGGCCCCGGCCGGGTCGATGCGGCTGGCGTCCGCGCCGGGCGCCATGGTCGTGGCGGCCACGGCCGGAACGGCCGGGCCGAGCGGCGACTACAAGGCGACGCCGCTGTCCAGTGCTTCGTCCTGGTCGACGGCGCTGAACAGCGGGTCGTTCACCTGGTCGTACGACATGCCGCTGACGGCGATGCCCGGCAGCCTGACCCCGAAGATCGGCCTGTCCTACAACTCCGGTGCGATCGACGGGCGGACGGCCAACAGCAACAACCAGGCCTCCTGGGCCGGTGACGGCTTCGACCTGTCGCCCGGCTTCGTGGAGCGCAGCTACAAGGCCTGCGCCGACGACGGCGCGCCGAAGACCGGAAAGTCCAGCCCCGGTGACCAGTGCTGGGGCACGGACAACGCCACCATCAGCTTCGCCGGGCACGCGGGTGAGCTGATCCCGGTCTCCGGCGACGAGTGGCGGATCAAGAACGACGACGCCACCAAGGTCGTGCGTGTCCGCGACACCGGCCGGGGCAACGGCGACAACGACGGCGAGTACTTCCGCGCCACCACCAGCGACGGCACCACCTACTACTTCGGCTACAACCGCCTGCCCAACTGGAGCGCCGGCAAGCCGGAGACCAAGTCCGTCTACACCGTGCCGGTCTACGGCAACAACGCGGGCGAGCCGTGCAACGGCGCCGACTTCGCGTCCTCGTGGTGCCAGCAGGGCTGGCGGTGGAACCTGGACCTGGTGGTCGACGCCCACGGCAACGACGTCACCTACTGGTACACCCCCGAGACCAACAACTACGGCCGCAACCTCAAGGCCACCGACCGCACTTCCTACATACGCGGCGGACGCCTGGACCACATCGACTACGGCCAGCAGCAGGGCGACATCTACTCGGCCGGCGTCAAGCCGATGGGCCGGGTCGAGTTCGGCACCGCCGAACGCTGCCTGGAGACCACGGCCGGCCTCTGCGACCCGGTGAAGATCGACACCAACCGGCAGTACTGGTACGACACCCCGTGGGACCAGAACTGCAAGGACGGCACCGACTGCACCGGCCAGTTCGCGCCGACCTTCTTCACCCGGACCCGCCTCACCCAGGTCGTCGCCAAGACCCTTCAGGCCGACGGCAGCTACGCCGCCGTCGACACCTGGGACCTGACCCACAAGTGGGGCACCGCCGACTTCGACTACCAGCTCCTGCTGGACTCGATCAAGCACACCGGCTCCTCCGCCACCCCCTCCGTCACGCTGCCGAAGACCACCTTCGCCTACAAGCAGCTGGCCAACCGGCTCGACAAGGTCGGCGACGGCCGCATGCCGTTCATCAAGCAGCGGCTCGGCACCATCACCGACGAGCTCGGCGGCCAGATCGACGTCAACTACTCGGCGGCGGCCTGTGACTGGAACGCCCTGCCGACCCCGCAGTCCAACACCACCCGCTGCTTCCCGCAGATGTACCAGCCCTCCGAGGAGAGCCCGGTCACCACGGAGTGGTTCAACAAGTACGTCGTCGACTCGGTCATCGCCACCGACCGCACCGGCGGCGCCCCCGACATGGTCACCCGGTACACCTACCTCGGCGACGCCGCCTGGCACTTCGACGACGAGGACGGCCTGACCAAGGACAAGCTCAAGACCTGGTCCCAGTGGCGCGGCTACGCCCATGCCCGGATCGAGACCGGTGGCGTCACCGGCATGTCCACCCAGGCCGACCACTACTTCCTGCGCGGCATGGACCAGGACCGCAACAACCCCGCCGACAAGAACGGCAAGCGCAGCGTCACCGTCGACGACGGCCAGGGCGCCGTCCTGACCGATGACGACGCCTGGGCGGGCTACGAGTACCGCACCGAGCAGTACGACAAGCCCGGCGGCGTGATCCTCGTCAAGACCGTCAGCACCCCCTGGAAGAAGGAGACCGCCAAGCGCGTCCGCGACTGGGGCACCACCACCGCGAACATCGGCGGCATCAGCGGCACCCGCACCTTCACGTCCCTCGACAAGGGCGCGGGCAACGCCTGGCGCGAGACCCGCACCGGCACCACGTTCGACGACTACGGTCGCATCACGCAGTCCGAGGATCTCGGCGACGTGGCGAACGCCGCTGACGACAAGTGCACCCGCACCACCTACGCCGACAACGTGGGTGCGTGGATCCTCAACGGCGCGATCCGGACCGAGACGGTCGCCGCGAACTGCTCCGCCACCGTGGACCGGCAGACCCGGGCGGACGGCACGTCAGTCGTCCTGTCCGACACCCGGAGCCAGTACGACGGACAGGCCTACGGCGCCGCACCCACCAAGGGCGACGTCACCCTGGCCCACACCCTCAAGTCGCAGACCGGGAACAGCGCCACCTACCTGGACACCACGGCGTCGTTCGACGTCTACGGGCGCGCGCTGACCTCCACCACGCTGGCCTCGAGCACCGTGTTCGACACCACCGGCGCCACCGGCCCGGTCACCACCGCGTCCCCGAACGCCCGGACGACCACCACCGCCTTCACCCCGGCCACCGGCCGCCCCACCAGGTCCGTGGCGACCACCCCGCCCGCCAAGGCCGGGGACGCCACCACCACCCAGACCACCACCACCGACTACGACCTGCTGCGCGGACTGACCACCGACACGGTCGACGCCAACAACCGCCGCACCGACCTCCAGTACGACGCGCTCGGCCGCACCCTGAAGGTCTGGCTGCCCGATCGCTCCAAGGCGACCGGGCAGACGCCGAACCAGGAGTACGCCTACACCGTCGACGAGGGCCGGATCGCCGCCGTCGCCAGCCGTTCGCTCAACGACGACGGCTCCCAGCAGACCGCCTACACCCTGTTCGACGGCCTCGGGCGGCTCAGGCAGTCGCAGTCCCCCGGTGAGAAGGGCGGCCGCGTACTGACCGACACCTTCTACGACGACCGCGGCCAAGCGGCCCTCGGCTACTCGCCCTACTACTCCACCGGCGCGCCCTCCACCACCCTGTTCAAGCTCGACGACACCGTCGGGGTGGAATCGCAGACCAAGCAGGAGTTCGACGGTCTCGGCCGGATCGTCAAGTCCACGCTGCTCGCGGGCAACGGCGTCGGCACCCCCGTCTCCACCACGCTCACCGAGTACGGCGGCGACCGGGTCACTGTCACTCCGCCCGCCGGCGGCACCCCGACGACCGCCATCAGCGACGTCGCCGGCCGCACCACCGAGCTGCGGCAGTACAACGCCGCCACTCCGACCGGTCCGTACGAAGCCACCACTTACGGCTTCGACCCGGCCGGCCACCTCACCAAGCTGACCAACCCGGCCGGCACGGTGTGGAGCTGGACCTACGACCAGCTCGGTCGGCAGACCAAGGCCGTCGACCCGGACAGCGGCACCTCCGTGAAGACGTACAACGACCGCGGTGAAGTGACCGCCGCCACCGACGGGCGCGGCCGGACCATCGCCAGCGTCTACGACAACCTCGGACGCCTGACCGAGACCCACGAGGACTCGGCGACCGGCCCGCTGCTGACCTCCCAGGCCTGGGACCCGGCCGGCAACAAGGGCCTGCAGTCCTCCAGTTCCCGGTTCAGCACCATCGGTGGCCGGACCTACGAGTACAAGACGACGTACTCGCTGTTCGACGCCCGGTCCCGGCCGACCCGCACCACCTTCACCGTCCCGTCCGTCCCCGGGCAGGAGGCGCTGGCGGGCACCTACGTCACCGGCACCATCTACCGCCTCGACGGGCAGGCCAAGAGCACCGCGTACCCGGCGGCCGGGAACCTGCCGGCCGAGTCCGTGGCGTTCACCTACGACGCCCTGAACCGGCTGACCGCTTCCGAGGGCCTGACGAAGTACCAGACCGGGCAGACCTTCAGCCTCACCGGCAAGCCGCTGCAGACCACCCTCGGCAACGGCACCGTCGGCAAGGACGTCTACGTCACCAACGCCTACGAGTGGGGCACCCAGCGCCTCGCTTCCACCCGCACCGACCAGTACGGCGTCACCGGTGCCACCCGCGCCGCCGCCTACACCTACGACCAGGCCGGCAACATCACGTCGGTCACCGACACCTCGCGCTCCGGCACCGACCGGCAGTGCTTCACCTACGACCACCTGGCCCGCCTCACCGACGCCTACACGCCCAGCACCGGCAGTTGCTCGGAGCCCAGCGGCACCCAGCTCGGCGGCCCGGCCCCGTACTGGACCAGCTGGACCTACAACGCCAGTGGCACCCGGGCCACCGAGACCCGGCACGACACCACCGGCAACACCGCCCAGGACGCCATCACCGCCTACACCTACCCCGCCGCCACCGCGGCCAAGCCCCACTCCCTCACCGGCACCAGCACCGTCGTCGGCGCCAACGGCGCTCCCGTCCAGGAGGGCTACGCCTACGACGCCTCGGGCAACACCGCCGAGCGGCACCTCAAGCCGGGCGGCGGCCGGACCAGTGACCAGGCGCTGACCTGGAACTCGGAGAACCGGCTCGCCAAGGTCACCGACACCGTCACGACCTCGGGCGCCTCCACCACGACCGTCACCTCCGACTACCTCTACGACGCCGGCGGCAACCGCCTGCTCGGCCACTCCCTCGACACCGCCGACCCCGGCGCCGAGAGCTGGACGCTCTACCTCGGCAGCACCGAGCTCAAGCTGGTCAAGGGCGCCGCCAAGGCCACCGCGACCCGCCACTACCCGCTCGGCTCGGCCACCGCCGTCCGCACCGACGACAACAAGCTGACCTTCCAGATCAACGACCACCACGGCACCGCCGAGGTCGGCATCGACGCCACCACCGGCGCCGTCACCCAGCGCCGCAGCACGCCCTTCGGCGGCAGCCGCGGCACCGCCCCCACCACCTGGGCCGACAACCGGGGCTTCCTCGGCGGTGTCCGGGAGGCCACCGGGCTCGTCCACATCGGCGCCCGTGAGTACGACCCCGCCACCGGACGGTTCATCTCGGTGGACCCGCTCCTGGAGGCGGACAAGCCCCAGACCACGAACGGCTACGCCTACTCGGCCAACAACCCCGTGACGTACTCCGACCCCAGCGGCATGGCCCTGGAGGAGTGCGTGAACGGGATGTACGTCTGCACCAACATGGGCACCAAGCCCATCGAGCAGGGGAAGCGCTACAACGAGATCGTCGCGGAGAACCACCGCGCCGAGGAGGTCCAGCGACAGAACATCAAGAAGGCGGCGCGCAGCGAGGAGCTGGGCCGTCGTGCATCCGCGGCCTACACCTCCGGCGGGAACTTCGACGCCAAGGCCGTCCTGGACCCCGACGCGCCCCAGATCGCCGCGTTCTTCTTCATGGGGATCGCCCCCAGTGAGTACCACTTCGACGAGAACGACAGGTTCACCGCCCAGGTGCGCCAGCACATGTGGCTGGACGTGGTCCGCAAGTACCTCGAGCAGCGTCCGGGCACCAAGCTCGGCGAGACCATCGAGGGCCTCGACTACAAGACGACCTACGGTGCCAGCCTCAACGACATTCCGCTGAAGCTGATGATGGCCGCCGAGCTCTCCGACTTCGGGTCGTACCTGGCCGGGAACCGGGATCCGGAGTCGGTCGAGGGTTCGGCCCGTGCCATCCTCGGCTCCTTCAACCTGAAGGCGACCGTCACCGACTACGGCAGCCTCAACCACACCGCCAAGGTCCAGTTCGAGCTCACCCAGAGCATGACCAAGGAATCGCTCACCCGAGGAGTCTCCCCGGAGGGCTACTCCTCGGGCGCGAAGGAGGGCGGCGCCGAGAAGCTGTCGGGCGCCATGTCGACGGTGTTCCCCGCAGGCCAGCGCGCCGTCGGCTTCACCGTCACCTGGACCGAATCCATCCGGATGTCGGTCGACCAGTAACCTCGTGACTCGACGGGCGGGTCGGTACTCCGTACCCGACCCGCCCGTCGTGCTCCTAGGCAGAGAAAGGCAAGTCCGTGCTCCTCCCCGCACGATCCAGGTTCACGGCGCTCCCGGTGGTCGCAGCGCTCGCCCTCCTGACGTCGTCCTGCGTCGACAGCCGGAACGCCCCCGCACCTCCCGTCGTCCAGGTCACGGCAGCGGACCTCGAAGGGACCTGGACGGGCTGGGGCGGCAGCAGCGTCACACTCGGTCCGGCCGGGGCGGCGCGGGCCGCACGGCTCGACGGCCAGGAGTTCCGGTTCGACGACAACTGGCGGATGACCGGCTCGGGGAGCTGGGAGCTCTACGAACCCGGGCGCTACAAAGGTGGGAACACCGTGGGCCGCGGCTTCGTCGTCCACCTCGCCGTCACCTCCGAACCCGACCAGGCCACACCGGACGGGGCCACGCCGACCGTACCCGCCGCACCGGCGTCCACCGGCGTCGACGAGCGGGAAGCAGCCCGCCGGACCGCGCCCGCGCCGGCCCTGGGCACCTGGGACATGGGAGTCACCCGGGACCGCGAAGGCCGGACCATCCTGTACTTCCTCACGTCCGACCCCGACAACCGGGACACCTACTCCCTGTCGAGGAAGTAGCCGCCGAACCTCTGAGCCGCACGCCCCACTTGTCGGGCCGGGCCCCGACCGCTGCCTGCGGTCGGGGCCCTGCGCGCATTCGCCGGCGGCGGTCACCGCGAAGTCGAACGCACCGTAGACCAGCCGGAACTCGGCTGGGGCTGTAACCGGGAAGGTTCACCGTGATCGGAACGCAGTCCGTGGGTGGGTCGAGCGCACGCGAAACGGCTGGTATTACTGGGGTATGCAGGAAGAGACCGCACGCTCCGCGATCGACACGTTCATCTCCGCGTTCAATGCCTCGGACGACAGCTATGTGACCGCCCTGCTCTCCCAGGCCCTGACCTCAGACGTGGTCTTCTGGGGGCCGCTGGGTCGCACCGAAGGGATCGGGGCGGTCGAGCGGTTCGTGCTGGACATCCGACGCCACCCGGCCGGGACCGGCACGATGGTGCGCTGCTCAGGGGTGGACATGCCTGACGAATGGGCCCGGTACCAGTGGGTCTTCACCACGCCTGACGGAGGCCCCCGCCTGGCGGGAACGGATGTCGTCCACCTGCGACGGAGCCTCATCGACCAGATCATCGTCTTCGCGGGGGAGATCGAGCCGTTCGCCGCCTCCTGAGCCACCGAGTTGGCGCTGCCCCGGCGCACGGAGTGGGATTCTCTCGCCGCTGCCGGCCGACGTCGCCTTGACCGTGTTGGACGAGTACGTCGCCAACCGGCCGGGCGGGCCGACCATCACCGAGGCACGACGCGCGGGGCGCCGCCGCCGTGGCGAGCCCAACCTCCAGGATCCGGCCTGTCGGCGGACGGGGTGGGACAGATCGGGCATGTCGGCGGGGTTCACCTGCGGCTGCCGGCGGGGCGGACCGGCCTGACGTCACGCCAGTCGACCATTACTCAAACACGGCCGCTGACCGGCCCGAACAGCAAACCGCTGCTGGCGTATCAGGCGTCGCGGTCCTGGCTCATCTTCTGCGGGGCGCCTGCTGTCGTCAGGCTGGGAACAGCCGGGATTAACTGAATTGCGTTCGGATCCGTGAAACCCGCGGCGAGGGCGTGATCTGAATTCTTGATTATCGGCAGTGGAGATGCGGATAGGGGTGGTCGGAGTTATCCTGAAGCCATCCCGCAGCGATCCGCAAAAACGCAATATCCATGGAATTCCGGTCGCGGTCCCTTGCGAGATTCGCATGGCGAAGGAGAGTGGGATGGCAAATCCATACGATGTCGAACGCTCCTGGCCGGACTATTTCCTGGAGCATCGTCGACTGACCGTCGAACAGCGGGGCACCTATCAGTGTGGTGACCTGCCCGTGTGGTCGGTGTACTGCCCGGGGGGCAGCATCGGAGACAGCATTATCATCGAAGCGCCAGACGGTCTCATCGTCTACGACACCGGCATGAACCGCGAATCGGGCGAGCTCATCGCAGCAGAGATCAAGAAGATCTCGGACAAGCCGATCAAGGCGGTCTTCTACTCCCATCACCACACCGACCATTACAACGGAGCGGCTGCGATCGTGGATCCGGCCGCTGTGGCCGCAGGCGAGGTGGACATCTACGCCTGGTCGAACTTCATCGGGGAGATGGCCAACGAGTTCGGCGAGCTGGTGCAGCGCCAAGCGATGGGTGCCGCGTACTTCGGCGGCGCGTTCCTGGGCCCGGAGGAACTGCATCACCACGGCATCGGGCTTGTCCCTCGCGGTGGCACCCCCGCGTACATTCCGCCGACGAAGTTCCTCTCGGAGGACACCACGCTGACCATCGCGGGCCTCGAGCTGACCGCGTTCTACACCGGCGGGGAGGCGATCAGCGAGTTCGGCCTGCACATCCCGGAGTTCGACATGATCGTGATCGCCGACGAGTTCTTCACCGGCATCCCGAACATGCACAGCATCCGCGGTTCCAAGCCGCGCATTCCGGACAACTACATCTCCGCCCTGAACAAGGTCATCGAGCTGGAACCGGAGTGGCTCGTCGGCTCTCACCTCCGACCCATTCAGGGCAAGGATGTGATCGCGAACCACGTGAAGAACTACGTCGACGCGACGAAGTACCTCTGGGATCAATCGGTGCGGCTGATCAACAAGGGCTATACGCCGGTCGAGCTGCAGTACGCGTTGAAGGATTTCCCGGAGGAGTTGTGGGACCCGCCGTACACGGTGCCGTTGTACGGGGCAGCGTTGACCGCCGTCCCGGAGTTCTTCACCGGGTGGGTGAGCTGGTTCAGCGGTGACTCGACCGACTTGTTCCCGTCCCCGCCCGCGCAGAAGGCCGCGCGCCTCACCGAGCTGATGGGCGGCGTCGACCGGGTCCTGGATGCGGCGAAAGCCGACCACGCAGCGGGCGACCACCAGCTCGCGGCCGAGCTCGCCCAGATCGCTCTGCGCGCCGACCCGGACAACGAGGATGCGCGCCTCGTGAAAGCCGCGGCGCTTCGAGCGCGGGGCTACCAGGAGCTCAACCCGATCGCACGATCCTGGTATCTCACGGGCGCGCTCGAACTCGAAGGTGCTGTGGATCCCGCGCAGGCCCTCGCCGCATTCGGCCGGCTGTTCTCGGTGAACCTGTCAGTCGCCGACACGGTCCGCCGCTGGCGGTACCAGCTCGACGCAGAGAAGGCGAAGGGAGTCAACCTGGCCGTCGGAATCCGTGCCGCCGACAGCGGCGAGGAGCTCACCGTTCGCATCCGCAATCGCGTCCTGCACATCGAGGACGGGCTGGCGTCCGACTCAGCCGTCATCGTCGCGGTCACGCCCGCACAGGTCACCGGAAAGGAAGACCCCACGGTGGTTTCAGGCGACGCGGCGGCGTGGGCTAAGCTCCAGGACCTTCTGGACACCGAATGGACACCATTCCACATGCACATGCGGTGAATCCGCCGGGAAGCCGCCCCTGTGGGTTCTGATCGAACCGGATCAGAACCCAGGTGAACCTTCCCGGTCAGAGCACCAGCGGGCGTCAGTTCCCGATCGGGAACTCGCCCGCCTGGATCGCGGCGATGAAGGAGCCCCAGGAGGCGGCCGGGAAGACGAGCGCCGGGCCGTGGGGGTCCTTGGAGTCACGCACCGGGACGAGGCCGGGGAATCCGGGGGCCACCTCGATGCAGTCGCCGCCGTTGCCGCCGCTGTGGCTGCTCTTGCGCCAGACGGTCGCGTTGAGCTCGATCCTCGTCATCCATGAACCCCTTCAGCGCATCGGCGATTAGCGCCAGCGAGTCGGCGACTGGCAGTGCCGCCCCGTGGGCCAGATCATAGCTGCGGCGATGCGCCGCCACGATCGCCGGATCATCGCTGGCATGCCCGCGATCCAGACTCTCGGAGTACACGCAGTTCCGGCCGTCAGGCATCTCCAGCATCACCATGGACTTGTCGATGATGGCCTGTCGGGAGCCGAATGGCGCGACCTGGATGATCACGTTCGGGAGTTCCGCAACAGTCAGCAGGTGTTCCATCTGGCGTCGCATGACACCGGGACCGCCGAAGACGGTTCGAATGGCGCTCTCGTCCAGAATCACCAGCAGCAGCGGGCCCTCCGGATCGAGGAAGCGCGTCTGCCTCGCCAGTCGAGCCGCCGTCCGCTCCTCGATCACTTCTGGCTTTCCGGCCGCATCGCTGATGCCGAAGACGGCCTCCGCGTACTCCCGGCACTGCAGCAGTCCGTGAATGACGGCCAGTTGGAAGATCCGTGCGGCTACCGCCTCGGCTTCCATGTCGACGTGGGTCTGGAACCAGTTCGGGTGTTCAACCTCGGCATTCCAGTCGACCCGATCCCAGAGCCGCTTCAGCGACCCTCCCGTGTCGAGCAGCACGTCGGCCCGCTCGACCATCTCCGGCGGCATGCGCCTCTGGCCGGACTCATACCTTGTGATGTTCGGTCGAGTGCAGTGCAGGAGCCTCGCCAGCTGCTCCTGCGTGTAGCCGGCCACCTCCCGGTAGAACCGCAGCTCTTCGCCGAAGATCCGTGCCGAACTGGCCGTCACTTCGCTCTTCAGCCGCCGGTGTGCCATGCCCGACCCCTTACGTACCGCATGTGTCTGGTACCTGATTTCGGCCATCACCGTACCTCTGCACCCCGGACACTTGAGACCGGAACGCAGTCATCTGCCTGCACAGCGTGATTGCGCGCTCCTGTCGCACGCCCCCTCCGCCCCCTTGAGGTACTCCCCCATGCTCAAAGCCCACCAGCCCCGCGCGTTCGTCGCCCACCTCGACTCGCGGACCGAATCCACGCCCCTGGCCCGCTACATGCTCCGGGCCTACCTCTCCGGGCTGCCCTCGGGCGAACGCTACAGCGACACGGCCGAGTTGATCCTCGGAGAGCTGTTCGCCAACGCCGTGCAGCACTCGGACGCGCCCGACGACCGCCACATCGAAGTCCGCTTCTCGTTCGTCAGCTCCCGCCTGCGGATCGAGGTCCACGACGCCGGCTCCGGTTGCCCCGCCCTCCACGTGCCGACCTTGGACGACGAGCACGGCCGCGGGCTCTTCCTCGTCAACAGGCTCGCCGAACGCTGGGGCAGCGCCACCCGCCCGGACGGGATCGGCAAGTTCGTCTGGGCCCACATCGCCCCCGTCCCCGCCCCCGCCCTCGTCACCGCCTGAAAGCCCGAACCCCCATGAACCTCTCAACCCTCGCCCGCCACACCCTCTCCCGCGGCGCCACCCCCGCCGCCACCTACGCCCTCCTCGCCCGCCTGGGCCACCGGCCCCTGCCCGTCGCCCGTGCCGTCTGCCTCGCCCTCGACATCCCCCACGCCGAAACCACCCGCCGCCTCGCCGACTGCCACGACGCCCTCCTCACCGACCCCCGCCCCAACTCCGAAGCCGACACCGGCGAAGTCCTCGAAGCCCTCGGCGTCTTCGACATCCCCAAACCCCTCACCCCCACCGAGCTCGCCGTCGTCGACCTCTTCCTGGTCGCCATCGACGCCCTGGGCGGCATCCGGCCCGGCCACCAGCACGGCCTCCAGCGCTGGTTCACCACCGGCAACCTCACCGCCGCCTACCTCTCCCTCACCGCCACCCACCCCCTCCCCCGCACCGGCGACCCGGCCCAGTACTGGACCACCCTCACCACCGCCGGCGAACTCCTCACCACCACCCCCAACCCCGACCCCCGCATCCGCTACGCCCTCACCCACTGCCGCACCCAAACCACCACGCGGCGGTCACGCCAGGCAGGATGACCGAGGTGGCACACGCCACCACGGCATCAGGAGACCCACATGGCCACGCACTACCCGTACCGCATCGTCACCAGGCGCGGCGATCTGACGCTGATCTGGCGGCCCGGAGAGGGCGACGCCCCCGACGAGTTCGTCGTCGACGAACTCGGCAGTCTCCTCGCCTTCCCCGAGCTCGGGCCGCTGCAGGAATGCTGTGACCGCAACGGCTGGGAGCTCGTCCCGGAGGGCGAGGGCACGCTCGATCTGGCCGCCGTACGGCGGTGGGTCCAGCACCCCGGCCGCCCCGGCCCGGTCGCGGCGGTCGAGTTGCTGGACGCGTGGAACTTCTTCGAGGACCTCTCCCACACGCTGAAGGCCGGCCCGCCCCTTCCCACTCAGGGACCGGTTCACGACAGTGCCTACGAGAAGCTCTTCGGCGGCGAAGCCCTCGACCCGTCCGCCGGCGAGGAGGCCTGGACGGACGAGGAGACCTCGGCCGTACGCGAACTCCTCCGCACGGGACTGGACCTCTGGGAACAGGCCGTGCACGGGTCCGCTGCCGGCTGATCGCCCAACTACAGCCGCTACGGCCAGATGACGACGCCGTCCCGCACGATCAGTGGCGTTCATATGATGCGCTGCCGCCACGACCACGGCTACACGGGACGCCCCGTCAGCACGACCAGAACGGGTCGTCGTACCGGGGGAACACGTCGAGCCGGCCGTCCGGCAGGGTCGGCTCGGGCTCGTAGGTGCCGAAGGGGTCGCGGTCGCGGATGACCGGGATGGGGCCGACGGTGGCCTGGACGGTGATGTTGCCGGCGGCTCCGAAGAGCATGCACACGCCGTACCCGTCCGGTGTGGCGGCGAACATGGCGGGCTGGCGGGGGTTGACGGCGGTCATCCGGTACCCCCGGGCCTTCCAGCCGCGTTCGGTGATCCCCAGCAGCGCGCCGTACCGGGAAGGGGCGACCTTCGTCATCACATGGCGGTCCCGGGTGGCGGTGGCGTAGCCCAGGGACCGGTCCTCCGGGCCGGCCGTCTGCTCGGTGGAGCGGGGCCAGCCGTCCCAGTACCGCAGCGGGGGGCGGATGGCGGACATCGCCTCGTCGAGGAGCGCGTCGAGGGCCTGGACGGCCTGTTCGGGGGTCATGCGGAGACTTTCGGAGCGAGCGGGGAAGCGGGACGGTGGCCCCGGGACGGCGGCCCCGGGACGGCCAAGGACCCGGCGATCAGACGGACCAGTACGGGTCGTCGTACGTCGGCATGACGTCGGGGGCCCCGCCGGCCGTGGTCGGCTCGGGCGTGGGGGTGCCGAACGGGTCCTGGCCCTCCGGCACCGGGATCGGGCTGACGGTCGCCCCGATGTCGATGTTCCCGGCGGGGTGGATGGTGATGCTCACGCCGTGGCCCTCGGCGGTGGTGGCGAACAGGGCCTGGAGGTTGGCGGGCCCGGCTTCGATCCGGTAGCCCTTGGCCTGCCAGGTGTTGCGCACCGCGTCCAGCAGGGCGCCGTACTTGGCGGGGGCGACCTTGGTCATGACGTGGCGCTGGCGGGAGGCCTTGGCGTAGCCGAGGGAGTGCTCGTCCAGGCCCTTGGAGTACTGCACGGTGGCCTCCGGCCAGGCGTCCCGGTAGCGCAGCGCCGGCTGCACGCCCGAGGTCACCTCGTCGAGCAGGGAGTCGACCTTCTGCAGGGCCTGCGCGGGCGCCATGAGCGGCCCGGGGGTCCCGCCGCCGCTCCGGCCGCCGCCCGTACCGCCCCCGCCCCCGCTGGCGCAGGCGGTGACGCCGAACGCGAGGACGGCACAGGCGACCGCCAGGACGAGGGCGGGGCGGGGGGAACGGTTCATCGGTGGTCCTGCCTCGTGACGTGGTCGTACTGTCCGGCCACGATCTGGCCGATGTTGTTGACGGATTCCAGGGTCTTCGACTGGGCGTCGTTGGGGTCGGTCATGTAGTCGGAGTGGGAGTCGAAGGAGAGCGACGGCCCGTCGGCGACCGCGAAGCGGTTGGCGCCGAACTGCTTGCTGGCCGGGTCCTGGCCGAACCAGAGCTCGTTCTCGGGGCCGAACCAGTCGTACAGCTTGTCACCGACGAAGCCGCCGAGCAGGGAACCGCCGCCGGGGCCGAGGAGTCCGGTGCCGATCTCGACGCCCGCGGCGTCGTTGGCGACCCGGTCCTTGCTCGGCAGGTGGCTGACCGGGTCGTTCTCCGCGTCGCCGACCCACACGTGCTCGGGGGCGATGTGCAGCTGCGAGGCCTTCTGCGCGCCCGTGCCGGGAGAGCCGACGAGGATGATGTCGTCGGCGCCGTTGCCGCCGGGCATCTGCGCGCCCAGGCCCACCGTGGTGGAGCCGTAGCTGTGGGCGAGGGCGACCAGGTGCGCGGGCGGCCCGTCGTGGGTGGCGCGCAGGCCGGCCATGAACCGGTCGTAGGAGGCCCCGCCCTTGGACGCGCGGTCGGTCCCCATCACCTCCAGCGGGCGCAGGTCGCCGTCGGCGAGCTTCTCCAGGCCCGGCGGCGGGTCGTAGCCGAGCCAGACCATCGACGCGACCTCGGCGTTGGGGTCGGCGTTGTGCGCGGCGTTCCACACGTTCAGGGCGCGGTCGCCGTCCTTGCCGCCGACGGCGGCGAGCGTGGTGCCCAGCCCCGGCACGTACGCGCTGACGTTCTTCGCGGTGTCCGGGTTGCCGTAGCAGAGGATGCCGCGGCCCTGGCCCTCCTCGCTGACGCCGAGCAGGAACATGGGGGGCTGCTTGTCCTTGCCGGACTCCAGCCGCGCCCTGATCGCGCGGAAGCCCTCGAGCTTCTGCTTCTCGCCGTCCGTCAGCCCGGACTTGTGCTCGTACTCGGTGATGAGGTGGGCGAGGTTGAGCCGGTTGGCCTGGTTCCGGGCCTCCGCCGGGATGCCGTCGCGCATGCCCAGCAGGTCCGGATGGGACTCGATGAGCCGCTGCTGCTCGTCGGGTGCCAGCCCCTTCCACCAGGAGTTGACCTCGGTGGGCTGGGCGCCGGCGGGCGGGAACCCGGCGGCCATCAGGTCGATGCCCTGCTGGGTGACGGCCTTCAGATCGGCGGCGGCCTTGTCGGCGTCGAGCCCCGTGCCGTTGCGGGCCCGCGCGGTCAGGTCGTCGAGCAGTTTGGCGACCTTCTGGTCGGCGTTGTCGGCGATGCCGACGGCGTGGGATATCCGGTTCGCGACTGCCTTCGCCCGTTCGGGGACGTTGTACCCCGGGTCGTTCCGCTCGGCCTGGGACGGCGGGGGCCAGGACACGGCGCCGTCGTCGGCGACGGTCAGCCCCAGGTTCTGCGCCTCCTGCAGCGCGACCTTCAGCTCGGACTGGGCCAGCAGGAAGTTCTCCGAGGCCTCGCGCAGCAGCCCGGAGACCGCCGACATCTCGGTGTGCGCCGCGTCCAGACGGGTGCTGGTGCGTTGCAGGGAGGCGTTGGCGGCACCGGCGGCGTTGCCGACCCAGTTCGCGTTGAGGATGTGCTTGGTGACCTCGTGCTGCATCGTCTGGACGTGCTTGCCGAAGTTGCCGGCGAGGGTGTCGTACGCGGTGGCGGCCGGCTGGAGGCCGGACAGGTCGGCGTCGCGCAGCTGGGCGAGGGTGACCATCAGCCACCCGCCTGCGGCTTGAGGGAGGCGGCGCTGTTCTTGTCCGCGTTGCGGTAGCCGGCGGCGGTCTGGCCCAGCTTCAGACTGACCTGGTCGACCTCGGTGGCGAGGTTCTTCAGGCACTCCTCCCACGCGGTCGCGCAGTTCTTCAGCGAGGCGCCGACGCGCCAGCCGGACAGGGCGGCGGCGGCCTTGTCCGAGGGGTCGTGAATGGTCTTGAGCTCGTTCGGCATCGCCTCGGCGGTCTCCTTGGCCGCCTTGGCCGCCGCGTCCAGGTCCGCGGGGTTGACGCCGAAGGTCGGCGCGATCGGCGCCCCGGCCGGCGGGAGCCCGTAGAGCCCGACCGGTCCGCCCGGGTCCGCGTAGGCGTTCATGGTTGTCCGTCCCCCTGCTCGTCGACCTGTGGTGCGCGGACGAACCAGCCCTGGGGCGGCAACGCGATCGAACAGTTATGCGCCCGAACTGGTTCATTCGTGCAGGTGAACGTAGCAGACCCGGCCCATCCCCTGGCGCCCGGCCGGCGCAGCGCCGTGGCGGCCCGATCAGGGCGCGACCGAACTGCTCGGCAGCTCGGGCGCGTTGGCGGCGCGGACCGACCTCTGGAGTCCCGCCGCGCGGCGAGGCACCGCGCGGCGGGACGACGCTCCGGCCTACCGCGCGGCGAGGCGGCGGCCGAGGTCCTCCAGATAAGGGGCGCCGTAGGCGTCCGTGAGGTCGTCGAGGTCGATCATCGGCGGGATGTCGATGACGGGCTGACGCTCGACGAGGAAGGCCACCGTCTCGTGGACGATCCTGGTCTCGTCCACGCCGGTGACCTGCGGCAGGTCGAGGACGCCGTCGGTGACCCGGATCCGGGTCTCGGCCTCGACGCCGCCCTCACGGACCCGAACCAGGTGCTCGTGGTCGCCCAGGGGCTCGACCTGGATCTCAACTCCCATGGCAGTCTCCGCCTTTCAGTTCCGCTCGGTTCCGCGTGGCCCGGGCCGCGAGGCCGTGAAGCCGTGGGGTCGCGGCTACGTGGATGCTAACCCCCGGTCGGCACGGCGCTGGTGCGGGCTGCCCGTGCCGGGTTCAGGGCGAGACCGTCTTGCTCGCCAGCACCCTCCCCTGGGCGTCGTACGCGGCGATCCTGATGCCCTGGAGCGGGCCCGCCTCCCGAACATGGGCAGTCGCGTCGCCGGGCCCCCAGAGGTAGCCGGTGGCGTAGCCCGGGTCGCCGGGGAGCGAGGCGACGGTGGCCCAGTACGACCGGCCGCCCACCTCGACGGCCATCCGGGCCACCTGTCCGGGCCCGTGGTAGACGAGGTTGTACAGGGCCTCCTGGTACTGCGGAGGGTTCCCGTAGTACTGCATGGCGATCTCGGTCGCGCCCCCCGCCCAGGAGTAGCCGCCGCACCCGGGACGGCTTCCGTACGCGGGGGCGTCGTGGATGCAGACCTCCTGGTCCTTCAGCTGCATCCACCAGTCCTGGCGGCCCAACGGCAGCTGTTGGCCGGGCTCCACCACCACGGCCTCGGGAGCCGGCCCCTCCGGCAGCCGGGGAGCCTGCGAGGCCGGACCGACGGCCGTGCCCCCGTACTGAGCGGACAGCACCGTGGCCGTGCCGGCCACCACCGCGAGCGCGGCCACCACCGCCGACGCACCCATCGCCAGCCGGCGCCGCTGGCGGCGCACGTGGACCCGCACGGGCCCGGCGGACCAGTCCGCCACCGCGACCCGGGCCGCCTCCTCCCGCAGGGCGCCGCGCACCATGTCCTCGGTGTCCATCACCTGTTGCCTCCGTTCGTGCCGTCGGTCGTCGAGTCGGTGTCCGCCGCGCGCCGTGCGTGCAGGGCCTGCGGGGCGTGCAGGGCCAGCGCCGGGTGGGCGCGCAGTTTCGCCAGGCCCCGGCTGGCCTGGCTCTTCACGTTGCCCTGCGAGCAGCCGAGCACGTCGGCGACCTGGCGCTCGCTCATGTCCTCCCAGTAGCGCAGGACGACCACGGCCCGCTGGCGCTGCGGCAGTTCGGCCAGCGCCTGGAGCAGCACCGAGC
Source organism: Kitasatospora sp. NPDC032121 (assembly GCF_055580145.1). NCBI lineage: Bacteria > Bacillati > Actinomycetota > Actinomycetes > Kitasatosporales > Streptomycetaceae > Kitasatospora > Kitasatospora sp. NPDC032121. The sequence goes on along the minus strand of NZ_JBVILX010000022.1, from coordinate 45,768 downwards.
GCTCCTCGACCTCGCGGTGGCCGCCGCCCGCGGTGGACGCCCGGTCGGGCAGGACGGGCACGAGCAGTTGCCTGACCCGGCGCCGCCGGTGACGGCTCAGGTTGTTGTTCACCAGGGCCCGGTGGACGTAGGCGTCCGGCTCGTCCAGGCGGCTGATCCGGGACCAGTTCCTGAAGACCTTCGCGAACGTCGCCTGCACCACGTCCTCGGCCTCGTGGTGGTCGCCGGTGAGCAGGTAGGCGGTGCGCACCAGTCGCCGCCAGCGCGTGGCGGCGAACGCCTCGAAGTCGGGCTCCCGCGGGCCGGGGCCGTCGGCGGACACCGTTGCCGTGACGGGCCGGGGCCGGTCCTCCGGTGGGACGTGCAATGTGCTCGCGGTCATCCGATTCCTCTTCGCGTCCACGCGACGGCCCGACCGGACCGCCGCTCTGCCCTACTCACCCCCGCGCCGCGGAAGGGGTTGCACGGCTCGGTCGGCAAGAGCGGCCGGCGAGAACGGGCGGCGAGGCTCAGCGGCCGGGGCCGTCGGCGATCCGGGCGACGTGGGACAGGACGGCCCCGGCGCCGTCCTCAGCCGCCATGAGCCCGGCGACGGCGGCCGCGCGGCGGCGGACCGGTTCGGCCAGGGCCGCCGTGATCGCGGCGGCGAGGCGTTCCGCGGTGAGCTCCGCGAACGGCACGGGCTCCGGGGCGACCCCCAGCCGGTGCAGCCGCGCCGCCCAGAACGGCTGGTCGGCCATGACGGGCACCGGTACGGCGGGCACTCCGGCGCGCAGCGCCGCGCCGGTGGTGCCCGCTCCGGCGTGGTGGACGACGGCGGCCGTGCGGGGGAACAGCCAGTCATGGGGCACGTCGCCGACGGACAGGACGCCGTCGCCCGCCGCCTCCAGCCCGGCCCAGCCCGCCTGGACCACCGCGCGCACACCCGCCCGCCGCACCGCCGCCGTCACCAGCTCACCGAGCCGCGCGCCCTCCCCCGGCGCCATGCTGCCGAACCCGATGAACACCGGCGCCGGACCGGCCCTGAGGAAGTCCACCAGTTCGGCCGGGGGCTGCCAGCCCTGTGGCCGGGCGGGCCACCAGAAGCCCGCCACCTCGACCGGGGCCGGCCAGTCCGCCGGGCGCGGCAGCAGCACGGGGCTGTAGCCGTGGACGACCGGACGGGTGTGCCCGAGCGGTTCCGGCGAGGTCGTACCGGGAAGGCCGAGGCGCTCGCGCAGCCGGGCCACGGCCCCCGAGAACAGCCGCTCCGCGCTCCGCAGCCGCTCCTGCCCGGCGGCGAGGTTGCCCTCCGGTCCCAGGTCCCCGCCGCCGCCGGGGCCGGGCAGTGGGAACTCCCCGGTGGCGAAGGCGGGCGTGAGGTACGTGCCGAGGACGGGCACGCCGTGGGCCTCCCCGGCCGTCAGACTGAACGGCGACGGGGCGAAGGCCGTGAGCAGCAGGTCGGCCCCGCCGGCCACGGCGTCCGCCACGCCGTCGGCGAGCCCGTCCACGAACGCGGCCGTCACCGCGCGGGTCTCCGCCGGGGTCGTCGCGCGGGCCCTGTCACGGATGAACGCCTCCGGGTCCCCCGGCACCGGCCGGTGTTCCAGGCCGCAGGACTCCACCAGCGTCGCGAAGGTCGGATGGGCGGCCACGGAGACCCGGTGCCCGGCGTCCACCAGGCGTCGGCCCAGGCCGGTGAACGGGGCGACGTCTCCGCGGGAGCCGGTCGTGACGATCAGAATGCGCATGACGTGATTCTCCACGGCGGGCCGGTGCCGGCGTCAGGACTCGGCGCCGGCCCCAGGGTCCGCCGGCGCCCGTTCCGTGGGCCCTGACCGCCGCCGGCTCCCGGCGGGTTCGTCGCGCTGCTCGTACGTCCACACCGCGAGCTGGGTGCGCGAGGCGAACCCCAGCTTGTCCAGGATGCGTTCGACGTGGTTCTCCGCGGTGCGCTGCGCGATCGTCAGGCGCGCCGCGATGTCCTTGTTGGTGAGGCCTTCGGCGACCAGTTCCGCGATCTGGCTCTCGCGCCGCGTCAGTCCCGGCACCCCGGCCGCGTCCTCCAGTACGTAGGCCATCGCCTCGTCCACGGTGGCGCGCGCTCCGCGGCGGAACTCCCGGTCGAAGGCGGCGGCGGGCAGCGCCTCCCGCGCCGCGGCGTCGAAGCGCAGGTGCCGGGCGCGCATGAACGGCGCCGCGCCGAGTCGCCCGCCCAGCGACTCCCACAGCAGGTGCAGCACGCCCAGGAGCCGGGCGGTGCGCCGCGGGTCGTCCCGGGTGCTCCACGCGATGACCTCCACGCACATGGCCACGTCCCACCAGTCCTGGAACGGGCGCAGCCGGGCGATGGCCGCCCTGGCGTGCGTGATCGCGTCGGCGGGCGCGTCGGCGCGCAGGGCCAGCAGGGCGCGGGCGAGCAGGGCCATGCCGCGCAGCCATGACTCGTCGTGCGCGCGGGCGGCCTCCTCGACCTCTCGGCAGGCCTCGTCGGCCACGGCGGACTCGCCTCCGTAGGCGTTCGCGATGGCGAACTTGACCCGGCATTCGAGGGCCGCGTCGAGACAGCCGAGCGCGCGGAACTCGCTGTGCGCCCGCGCGAACAGCTCGGCGGCGCTCGCGAAGTCCTCCCGCCAGACGGCGAGGATCCCGTGGTGGTGCCGCACCCAGGCCGACTCCCGCCGGTGTCCGCCCCGGCCGGCCACCGCCTCGCAGGCGGCGAGGGCGCGGCGGACCTCGTCCTCCGGGTCGCCCCGCAGGATGCGCAGGTACGTCTCGGTGACCAGGGCCTGTACGCGGACGGCGGCGTCCGGCCCGGCGTCGTCGCCCTCGCCGTGGGCGGCGTCCGGCCCGGCGTCGTCACCCGCGCCGTGGGCACGGTCGGCGGCGAGCAGCTGTGACAGCCAGTGGCACCCTTCGGGCAGCAGGCCCGCGGTGATCCAGTAGTGCCGGGGCGACACGGCCAGGGCCAGACCGGCCCGCGCCTGCCCGGGCCGTTCCAGGCAGTACTCCAGGGCCGCGCGCAGGTTCGGGTGGTCCAGGCGCAGCCGCGTGAACCAGTCGACCTGCCGGGGCCCGAACCACTCCCGCCCGGCTCGTGCGGTCAGTTCGGCGTACCGGTCCCGGTGGCGGCCGCGCAGCGCGTCGAGCGAGCCGGACGCGGCCAGCCGCTCGTACCCGTACTCCCGTACCGTCTCCAGCATGTGGTAGCGCGAACGCCCGTTCACCTGGCGGCAGTTGACGATCGACCTGGCCACCAGGCCGTCCAGGACGTCGAGCAGGGCGGCGGGCGGCAGTTCGGTGTCCGCGCAGACCTGTTCGAGGCCCTCCAGGTCGAACCCGCCGCGGAACACCGAGGCGCGTGCCCAGAGCAGCCGTTCGCGCGCCGTGCACAGGTCGTGGCTCCAGTCGATCAGCGCGCGCAGGGTGCGCTGCCGGTCGGTGGCGACGCTGCTGCCCCCGGTGAGCAGTGCGAACCGGTCGGTGAGCCGCTCCAGGATCTCCTGCGGCGTCAGGCTCCGGATGCGGGCGGCGGCCAGCTCGATCGCGAAGGGCAGCCCGTCCAGGCGGCGTACGAGCTCGGCGACGGCGGCGGCGTCGGCCCTGGTCAGGGTGAAGCCGGGCAGCACGGCGGCGGCCCGGTCGGTGAACAGCGCGACGGCCGGGTTGCCGCTCACGGCGCGCAGGCCGTGGCCGGTACCGGCGTCCGCGCCCGCGTCCGGCACCGGCAAGGGCTCCACGGGGAAGACCTGTTCGCCCGCGATGCCGAGCGGCTGCCGGCTGGTCGCCAGGACCCGCAGCCCGGGCGCGGCCCGCAGCAGCGTGGCGGTGAGGCGGGCGCACGCGTCGATCAGGTGCTCGCAGTTGTCCAGCACCAACAGGGCCCGCCGCTCGCGCAGCCGGGCGGCGAGGACGGTCGTCGCATCGGCGCCGGGGCGGCCCGGGTTCGCCGCGTCGAGGGTGCCGAGAACGCTCGGGGCGAGCAGCTCCGGGTCCCGCAGGTCGGCGAGTTCGGCCACGTACACGCCGTCGGGGAAGGCGGAGCGCGCCGCGCCCGCCGCCACGCGCAGCGCCAACCGGGTCTTGCCCACGCCCCCGGTTCCGCTGAGCGTGACCAGGCGCGCGCCGGAGAGCAACCGGGCGATCCGGGCCGTCTCCGCCCGCCGCCCGATCAACGACGTCAGTGCGACGTCCGGGCCGGCGAAAGTCCCCGTGGCTGCCTCCGATTCCATGGGTCGCCATCTTACGGACGCACGGGAATTGAGTAGTTCTCCCGTTGCCCCGCCGCGCGAACCCGCCCGAGACTCGACAACCGCGGCATCGGGCGATCGAGTGAGGTGTGTGTTGTCGGCAGGCGCGGCAGCGGGGTCGGAGCAGACCGGGCGGCTGGGGCAGCGGGTGTGGACCTACCAGGGGGGCTACGCGCGCAGGCCCCTGAGCGCGTTCGTCGTGCTCCTCATCATCTTCATCGTGATGTGCACCCTCGTCGGCAAGTACGACGACGAGGACTCCTCGTTCCGCCTCGCGTTCTGGGCGGTGGTCGTGGCGGACGTGCTGTCCCTCGCCCTGGGCGTGCGGCACGCCAGGATCCGGATCCGGGAGTACGAGCACGGCTTCGAGCTGCGCCGGCCGGGGCGCCGCACGCTGCGGTACACGTGGCAGGAGATCGCGTCCGTCGAGTCGACCCGGGTGTCCGTCCACATCAACTTCGCGCACTCGCACGACGTGCTCAAGACCGTGATCCGGCCGTACACGGGCGGCCGGATCCGGGTCAGGGGCCTGGACTACATCAAGGTCCGCGAGGAGTGCGGCTTCTGGAGGATGATCTCGAGGCCGTACCCCACCACCGGCGAACGTTTCGTGGCGACCGCGTCGCAGGCCGTCGCCGAGGCCCGTGCGCAACGCCTCGTGGACGAGCTCGGCGCGGGCGGCTCGTTCCGCTGGGGCGCCCTGACCTTCACCGCCGAAGGGATGACGCTCGCCCCCTTCACCGCGCCGGTCGCCTGGTCCCGGATCGCCCTCGTCTCCGCGAACCCGAGCAGCGGCGTCCGGCTCGACGTACAGGGGCTGTCCGCGCACGTAGGCAGCCGGGCCCTGTCGGCGCGCGCGACGAAGAAGGGCTACCGCACCGACGGGGACCGGCTGGAGGTGTTCGTGCCCGTCCGCCGCCCCGGCTCGGACTACGCGGCGCTGAGCATCCTGCTCGCCTACGGCGCCGCCCTGCACAGCGGGCGGGACGAAGGAACGGTAGGGCGGTAGGGCGGTAGGGCGGTAGGGCCCGGGCTCAGCCGCCCAGGCGGGCCAGCCGCCCCATCGCCTCGCGCTCGATCCGCGCCAGCTCGCCCAGCAGCCTGCCGGCCCGCTCCAGCGGCGCCGCGTCCCCCGACTCCCCCGCCGCGCCGATCAGCCGGGCCGCCTCCGTCCAGCCCGCCGCGGCCTCGGCGTACCCGTCGCGGGCGGCCCGCACCCGGACGTCGCCGAGCAGTTCGGCGGACTCGGCGAGGAAGTCCCGGTACAGGTTACGGAACAGCGCGCCGCCCGTCCCGGCCAGCTCCATCATCCGGGCGGCCTGCGGCAGTTGCTCGCCGGGCCGGTCCGCCCGGGTCAGCCAGCCCGGCACCAGGGCGGCGGCCTTGGCGATGCCGCGGTGGCCGAGGTTGGCGATCGGCGGGTGCAGGAACGCCGCCGCGCAGTCCGCCATCGCCGGAGCCACCAGGACTCGCAGGTGCGGGAGTTCGCCGTTCCGGGTGAGCGTGAAGGAGCGGTGACGGGCCGTCATCGGGCCGCGTTCGGCGCGCGCCGCCGCGAGCGAGGCCAGGCTGGTGGTGACCGCGCCGCCCTGCTGCGCGGTGTCCACCAGGTGGGCGTCGGTCGCGTCGTAGCCGCGCATCGCGACCACGTGCCCGCCGAAGTGCACCCGGGAGGTGAAGTACTCCAGGTGGTAGCTGTCCAGTTGGAGCCCGACCGGGCGTCCGGCGTCCAGCTCCGCCGCCACGTTGCGCCAGGCCCGGCCGGCCGAGGCGGTCTCCCGGACGTCCAGCCGCAGCCCGAGCCGGGCGGCCAGGGCGCGGGTCAGCTCGAAGGGCTTCACCCGGCCGCCGAGGAACGGGAAGTCCATCCCCTTGCCGTCCCAGTAGACGAACGACAGCCCGGCCCCGAGTCCGAACAGCATCGGCTCGGACAGCTCGACTCCCTCGTGGCGCAGCAGCACGTCCAGCGCCGTCGTCTCGCAGTGCCGGCCATCCCACGGCTCCGTCATGCCGCCTCCTCCGTCCGCTCCTCGACGACCCGGACCACCAGCCGGGTCGTCCACTCCTCCGCCGGGGCCTCCCCCGGTCCGACCAGGTACGCCTCCCGCACCGGTGCCAGCGGCCGCAGTCCGCGCTCGTGCACGGCGGCCATCAACGCGTGGTAGGCGAGCGGCAGTTGGGAGTAGGGGCCATGGTGGAGCGTCTCCACCACCGGGCCGCCGGGCAGCAGCTCGCGCTCCAGCCCGTCGGACCTGCCGCCCTTCTCCGTCACGTCTGCCGCGTCCGCTTCGGCGCCGACCGCAGTGCGCATGCCCTCGCCGAGGTCCAGCGGGAACAGCCCCCACAGCGGGGGCCGCCAGGGCTCGCCCCGCAGTCCCGCCAGCAGCCGGCCGACGCACGCGCCGACCCGCTCCCCCAGCTCGCCCGGCCCGGCCACCGCCCGTACGACGACGAGCCGCCGCTCCGGCTCCCGTCCGAGGACGATCTCGTACCCGGGCGGACCGCCGCCGACGGCAAGGCGTTCCAGCAGCTCCAGGCGGGCCCGGTCGCGGGTGATCCGCTCGGCGACCCGGTCGCGTTCGGCGCCCAGCAGGCGGGCCCGCTCCGGCTCGGCGGCCGCCAGCGTCGCGGCGATCACCGCGAGCGGCACGTCGAGTTCACGCAGCAGCGCGACGGTGAGCGCGTCGCGCGCCTGCCCGGGGGCGTAGTAGCGGTACCCGGTGGCGGGGTCGACCCTGGCCGGGGGCAGCAGGCCGGTGTCGTCGTAGTGGCGGAGCTGTTTCACGCTCAGCCGGCAGAGGCGGGCGAAGCGCCCGATGGTGAGGAGGTCGTCCTGGTCTCGCACGGGCCCATCGTGGACCCTCCCGCCGTGGGAGGGTCCATCCCGGGCACCCCACCCGATCGGGGCCGCACCGGATGCCGCGTGGCGTCAGCGGCCGAAGCCGTCGTCCGGGGTGCCGGGCACGGGCGGGTGGCAGAGGTGGCCGGATTCGGTGGCGTGGACGCTGTAGAGCAGTTGGTCGTCGGCCGTGAAGGTGAAGGCGACACTCACTCCGGGGAGTTCGGCGGCCTGCGTGGCGAAGGCGAACTCGCGGTCCGAGCGGTGCAGTTCCCGCCATTCGAGGCCGGCTCCGGCGAACGCGTCGGCCAGCCGGTCGAATCGGACGCCGGTCGGAAAGGTAAGGAATTCCCCCGGTGCGCCGGCCGGAATCCGGACCGCCTCGTACCAGGTGCGCAGCGAAAGGCGGTTGACGATCCGGCACTGGCAGGATTCGAAGGTGACGTCGCCGTACCCGAACCAGTGCGGCCAGCGTCGTCTCCGGTTGATCCGGCCGGATTTCTCGAACGGTCCGAGCCGTTCGACGATGTCGGCCAGACCATCCAGCGGTCGGATTCCGCCGAGCCTCGCGGCCGATCCGAATTCCGTCAACACCCGGAGAAATTCCATGTGTTCATGATGGCACAGCGAAGTGTCGGGAGAAATCGAGTGCGGTGCGGCCCGCCCCGGAGGGAAGGCCGCACCGCACCCCGATCAACACATCCTGATCAACACACCCTGATCAGCACATCCTGACACTCTGGTCGGCACATCCCGATCACCGCACCGTCAGCCCATCCGCTCCAGCGCGTCGATCAGGAACTTCAGTTCCAGCGCACGGTTGGTGGAGCAGCTCCAACCGCCGCCCCAGGTGCCGGGCTGATTGCCCGGGGTGTTGAAGATGCGCATGGCGTCCCTCGCCACCGACTTGATCTCCTCCCGCAGCGACTTGTCGGACTTGATGATGTCGATCACCGCGTCGATCTCCGCCTGGGTGGCGTCCCGCGGCGCGGGCCGCCCGACGATGCCCCGGATGCTGCCCTTCTCGTCGGGCCGCAGGGCCACCTCGGCGCCGTTCAGCAGGTTGATGTGCGAACCCTTGGCGCAGAAGTCGTCGTGCAGCACCGCTGCCCGCTTGATGCCGCAGAACCTCTTCTTCCCCGCGGCGAGCCGCAGGCCGCCGGCCGGTGCGCCCTCGGGACGGACGAACGCGGCGGAGACCACACCGGAGGCACCCTCGGCGGCCAGCTCCAGCACGCACTCCCCGTCGGCGGCCTTCCTGGCGTCCTCGATCACCTTGCGCAGGCGGTCGATGGCCCGCTTGGCCGCCACGGACTCCTCGAAGAACTTCCCGATGCCCTCGCCGATCCGGATGACCGCCTTGCTGACGGCCGGGAGCTTGCCGACCACGGCCACCAGGCTCGCCACGTTGAGCGCCGTCCACAGGCAGCCCTCGACGTCCCCCTCGGTGAAGCACTTCTTGGCGTCGGTGACCCCGAGCACGTCGAGCAGGATCTCCCCGCCGTTCTCCTTCACCCAGTCGAGGACGTCCTTGGCGGCATCCGCCTTGGCCTTGCGGAACTCGTCGACGCAGCTCTGACCGCACTGGGCCAGCAGCAGCTGCTCGTCGTTCCCGCTGAGGTCCGGGCCGGTGTCGGCCGGACCGGCCGTCACCTGGGCGGCCCGGGCCGCCTGCGCCGCCTGCTCGTCCTTGCGCTGCTGCTCCTCGGCCCGCTGGGCCGACTGGTCGGCCTGCTGGGCGGCGCCCTGGGCGTTGGCCGCGGCCTTCTCGGCCTCGGTCGCCGCCTTGTCCGCCTGCTCGGCGGTGGCACGGGCCCTGGCCGCGTCGGCCTCCGCCGCGGTCGCGCTGCTGCGCGCGGTGGCGGCGTCCTGCTCGGCCGCCGTGGCTGCGGCCCGGGCGGCGCCGGCCTCGTTCGCGGCGTCGGTCGAGGCGGCCGCCGCGGCGAACGCGTCGACGTGGGCCTGCTCGTCGTACTTCGCGGTGTTGGTCTCGGCGACCTTCGCCGCCGCGGCCTCGTTCGCCGCCTGGGCGGCCGAGGCGCGCGCCTGCTGCAGCGAGGCGAGCGCCCTGGTGGTGTCGGCCGCCGCGTTCGCGCTGGCCTGGGCGGCCGCCTTGGCGTCGCTGCCGGCCTTGGCCGCCAGCGCGGCCGCGGTGGCGGCGGCCTTCGCCGCCTCGTCCGCGCGGGCCTGGGCGGCGTCGTTCTGCTGCTGGGCCAGGGTCTTGCCGCTCTGGCCGACCAGTACGGCCAGCGCGGCCGCGGAGTCGGTCTCCCGGTACGGCGTGCCGAGCGCGATCGCCTGGTTCCCGGCCGTGATCGCCGCGGCCGCGGTGTCCCGGGCGGCGAGCGCGGAGAGCGAGGCCGCGTGGGCCCGGCCGGCGGCGCGGGCGCTGTCGGCGGCGGCCTGGGCGGCCTGCAGCTGGGCCGCCTTCTGCGCCAGTTCGGCCTTGAGTGCGGCGGCAGCGGCCACCTTCACCTGCTCGGCCGCGTTCTTGACGTTCTGCGCGGCCTGCTCGGAGGCGGCGATCGCGTCCGCCGCCGCGGCGTGCGCGGTGGAGGCCGCCGCGCTGGTGATGGCGACGTCGGCCTGGGCCGCGTCCGAGGCGGCCCGGGCCCGCTGGGCCGCGCCGGTCGCCTCGGTGGCCGCCGCCCGGGCGGCGATCGCGCTGCGGCCGGCCGCGTCGGCCGCGGCCCTGGCACCACCGGCCGCGGTCGTGGCCTCGGCGGCGGCGGCCTTCGCCTGGTCCGCCGCCTGTCGGCTCTCCTTGGCGTCGGCGCTGCCGGCGGCCGCGTCGGCGGCGGCCTCCAGGGCCTTCTGCCGGGCGGTGGCGGCGTCCTTGCGGGCCTCCGCTGCCGCGGCCGCGTCCCGGGCGAGGTAGGCCTGCGCCTCGGCCGTCTTCGCGGCGCTCTCCTTGTCCGCCGCGGTCTTCCCGGCGCTCTCGGCGGCGCTCAGCGCGGCCGCCGCGGCAGCCCGCTTCATGGTCGCTTCGGCCTCGGCGGCGGCCGCCTTGGCCCGTTCGCCGTCGGCCTTCTGCCGCGCGGCGGCCGCGTTGGCCCGCTCCTGCTCGGCGACGGCCCGCTTGGCGTGCGCGTCGTCGGCGGCCGCCTTGGCGTCCCGCTCGGCCTGCTGTGCCCGCTCCCGGTCGGCCTTGGCCCGGGCGGCGGCCTGGGCCGCCTGGTCGGCCTGGGCGGCCGCGGCGGCGGCGGCGGCCTTGGCCTGGTCCGCGGCCTCCTGGGCGACGGCGCGCTGGAACTCGGCCTGGGTGGCGTGGGTCTGGGTGTCGGCCAGGGCGTAGAGCGCACCGCTGTCGGCCTGGCCGGCGGCGACCGCGTTCAGGGTGGTCTCGATCGCCTTGGACGCCGTCTGCGCGGCCGCCGCCGACGCCTTGGTGACCTGCGCCGACTGCAGCGCGTGGGTCAGTCCGCGGCCGTACGGGGTGCCGCCGGACTCGGCGATCTTCCCGGCCTCGGACTGCGCGGCGGTCGCCCGGTCGGCCTGCGCCTTGGCGGAGGCCGCGGCCTGTCGGGCGATCGCCAGCTGGGCGCTGACCGCGTTCCGGGCGTTCGCCATCGCCGCGGTGGCGTTGGCGAAGGTCTGCGGCTTCGGGTAGTTGGGGTCGTTCGACGGCTTGCCCTGCCAGTACTTCTGGAAGACCAGCATCCGGCTGACGATGAACGCCTGGCCCTGGGCCTCCACCATCGCGCTGGTGGCGGTCCGCAGGTTCTGGTAGGCCGTCAGGTCGGCGGAGACGATGTCGCCGCGCTGCTTGGCCTGGTCGCCCAGCTCGGCCTGCCACTCGGCGCTGGCGGTGGCCACCACCTCGTTCAGGATGTGCTGGGGGTCGAGCGGGTCGCTCGCGTCGCAGCCGGCCCACTGGGCCTTGAGGTCCTCGACCTCGGTGCGGAACTCCACCGAGTCCTTCGCCGGGGCGACCGTGGGCAGACCGCCGAGCCGGATGAACCGGGCGATCTGGTAGGCCGACAGGCGCTTGAGGACGTCCTCGTTGACGAAGAACCCGTACCAGCTCGGCCCGCCGTTGTTACCGGCCGCCGCCCGGCGTTCCTGGTAGATCGCGATCGCCCGGTCCAGGGCGGCCTGGGAGGGCTTCGGCGGGCCCGTCGGGTCGACGAGCTTGCCGTCGCCCAGGAAGGCCCAGATCGGAGCGCCGTAGCCGGGCTTGTTCAGGAAGGACATGTAGTCGGGGCCGGAGACCGCGAACGGCTTGGTGATGTCCGTCCAGGCCCCCTCGCGGGCCAGCTCGGCGTCCTGGATCGCGCGCTGGTCGCGCTGGTCGTCCACCGCGGCGGCCGCGATCGGCCCGTACCCCCACCCGCTGACCGCCGCGTTGCGGACGTCGGCGACCGTGCCGGCCAGGGCCTTGGCGGTCAGCGCCTTGACCTTGGGTCCGCCCGCGTGCAGCGCGACAGCCAGCGAGCAGCGGTCGTCGCGGATCACGCTGTCGGCGATCGCCACGTTCGACGCCTCGACGTCCGACAGCGCGCGCTGCCAGATCCGGACGTCGGCGATCCGCCCGGGGAGGTGGTCGCCCGGCTGGCCGGCCCACATCCCGCGGCCGATGTTCAGCTCGCCGGTGGCCTTCCAGGTGGCGGTGTGCGGGGCGGTCGCGACCTTGACGCCGTTGACGAACAGCCGGATCTCGCCGGCCGCGGCGTCGTACTCGCCGGTGAGGTGGGTCCAGCCGCTCTTGTCGGTCAGTGCGACGGTGCCGTCCGCGGTGTCCCAGCCGATGTTCTCCGAGTCGCCCCGCGGCATGCCGAACAGCGGCTTGCCGTCCGGATTCACCTTCAGGTAGAAGCCGGAGACCCGGCTGCCGCCCTCGGTGACCACCGCGTACGAGGCGTCCGGCTTCTTGCTGAGCTGCACCCAGGCGGAGACCGTGAAGGACTGGTCGGTCGGCACGGTGAGCGGGACGGAGTCGTACTGGTTGGTGCCGTCCAGCCGGAGCGAGCGGACGGTGTGTCCGGGGATCCCCCAGATGACCTCGTTGTCGGTCCCGGGTCCGGCGTGGGCGCCGTTGTGGTGGACGGCGCGCGGACCGCCGTCGATGAGGTTCGGCGCGGTCTTCTCGTCGCTCCACTCGTAGTCGTAGTGGGCGACCTCGCCGTTGACCGCGAAGGCGGGCGCCGCGGGCACGTCGGCCGGGGCGGCGGAGCGGACGGGCGCCGCGTGCGCCGCGGAGGTCACCAGGGACATCGCGGTGGCTATCGCGGTGACGCCCAGTGCCCTGGCCACGGCGCGGCGCGCCCGGCGTGAGCGGATCGGTAATCTGGTCTGCATGGGAGTGGCTGTTCTCCTGATGGTGGCCGCAAGATGAGCCGCCCGGCGTCCGGGCGGGAGCACCAGGAGCGCGCGCTGCCTCGGGGCGGCGCGATCGTGCGGGCCGACGACCGGTCAGCCCACGGCCCGCACAGGGCCCTTGCTGATCCGTCGCCCGCACCGCACCGTTCGCGTCGTCCGCGTCGGTTCGCACGTGAGTGGTCGATCGCCGGCCGACGCGTCGACGCACGCGGGCAGGCCGAAACACCTGCCGCGTGGTCCCCCCGGTTCCTGCGGCTCTTCCCCCCGGAAGCCGGCCGCCCCGCCGGTGAAGGCCGAGGGCGGCTCGGCCATCCCGCAACTGATGACCGCTCAGATCGTTCCACTCGCACACGACGCATCGATACCGCCGATCGACGGGGGCGGCGCCCCCGTCGATCGGCGGGGCGCCGAACGGCCGCCGCCACCAGCGCCCCATGTGCCGAAAAGCACTGGCAGACCGCGCTGATCCAGGAGACGCTGAACTCCATGACGACAACCCTGATCACCGGGGCCGACAAGGGACTTGGCCACGAGGCTGCCCGCCGCCTGATCGCCGCCGGTCACACCGTCTACCACCGGCGGCTGTTTCGACGCGGCGGGCCCCTGCCCTGGTAGCCCTCCGGCGGCGCCCGCCGGCCGCCTCGTTCTTTGACTTCGCACCCGCCGTGCCACAAGCATGGCCGCGACCACCGGGGAGGGCCTGTGACGGAACGCACCGTCCGAACGTCGAAGCGCGGACGACGGAATCGCTTGACCGCCGTAGCGGCCGTAGCCGTTCTCGGTGGCGGCTTCGCGATCAACGCCTGGCTGAACCGGGGCCCCGGCACCGAGGTCCACGAAGGCCCCGTGGCCGGCCACCCGCTGCTGGTCGGCTCCGACGGCCGCACCCTGACGCTCGACATCGGCTGGGGCTGCGAGAAACAACCCGAGCTCGTGGCCCGCGAGACCGCCGGCGCGGTGAAACTCTCCCTGCGACACACGGTCGACCCGAGGGGCTGCGACCTGGGCGGCCTCGGACGGATCACGGCCCACCTGAACGAACCGCTCGGAACCAGGGCCCTGAACGACGCCACCGGCAAGCCCGCCGTCCACTTCGACGAACGCGACCTCCGGCGGCCCGCGTTCCTGCCGGAGAACTACTACCCCTACCCCGCGGGCAGGATGGTCCACCTGCCCGGCCTGGCCCCGCTCCCGACCGACACCCCGGCCTGGGCCGGCGGATACCGGCTCGGAACCGGTCCGGAACAGGGGTCCCTGATCATCAGCCAGACCCTCCGCGGCAGCGCACCACCGGCCGGCCGGGCCACCAGCGTCAAGGGCCACCCCGCGACCATCACGCCGACGGACCCCAACGGAGGGCCCCGTTCGGTGACGTGGTCGGACGGGACGTACACCTTCGTGGTCACCACCGGCGGCCCTCCACGCCTCTCGGACGAGGAACTCGTCCACGTCGCGGAGAACCTGGGGTAGCCGACACCACGACCGGCACCACCTTGGGCACGGCCCGCCCGGTCCTCGACGTCGCGAACTGCGCCGCCGCGGGGGCGCGTCGTCTTCTTCCGGACCACCGGCGCGCACGTCGTCACGGCCGGCTACAGCGGTGACACGGTCTACCGGGGCAACAGCGGGAACCCCGAGACCATCACGGTGCCGGTGGCCCCCTGAGGACGCCTCGAAACCGCCGCTCCCCCGGTTCGACGTCCGCCGGTCAGGCCCGCTCGGTCTTCCACTCCCGGGCGAGCGTCGCGTAGACGTACTCGCTGCCCCAGCGCTCGCCGTCGAGGTCGTTCTCGACGAGGTGCGCCTCCCTGCGCATGCCGAGCCGCTCACAGACCCGCATCGACCCGGTGTTGAGCACGTCGAGACGGGCGAAGATCCGGTGGGCACCCAGCTCGGCGAAGGCCAGCGCGGCCACCGCGCGCGCCGCCTCGGTCGCGTAACCCCGGCCGCCGTACTCCGGGTTGAAGGACCAGCCGATCTCGACCTGGCGCGCCGACGCGCTCGCGAGCTTCAGCACGATCTCGCCGACGACCTTCGCCTCGCCGGCCGGGCAGACGGCGACCACCAGGTCGTCGCCGTCCTCGGACCACGCGGTGCCGGCCGCCCGCCGCGTCAGGCTCTGCACGCACTGTTCACGGGTGAGCGGCGGCCGGTAGAGGTAGCGGGCGACCTCGGGCAGGCCCTGGAAGGCGTGCAGGTCGTCGAGGTCATCCGGCGTGAACGGACGCAGCAGGAGCCGTTCGGTGCTGATGGGCAGCAGCGAGAGCACGGTCATCGATCGTTTCCTCCCCGAGAACTGCCCGCCAGCCTAGAAGGAACAGGTGGCCAACCGGAAGAAGAAGGGCAGCCGGGGTGGCCGGCCCTTCGACCACGACACCGACCTCTACAAGGAGCGGAACACCGTCGAGCGGCTGATCAACAAACTGAAGGCCTGGCGGGGCATCGCCACCCGGTTCGACAAGACGCCCGAGAGCTACCTCGCCGGCCTCCATCTCCGCGCCTCCATGATCTGGATCGACGACCTCGTGCGACCACCCAACTGATCACAACATCACACAGGCCCTAGTGCTGGAAGAGTACTTCCGGATTGTTCGGCGAGGGGCCGTCCAGCAGCGGACTGTGGATCCCCTTCAGCGTCTGGTCGAAGAACGCTGTCACGTACTCACGCGTGATCACCACCCCGCGTTCCGGGGAGAGGGGCGGCATCGGGAACCCGGCCTCCTCCAGAAGCAGGTCCAGGTCGGTGAAGCTGGTGTGGTCGGCGCCGGCGACCGCCAGCCACTTCTTGTAGCCGCCGAGGGCGGCCCAGGCCTGCCCCCACGTGGTGTCGTCGCCGCCGGCCGGGTGGTTGGCGGCCGCACCCAGCATGAGGAACGGCCGGTTGATCTGGCCGGGCATCGGGGCCGGGGCGAAGGTGCCGTCCATGTTCACTCCGGCCCGTACTCGCGGGTCGGCGATCATCGTGGTGGCGGCCGCCGCTCCGCCGAGGGAGTGTCCGGCCATGCCGATCTCGTGCTCGTCGATGAGGTGTGCCATGCGCCACGCGGTATTGCCGTGCGTCAACTGGTCGATCACGAAGGACACGTCCAGCGCGCGGCTGGCGGTGACCGTGCCCATGTCGAGGTTCGGGTCATCGCAGATCGCGCACGGCGGCGTCTGGCCGTTCGCCAGCGTCTCGCCGCTGTCCTCGTAGGTGTGGCCGACGAGTGCGACGACGTAGCCGTGACTGGCCAGGTCGGTCGCGAGCGAGGTGAGCATCATGCGCGGGTGCTCGAACCCGGGCGAGAGGACTACCAGCGGATACTTGCCGCTCCGCGGCCGCGCGCCGTCGAAGGCGTGAGTGGCGACGCTGGAAAGGTTCTGTGGGGTGATGCCAGAGCTCGCCGGTATCTTCCGGAGCTGGATGGCTCCGGCTGCCTCGGCGAGGGTCATGTAAGGGGCCGGAGTCCCGGTCCCGGGGACGGCCGGGTAGACCATCGTGACGGTCAGTTGGCGGGGGCCGGATGACGGCACCCACGGGTCGGGACGGCTCGCGTCGGTGAGGTGGATGACGTCCTCGCCGGCGGCGTAGGGGCCGGTCGGCGCGGGGAGCGCGCCGTGGAAGGACCGCGTGGGCGCGGTGGCCGTGGCCGTGGCCGGTGCGGTGTCGAACGCGTGCGTGGCCACCGGTGTGGCCGACGGTGTGGTCGTGGCGGCGAACCCGGCGCCGGTTCCGGTGACGAGGGCGGCGAGCGCCAGCGCCGCGACGGCGCTGATACGGCGATTGCGTTTCATGGGATCGACGCTAGGTTCCGCGGCTCCGTCTCGAATCGGCCCGTGGATGTAACCATTCTGGTGTCGTTCGTAGCCCCCGCGAGGTACCGGAGTAATCCGCCGGGATTATGTCGTGCGGCGCGGGGTTCCCTTCGCCGGCATCGTCGAGCGCCACCTTCGTCTTGGCCTACGACGAACACGACGCCAAGCCCTACCGCTGGACCTACGACGGTTCCGGACCGGGGTGGCCTGGCGGGATGTGCCGCCGCGGTACGGCTCCTGGGCCACCCTGCACACCCGATTCCGGCGCTGGGCCGAGGACGGAACCTTCGAGCGGATGTTGCGGGCCGCGCAAGCGCAGGCGGACGCGGCCGGCGACATCGACTGGCTCGTATCGGTCGACTCCACCGTCGTGCGAGCCCGCCAGAGTGCCGCCGGGGCACGAAAAGGGGAACCCAAAACCAGGCGCTCGGCCGCTCCCGAGGCGGGCTGACCGGCAAGCTCCACCTGGTCGTCGACGGACTTGGTCAACCACTGGCCCTGGTTCTGACCGGCGGGAACACCAACGACTGCGCCCAGTTCACCACCGTCATGGACGCGATACGAGTACCCAGAACCGGGCTGGGACGGCCCCGCACCCGTCCCAACCACGTCCTCGGCGACAAGGGCTACAGCTCCAAGGCGATCCGCGTCTGGCTGCGAAAGCGCGGCATCAGCCACACCATCCCCGAGCGGGCCGACCAGATTTGCAATTTGCTTGCGTCAGCGCCGACTTTGTCGGCAGTCGACCCGAGCGGGCCGAACGAACCGCCCGTGGACCGCCGTTGCGGCAGGCCGGGGACTTCCCGGAACGGACCGCAAGCGCCGATCACGTCACGAGCTCTTCCGCTCAGCGGCCCGGCCGAGGGAAGGTCCTGGTCGCGAGAGCCGCGCAGGCCACCGCCAGCGGCAACTCGGCGAAGACCGTCATCAGCACCGCCAGCTTGAAGTCCGAACCCGGGGCAGCCGTCATGGTGTCGAACCAGGCGTCGACCAGCAGCACGGCCGAGGTCGCGGCGGAGGTCAGGCAGGCCCGGCAGTCGCCGCGCCTGAGGAGCAGTCCGGTGGAGAGCAGGCCGAGCGCCTCAAAGCTGTCCAGACCCGTCCACGTCCAGGCCCAGTGCGAGGCCTGAGCTGTGGCCGGCAGCCCGGTGTGCAGGAAGACCAGCCAGGGAATCATCGCCAGCCCGAGCACGGTGAGGACCGTGGCCGCCCGGCGAAGCAGCAGAGGGAACGTGGAAGCGGCCGCGGCCTTCGGAAGGATCCGCGGGACACCGGAGCCCGAACCGGCGTCCACGCGGACCAGACGGAGCGAATGAACGCCGGTCAGCAGGCCGAGGGAGAGTACTGATGACATCATCGCGGTGAACGTCGTCAAGGCCATGACGAGGGAATGGGCCCGACGCCGGCCCACGCCGGAGCGTACGACCTTGCCGAACGCGCTCACCGGCTCACCGCCGGCAGCATGCGGGCCATGGCGTGGAATCCGGCCTCGAAGAGGCGTCGGGGCATCGGCGGCTTGCGCAGCGTCATCCGAGCGCTCCCGCCGGACGGGTCAGCCGCGCGTGGGCGGCCAGGCCGGCACCGCTGCCACTGTTGACGACGTCCCGCGCGACCGCACCGTCCACCAACTCGATGATGCGGTGCGCGGTGGTGGCGGCCGGCTGCAACGCCGGCTTGTTCATCAGGGCCCTGGCCACCGCCACCCGCTGCCGCCGACCACCGGACAGCCGCTGCGGATAGGCCTTGACATGCCGCTCGATACCCAGCGAGCCGAGCAGGTCGACGGCCCGGCGCTTCGCCTCACCCTTGCCCATCCCAGCCAGCTGCGCCGGAACCATGACGTTGTCCAACACGGTCAGATCGTCGAGCAGGTTGAAGAACTGGAAGATCATGCCGATCGAGGCCCGGCGGTACTTCGCCGATCCGGCCTCACCAAGCTGATCGACGCGCGTGCCGTCGATGGTGACACTGCCGCTGGAGGGCTTGTCCAAACCGGCGATCAGGTTCAGCAGCGTGGACTTCCCACTGCCGGAATGGCCGAGGATCGCCACACAATCACCGGACGCCACGGACAAGGTCACACCGGCCACCGCGGGCGGGCCGTCGTCGTACTGCTTCATCGCGTCTTGGAGAGCGATCGGCGGATTCGTCATGGCCATGAACCTAGGAACGGACCATGATCCATCGCGTCGGCCGGTGGATTTCGCCGTTCCCCAGGCCGTCGGCCCGGGGGTGTACCCCGCGTACATCCCCGGGGCGACGCACGGAGCCCACGCCACTGAATACGATCTCCGCATGGAAGAGCTCCTCCAACGTCTCTCGACATCGAAGCGCGTGACCTGGCTGACGTCACAGGCCGTGGTGCTGGCCACCGCCGGCCTGTACGCGCTGATGATCCCCTTGACGATGGGGACCCCGGATCCTGAGCACTCCCTGTTCGGGTTCCCCGACCTCGAGCCCGTCCAGATGCTGGGTCTGTACGTCGTGCTCGCCCTTCCGGTTCTGCTGGTGCGCCGTCTGCCGGCGACCGTCTTCGCGGTGATCCTGGGCGAATCGGTCCTCGGCGACGCCTTCGGCGCCCGGCCCGTCATCATGTTGGTCCTGCTCGTCGCCTTGGGCGGGTACCTCGCCGCCCGGCGGCCGAAGGCTGCCGCCGTCGGCTCCGTCGCGGGCGTCGTGGCCGCTTTCGTCAACGACATCCACGACCGCGAGCAGTCCGTCGGCGACGCGGTCCAGTGGGCCGGGGGGTTCGCGTTGTGGTTCGCGGTCGCGTGGATCTTCGGAGGGGTGTACCGCAAGCGCCGTGAGTACCTCGGAGCCCTGCACGAGGAGAAGGCGGCCCGCGCCGTCATGGCCGAGCGACTGCGGATCGCCCGCGAACTGCACGACAGTGTCGCGCACAGCATCGGGATCATCACGGTGCTGTCGGGAGCGGCGGCGCGGGTCGTGGACACCAAGCCCGAGCAGACGCGGCAGGCGCTGAGCGGCATCGAGTCCACCAGCCGCCAGACGCTGCTGGAGCTGCAGCGCATGCTCGGGGCGCTGCGCCGCGCCGAGCCGGACGAGGCCATGCCGGGGGCCGCTCCGCTGGCGCCGGCCGGCAGCCTGGCCGATGTCCCGCGGCTCGCCGAACGTACGGCCGACGCCGGGGTGCGGGTCCACGTGGACTGGCGGGGCGAGCGGCGTCCGCTGCCGCCGGAGATCGAGCTGTCCGCGTTCCGGATCGTCCAGGAGTCGGTGACGAACGTGGTGCGGCACTCCGGTGCGCGGACGTGCAGGGTCGAGGTCGGTTACGAGCCGGAAGGAGTGAGGATCGAGGTGGTGGACGACGGGGACGACGGTCCCGGCGGGCCCGGCCGTCCGAGGCCCTGGGCGGCGGCCGGCGGGAGCGGTTTCGGCCTGCTCGGCATGCGCGAGCGAGTGACGTTGCTGTCCGGCCAGTTCAGCGCGGGCCGGCGTCCGGAGGGCGGATTCCGGGTGACGGCGAGGCTCCCGGCATGAGCGTGCGGGTGCTGCTGGTCGATGACCAGCCGCTGATGCTGGTCGGGCTCGGGATCCTGATCGGCGACACCGACGACCTGGAGGTGGTGGGCGAGGCCGGCGACGGCCGCGAGGCGGTGCGCCTGGTGCGTGAGCTGCGGCCGGACGTCGTGGTGATGGACATCCGGATGCCGGGCATGGACGGGATCGAGGCGACCCGGCAGGCAACCGCCGAGCCGGACCCGCCCAAGGTGCTGGTGCTGACGACCTTCGACGACGACGAGTACGTCTACGGCGCTCTGCGCGCCGGCGCCAGCGGATTCCTGCTCAAGAGCATGGCCCTGGACGCGATCCTGGACGCGATCCGTGTGGTGGCGGCCGGCGACGCGTTGATCGCGCCGAGCGTCACCCGACGGCTGATCGCCGACTTCGCCGGAACCTCCGCCACCCCCGCCACCCCCACGGCCCCCGAACCGGACACCGAGCCCGCCGCGGACTCGAGTCCCATCGCGGGGATCACCGACCGGGAGCGCGAGGTACTGGCACTGGTCGGACAGGGGCTGTCGAACGCTGAGATAGCCGAGCGGCTGGTGATCAGCGCGGCGACGGCGAAGACCCATGTCGCGCGTCTGTTCGCCAAGCTCGAGGCCCGGGACCGCGTCCACCTGGCGATCATCGCCTTCGAGGCCGGACTCGCGCCGGGTGGACGGTAGGGCAGGGTGAGAAGAACGATCGCCGACCACGAGTTCGCCACGTTCGCCAGACGCGCGAGCTCACCCACCTGGCCGCGGCGGGATTCGAGCCGAGGTTGTTCAGGAAGTCACGGACCGGCGCGGGTGTCGAGAGCGTGGTAGCCCGCTTCACGGGTCGAGGAGGATCGGACCGAGGAAGAACCTCTAGCAACGTCAGCGCCTTGTACGTGCTTCATCGCTGTTTCACTGGCGTGTTCGCGCGCTGTCTCAACGAACCGACCTAAGAAACGCGCCGCGCGGTTCGTGAAGATCCACGCGCTCCGGCCCGTCCAACGCTATTCCACTGTCGGATCCTCTCAACCCCGATCGTGAACCGGCCGTCGGCGAGTTTGCGCAGCCAGCCGCGGTCGGCGAGCTTGGTCGGTTGTGCGCGAAGCGGCTCCAGCTTGCCCCGGACGCCGACAGGAAGGCCGAGTATCTCGCTGACCCGACGGACCGTGACCGGCCGAAGAGTTCGTAGTCTCCTACCAAGCCGCAGCCACCCTCGCCTCACTCCTCGTGTGGGCCTGACCCTTTGACGACACTGCCCTAGGTCCAGCGACCTTGAGTCAGCAGACGGCTTCGCTTCCCAACACGCTCACTTGACAGGGAACGTCGTAGTCCGCCGGACCTGAGTACGCGTGCCGCTCGCCTGACCGGCCAGGACGTCCCCGATGTAGCACCGCAGGCCCCGCGCCGGGACCGGCCGGACCCTGCCGAAGTCGGCGTTCGGTGGTGCCATGGAAGTAGGTACGGGCCGGGTCTACGGGCCCGGCCCCGTACCGAGTCAGTCGGATACCGAAAGTCACCGACGGCAACGCCTCACCGACCGAGGAGTCCCACCATGACGTCCGAAAGCCCCGACGACCCCGACGACCCCGGCGGTCCCGACGACCCCGGCGGTCCCGACGACCCCGGCGGTCCCGTCGTCCTCGGCGTCGACGCCCACGACACCGGCTCGATGGCCGCCGCCTGGGCCGCCGACGAGGCCGCCCGCAAGGGCCTGCCGCTGCGGCTGGTGCACGCCGTGCCGTCGCTGTACCGCGAGTTCCGCCCGTTCGACGAGGGCCGCTACCACAAGGCCCTGCGTGAGCGGGCCGACCGGGCGCTCGGCCGGGCCGCCGCCGTCGCCCGGGAGCGCCATCCCGGGCTGGCCGTGACCGCCGTCGTGGCCGAGGACGTCCCGGCGCCCGCGCTGTGCCGGGAGTCCCGCCGGGCCTCGCTCGTCGTCCTCGGCTCCCGGCGGCTGAGCCGGGTGGAGGAGGCGCTGAGCACGTACTCGGTGGCCGTGCCGGTCAGCGCCCAGGCGCACTGCCCGGTGGTCGTGGTCCGCGACCCCGAGCACACCACCCAGGACCCGCCGTACGTGGTGCTCGGCGTGGACGGCAGCCCGTCCTCGGAACCCGCCGTCGACTTCGCCTTCGCGTACGCGGACGAGCGCCGGGCCGCACTGCGCGTCCTGTGGGTCTGGCAGCGCCCGCCGGCCGGCAGCCCGGACGAGCCCGCCACCGAGCAGTTGCTGCACCGCCTGCTCTTCGAGTCCACCGCGGGACGCCACGAGCACCACCCGGACGTGACCGTGACCCACGAGGTCGTGCACGGCCACCCGGTCGAGGAGCTGGCCCGCGCCGGCGAGCACGCCCTCGCCGTGGTCGTCGGCCGGCGCGGCAACGGCGGGTTCACCGGCATGCGCCTCGGCTCCGTCCCCCACGGCCTGCTCCGCCGCGCTCACTGCCCGGTCGTCACCGTGCCCGCTCACCCGCGGTGAGCCCGGACCGGCCGCGTCCTGCGTTCGGCCCCCACTCGCTCCGCCCCTTCCGCCCCTTCCGTCCCTTCCGCCCCTGAGGAGTCCGCCAGTGACCGACCACACCCGCACCCACCTGCTCACGGCCATCGACCTCGCGGCCTCCGCCCGCGCCCACGGCAACCACCCCTTCGGCGCGCTGCTGACCGACCCGGACGGAGGCGTCCTGCTCACGGCCGAGAACACCGTGCTGACGGACCACGACGTCACCGCCCACGCGGAGACCAACCTGGTCCGGCAGGCCTGCCGCACCCTGGCCCCGCACCTGCTCAACGGGACCGTCCTGTACAGCAGCACCGAGCCCTGCGCGATGTGCGCCGGAGCGATCTACTGGAGCGGCATCCGGCAGGTCGTCTACGCGCTCTCCGCCACCGACCTGAACGCCATCGCCGGGGTGGACCCGGACGAACCGGTGCTCGACCTGCCCTGCCGCCAGGTCTTCGCCGCCGGCGGCAGCACCGTGGCGGTCTCCGGCCCGCACCTCTTCGAGGAGGCCTCCGCCGTGCACACGGGGTACTGGGGCTGACGGACGACGGAGCGGAAGGCCAGCCCCCGGACGCCCGGTCCCGCAGGCCGAGCGGCGCGGGTGGCACGAATGGCAGGAGTGGCAGGAGACGGCGATGAGCACGACGGACCCCCTCCCCACGGAGACCGACGCCTGGGTGGTGGACCGCCCGGGGCCGGTCGGCGGGCTCGGACCGGGACCACTGGCGTGGGAGCGGCGGCCGCTGGAGCCGCCCGGGCCGCGGGAGATCCTGGTGGAGGTGGAGGCCTGCGGGGTGTGCCGCACCGACCTCCACCTCGCGGAGGGGGACCTCTCCCCCAGGACGGCACGGTGTACCCCCGGGCACGAGGTGGTCGGCCGCGTGCTCGCGGTCGGCGCGGACGCCGAGGGGTTCGGCGTCGGGGACCGGGCCGGGGTGGCCTGGCTAGCCGGGACCTGCGGCCGGTGCGGCTACTGCCGCAGCGGCCGTGAGAACCTCTGCCCCGACTCCCGCTACACCGGCTGGGACCGGCACGGCGGCTACGCCCGGCACCTGACCGCCGACGCCCGCTACGCCTACCGGCTGGCCGAGGGCCCGCCCGCCGAGCAGCTCGCCCCGCTGCTGTGCGCCGGGATCATCGGCTACCGCGCCCTGGAACGCGCCGAACTGCCCGCCGGCGGACTGCTCGGCATCTACGGCTTCGGCGCGTCCGCCCACCTGACCGCCCAGATCGCCCTCGCCCGGGGCGCCCGGGTGGCCGTGTTCACCCGCGCCGTACCCGCCAGGCGGCTCGCCCTGGACCTCGGCGCCGGTTTCGCCGGCGACTCCTTCGACCCGCCCCCGGAGCCACTGGACGCCGCGATCCTCTTCGCCCCGGCCGGCGAGCTCGTGCCCGCCGCCCTCGCCGCCCTGGACCGCGGCGGCACGCTCGCCGTCGCGGGCATCCACCTCACCGACATCCCGCGACTCGACTACCAGCGGCACCTCTTCCGGGAACGCACCCTGCGCAGCGTCACCGCCAACACCCGCGCCGACGGCCGGGCCTTCCTCGCGGAGGCGGCCCGCACCCGCCCGGCCGTCCACGTGACCCGCTACCCCCTGCGGCAGGCCGACACCGCGCTCGCCGACCTCGCCGCCGACCGGGTCACCGGCGTCGCGGTACTCGTCCCCGAGTAGCCGGGGCCGCAGGCGCGGCGGGCGTACGACGCGCCGAAGGAGGACTTCCCCGAGGTGGGCCCGGCTGGATCAGCCGGGCAGGAAGGCGAACGCCACTCTCGCGGACTTCGTCTCCGCGAGCACGAGCAGTTGCTTCGACACCGTGTCGTAGCGCAGCCCGAGCGAGGTGAGGGTGGGCAGCACCTCCTGGGGGACCTCCTCAGCTCCGGCAAGAACTTCTTCGGCTTCCTCTGGCACGGCCGGGGATCTGGCACGGCCAGGGATGAGGACGAAGGGACCCCGCCCGGCGGGCGGGGTCAGCCGAGGTCGAAGGTGTTCGGCAGGCCGAGGCGGTAGCGGGCCTCGTCGACCAGCTTGAGCGGTTCCAGCTCCGGGGGCCGGAACAGGCCCCAGACCCGGCAGCGTTCGGCGGTCGACCCGTCCGCGTCCAGCAGGGCGTTGACGGCGCGGCGCGCGGACTCGTTGGCGCCCTCCATGGTGGCCAGGTCGACCTCGGTGCGGACGTAGTCGCCGGCCAGGAAGAAGTTGCCCACCGCGGTCGTGGCGGAGGGCCGGCGGTAGAGCGTTCCGGCGGGGTGGACCAGCAGTTGCTCGCGGTTGGCCGGCGCCGGCCCGCCCAGACCGGTGACGGCCGGGTCGAGGAACCACGAGTGCACGTCCGCGTCGGCCGGCCACCCGGCACCGGGCCGGTCGAAGGCCCGCCGGCACTGCGCCCAGACCTCGCGGGCCACCTCCTCGCGGGTGCACTCCTTGGCCGTGCGGCCGTAGAGGATCCCGGGCCTGTCCCACTCCGAGACGCAGACCGACAGACAGTCGCGCACCGTTCCGTCGCCGTAGGCGGCCGCGAAGTCCCGGTCCCAGAACTGCGCCTGGCCGACCGCGGTGAGCGACCACGGGGAGTCCAGGCAGACGGCGTGGCCGTGCGCCAAGCGCACCGGGCGGCGCAGGTAGAACTGGATGCCCGTCATCCAGTCCGTGCCGATCGCGTCGCAGCGCGCCAACTGCGGATCGGCGGCGCGCAGTTGCGGGCCCCAGGTGGCGCGGGCGTGCTCGACCGGCAACGCGCTGAGGTAGTGGTCGGCCCGTACGGTCTCGGGGTCGCCGCCGCCGGCCGGTGCCACCCGCACCCCGGCGATCCCGCCCTCGGCGTACAGCACCTCCAGCACCTCGGTCCCGGTGCGGAACTCGACGCCCAACGAGGCGAGATGGGCCGCCCACGGGTCGATCCAGGCCTCGCTGGTGGGGCCGTTCAGCACCCGGTCGGGCTGTCCGTCGCCGCCGCGCCCGAGCAGGCCGTTCAGCAGGAAGGCCTCGACGACGGTGCGGGCCACCGTACGGGTGCTGGCCTGCTCGGCCCGGGTCGCGACCAGGTCCCGGGTCAGGCCGACCCCGAGCAGGCGCTGGTAGTCGTGGGACATCCGCCCGGCCCCGATGAAGTCCCACCACGGCACCCGCTCCCACTGCTGCTCGCGGCGCAGGTCGCAGCTGGTCAGGTGGACCAGGAGCCGGTCCACGAAGTAGGCCAGCTCGTCGGCGGGCAGGTGCAGCACCTCGTCCAGCGCACCGGCCAGGATCCGCCGCAGGGCGTCCGGGGCCAGGTCACCCAGGTCGAGCGGCCGGGTGAGGGACCGGAACGGGAGCAGCAGGCCCGGGCGCGGGGCGTCGAAGGCCAGCAGCGCCTGGGTGGCGGCGCGCAGGTTGTCGTGGACGCCACCGGGGTTGCCGGGGACGGGGATGCGGCGCAGGGTGTCCGGCAGGTTGCGGTAGAAGCCGGGGAAGAACCGGAAGCCGTGCTCCCCCGGCAGCGCCCGCCGGCCGCCGGCCGCACTGCCCGGCACGTCCATGCTCCGGGCCTTGCCGCCGAGCGCGGCGTGGTACTCGTACACCGTCACCCGGTAGCCGCGCTCGGCGAGTTCGTGCGCCGCGCTCAACCCGGAGACCCCGCCGCCGAGGACCGCCACGCTCCGCCCCGGGCCGCCGCGGGCGCCGGCGCCCGCGGCGCGCGGAAGCGCGGCGGCACCGGCCGCTTGCCCGACAGCCATGGCGCCGCCCAGCGCGGCGGCCCCGGCGAGGAACTGGCGGCGCGTCCGCCCGTTCGCCGCGGCCTCCGGCAGGCCTTCCGTCAACCCCATGATGCGCGCACCTCCACTCCCTGGCCGCACCGGACGGCGGGTGCGACCCCCGGTGTGCAACGACCGGAACCGGCGCCGGTCACCACCCGTCGCCGGGCCGGTTGCAGGGCCGGTTGCGGTCCGGTTGCGGGGCCGGTTGCGGGCCCGGTTGCGGGGCCGCGCTGTTCGTCACCGGGCTGGACGAGCCTCAGACGGTCCGGCCGGTGCAGGCTGCGGTGGTCACCAGGCTGGTGAAGGCGACCTCGGAGGCGTGCTGCCCGGCGGGGTCGTACGGGTTGCGGGAGAGCACGATCCGGCGCTGCCCGGTGTCGTCGCCGAGCATGACGCTGCTGTAGCCGATGCTGTCGCCACGGTGGCCCCAGAAGTCTCCGCACGGGGTGCGTGTGCGCTCCAGGCCGAGGCCGTAGTCGGCGCCGCGTCCGAGGCCCGTGGTGTGCTTCATCTCGGCGAGTTCGGCTGGCCCGAGGAGCCGCCCTCCCAGCAGGGCGGACATGAAGGCGGCGAGGTCGGCAGTGGTGGAGATGCCGGCGCCGGAGGGGCCGGCGATGGTCGGATTGAACAGCGTGACGTCCACCGGGCCGCTGGGCAGGCTGACGTAGGCGCGGGTGTGGCGGCCGGGGACGGTGGGGTGGCAGCGGCAGCGGGCCTGAATTGAGGTCTTCTCGTCGGCGCTGATCACGTACTCGTCCTCCCCCAGCGGCCGCCCCTGCCAGGTGCGGGCGTACAGGTCCAGCACGCGCTGGGCCTTGGTGCGGAACCCAGGGTCGGTGATAAAGATCCAGGAACGGTGCTGCCATGGCTTGAGCGCGTCGTCCTTGAGCCAGCGGCGCACGGTGGACGCCGAGACGCTGTCGGTGACGCCGCGTGAAGTCAGCTCGGCGGCGATTTCCGGGCACGACCAGCGCGACAAAGGGACCCTGCTCTCGGCCGGGAGCTGGCAGGCCAGGGCCTTGGCCTCGGCGACCTGTACGGGAGTGAAACGGGCCGGGCGCCCGCTGCGCCTGCGGTCGGCCAGGGCCGGCAGGCCGGCGTCGGCGAACCGGCCGCGCCAGGTGCGCACGGTGTCCACGTGCACGCCCACCTCGGCCGCGATCCGCACGTTGGGTGTGCCCCGGGCCGTCAGGAGCACGATGCGCGAGCGGACCCTGGTGTGGTGCGGGGTCTTGTGGCCGTAGGCCGCCTTCTTCAGCTGTTGCCGCTCGGCGGCGGTCAGGAGAACGGGACGGGCGGCAGGAACAGGCAAGGCAGACAGGCCGATCAGCAGGAGTGGATCAGGACTGCGATAGTGTGCCGCGCCCGGCACGGCGGCCGGGCAGGACCCCGGCGGTCCGGCCAGTGTTGGTGCCGAGCCTGCCGGGGCCGCCGACAGCCGGATGCCACGATGCATTGCCCATGGGTGGGCGCAGGGCGCCGAAGGGTGCCTGGGATGATCTCGACCTATGGAGAACCTGGCGTTCGATGCGGTGCTGTGCGATCTCGACGGAGTGATCCGCTTCTACGACCTCGCGGACGTGGGGCGCCTGGAGCGGACCGCCGGGCTCCCCGAGGGCACTACCGCTGAGATTGCGTTCGCCCCGGAGCGGGACCTGCCGCTGCTGCTCGGCCAGATCAGCCGGGCCCAGTGGGCTGCCTCCATCGCTGACGCCCTGACCAGCCAGATCCCTGCCCGGCAGGCTGACGCTCTGGCCACTGCCTTCGCCTATGCCCCCTTCCGGGTAGACCGGGCAGTGGTAGAGCTAATCCGCAAGCTCCGCGGCAAGGTGCCCGTCGTGCTGGTCACCAACGCCACCCTGTGGCTCGACGAGGACCTCACTCTGCTCGGACTCACCGACCTCGCCGACCATGTGATCAACAGCTCCCGCGTCGGCATCGCCAAGCCTGATCCCGGGATCTACCAGATCGCCGTGGATCGAGCGGGCGTCCCGGCCGGGCGCTGCCTGTTCGTGGACGACACCCAGGCCAACATCGACGCGGCCCGCGCGGCCGGCATGACCGCCCTGCTCTACCGCGACCCCTCAGACCTCTTCCGGGCACTGGCACCGGTCCTTGAACAGGACACGGGAATGCTGGCCGGATAGACCAACGACCGGGGCAAACGACGTCAGCCAGTGGTCTCCCAGGGACGACGTCGGCAGGCCGCCCCGGCGGACCAGCACGCATAGCGCTCATCTCCCCCAACCGCTGACTTACCGTCAACCCCCGAAGGACTTCGAACTCCGACCACTAAGCTGCGGGCTTCCGAGCCGGCACCTGACGGGCCGTGCCCGGTTGGCACTTCGGGCCGCCCCTCACCCGGATCCCGCCAGCCGCGGCGCATCCCGTCCTCTTCGGTGCCGGGGACTCTGAAGGGATCCGAAGGAGGGGCGAATGGAGTCGTATCTCGCACGGGTGGTGCGGTCCGGCAGACGCCGGGTCGACGTTTTCTCCCGCGGCTACCGGCGGGTGGCCCCCGTCGTACTGCGGGCCAGCGTCGGGCTGGTGTACCTCTGGTTCGGGGTGCTCAAGTTCATCCCGGGGGCCAGTCCCGCCGAGGACCTCGCCACCCGCTGCATGAGCCTGCTGACCCTCGACCTGGTGCCGCCCGGCGTCTCGCGGCCGCTGCTGGCGGTCTTGGAGGTCGCCATCGGGGCCGGTCTGGTCACCGGGCTGCTGCTCCGCGTCGTCCTGACCGTGTTCTTCGTGCACATGGCCGGAGTGTTCGCGACGCTCGTCCTGCTGCCGAACGACGTGTGGGTGCACGGCGTCCCGCCCGTCCCGACACTCGAGGGGCAGTACATCCTCAAGAACGTCGTGCTGATCGCGGCCTGCCTGACCGTCGCCACTCGGGGAGAGGAGAGGACGCGGTCCGGCCCCGCCTTCAGCCGGGCGCCGAAGCCGGCGCCGTACGACGACGGCCGGCTCGCCGCCGTCACCCTGGCGGCAGCCGCGGCTCCCGGCCCCCGCGCGTCCGCCGTCGACCGTCTGACCTTCTCGCGGCCCGGCGCGTAGGCCCAGCGCGTAGAGGCGGCGCGTAGGCCCAGCGCGTAGGGGCGGCACGTAGGCCCGGCGCGTAGGGGCGGCCGGCTCGGCGGGTGACCGGCGCGCCCTCGACCGTTCATCCGTCACCTCCGCTGCGCCGAAGTTCCCGGGGAAGGCGAAAGGCGGTCCGGCGCGGTGGCATCCCGCACGCGCGCCGGCGTGACAGAGAGGGCGGACGGATGTCCGGAACGACCCGACGGAGGCTGCTCGGCTCGGCGGCCGGTGTGCTGGGGGCGGCAGCGGCGACGAGCCTGCTGCCGCCGAGTGTCCAGCGGGCGGTGGCGGCGGGGGTGCCGAGGGCCGGTTCGCTGCGGGACGTCGAGCATGTGGTCCTGCTGATGCAGGAGAACCGGTCCTTCGACCACTACTTCGGCACGCTGGCCGGCGTCCGCGGCTTCGCGGACCCGCACGCGCTGCGACTGGAGAACGGGCGCTCCGTGTTCCACCAACCCGACAGCGCCCACCCGGACGGCTACCTGCTGCCGTTCCACCTGGACACCCGCACCACGAGCGCGCAGGCGATCCCGTCCACCAGCCACGCCTGGTCGGTGCAGCACCAGGCCTGGAACGGCGGGAAGATGGACCGGTGGCTGCCCGCGCACCGGGCCGCCGACGGTGTCAACGGCCCGTACGTGATGGGGTACTACACCCGGGAGGACATCCCCTTCCAGTTCGCCCTGGCCGAGTCGTTCACCATCTGCGACAACTACTTCTGCTCGGTCCAGGGACCGACCTGGCCAAACCGGCTGTACTGGATGACGGGCTCGATCGGCGCCGACGGCAGCCAGGGCGGCCCCGTCACCAAGAACTCGACACCCGAGCCGCTGACCTGGAAAACCTACCCCGAACAGCTGGAGGCGGCCGGCGTCAGCTGGCAGGTGTACCAGGAGGCCGACAACTACGGCACCAACGTGCTCTCGCTCTTCAGGAGCTTTCAGCAGGCCGCGCCCGGCAGCGCACTGCACCGCAGGGGCATGACGGCCCGGCCGGCCGGCACCTTCGAGGACGACGCGCGCAACGACCGGCTGCCGGCCGTCTCCTGGATCCTGCCGACCAGCCACCAGTCCGAGCACCCGGACTACCTGCCCGCCGCCGGCGCCGACTACGTCGCGTCCAAGATCGAGGCGGTCGCATCGAACCCCGAGGTCTGGGCGAAGACGGTGTTCATCCTCGACTATGACGAGAACGACGGCCTGTTCGACCACGTGCCGCCGCCGGTGCCCCCGGCCGGGACTCCGGGCGAGTTCGTCGACGGCCTGCCGATCGGCGGCGGCTTCCGGGTGCCGTGCATCATCGTCTCGCCCTGGACGGTGGGCGGATGGGTCGCCAGTGAGGCCTTCGACCACACCTCGGTGCTGCGGTTCCTGGAGCGGTTCACCGGGGTCCGGTCGGCCACCGTCACCGACTGGCGTCGCCGCACCTTCGGGGACCTGACCTCGGCCTTCCAGTTCCATCGCGGCGTGCGCCGGGCCCCGGCGCTGCCCGCGACCGCCGCGCAACTCGAACTGGCCGAGTACGAGGTGGCGCACTACCCGGCGCCCACCCTGCCTGGCGCGGGCCAGCAGTTCCCCGTCCAGGAGCCCGGCTACCGTCCGCACCTGCCCCATGGACTCCACGGGCCCCGGTAGCGCTCGACTGCTTTCGGCCCGGGGCCGGGTCCGGGTCTTGATCCGGGTCCGGCCCCGGCCCCGGGGCCGGGGCTCGGGGCTCGGGGCTCGGCTCACACCGTGCCGCAGCTCTGGAAGCCCCTCGGTTCGACGGGTGGCTGAACGTCAGTAGGCGGCGTTGGCGTGGTCGTTGAACCAGTCGGGCATGCTTGCCCGCCATTCACCCGCACCCGCTTCGAACGTCATGCCGTCGTCCGAGTAGTTGTCGTCAGTGAACACCTGCCCGTACCCGGCCTGCCCGTAGTGGGTGCAGTTGCCCGCCGCGTGGGCACTGGGCACGGCGGCGCCCAGCGCCGCCACGGTCGCCACGGCGACCATCCCCGCCTTGAGGCGGGGCAGTTCGAACGTCCGGGGCATCTCGGTCCTCTCCTGACATGGTGTCTGCCACACGTGATGATGACGACGACGTCGGGGCCCCCGACCAGTGGGAGGCCCGTACCGGTAGGAGTTCGTGATCCGGCGTCGACGGATTCCGGACGGCTCTCCGGCCCGGTGTCGGCTCCCCGCCATCCGCGGGTACCGGCCGGCCGGCTACGAGTCGGTGAGAGCGCCGTCGCTCCCGGCCTGGACGACGCTGGTGCCGAAGCGCCACGCATCGATGTCGCGATAGCGGATCGGCCCGGGGCCGCGGCCGATGTTGCTGCCGACCAGGTGGAGACGTTCGGTCCACCACGGCCGGCCCACGAACCCGGTGAGGCCGGCCGCGGCCAGCGGAACGCTGACGGCGTCGTCGCGGCGGGCGCGTGCCAGCGTCAGATGGGGGCGCAGCGGCCGCTCCCTGAACTCGATTCCGCAGGACCTGACCAGGTCCCGGACGTCGGCGGCGAGCAGGTGCAGCCGCTCCAGGTCTCCGTCGATCCCGCTCCACAGCAGTCGCTGGTCGAAGTGGCCGCCACCGCGCAGGCGCAGGTTCAGGGCGGGATGCGACGCGGCGGCACCGGCCAGCGCCGATCGCAGCGGCGGCACCGCCGTAGACGGCAGTTCGCCGAGGAAGGCCAGGGTGATGTGCCAGTCCTCGATCCGGTTCCACCGCAGTCGCGGGTACCCGGCGTAGGCGGGTTGCAGGGCCCGGGCCAGCTCGTCCTTGGCGTCGTCGGGCGGAGCCAGTGCGATGAAGACGCGCAGGGTCGAGGGTTCGGGGTGATCGTCCACGAGGGGGGAGGGTAGCCGAGGGCGGGTCGACCGTGCTCGCTCCTGCCGGACGGGCCGAATCACGGCCGGGCCCGGCCGTGATTCGGCTGGAGGACGGCCCGTCGACCCGGACGACGTCCTGCGTGACCCCGGGCGACGCCGGTAGGCCGCCGCCCGGGCGACGATGGGCTCAGTAGATCAACTCAGGAGATCAGCTCAGTAGATCAGGTAACCCGGACGGTGCCCTTCGTCGTCGATCTCCCCGGTGGCCTGGGTCCGCAGCTTGTGGGCCAGTTCCTCCAGGGCCCGGGAGGCCGCGACCTCCTCGCCGATTCTGGCGAGCGGACGGTCGTCCGCGCTCTTGGTGGACTCGCCGTGCGCGCTCAGGCCGGGCGCCCTCGCGCCGGTCAGCCTGGCCTCGCACGTCGTGTGCACGCCGTCTTCGTCGAAGCTCAGCTCCACGTCCCACTGGTTGTGCATGCCACACCTCCTGGCGGCGGCCCCCGTCGCGCTGTCCGGACCGGCACGGACGGAGGCCCGCAGCGGCCGCTCTCACCAGAGTGCGCCTGCCCGGCCGCTGGCGGCAAGCGCTGCCGGGGGCGCGCGGCGCGCCGTGTCGTCGCGCGACCGGCCCGGGCACCCGCCCGGCGGTAGGCTGACGGGAGCGGCCGCGACGCCCGACCCACCCCTCGGACTCGTCGGCGCGGCGCGGGCAGCGACAACCTGGTGGTCCCTCCGTGGCGGTCTTCCTCCTCGCTCTCAGTGCGGCCTGCTGTCTGGGGCTCGGCTTCGTCCTCCAGCAGCACGCGGCGCAGCGAGCCCCGCAGCCCGATCTGCTGCACTGGCGGCTGCTGCTCGACCTGATGCGGATGCCGCAGTGGCTGGTCGGCACCGGGTTCATGGTCAGCGGGCTGATCCTCTCCGCGCTCGCCCTCAACCAGGGCGAGGTGTCGCTGGTCGAGCCGCTGCTGGCCACCAATCTGATCTTCGCTATGGCGCTGGCCCGGGTGTTGACCCGTCAGACCCTGGGACGCTCCGGCTGGGCCGGGGTGCTGCTGCTGGCCCTCGGGGTGACGGCCTTCATCGTGGCCGGGCAGCCGACGGGCGGCGGGCCGCTCGCCGGGGAGCTGCGGCACTGGCTGGTGGTCGGAACGGTGGTCGGGCTGGTCCTGCTGCTGGTCTCGATGGCCCGGCGGCTGCCGCTGTTCGAGGAGGCGACCCTGCTGGCGCTCGCCGCCGGACTGCTCTACGGCCTCCAGGACGCGCTGACCCGGACCACCACCCAGCGCCTCGACCACGAGGGCCTGGCCGCGGTGCTGCGCAGCTGGCAGCCGTACGCGGTGGTGGTGGCGGGGGTGGTCGGGCTGCTGCTGGTGCAGAGCGCCTTCGAGGCCGCGCCGCTGCGGATGTCCCTGCCGGCACTGACCGCCGCCCAGCCGCTGGCCGGGATCGCCTGTGCGGTGGGCTTCCTCGGCGACCGGTTGCGGGTGACCCCGGCCGCGCTGGCCTGGCAGGCGGCCGGGATGCTGGCGATCGTGATCGGGGTGATCGTGATCGGCCGCCATCCGGCGATGCCCGGAACCGCCGGCGACACCCTGGAGAGCATCGGGGCGTTGCCGGAGGAACCGGAGGAACCGGAGGAGGTCAAGACGGAGGAGAAGGCAGAGGAAGCGGCGGGGGAGAAAGCACAGGACGAGGCCCGGAGAAACGCGCAGGGAGACGCGCGGGGAGACTCGCGGGGCGGGCCGGAGAAGAAGCCGACCGGCGATCCCCCGGAGAGCGGCCGCCCCGGGAGCAGCGGTTAGGCCGCGATGTGCTGGAGCGCGCGGGCGGACGCCGTGGCCGGTGGGGTGGTCGCGCTCGCGGGGGTGGCGTGCCTGGTCCGTGCCCACCGGGCCGGCCAGCCCGAGCGTCCTCCGCTCGCCGCGCTCCCCCTGGTGCTGGGCCTGCAGAGTTGATCGAGGCGCTGGTCTGGCTCGGTACGGAGGGCGGACTGCCGGACGGCCTCGCCGGCGCGGCCCGTACCGCCTGGGCGGTGGTCGCACTGCCGTTGCTGCCCGTGTCCGTTCCCGCCGCCGTGTGGTGCGCGACCAGCGGGCCGCGCCGACGGATGCTCGCCGCACTCACCCTGCTCGGTGCGGCGGTCGCCGTCCCGCTGGCCGTGGCCGTCGTGTCCCGCCCGGTGACGGCCACCGTGCGCGGCCACACGCTCGGCTAGGCCCGGCGGTCGGCGTACCGAACCCGGCCCTTCGGCTGGCCGGTTACCTCCTCGCCACCATCGGCTCCTTCCTGGTGAGCGGCGACCCGCTGCTCCGCCATCTCGGTCTTCTCACCGGTGCGGGTGCTGTCGTCGGTGCTCTGCTCTGGCGCCTCGCCTTCGTCTCCACCTGGTGTGCCCTCGCCGCCCTGGCCGGCCTGGTGCTGCTTCACCGGGCGGGCCATCGCCCGGCGGCGCGCCCGCCCCGCCGGGCGATGGCCCGACCCGTCAGCCGCGCCGACGGGCGGCTTACGCGCTGTGCGCCGGTTCCGGCTCGGCCGCCGCACCGCCCGCACCGTTCGCGTTGCGCACCTCGCCTGCGTTGCCCGCCTCGCCTGCGCCATCCGCGTGCCCGCGGAGGCGGTCCATCTCGCGCCACTCGGGGCGCAGCCCGGCCAGCGTGGTGGTGGCGAAGTACAGGGCTCCGCTGGCGATCAGGCTGGGTATCAGTCCGACCATGGCGACCGCCGCACCGGCGGCCAGCCCGCCGAGCGGGATGCCGGCCCAGGCGAGGGAGCCGCTGAGGGCCTGGACACGGCCCAGCAGGTGGCGGGGCACCCGCTCGAAGAGCACCGCGCCGAGGATCGGGTTGAGGAAGCCCCCGCCGAAGCCGCCGATCGCGAAGACCGTGAGCACCAGCCACATCGGCGCGCCAAGGGCGAGCACCAGGAAACGCGGTATGCCGCACAGCAGGAAGCCCGCGAAGAAGACCGTCCGGCGGGGCAGCCGGGAGGCGACGGCCGCCGCTATCAGGCTGCCGACGACCGCGGTGGCGCCCATGACGGCCGTCATCAGGCCGATGGCGGCCGGGCCGTTGCCGGACTCCCGCGCCCAGACCGGGACGAGAACGGTGGTGAAACCAGCGTCGATCAGGTTGGTGATGCCGACCATCACGGTGACGGTGAGCAGCAGCGGCTCCGAGCGCAGGAAGGTGAAGCCCTCGCCGAACATCCGCCAGTAGCCCGCGGGCTGCTGCTCCTCCTCGGTCGGGTCGGCTGCAGCGGCAGGCACCGCCGAGCGCCCCATGCCGCGCGGGAGCGCGACCGCGATGATCAGCGATCCGAGCGCGAAGGTGCCCGCGTTGACCGCCAGCCCGACGAGCGGGCCAACCAGGGCGACCAGCCCGCCGCCGACCGCCGGGCCGACGGTGGAGGCCAGCCGCTCGGCGACACCCGACAGCCCGGTGGCGCGCTCCATCGGCACCCGGGCGCGGTCGGCTGCCTCCGGGACCATGACGGACTTGGCCAAGTCCCCCGGGCCGCGCATCGCCCCGATCACCGCGACCATCACCAGCAACACCTGGAACGGGAGCAGTCCCTGCGCGTGCAGCAGCGGGATCAGCCCGGCCGCGACCGCGCTGGCCGCGTCCGTCGTCCAGGACACCGTCCGCGGCCCGATCCGGTCCACCAAGGGCCCGGTCAGTGCCTTGACCGCCACGTACGGCGCCATCTCGGCGAAGGCGACCAGGCCCGTCATGGTGGCGCTGCCGGTGGTGGCCAGGACGAACCAGGGCAGGGCGATCGCCGAGACGCGGGTGCCCGTCACCGAGACGACGGAGGCGGTCAGCACCCCGACGAGCGGGCGGAAGCTGCGCCCGGGCCCGTCGGTGGCGGTTCTCGTGGTGGTGGTGGTGCTCGTCATGTGGTTCCCCCCTCGTCGGTGTCGTCGCGCACGTCCGGCAGGACGTGGACGACGACGGACACCTGCTCCGATCCCTCCGGGACCGGCCCCTCGGCGCCCAGCCAGCGGTAGCGCCGTATCACTTCACTCAACTCGCCGGACAGCTGCTCGGCCTCGGCGGGCGTCAACTGCAGTACCAGATCACTCAGGTTCACCGCCTTGCGCCAAGCCCGCGGCATCGCCTCGAAGGCGTCCAGCGTGCGCTGGGCCGCCAGGGTGTGCGCGGCCAGCACGGACCGCAGATAGCCGGCGGCCTCGCCCAACTGCTCGTCCGCCATGTCGTCCACCGTCCAGACCGTGAGCCGGTGGGCCGAACGCCACCAGCGCTCGCGGGCGTTCCCGCGCCCCTCGTCCTCCTCGACGAAGCCCGCGGCGGCGAGCTGGCGCAGGTGGTAGCTCGTCGCGCCGGAGTTGATCCCCAGCTCCGCGGCGAGCCGCGTCGCCGTGGAGGGGCCGTACTTGCGCAGCAGCCCCACCACCCGCAGACGTACGGGGTGTGCCATCGCCCGCATGCTCTCGGCGGTGAGGGCGACGGCGCGCTGGTCGTCGCTGTGCTTCCAGCCGTGCTCTTCGGTCATGGCAGGAGACTAGAACCACAAAGGATTCTTTGCAAAGGGTTTTTTGCGAAGAAGTCTTTGCGGTTCGGTTCGGCTCTGTGCCGTTCGTCGAGCGGGACCGCGCCCGGGCCCCTGGCCCGCCGGTCGGCGGGTGCCCGGCCGGCCGCTTCGGCGGGGGCCCGGGACGGACCGCGGACCGGAGCGGGATTGTCACCCGGGCGGCCGAGGGCGCAGGCTGGCAGGAAGGGCCCGGAGGTCGGCCCACCGCGATCGGCCGCGGATCGGATGACGGCCGCCGGGGAGCACGAGGGGCAGGGCGATGGCACGCGGGAGGCTCTGGGGCTACGTCGCGTCGGGAGCCCGGGCGCTCGGCGCGCTCGGCGGCACCGTCGGGGCCGTCGGGGCGGGCGGCACCGGACACCGGGGCGGGCCCGGACGGGTGGGCGCACGGGCGAGGGCCGAAGCCGAGGAGGGCCCCGGCCCGTACTCGCCGGGCGCGCCGGCCGCGCCCAGGGCGCTCAGCCGCACGGAGCTGGAGCGGCTGCGGTGGACGGGCCGGCAGGAGGGCTGCGAGCCGATGGCCCGGCACGTCCAGGTGGCCGAGGTGCTCCGCCGGGTGGTGCGCGGCGGCGACCGGGCGGCTGCCGTGACGGTGCGGGTGGCGCCCGGACTCCCGGTGGTGGCCGGGGACGCCCGCCGGCTGGAGGCCGCCGTCGCCGGCCTGGTCGACCACGCGATCCGGCGCAGCCCGTTGGGCGGCCGGGTGCTGGTCCGGGCCGACGTGGCGGGCGGCGCCTCCGTGCTGCGGGCACCCGGCAGGACGGCGGAGACCCTCGGCCGGGTGGAGATCCGGGTCTCCGACCAGGGTGCCCACGAGCCCTCCGAGGCACGCGCGTGGCTGATCGGGGGCGGACGGACGGACGGCCCGGTAGGGCCAGCCCTGCGGAGCCTGGTGGTGGCCTCGGGCGCCCGGCTCGCGGTGGAGTCCACCCCCGGCGGCGGGCTCACCGTCATCCTGCTGCTGACCGTCGCGTACGACTGACCCCGGGACGACCAACGACCGCGCCCCCTGTACGGCGGCCCCCGGGAGTCCGCCCCAGGGAGACCGGCCCCGTACGACCCGCGGAGTACCCTCCCGCGCACCTCCGCTCCACCCGGCGGAGCGCACACCCGGCAGGCCCATGCCGCCGCCCCTAGACTTGCCCCATGCCCCGGCTCAACGACCAGGTCAGGGAACTGCTCCAGGAGTACGCCGACCTGATCAACATCACCGGCGGGGACGCCTTCCGGGCCCGCGCCTACGAGAAGGCCGCCCGCGCGGTCGGCGGCCACCCCGAGGACCTGGCCGACCTGGACGTCAAGGGCCTGCAGCAGATCCCCGGCGTCGGCAAGTCCACCGCCGAGAAGATCGCCGAGTTCCTCGCCACTGGGACCATCCCCGCCCTGGAGGCGCTGCGCGCCGAGATCCCGTCCGGCGTACGGGAGATGATGGCCGTCCCCAGCGTGGGGCCGAAGCGCGCCCTGGCCCTCTACCGCGACCTGGGGATCGCCTCGGTGGACGAACTCGCCGCGGCCGCCCGCGCCGAGAAGCTCGCCGACCTGCCCGGCTTCGGCGAGCGCAGCGGCGAGAAGATCCTGCACGGCATCGATCTGATGCGGCAGTCCGGCGGCCGCACCCTGCTGGACACCGCCACCGAGCTGGCCGAGCAGCTGGTCGCCGCGCTCTCCACCGTCCCCGGCTGCACCCGCTGCGCGTACGCGGGCTCACTGCGCCGGATGCGCGAGACGGTGGGCGACATCGACGTGCTCGCGACCGCCGAGGACTCCGCCCCGCTGATGGCCGCGCTCACCGAACTCCCGTACGTCACCGACGTGATCGGCAGCGGGAGCACCAAGACCTCGGTCCGTACCACCCAGGGCGTACAGGTGGACCTGCGGGTCGTACCGGAGGGGGACTGGGGAGCGGCGCTGGTCTACTTCACCGGTTCGAAGGCGCACAACATCAAGCTGCGCACGATGGCCGTCCGGGCCGGGCTGAAGCTCTCCGAGTACGGGCTGTTCGAGGTGGACGGCGGCGCCAAGGTGGTCTCGGAGAGCGAGGACGAGGTGTACGCGGCGCTCGGCCTGCCGTGGATCCCGCCGCCGCTGCGCGAGGACCGGGGCGAGATCGAGGCCGCGCTGGACGGCGGACTCCCGGACCTGGTCCAGGAGTCCGACCTGCGCGGCGACCTGCACACCCACACCGACCTGACCGACGGGCTGGCCACCCTGGAGGAGATGGTCGACACCGCCGCCGCCCGCGGCTACTCCTACTTCGCCGTCACCGACCACGCCCCGGACCTGGTGATGCAGCGGATGACGGACGAGAAGATGCTCGCCCAGCGCGAGCAGCTGCGGCAACTCGCCGACCGGCACAAGAAGTTGCGACTGCTGCACGGCACCGAGCTGAACATCGGCCCGGACGGTGGGGTGGACTGGCCGCCCGAGTTCCTGGCCGGCTTCGACGTCTGCGTGGCCTCCGTGCACTCGCACTTCGCCCTGGACCGGGCCGCCCAGACCCGTCGGCTGATCCGCGCCTGCGAGAACCCGTACGTGCACGTCATCGGCCACCTCACCACCCGCCGGATCGGCCGGCGCGGGCCGATCGACGTCGACCTGGACGCGGTGTTCGAGGCCGCCGCACGCACCGGCACCGCGATCGAGATCAACAGCTCCCCGCAACGGCTCGACCTGCGCGACGAGGACATCCTGCGGGCCAGGCGGCACGGCGTGCGCTTCGCCGTCGACAGCGACGCGCACGCCACCGGCCACCTCGCCTACCCGCGCTACGGCATCGGCACGGCGCAGCGCGGCTGGCTCACCGCCGAGGACGTGATCAACACCTGGACCTGGCAGAAGCTGAAGCACTTCCTCCGCAAGGACGCGGTGCCCAAGTAGCTCCGGGCCCAGGTGGCTCCGGGCCCGAGCGACCCCGGGCCCGGCGCCGCGACCGCGCTCGGCGGAAGCCCGCCGAACGTCACTCCCCGCCCCAGGAGGCCCCGGGCGAGGCCAGCACCCGGGCCGCGCCGCGGTGCCCGAGCCCGACCGCGCGCCCGAGGTCCCCGGTGTCCAGGAAGCCGGCCAGGAACCCCGCCGCGAAGGCGTCCCCGGCCCCCGTGAGGTCGCGCACCTCGGCCACCGGCGGCACCGGCACCACGAGCAGCGGCTCACCGGGCACGTCGACGGCGGTCGGCCCGGCGCCCGCCTTGGTGACCACCGTGGTGACCGCCAGCCGGGCGCGCTCCGGCCCGGGCAGGCCGCCCACCAGCAGCCCGAGGAACTCCGACTCGGAGCGGTCGGCGAACACGAAGGTCGGCGCCAACCCGGCCAGCAGCGCAAGGAATCGCTCCCGGCCGAACCTCTCCAGCATGCCGGTCGAGGAGGCGTCCACCGAGGTGGTGCCGCCCGCCCGCCGGGCCCTCACGAGCGCGTCGACGGCCGTGCTGCCGACCGGCTCGCCGTCGAAGGAGTAGGCCGGCACGTGCAGGTGGGTCAGCCCGGTCAGCCACGCGTCCGGGACCCGCTCCAGCAGCGTGGCGGCGCCCCGGTCGGGCAGCATGGTCCGCTCGCCGTCCTGGTCGATCAGCACCACCACGCTGCCGGTCCGGCCGCGCCGGGAGACCCGTACGTCGACGCCGTGGCCGGTCAGTTCGGCGACGAGGCCGTCCCCGACCGCGTCCGCGCCGACGCAGCCGAGGAAGCGCGCCGGGTGCTGCCCGGCGGCGAAGCGGGCGACGTTGGCCGCGCTGCCGCCGCGCCAGCGGAACACCCGGGCGCCGGAGTCGGTGCCGTGCCGCAGCGGGCCGTCGGCCCAGACCACGATGTCCTCGACGAGGTCGCCGAGCACCCCCAGCACGGCTCAGGCCCCGGTCTCGGTCGGGACGGCCGAAGCGGCGCCACCGGCGCCGGCGGCCATGCCACCGGCACCACCCGCCGCCAGCGCGGTCGCGATCTCCCCGCCGAGCCGGACGT
Organism: Kitasatospora sp. NPDC032121; assembly: GCF_055580145.1. Lineage (NCBI taxonomy): Bacteria > Bacillati > Actinomycetota > Actinomycetes > Kitasatosporales > Streptomycetaceae > Kitasatospora > Kitasatospora sp. NPDC032121. The sequence continues at coordinate 5,454 of NZ_JBVILX010000022.1, read as the reverse complement.
TGCCCCGGTACACCTCGACGTTGACCTCCAGGCTGCGCCCGCCGGTGTCCCGCCGGATGAAGTCGAGCAGGAAGGGCGTGGAGGCGTTGCCGGCGACGCCCTGCCGCTCGGCCTCGGCCCGGGCGCGCGTCAGGATGCCGTCCAGCTCCTCCGGCGGCAGCTGCTTGGCCGGGTCGACCGGGTTGGCGATCAGAACGGCCTGCGGCAGGGCGAGCCGGTCGCGGGCCTCGATGACCCTGGCGGCCTGCTCGGGCGACTCCACACTGAAGTTGATCTCGTGGCCGGAGTCGGTGACGTAGAAGCCCGGGTACTTGCGGGTGCGGTAGCCGATGACCGGGACGTTGTGGGTCTCGAAGCGCTCCAGGGTGGCCCGGATGTCGAGGATGGACTTCACGCCCGCGCTGATCACGGTGACCGGGGTGGCGGCCAGGGTGGTGATGTCGGCCGACTCGTCGAAGCTCTCCGAGGCGCCGAAGTGCACGCCGCCCAGGCCGCCGGTGGCGAAGACCCGGATGCCGGCGCGGTGGGCGAGGAAGGCGGTGGCGGCGACGGTGGTGCCGCCGTGCCCGCCGAACACTGCGACCACCGGGAGGTCGCGCAGGCTCACCTTCTCCAGGCCGTCGACGGTGGACAGTTCGGTGATCTGCTCGGTGCTCAGCCCGACCGTGGGCACCCCGGCGTGCACCCCGATCGTGGCCGGGACGACGCCCGCCGCCCGCAGCCGCTCCTCCGCCTCCATGGCGACGGCCAGGTTGCGCGGCCTCGGCAGGCCGTGGGTGAAGATGGTCGACTCCAGGGCGACCACCGGCCGGCCGTCGGCGAGGGCCCGGGCGACCTCCTCGGACACCTCGATGGCGGAGGCGGCGGAAGCGGCGGAAGCGGCGGAAGCGGCGGAAGCGGCAGGAGCGGCGGGGCGAAGTCCGGTCATGATGCGAACTCTCTGTGAGGATGCCACTACGGCTGAGCGGGATGCCGCTCAGCGTATGGACGGTTCGCACCGGCAGCCAGGGTGCGTCCCCGGGGTCGCACTCGCCGGCCCCGACCAAAGCGGGCCGCCACGCCGCCGGAGGCGCGGCGACGGACGGACGCCATCCCTTGACGCTGGCATGCCACCCCCGGAAGGATTCCCGGATCATCCGACCGGCCCGCGGCACCCGTCCGCGGGCCGCCCGACCCCGGGAACCCGCCTTGGCCCTGCGCCCGTTGCTCCGCCGCGCCGCCGGTCTGGTCGGCGCCGCCGTCCTCACCCTGGCCGGCACCCTCACCGCCGCCGGTCCGGCCCACGCCGACTTCGGCACCGACTACCACGACCCGGTCACCGCCACCAAGCCGCTCACCCGCCCCGACACCCGCTCCTGCACCGTCGAGGTGATGCACGAGCGCGAGTTCCGCAACGGGTACGGCAACCCGCCGGACACCCCGTACACCACCACCCTCACCCCGCCCGCCGACTGCGCCGGCCCCTGGTCGGCGGTGGTCCTGGACCTCCACGGGCAGGTCGCCGGGCGGCAGTTCGACCGCATCTTCAGCGTCCGCGTCGGCGGCGTCCAGGTGCTGCTCTCCTCCACCCCGGAGCCGTCCAAGGACGGCATCGCCTGGAGCGTCGAGCACGACGTCACCCGCTACGCCCCGCTCTTCGCGGAAGGCCCGCAGGACTTCTCCTTCGACCTCGCCAACGTCACCGACGCCACCTACACGGGCGTCTTCACGATCAGCGCGAGCCTGAGCTTCTACACCGCGGACGAACACCGGCCGGCCGCCCGCACCGCCGACCGGCTGCTCACCACCGGCCCGTTCGGGCTCACCCAGGCCGCACCCACCGCCGGACGGGACCTCACCTTCCCGCAGAACCTCGAACGCCTCACCGCCGAGGTCTACGCCCGAGGCGGCGGCGCCTGCGAGGAGTTCGCCTACGCCTCCGCGCCGGACGCCTTCGCCGTCGCCAACCCGGGCACCGGCATCTGCGGCAAGGGCCCGTTCCGCGAGCTGCGGCTCACCGTGGACGGCCGGGTGGCCGGAGCCGTCTGGCCGTACCCGGTGATCTACACCGGCGGCTGGGACCCGCTGCTCTGGCGGCCCGTGCCCGGCGTCTTCGCCTTCGACCTGCCCGCCTACCGGCTCGACCTCACCCCGTACGTCGGGCTGCTGCTGGACGGCCGGCCGCACACCGTGGGCGTCACCGTGAACGCCGCCGAGGCACAGAACAACGACGTCTGGACCGGCCAGGTCAACCTCTTCGCCGAGACGGACCACGGCGCCGCCCGCACCACAGGACAGCTCACCGACCACCGGGTCGCCCCGGAGGCCACCGTCGCCACCGACCTCGCCGACCACGGCGGCGGCAGCGGCGACTGGACGGTCACCGCCGCCCGGAACGACCTCGCCCGGGGCTGGGTGCAGACCTCGCACGGCCGGATCACCACCGAGGTCCGCGACGAACTCGCCTTCCGCTCCACCCAGCGGTTGCGCGACGGCGGCAACGACCTGACGCTGCGCAACGGCACCGATCTCACCCGCACCACCTCCACCTGGGGCGGCGGCCCGCACCGCACCACCACCGTGCACGAGGGCGAACCGCTGGACGTCTCCTACCGGGTGAGCCGGGACGCGGCAGGCAACAGCGACCAGACCACCGCCATGGAACTCGGCTACCACCGCGAGGCCACCGCGGCGACCGGCGGCCACGTCACCGAGCGCTCCACCGTCGACCACACCCTGCGCCCCACCGCCGTGCGGCACGACGGGGACCGCACCGTCCGGACCGGCAGCAGCACCGAGGAGTACCGCAGCACCGGGCCCGAGGGGCCGTACCAGCGGACGCTGAGCTTCGTGGACGGCTGGCCGCGTACCTGAAACCAGCACGACCGAAGCCCGCGCACCCGAAGCCCGACTGCCCGGGTTGTGAAAATTGCCCGGATTCGTGCCGCACACCCCTGGTGCACGGCGCGTGGGAGGCGCATGATGGGAGTTGGACCTGTGAGGCAGCTGAAATAGTTCGACCGCAGGAGGCAGTGGCGACAGATCGAGACGGATCAGGGTCTGCCGCTGGTCACTACCTCGGTCGACGATCGAACTACGGCCGGAGGACACCACGTCCGGAGGCCACCCCAGTCTCACAGGTTCCACGCGTCCACGGAGCATCCCCTCGGCCCCGTGGACGCGTTCCCGTTCTTCCCTCCCGCGGCCGTTACCGCGCGCGTGGCCGTTCCCGGGCCCACGGCCGCTACCGAGCCGCCCAGCCCATCTCCCAGGCGTGCACCGCGATCCCGACCCGGTTCCCCACCCCGAGCTTGCGCTGGATGCTGGCGACGTGGGTCTTCACCGTGCCCGGTGAGATGAACAGCTCCGCGGCGATGTCCGCGTTGGTGCGGCCCGCCGCGACGTGCCCGGCGATCTCCACCTCCCGCTCGGTCAGCGGCACCAGCGGAGCCGCCTGACGGCGGTCCGGGCGGCGGTCCGGGCGGCGCGGCACCGTCACGTGCCGCAGCAACCGGACGGTGACCGACGGGCTGATCAGGCTCTCCCCGTCCGCGGCCGCCCGTACCGCCTCGGCCAGCAGGGACGGGCCGGAACGCTTCAGCAGGAAGCCGGACGCCCCGTGCCGCAGGGCCGGGTACACGTACTCGTCCAGGTCGAAGGTGGTCAGCACCACCACCCGCACCGGCTCCGCCACCCCCGGACCGGCCAGCCGCCGGGTCAGCTCCAACCCGTCCATCCGCGGCATCCGGATGTCCACCAGCGCGACGTCCGGCCGCAGTTCGGCCGCCAGCTCCAGCGCGGCCAGCCCGTCCGCCGCCTCGCCCACCACCTCGATGTCCGGCTGGGCCGTCAGAATCCTTCGCACACCGCGGCGGACGGCCTCCTGGTCGTCCGCGATCAGGGTGCGGATCACCCGCCGGTCCTCGCCGTTCACACTCGTCACGCCCAGCAGTGTGGCGCACGGGGTGAGCGGCGGGAAAGTTCACGCGGCGGACCGTACGCGGTTCCCCTTCGTCCGGTGGGCCGGCCGCCATGAACGAATCCGGTGGACGTCTCTCCGTCAGCCGCCGCGGCCTCCTGGCCGGTGCGACCGGCGTCGGCCTCGGCGGCGGCCGGGGCCACTGAGGCCTGCCCGAAGAGGGGGGATATCCCCCCATTCGCCGACCTGCTGCCCCGGCACGGCATCCACCGGCCGGCGCCATGGTCCAGCCGATCTTGAACGTACAGGCTGAGCACATCCGAATCCCCGAACGGAAGGAACCGTCCGTGTTCAGTCCCAAGCCGTCCCGTCGCCGTGCCGTCCGCGCCGCAACCGTCGGGACCCTCGCCGCCGTCGCCTGCACCACCCTCATGGCGGGCAGTGCCGGGGCGATCGTCAACGGCGGTGACTCCACCGAACGCTACCCCTTCATGGCGGTGATCCCGATGTCCGCCCCGGAGGCCGGCCTGCTCGACGGCAACTGCGGGGGGTCGCTGATCGACCGCCAGTGGGTGCTGACGGCGGCACACTGCGTGACCGGCGAGATCGAACTCGACGGCACCGTCCGCATCGGCAGCGACCAGCGCAAGACCGGCGGAACCGTCCGGAAGATCGACCGGACCTTCGTCCACCCCGGCTATGCGAACGGCGACAACCAGGGCCCCAACAAGAACGACCTCGCCCTGATCCGCCTCGACCGGCCCGTCTCCGAGCAACCCATCAGGATCGCGAAGGAGGCGGGCGACCCGGGTACCCCGACCCGGCTCCTCGGCTTCGGCACCACCGTCGACGGCGAGTTCGACTTCCCCGACCACCTGCAGGAGCTGAACACCCGCCTGGGCGCCGAGTCCGAATGCGCACCCGGCTTCGCCGACCCGACCAGGCTGTGCACGGTCAGCCCCAAGCCCAAGGCCATGGCGTGCCACGGCGACTCCGGCGGCCCGCAGCTCCAGGAGGCCCGCAACGGACGGTGGGAGCTCGTCGGCGTCACCTCGGGCCCCGGCGTCCTGGGTGTGCCGTGCTCGACCGGCCCCGGGCTGTACACCAGCGCGCCCGCCTACGCCAACTGGATCAAGCAGACCGTGAAGGCCGACAGCAGCCACTCAGTCGACGAAGCCGACACCGTGCTCACCGACCGCACGGCGGACACCGGCGCCACGTCGGCCGAACTCCGGTAACACGCCCGGCCGCTGACGCCACCACGGCACTCGGCCGGCCGACCCGGTCGCCGTTCGCGCCAGGCCCCGCCCTCGTACGGGCCGTCATGTGCCGGCCGGGCTCCTGGCCGACAGCCGCAGGGTGTACCTGACGGCACCCGTCGGGCCGGCGGAGACCGCCCGAAACGCGTCACCCCTCCGCCGTGCCCCTCCGCCGTCCACGGAAGCGGGGGGGGGGGGGGGGGGGGGGGGGGGGGGGGGGGGGGGGGGGGGGGGGGGGGGGGGGGGGGGGGGGGGGGGGGGGGGGGTAAGGGGAGGGGGGAGGGGGGGGGGGGGTGG
>NZ_JBVILX010000021.1:0-128860 GCF_055580145.1 Kitasatospora sp. NPDC032121 | reverse complement strand
GACGGCAGCCGCCTGATAGCCACACCCAGCACCCCTGGGTGACCCAACCCTACGAATGGCTCGATCAACCCGACTCAGAAGGTAGAGCCGCCTGATTCCCGGTATCGGTTCAGACCTTTTCGAGCCGGGAACCGTCCGAGCCGGGAACTTCCCCGCAGAAGAGCGAACGCGGCCGGCGAAGCACCCGCCCGAGCATCAGGGCCTCAGCAGTCCGCCCACCCACCAGTCGTGCGGCTTGCCATCGTTGGCGATGCCACGATCGCGCAGTGTCCCTTCGACGGTGAAGCCGAGTCTCTCGGCGACGGCACGCGAGCCGGTGTTCCCGGCCATGGCCCACCACTCGATGCGGTGCACGTCGAGCGTGGCCCAGCCCCAGTCGCACAGGGCACGAGCGGCCTCCACCGAGTACCCGCGTCCGCGCTGCTCCTTGACCGCCCAGTAACCGAGCTCCCAGACGCCGCGGCTGATGAGGGTCAGGCAGTACGAGCCGACCAGGGCGCCGGTGTCCTTGCGGAACGCGCCGAGGGTGTAGTCCCTGTCCTCGGCCCACTGGGCGGGCAGCTTCTCGCCGACGAGCTTCCGCGCGTCCGCCCTCCGGTACGGCACCGGCACCGGGGTGTAGAACTGGATGTCCTCGTCCTGACAGGCTGTGTACACCGCATCCACGTCGGCAGGTGTGAAGGCCCGCAGCACCAGACGGTCGGTCTCGAGAGTCACCGGATCCATTGCGGCAGTATGACCACCACCAGCCGGAAGCTGCCAGCGAATACCCCGACCGAGCACCGCACATCGCACCACCCCGTGCTCGGCGGCCTGGGCTGTCCCGTGCGATCCGGCCGAGGCGGTCCGACAGCCGACCCAGTCGCCCGTGGCGGGTGTTCCGAGCGGGTTGACCGAAGGCGCGTCGAGGTGCACGCCGCCGGTCCGTCGGCGACCACGGGGGTGCCCCGAGCCGCCGGTCCCGGTGTCGGTGGTCACCATGGAGGGGTGGACGGACCTTCGATCGACGTTCCGGGGGTCCTGGACGTCGGACCGACACCCCGGACGGCGCTTGCCTGGTTGCCGCCGGCGGAACTGTGGCGGGCCGTCCAGCGGATCAGGGCGGAGCACGATCCGCAGATCCGCCGATGGCCGCCGCACGTCAACGTGCTGTTCGGCTTCGTCCCGGAGTCGGACTTCGGGCCCGCGCTCCCGCTGCTGGGCGCCGCCGCGGCCGAGCACGCCCCGTTCAGGGCGCGTCTGCACGGGGTGCGCCACTTCTCCCACCGCCACGACGCCACGATCTGGCTCGACCCGGCGGCCGGCGGCCCCGGCCCGTGGCGGGCGCTGCACGGCTCGCTGGTGGAACGCTTCCCCCGGTGCCGGGGTCGGGCGGACGACTTCACGCCCCACCTGTCCCTGGGGCGGACCCGGGACCCGCGCCGGCTCGCGCCCCAGCTGGCCGCCCGCCTGGGCACCACCTCTGCACGGGTCACCGAACTCACCCTCCTCTCCCGCCGGGGCGACGGCCCGATGCGAGCCCGGTTCACAGTCGAGCTGGGCACGGGCGAGGTCCGGCCGCTGCCGGATCTGCCGGATCTGTCGGACCTCGGGCCCGTGTGACGGTCCGGGCGCCCGCGAGGACAGCCGCGGGTGCGGGTGTCCGGCGGCCTCGCCGGCTCCTACACCCCCTCAAGGCCCTCGCGGACCTCGCGGCGTCGTGCCGCAGGACGGGGCGCCACGCCGTGGCACTGCTCCGCGTCCTCCGGGGGAGTCCGTCCTCGCCGAGAATCCGGCGCGGGCCGCGAAGGACGCCGAGCTGGCCATCGAGGCGGTCGGCCCGCACGTGGAACCCCGGCTGCCGGCGCTGGACGAGGCACTGGAAGACGCCAACCGCCTCGCGGAGGCCGCCCGGGCCGCGCTGCGGGCACGCGACGGTGCGCCCGGTGCCGGTGCCGGCGCCGGTGCGTCGTCGCGTCGGCGGACACGCCGCCCGGCCGCCGGGCAAAGGCACGTCGGGAGGCAGGCCGCCACCCGTTGGATGGTGGCCTGCCTCCCGGCGGTTCGCGTACCGGCCTGCGGGCGCTTCCGGTCCCCGAGCCGGCGGGCAGGAGTCGGACGCGCTTGTCGGCGGGGCTACTTCACGTAGATGGTGGGCTTGCCGATGACGCTGTAGCCGACGGGGCACTCGACCTTGTTGTAGTGCAGCCGCCAGACCACGCTGGGCTGGGGCTGGTCGGCTCCTCCGCTCCAGTGGGGATTCCCGTCGGTGCACTTGATGCCGATGCGGACGCGGAAGTTCTGGCACGAGAAGTGAGCACGGCCGCGGCCGCCGGAGAAGTCGGACCAGTAGCTTCCTCCGTTGGGGCAGCCGTAGCTCGCCGTTCCGGCCGGGTCCGGCACGGACGCGGCCCGGGCCGGAGCGAGAGGAAGCAGGGCGAGCCCGGCCGTCAACGCGGGAACGGCGCCGGCAGAGATCTTGCTGCGGACAGTGGTCAACACGGTGGTCTCCTCTGAGGTGAACTGTCACTCGGGCACGGGAGGATCACGCGGCGGACGGCGCCGTCCGGGCCCTCCCGACATCAGGACTCTGGTGGTGCGGGGCCGTCGGGCACCAGGCCACAAGGCGTCCGGGACAGTCCGGGACGGTCCGGGACAGGACGTCGCCCCGTCCCGGACCGTTCACTTGCACGTCAGGCCCTCGTGCCGGCGACCGGGGCGCGTGGACGTCCCGGGGAGAGCCACGTGTCGCCCCGCTCGAGGCCGCGCTCCCGCGGTCGTGAACGTCTCAATTCGCTGTGGCTGGAAGCCGGTTGCTCGGCCAGGATCGAGGCATGACTTCCCAGCCCCTGCCGGATCCCGCCCAAGCGCGGGACACGGCCCAGTTCGTCGCATGCCTTCGACAGCTCCGGGATCAGTCCGGACTGACCTACCGGGCGTTGGAGCGCCGCGCCGCAGAGTCCGGAACCGTGCTTCCGCGCAGCACGATCGCCGAGGCGCTGCGTCACGATCTGCTGCCACGGCCGGAACTTCTGGATGCCTTCGTGCGGGCGTGCGGCCACGGGGAGGATTCGGCTTCCTGGCTCGAAGCACGCGCCCGGCTGGCGTCCGGTGCCACCCGCGAGGCACCCGGTGACGCCGCCCCGGCCGGATCCGCCCCGCCGGAGCCGCCGGTTCCCGGTGCCCCGCAGACCGCGCGGCTCACACCCTCCCGCTCACGGCGGCTGCGGCGCGGCGCGGTTTCGACCGTGGCCGTCCTGGCAGCCGTTGCCGTACTGGGCGTGGTGGCAGGCGGGATGGCGCTCACGGGCGAGGGTTCGGACTCCCCGGCCGTTCCCGCCGCCGGCCGTTCGGAGCAGGCGCCGCTCGCGGCGGGCGCGTACCTGATCCGGACCGCGGGTGCCCGTCTCTGCCTCGGGGAGTCCACGGCCCACGACAGCGGCGGCCGAGTCGGACAGTTCGACTGTCCAGGGAACGTACCCACCTACGTCCTGGATCCGGCGGGCGGCGGGCAGTACACGATCCGTTCGCTCCACCCCGTCCTGGGCCACGGTTGTCTGGGAGTGGACTCGGCCCTTCTCACCGACGGCGCCCACCTGATGAACGACTACTGCGGCCGGCGGGGCACCGCCGAACGGTTCCGGCTGCACCCGTCTCCCGAAGGTGCCGGGAGCTACCTCATCCAGCCGGCGCACAGCAACGCGTGCGTCACCATCCCCGGTGGTATCGCCACCCCGGGCGTCCTCGCACGGCAACTCCCGTGCGCCACCCCGCCCACCGGGCAGAGCTTCACCTTCGAGTCCGTCCCCGCCCCGACCGGCATCCCGGACATCACGACCAACTGATCGATCCGATCCGACGCGCGGTCGTAGCCGCCGGGGTTGACGGTCCCGTGCGCGGTCAGTGGCCCAGCACGCCGCGGATCCAGCCGTCCACCATGCCGGTCAGGTCGTGTTGCCCGGCCGCGTGGTCCGGCAGGAACGTGCGCACCGAGTCGCCGCTGTGGAGCGTGCCGCGCTTGTCGAACTCCAGCACCACCTCGACCCGGTGCGGGTCGGTGACGAAGGACAGCTCGATCTCGTTGCAGAGCCCGGCGATCCAGGCCTCCCACGACGCGCCGTGGAACGAGGCCAACGACTTCCACCCGTGGCGAGCCATCGTTCGCGAGCTGAGCGAGGACTGCTCGGCAGTAGCGAGCAGTACGGCAGCGACACCACCCCCGTTGACTACGACGCCTGGCCGTTCAACCAGGCCCTGAGCGCGGCCCGAGCCGCCGGAACGCTGCGGGTGTACTGGCTGGGCTCGGCATGGAGCGGTACCACTGTCTCGGTGAGCGGATGTCCTTCTGGATGCCTCGACACCCAGCGGCGACTGTCCGCTGAATCGACGGTCCCACCTACCGGTCACGTGCTGGTCAGTGAACCGGATATTGCTGGACCGGGCCAATCATGAGGGAGCGGATGGTCGGGCCCGTGCAGTGCTCGGTCTTCCAGGGGAGGAACAGCGCGGCCGTCTGGTTCGGAGGGTAGATCCGTAGCCCCTCGGCGGGTGCGAGCCGGCACTGCGCCGGGTCGTACCCGCTCGCGCCGTTGGCATCGTGCAGCACCGCGCCCGCCGTACCGTGCGGCGGCAGCGTCACCGTGGCGACCGTACCTGGGGAGCGGTCAGCGGGGTTGCCCGACTGAATGCCGTTCTCGGCAACATACGACACGCCCGGGTAGCCGGTCATCGTGCAGGCTGTGTCAGAGGTGTTCGTGAACACCAAGGTCGAATAGTACTGACCCGCGCCGAGGCTCACGTCGGTTTGCGCAACGGTCAGCCGGCTGGTCGCACACTCCTGAGGTCCAGCAGCGGGGACGGGGGCGCCGGGCGACGCGGTGGTGCTGGGCGGATTGGTGCTCGGCGGGGTAATCGTCGAGGGGCTGCTGCTGGACGGTGCGGTCACATTGCCCCCGCTGCTGGAGCCATGGCCCGAACTGTCCGAACAGCTGGCCAGAGCCAGCACCGCAGCGGCCAGCACAGCGAAGGCTGTGACGACGGAAGGTGCTTGGTGGCGGTTCGAGTGGGTAGTCATCTCGCACACTCCCGTCGTGGAGTCGGGCCTCTCCCGTCGGCGCCCGGTCGCACTTCGAGCATGCGCCACGACGACGGGGGACGCTCCGGCCAGGGCACGGTCGGATGAGCCGACGACGCGACCGGGCGCCGCGTCGTCGACCATGCCTTACGCGTTCGGGTCCCAGGCGAAGAGCCGTTCGAAGATGCCCCGGTCGCCGTCGATCTTCACCGAGTCCAGCGGGGTGCGTCCGTGGAACCACAGGACCAGCTCACCGGCCGTGCCCCGGGCGGAGGCGTCGGCCGGGGCCTGGGCCTCGCCCTCGCCGGCAGCCGGGAGGCGGACGGCGCGGGCGCCATCTGCCTCGACCGTGAAGCGCCAGGAGCGGCCCTCGGTGGCGTGGTAGTCGACGACGGCCGGCTCGTGCGGCCAAACGCCCGACCATGCGCAGCAGGTGAACAGGAAGTCCTCGACGCCGTCCAGCGCCACCTCCGCCGGCAGCGGCTGCGCGGCGCCCACGGTGAGCTGGGCGTCATAGGTGTGCACCGCGATCTCCTGAAGCTGGTGCCGGGCGACGGCACCGCTGGTCCGCGGCGACTGCGAGGCGCCCCACCACGTCCAGCACTCGGCGTCCGGGCCGACCTCCCGCAGGGTGTCCAGCAGCTCCTGCGTCGACGCGGCCAGCCAGGCCACCAATGCCTCGCGCTCCCGGGGCGCCTGCGCCTCGGCGCGCGCCGCTATGGCCTCGGCCGGCGGGGCGTCGGCCGGGCCGGCCTCGACGACGGCGGCCCAGAACGGGCGGCCCGAGCCCAGGTGCTGCGCCAGGTCGAACAGCGTCCACTCGGGACAGGTCGGCACCTGCACGTCCAGGCTGGGAGCGGCGGCGATCGCGGCCCGGAAGGCCGTCGCCCGCTCGTCGATCAGTCGCAGCAGGTCAGGGAGTTCAAGGTTCTTCTGCACGACGACTGTCTATCACCGCATTCCGGCGGCCGAAAGCGAATTTCCCGGCCGCCGCCTGCCGACGCCGCCGCCCGAACCGCCGCCGACACCGAACCTCCTTCGAAGCCACCGCAGTTCCCCACCGACTTCACTCCAAGCCGGGGTCCGGCTCGACACCCCACCGCCCGGGTGCCCGAGGAGCCTACGGTGCGTCAGCCTCGACAACCGCGCCAAGTACTTGCAGGAACAGCTGCCGGCTGCCGGGACCGCGTAGGCGTCCACGCCGGGGCCGGTGCCGGGGCTATGCCGTTCGGGCGCGGTGTCGCCGCACGGCGTCCCGGTTGGCGCACCGCTGTGAGCAGTAGCGTTGCCGACCCGTGCGAGAGGTGTCGGCGAAGATCGTCGTGCATTCGGCCACGTCGCAGCGGCGCAGTCGGTGCATGCCGCGGCCAACCAGATGCAGCGCCGTGCCGACCGTGAACATGACCGTCAGCACCGAAGCGAGCGACTCGCCGTCGTCGCGGTAGTGCAGGTGCCAGCCGTCGCCCGCATGATCCGTCAGGCGCGGGTAGGCGGCGGCCTCCGCCAACATCCGGTTTCCGACGGGCCCCGGCGGCGTGCTGGTGGGCTCGGCAGACAGTGGAGTCGACGTTCACGGTCCAGGTGATGCGGCCGAGCGCGTCGGCGCGCGCCCGGGGTTCGTTGACCCACCTCGCTTCACAGGTGATCAAGACACGGATGCACGCTGACCGAGCACTGCGGCCACCTCGCGGTCGGTGACGTCGCGGAAGTCGGAGTAGGCGGGGCCGACGGCGTGGAGGTAGCGGACCTGGTGGAGGCAGATGAGCCCATCGACCTCGGGTCTGAGCCTGGCCGCCACTCGCGCGTCGCAGACCGGAGTGGCGAGGATCAGTCGCGCGGGACGCTCCTTGGTGACAGCGCGTATCGCTGCGGAAGCGGCGATGCCGTGGACCAGTCCGTCGGCGACCAGCACCACTGTCCGCCCCGCGACGGCTGCTGCCGGGCGACCGGCCCGGTACAGGCGCTCACGGCGCCGAAGTTCACGGCGCTGCGCGTCCACCTCGCCCGCCAACTCCTCGGGCGTGATGCCGAGGTTCCGCACGGCGCGCCGGTCGAACAAGGGCGGTTCCTGGTCGGCGATGGCTCCGACGACGCTCCCGTCCCCCGGTGCGCTGATCGTGTGCACCGCCATGACGTCCAGTGGTGCATCCAAGGCGCCGGCGATCTCCGCGGCCACCAGCACTCCCCCGGGAGCCAAGCCCAGCACGACGGGATCACCGCCGCGCTCTCGGGCGCCGGACTCCTGGAACCGGGCGGCGAGCCGCTGCCCGGCCTCGAACCGGTTCGCGAACCAAGCGGTCACCGCCATCCTCCTCACCCGACGCATGCGCCGCCTCGCGCCGACCTGCGAAGCCGGTAGCCGCCCATCAAGTGCTATCGAGACGCGGGCGGCTACTCAGTAGCCCCCTGTAACCCTTCACGGTCCAACTCGTCCACTCGGTACGCTCCCTGCGATCCGCGCTTCACTGTGCTCAGGCCCGCCATCGCGGTACCGGGGCAGGACCGCGACCCCGTCCGGCAGAGCCACCTGGTCGGGGGGAACCACGATCAGCTCCGTGTTCGTGCCCACGGCGGCCCGCACCAGCGCGTCTGCCGCACTCTCCTCCCAGTAGGAGCGGACACCGAAGACTTCGAGCTCCGCACCGGACAGCGCGAGATCAGTCGGCGCCGCACCGGCCCACAGCGGCGGCAGGGCCGGCAGAGCAGGGCTGATCAGCAGGGCGGCTGCCTGGCCGCGCTGAAGAGCCGCGACGGTAGCGGCCAGTCCCTCACTCGTGTCCTGGTCGCGGGCACGGCGGGCGAGGAAGGCATCGACTCGGTGCTGATCACGGTCGGCCAGCCGGTCGGCCATCAGCAGGCCGACCTCCTTCTCCAGGACTGCACGGCCGGGCTCGGGCCGGTGGTGGTCGGCCTCACGCAATCGGACGATCCGGCGTGCCAGACGGCCCGGTGCCAGGCGGATCAGCGTGTTCGCGGCCCAGGAGTCTCCGGCGATCACGACCAGTTCGGGGGTGTCGTCCGGAGCGGCGTCTGCCAGTTCGCCGAGGATCCGCCCGGCCTCCTGCGGCCAGCTGCCGAGCGGGATCCGCTGGTGGCCGGCGGTCGAGTTGACGCGGTTGTGCGGCCATCGGCCCACGTCGTGGTCGACTTCCAGCTCATCTTCGGCCTCAGCGCCGTGAGTCGGGTGGACGCGGTGGAGGGAGACGGCGGCGTACGGGATGTCCGGGGCGCGTTGGAGGAGCAGCGGCAGGACGTCGGGCAGCACGCCATAGCGGGCGGTGTCCAGTGCCGGCGGCTCCGGAAGGCGTTCGTCCAGCAGGATTCGTCCCGCGGATGCGAAGACGGCCTGTCCGTGTCGGCCCGTGACGTCCCGGTCTCTTCCGGCTCCCGCGACGACTGTGCCGATCGACTGGACGGTGTCCGTGTCGGCGTCATGGGCCACGAGCTTGTCCCGCAGGTGCCGCCATCGCAGCTCGATCGCCGGGTCCGGATCGTCGATGTCGCGGGAAGTGTCGAGATACACGGACGCGACGGGGGAGGCAGGCTCGTAGAGGCGGTGCAGGAACTGGGATTTCACGGTGTCCTCCCTTCGGTCATCCCTCGGTCATCGTCCTCGGAGCGGTTCGTCCAGGCGTCGCCGGAGTCCTCGAGGGCAGACCTGGAGTGAGCCCCGCCTTCAGCGCTGGTCAGATCCCCGGGACCGGGCCGGTGTAGACCAGCTCCGCCGCGGTGTGCTGCGCCCGGCGCAGGTGAGCGCAGGCGCGCTCGACCGCGGCAATGGCCTGACCCAGCTCGGACGCGACCTCCGCCTGCCGCTGAACGGGAGTCGGCGGGTCGGCGTAGACGGCCAGATGCTCCGGGTCGATCGCGTTCAGACCGGCGGCGAGCTGGTGCAGTGAACGCGGCAACTGCTCCAGCAGACCGGCCAGCGCGCCGATGGTGTGATGGACGTCCGTCGGATAGGGATAGGCGCCGGTCCGCACCGTGCACTCGTTGAGACGACGGACCTCATCGGCGGCCGCGACCGCGATCTCGCACGGTGTGCGATCCATGAGCATCACGCCACCTCCTTTGATCTGCACCTCGGCGCCGGCCGGTGCTCAGGCGTGGACCGGAACGCGCCCCCGCCGGCCCCTGGCGCCGGGCCGGGACGGCGCCAGGCACACGGGCGGCCTCTCGGGCTGCGGCGCCACTCCGGGGGCTCCCTCATCGTGCTCCTGCGCCGCGACGGCGGCCCTGCTCATCGCCGCGCGCAGCTCGGCCACCGTTCGCGGCGCCTCGGTCGAGTGGACCGCGACGCGCGTGAACGGCGAGGGCCGGTTCAGGTCGACGCTCACCACGACATCCTTGGACGGACGCAGGGCCACGAAGTCCCGGCCGCCGGGATGCCGCCACACCCCCAGGCACAGCCGGCCGGGGACCAGCAGGCCGCTCTCGCGAACTCCGCGGACAACCCTCCATGGCTGCCTGGTGATCGTGACCTGCTCCACCGCCGTCAGCGGCACCCGCACCGGCCCCGACCGCGTCACCAGCCGCTCCCACCAGCGCAGCCGGACCACCAGGTCCGCGCCTTCGACCGTCAGCCTCGCCACCGCCTCACACCCCCTCTCCGGCGTCGGTGTCGACCTTCACCCGGTCACCGTCCGGGTCAGGCGCACCAGCCTGCGCCGGCTGGGCGTGATCCCCTGCACCGAGCGGCGGCGCACCGTGCCGCTCCGGCCGGTGACCCGCGGCGTCGCCGATCGACAGACGCGGTGTACCGACCGGGCCCGGGGGCGTCGGAATGAGTCGGCGGGCGAGAACGCGTCCCACCCAGCGGCGCCCGCACTCGGGGCAGGGCGGCGCACCCTGGGGAGTGTACGGCGAGTCCACCACTACGCCGTCGCGGGAGAAGTACTCCCAGTCCCGTTCGTCGTCATCGCGGTAGTGCTGGACGTCGTAGTCCATGCTCCACTGGCGCCAGCAGTGGCCGCAGGTGAACTCCACGCGTTCCAGTGCCAGTTCCGTGATCACTGTCGACACCTCCTACGTCGACGCGGTTCGCTGTCCGGCTCACGCAGTCGCTGCGGCGGCACGGCATCCGGCCGGGCGTCCTGTGGACGGCCCCACCAGTCCGTATACCTCCAAATTGGTCGTCGACACAACCGCAGAACGAGGTTTCCTTGAAGCGGACGTCCAGGTTGTCTCCAACATCACGATCCTTGGGCGGAGGCGGGCCAGGGGTGCATCCGGGCGGTGGCGGGCGGTTGGCCGGATCATCGAGGGGCGTGCGGTGCGGCTGCGGCAGGCTCGGCGATGTGGATGGTGAGGTGTCCTGCTTCGGCGTCGGCGGTGACGGTCGAGCCGTCGGCGATGTCGCCGGCGAGCAGGGCCCGGCCGATGCGGGTCTCGACCTCGCGCTGGCCGTCGAGACCGTCGAGTTGGTCGCCCGCGACTCCTCCTGACCGCGGGACCCGGGGGGCGGGGGCTGAGGGATCCGCGGGGCCGCGCGGCCGGGCGCGCGACCGGGGCCCGGGCCGGCAGTGGTTCTGCCGACCCGGGCCCCGAGGCCGTCCTCAGCGCGCCGACAGGCGCGGGGTACGCGGCGGTTCCGTCCGGCGGCTGCCGGTCGCCTCGAAGGCGGCACCGAGGGCCAGCAGGGCGTTGTCGTCATAGGCGCGGCCCGCGAAGGTCAGGCCGACCGGCATGCCGGTGTCCGCCATGGTGCCCATGGGGACGGTGACCGTCGGGATGCCGAGATGGCGGGGGACCAGGTTGCCGTTGGCGACCCAGACGCCGTTGCGCCAGCCGAGGTCGGCGGACGCCTCGGAGACGTCCATGTCGGCGGGCGCCACGTCGGCGACGGCGGGGAACACCACCGCGTCCAGGCCCAGTCCGTCCATCCACAGCTCCAGGTCGATCCGGCGGGTCTCCTCCAGCCCGCGCAGCCCCTGCTCCAGGTGCGGCATGTCGGTGAAGGACGCGTACGGGCGCTCCCGCACGAAGCGCGGGTAGTCGCCGATCGAGTCGTCGAAGTTGTCGTAGCGGTCCGGGAGTTCACCCTCGTGCTTGGGGAAGATGCGGTCGCCGTCGACCTCGGCCAGGGTGGCGAGCGCAGGGTCGCCGTTGGCGCGCAGGAAGTCGTCCCAGGCCCAGGCGGAGAGGTCCTCGATCTCCACGGTGAGGTAGTCACGGCCGACCAGGCCGCGGGTGAACAGCGAGGGCGCGCCGGGGCGGTCGGACTCGTAGTTGGTCACGACCGGGAAGTCGACCTTGACGACCTCGGCGCCGGCCGCCTCCAGGTCGCGGCGGGCGGCGTCCCACAGGTCGATCACCGAGGGGCGGGTGTCGATCCGCAGGCCGGTCGGCCCGCCGATGCCGCCCTCGGGGTTGGTGCCGGCGTCGGGATCGGCGTTGATGTACATCCGGGGGACACCGACGCGCTTGCCGGCCAGCGTGGCGCGCGCCGCCGCCGGGTCGGCGGGTGCGAGCGCCGGGTACGAGGCGGGGCGCACCTGCGACGCGGCGGGGATCGGCACCCACGGCTGGGAGCGCCAGAGGTCGCCGCGGGTCTCCGGGTCGTCGCCGACCACGACGTCGAGCAGTTCGAGCAGGTCGGCCATGGTGCGGGTGTGTGGGACGACGACGTCCATGGTCGGTACGAGCGGCCAGTTGCCGCGCACCGAGATCACGCCGCGGCTGGGCGTGTAGGCGCACAGGGCGTTGTTGGAGGCGGGCGCCCGGCCCGAGGACCAGGTCTCCTCGCCGAGGCCGAAGGCGCCGAAGGACGCGGCCGTCGCGGTGCCGGAGCCGTTGGAGGAGCCGGAGCCGTAGGCGCTGGTGAGCCAGTCGGCGCTGTACGGGCTCTCCGCGCGGCCGTACACGCCGCGCTGCATGCCGCCGTTGGCCATCGGCGGCATGTTGGTCAGGCCGATGAGGACGGCCCCGCCGGCGCGCAGCCGCTCGATGGCGAAGGCGTCGCGCTGGGCGACGAGGTGCTCGAAGGCCGGCGAGCCGGCCGCGGCGGTCAGGCCCTTGGCGAGGTAGCTGTCCTTGGCGGTGTACGGGATGCCGTCCAGCGGGCCGAGGGTCTCGCCACGCGCGCGGCGGGCGTCGGAGGCCTCGGCCTCGGCGCGGGCGTCCGGGTTCATCACGACCATCGCGTTGAGCGCGGTGGCGGTGCCCGGCCGGTCGTACGCCTCGATCCGCGCGAGGTAGGCGTCGAGCAGGCCGACCGCGGTGGTCTCGCCCTTCTCCAGCGCCGCGCGCAGCTCGGCGATACCGGTCTCCACAACATCGAATCCGCGCGTCATGCGGGTGTCTCCTGGCTGGTCGGGTCGGGGTGACGAACCGCCGGTCGGGCGGTTCGCGGTCGGCGTGCGTCCGGTCGTACGGCCGGGTGCAGAGATCGGCAGCTGGTGCTGGAACGTTCCAGCGCTTGCACCTTACGTACTGCTGGAACGTTCCAGCAAGGCGCGGGAGCCGGGGTGGGGACCGGTGCGGGGCTGGGTCTAGACTTCCGGGCTGTGACCAGCCGCTCCGTGACCCTGATCGACGTGGCCCGGGCGGCCGGGGTGTCCAAGAGCACCGCCTCCAACGCGCTGGGCGGCTCCGGCCGTGTCGCCGGAACCACGCGGGAGCGGATCCGGGAGGTGGCCCGGGAGCTCGGCTACCGGCCGAACACCGCGGCGCGCAGCCTGCGTCGTTCCAGCACGGGCGCGATCGGGCTGCACCTGCCGCGCACCGCGACCCGCCTGGACTACTACATGAACCTGGCGTTCGGCGCGGTCGAGCGGGCCAGGGAGGACGGTCTGGACCTCGTCCTCCTGGCCCCCGGCACGGCATCCGGCGGCAGGCTCGCCTCCCGGGTCGACGGCCTGCTGGTGATCGACCCCGAGGTCGACGACCCGACCGTGCCGGACCTGCTGAACGCGGGGGTGCCGGTCGTCACCGGCGAGCGCCACCTCGGCGGGGGAACCGCGCCGAGCGGCGCGGTGGTGTGCGACAACGCGGCCTCGCTGCTCGCCCTGCTGGACCACCTCGCCGAGCGCGGCGCCCGCCGCCCGGCGCTGCTGGTGCCCGGCCCGGCTTCGGACTGGGCGGCGGCGCTGCGGGGCGCCGCGCGGACCTGGAGCCGCCGGGAGGGCGCCGAGGTGATCGTGCGGACGGTGCCGTTCGCGGCGACGCCGGCCGAAGTCGAGGCCGTCACCGCGGACCTGGTCGCCGGCATCCCGGGCCTGGACGCGGTGGTCAGCGCCCCCGACGGCGCGGTGGTCGGGGTGCTCGCGGCCGCGGCGCGGGCCGGCCTGCGCCCAGGGACCGATCTGCTGGTGGCGGCGTGTGTCGACGGCGCCGCCGCACGCGGATCCAGCCCGCAGGTGACGGCGGTCGACCTGCGGCCCGCGGACTACGGCCGGGCCTGTGCGGCCCTTCTCGGTGACCTGTTGGCCGGGACGGCCGAGCCCGGCACCGTCCGTCGCCAGGACTGGATGCTGAACGTCAGGGCGTCCACGGCCGGCCGGGCCTGATACCGGTTCACGCGCCCCGTCGAGCCGCGGGGGCGGGGCATGGGTGAGCACGGACCGGAGCAGTGCCAGGGCACCGAATCCGGGTCCCGGAGGGCCCCGCCCCACCGGAAGGGCGCGGCGCGTACGCGCGGTGCCACGGCGTGCCCGGCGCTCAACGCCGTGTCATGCCTGCTGTGCGCGGGAGTGGTGGCAGCGGGTCCCGGCGCAGCCGCTCGGTGTCACTGCGGGGGGCGGGGCCGCCGCTGTCAGAGGCCGCTCCTACAGTGAGGCCCATGGGACTTTCGATATCCGTGGGACTCCTCTACGACCAGGCTCGCAATGACGCCGAGGGGCTCGAATACCACCGCTCGGCCTTCGCCCGCCTCGGCCGGGCGCTCAAGGCGGAGGAGATCAGCTGGCAGGAGCCGGAGATGACCGATCCGCCTCGTACCCGTACCTTCTCCGGCGGCTTCCCCTACGGGTACCTGACCCAGCTGCGCCGCATTCTGGTGCTCACGGACCTCGGTGAACCCGTCACGTCGGCTCTGGAGGTCAGTGAGCGCCAGTACGAGCTCGACTGCGAGAAGGTTCGGGACGAGATGACGAGGTTCGATTCTCATCTGCTCTGCCATTCCGACAGTGCCGGCTACTACGTGCCGGTCGACTTCGAGGACCCGCTCTTCCTTCCCGACGAGGCGGAAGTCGAGGGCGCTGGAATCGTCGGCTCCAGTCAGCGCCTGCTGGCTGAACTTTCGGGCATGGCGTCGTCGATCGGCATCAACCTTGACGACAAGGGCGTTCCCTTCGTGACGGGGGAGGCCGGGCAGGCCGCGGATCCCCTGACGGACGGACCGTTCGAGACCGAGCGTTTCGCCTGGCACCAGCTCTACCGGGCATGCCTGGCGAGCATCGCCGGCGGCCATGCCATCGTGTTCCACTGACTCTTCTTCGGTACCACTTCGGTACCGACTTCGGCACCGAGGCCCGACCGTCACATGCCGACCACGGTCTTGGGGAGTACGGGGCTCCTGGCGGTGTGATGGTCCGCGCGTCATGGAAGGCGGTCAGCGTTTCCTCCCGGGGAAAGGCGGTCAGCGTTTTCCCCGGGGACGGCGGCGTCACGCGGCCTGGAGGTCCTTCGCCGCGTCCTTCGAGAGGCTGACCCTCACCAGGGCGGCGGCCAGTTTCGCGAGGTCCTTCGGCGGCACCAGGTCTCCGAGGCCGCGGGGCGTGTGCGGCAGACCGAGGTCCTTCGCCATGCCGCACGCCCGGTCGTCGAAGAACGGGCGCAGCTGCGGCCAGACCGTCTGGGCCTCCCGGCAGAAGATGTCCGCGCCGACCGGGCCGATCCTCGGAACCTCCCGCAGCAGGTCGCGCAGGGTGTCCAGGTCGCCGTCGGCCTCCTCCCGCATCCGCCGCAGGTCGCCGTGCCAGCGGTCGAGCACCAGCTGTGCCCCTTCGCCGAGGGCGGTGGCGGTGCTCTCGTCGTACCGCACGTAGTGGGCGCGGCCCAGCGCGTCCACGCGGTCCTGCCAGTCGGAGTCGGTCATCGCCCGGGGTGTCCGAAGGCCGGCCCGGAACAGCTCCCGGGCGGCGGCGGTGGCCGTGTCGGCCTTGATGCGGATCGAGCAGAGCACCGTGAGCACCAGCAGTTGGTACAACGGCGCGGGCTTGTCGCGCAGCGTGATGCCGGCCTCCTCGGCGTACGTCCGGCCGTGTTCGGACAGCAGCCGGGAGGTGATCGTGTCGACTGTCATCGCCCTGGTACCTCGCCTTCCGTGAAGCCCCGCAGTGCTGCGGCTGCCCCGAATCCGGGCCCCCAAGCCGAACGTGTCGGGCGATGTCGGCGGGGTAGGCGCGCGCCCAGGTCGGCTTCACCGAGTGGACCACGGCCGGGCGGCTGCGCCGCCCCCGGTACCTGGGCCTGCGCGACGACAAGCGGCCCACCGACGTCATCCGCGAGCGAGGCACGCCATGACCACCACCGACATCCGCGCGAGCGGCCGGACCGTCGCGATCAAGCGGGCCGGCAAGGAGCTGTTCCCCGACGACGGCATCACCAAGGCCGACCTCGCCGGCTACTACCGCAGGGTCGGCCGGCGCATCCTGCCGCACCTGCGCGGACGCCCGCTGATGCTGGAGCGCCACCCCGACGGCATCGACGACGGGCGCTTCATGCAGAAGGACACCCCCGACTACTTCCCGGACTGGATCCACCGCGCCGAACTGCCCAAGGAGGACGGCACCGTCGGCTACCCGGTCTGCGACGACCTGGCCACGCTGCTCTACCTGGTCGACCAGGCCTGCCTCACCCCGCACCGCTGGCTGTCCAAGGCCGACCGGCCCGACCACCCCGATCTGCTGGTCCTCGACCTCGACCCTCCCGGTGAGGACTTCGAGCCGGTCCGGCAGGCCGCCGCCCAGCTGCACGAACTGCTCGACGAACTCGACCTGCCCGCCGCCCTGATGACCACCGGTTCCCGCGGTCTGCACGTCCTCGTCCCGCTCGACCGCCGCGCTCCCTTCGACGACGTCCGCGCCTTCGCCCGCGACCTGGCCGACCTGCTCGCCGACCGGCACCCGGACGAGCTCACCACCGCAGCCCGCAAGCAGGCCCGCAAGGGACGCCTCTACCTCGACACCCAGCGCAACGCGTACGGCCAGACCGCCGTCACCCCGTACGCCGTCCGCGCCCTGCCCGGCGCCCCGATCGCCGCCCCGCTGAGCTGGAGCGAACTGGACGACCCCGAGCTCACCGCGCGGCGCTGGACGCTCGCCACCATCGACGAGCGCCTGGAGCGCGACGATCCCTGGGGGCCGGAGCTGCGCCGGGGCCGTTCCCTGAAGGCGGCGGGCCGGAGACTGGAGAAGCTCTGAGCCGGCGCCGCCCGTGGCCGGTCCGGGAGGCCGCGGCCCCGGTGACGGCTCGGCCGGGGGCGTCGTCAGAGGGCCAGGACGCGGACGGCGTTCTCCTTGAGGATCAGGGGGCGGACCTCCGGCTTGATGTCGAGGGCGGCGAAGTCCGCCAGCCAGCGGTCGGGCGTGACGACGGGGAAGTCGGAGCCGAACAGCACCTTGTGCCGGAGGAAGGAGCCGGCCGCCTTCACGAGCTGCGGCGGGAAGTACTTCGGCGACCACCCCGACAGGTCGATGTAGACGTTGGCCTTGTGCGTGGCGACGGAGATCGCCTCGTCCTGCCAGGGCACCGACGGGTGCGCCAGGACGATCGTCAGGCCGGGGAAGTCGGCGGCGACGTCGTCCAGGAGCATCGGGTCGGACCAGCGCAGCTTGATGCCGCGCCCGCCGGGCAGGCCCGCGCCGATCCCGGTCTGCCCGGTGTGGAACAGGGCGGGGACACCGAGTTCCTGGATCGCCTCGTAGAGCGGGTAGTGCTCGCGGGCGTTCGGCGCGAACGCCTGGAGGCTCGGGTGGAACTTGAAGCCGCGGACGCCGTGGTCGAGGACGAGCGAGCGGGCCCGGGCGACGGCGTCCGGCCGGTGCGGGTCGACCGAGCCGAACGGGATGAGGACGTCGCGGTGGGCGGCCGCCGCCTCGGCGATCTCCTCGCTGGACAGGGCGGGGTGGCCCAGGCCCGTGGTGGCGTCCACCGTGAAGATCACGGCGGCCATGCGGCGCTCACGGTAGTACGCGGCCAGGCGCTCCACGGTCGGGGTGCGGTCCTGGCCGGACTTGAAGTAGGCGGCCGAGGCGTCCATCAGCTCCGCGTCGAGCGCGAGATGGCCGTGGGCGTCCTGCTCCACGTGCACGTGGAAGTCGATGGCGATCGGATCGGTGGGGTTCATCGGAGTGCTCACAGGTGGTCGGTCCGGTTCTTGGCGTCGAGGAGGAGGGAGAGGAGGGCGTCGCGTTCCGCGACGAGGTCGGCCTCCGCGGTCCCGGCCAGCTCGTCGCTGACGCCTTCGGTGATCGCGCGGGTCAGCTCGGGGGTGAGGCGCGGTGTGCCGAGGTCGGCCCACCACTCCTCCATGGGCGGGCCGAGGTGTTCCAGGACGTGCGCGATGCCGCCCGCCCCGCCCGAGA
Organism: Kitasatospora sp. NPDC032121; assembly: GCF_055580145.1. NCBI lineage: Bacteria > Bacillati > Actinomycetota > Actinomycetes > Kitasatosporales > Streptomycetaceae > Kitasatospora > Kitasatospora sp. NPDC032121. The sequence continues at coordinate 111,280 of NZ_JBVILX010000021.1, read as the reverse complement.
GGTGCTGGTTGAGGAAGGGGCCGAGCAGCGCCCAGCGCAGGCCGGGACCGTGGGCGATGGCCGCGTCGATGTCGGCGACGCTCGCCGCGCCCCGCTCGACGAGGGAGTACGCCTCCCGCCAGAGCGCGGCCTGGAGCCGGTTCGCGACATGGCCGGGCAGTTCCCGGCGCAGCCGGATCGGGTGGCGGCCCAGGCTGCGGTAGAAGCCCATGGCCTCGTCGACGGCGGCCTCGCCGGTCCGTTCGCCCGGCACGACCTCGACCAGCGGGATGAGGTGGGGCGGGTTGAACGGGTGCCCCACGAGGACCCGTTCGGGGTGGGCCGCGCAGGCCCGCTGGATCCGCGACGGCGGCAGCCCGGAGGAACTGCTCGCCAGGATCGTCCCCGGTGGGGCGGCGGCGTCGAGGACGGCGAAGACCTCGTCCTTCAGCTCGGGACGCTCCGGGCCGTTCTCCTGGACGAAGTCGGCGTCCGCGACGGCCTCGGCGAGGTCGGGGGTGAACGACAGCCGGCGCTGGTCGGCGGCGACGGCCGCCCGGAGCCGCTCCTCCGCGCCGGGCGCGGGATCGCTGGCGACGACCTCGTGCCCGTGCAGCAGGAAGAGCGTGGTCCAGGAGGCCCCGATGACCCCGGTGCCGACGACGGCGACCTTCACGACGCGCTCCCGTGCCCGGTGCCGGCGGCCCGGTCGGCGGCGTACGCGACGAAGGCGGTCAGCGAACGGGGGTCGGCGAGGACGTCGGCGCTGGCGACGGACTCGGGACGCGCGCCGAGGAGGATCCGCTTGACCGGCACCTCCAGCTTCTTGCCGGTGCGGTTGCGCGGGATGGCCGGTACCCGTTCGATGACGTCCGGGACGTGCCGCGGAGACAGTGCCGAGCGCAGCGCGCGGGCGATCCTCGTGCGCAGGGCGTCGTCCAGGTCCACGGGGCCCGCGACGAAGAGCAGCAGCTCGCCGTTGCCGCCCTCGGGGTCCTCGATGTGGACGACGAGACTGTCCTCGATCTCGGGCAGGTCCTCGACGACGGCGTAGAACTCGGCGGTGCCGAGCCGGACGCCGCCCCGGTTGAGGGTGGCGTCGGAGCGTCCGGCGACGACGCAGTGGCCCTCGGGGGCGAACCGCACCCAGTCGCCGTGCCGCCACACGCCCGGGTACTCCTCGAAGTACGCGGCCCGGTAGCGGGAACCGTCGGTGTCGCCCCAGAAGCCGACGGGCATCGACGGCATCGGCTCGGTGATCACCAGCTCGCCCAGCTCGCCGACGACCCGCCGGCCCTCGCTGTCGTAGGCGTACGCGGCGACCCCGAGGCAGGGGCCGGAGATCTCTCCGGCGCGCACGGTCTGGAGCGGGCTGCCCTGGAGGATGCCGGTGCAGACGTCGGTGCCGCCGCAGCCGACGTTCAGGAGGATTTGGTCCCCGAACTGCTCGGCCACCCAGCGGAAACCGTCGGCGGCGAGCGGGCTGCCCGCCGCGCCGAGCTGCCGCAGCCGCGACAGGTCGAACTCCTCGGCGGGCCGGATCCCGGCCTTGCGGCAGGCCATGAGGTAGCCGGGGCTCACGCCCATCAGCGTCGCCCCGGTCTCCTCCGCGATCCGCCACTGCTCCCGCAGGTCGGGGTGGACCGGATTGCCGTCGATCATGACGATCGAGGCGCGCACGAGCAGCGCCGAGACCAGGGTGTTCCACAACATCCAGGCGGTCGTGCTGAACCAGAGCATCCGGTCGCCCGGCTTCAGGTCCCAGCTCAGCGCGTTGTTCTTCAGGTGCTCCAGGAGGATCCCGCCGTGCCGGTGGACGATCGCCTTGGGGATGCCGGTGGTGCCGGAGGAGAAGAGCACGAACAGCGGATGGTCGAACGGCACGGGCTCGAAGGACAGTTCGGCGGACTCGGCCAGCAGCTCCGTCCAGCCCAGCGCGTCGGGGAGGGCGTTCGGTCCGTACGGGACGTGGACGACCCGCTCCACGGTGGGCAGCAGGGAGGCGATCTCCGCCACCTCGGTACGGCGGTCGATGTCGCGGTCCCCGTAGCGGTATCCGGCGACGGTCAGCAGCACCTTCGGTTCGAGCTGGGCGAACCGGTCGACCACGCTGCGCGGGCCGAACTCCGGTGCGCAGGCGGCCCAGACCGCGCCGATGCTCGCGGTGGCGAGGAAGGCCACCAGCGTCTCCGGGATGTTCGGCAGGTAGGCGACGACCCGGTCGCCCTCGCGGACGCCGAGGCGCAGCAGCCCGGCGCGTGCCCGGGCGACCTGGTCGCGGAGTTCGCCGAAGGTCAGCTCGACCGGCGCCCGGGTCTGGGAGCGGGCGACCAGCGCGACGGCGTCGAGGTCCTCCTCGCGGCCGAGCGCGTGCTCGGCGTAGTTGAGGGTCGCGCCGGGGAACCACTCGGTGTCCGGCATGGACCGGCGGCCCAGGGCGGCGGTGGGCGGGGTGTGCGGGCGGACGTCGAAGAACTCCCAGACCGACGACCAGAAGCCGTCCAGATCGGTGACGGACCACTGCCACAGGCTGTCGTAGTCCGCGAAGCCCAGCTGCCGCTCCGACTCCAGCCAGCGGAGGTAGCGGCCGATCTCCGAGTCGTCCCTGACCGTCGGGCTGGGGGTGCTGAGGATCTCGCTCATCGGGCGTCCTTCCCGTGGGAGTCCTGTCCGGCGGCGACCTTCGCGGCGCGGCCGTCCAGGAACGCCCGCATCCGCTCCTGGGCGTCGCGGCTGCCGGCGGCGACGGCCGACATGAGGGATTCGAGCAGCAGGCCGCCGGCGGGCGACGCCTCGGCGATCCGGGGGAGTGCCTGGAGGACGGCGAAGTTGGTCAGGGGGGCGTTGGCGGCGATCCGCTCCGCGAGTTCCAGGGCCCGGGCCCGCGCCCCGCCCTCCTCGGTCAGGTACTGCGAGAGGCCGGCGGCCTGGCCCTCGGCGGCGTCGAGGACGCGGCCGGTGAGCATCATGTCCGCCATCCGGTGCGCGCCGATCAGCCGGGGGATCCGGACCGAGCCGCCGCCGCCGACGAAGAGTCCGCGCTGTCCCTCGGGCAGCGCGTAGAAGGTGGACGGCTCGGCCACGCGGATGTGCGCGCAGGCCGCGAGCTCCAGGCCGCCGCCGATCACCGCGCCCTTGAGCGCGGCCACCACGGGGACGCGCCCGCCCTCGATGGTGTCGAACACGCGGTGCCACATGAGCGAGTGCTCCAGCGCCTCCTCGGTGGAGCGCTCGGTCAGCTCGCCGAGGTCGAGCCCGGCCGAGAAGTGATCGCCTTCGGCGTCCAGGACGACGGCGCGGACGTCCGCGCCCGGCTTCCGGAAGAACTCCTCGACGCGCAGCACGGTGGCGTCGTCGAGGGCGTTGCGCTTGGCGGGGCGACGGAGTGTCAGCACCGCCACCCCGTCGCGGTGTTCGATGGAAATCGTGCTCAAGGGAAGGCTCCTCAATTCGCTGGCGGTCGGGCACCGCGGATGCACCTGCCCCGGTGCCGGGGCAGGTGGGGATGGTCCGGCCGGGGTGGACCTCGTCGTCCGCCGCCGCCCGGTGCGGGCGGTGGCGGGCACGTGACGCCGACCGTCGACGAGGTGCACGACCGCCGGCAGGCGCAGGCCGACCACCCCGGCCGTCGAGCCCGGGCCGATCCCGGTACCGCTGGTGGCGGCGGGGGTGGGGGAAGTGCGAGTCATGAAACCGGGGGCGACGGGAAACGTCAATGCCGTTGTCATAAGAACCGGGGTCGGCGGCCGGACGACCGTCAGCCGACCCCGGTCGCCACTTCGGAGCGCCGTGTCAGCTCTGCTGCCCGAACGCCCGCATGCCCCTGGTGCGGGCGATCCCCGACGCCGCGTCGGAACCGAGGAGGTCGAGGACTTCGCGGGCACGGTCCGGTCGGACGGAGGAGGCCGGCACGGCCCCGCCGAAGACCGATTCGATCTTGGTGTCGCCCGGCAGCGGGCCGACGACGACGACGCCTGGCAGGTCCATCAGCTCGCTGTGCTGCTGGAAGGCCAGATCGGCCCGGCCGGACGAGAGCAGGCTGCCGGCGGGCACCCCCGCCGGCGCCTGGACGAGCCGGTCCGACAGCGCTTCGGCGAGGCCCAGCCGGGTGATCAGCCCGACGAGAGCCGTCCCGCTGGGACCGGTGGAGTACGCGATCCTCTCCGCGGACAGGAGAGCGGCTCGCAGGTCGGATTCCGCGTCGAACGCCGGAACCGGCGTTCCGTCCGGGACGGCCGCGACGACCTGGGAGACCCACAGCGGGCGCGCCGTGCCCCCCAGGAGGTGCCCCTCCTCCTCCAGTTCGGTCAGTGCTCCCTCGGCGAGGACGAGCAGATCTGCCTCGGCGCCCTCGCGCACCCGCCGCGCGATCTCGACCCCGCCGGCGGAGTCGAAGCGCACGGCGATGCCGTGGGTGTGTCGGATGTGTTCGGAAAGGTCGGTCAGGATCGGCCGTGTCGCCATCGAGGACAGCCCGGAGATCTCCTGGTTCACATCGCCTCCTTGAGTTCGGCAGATGGTACGACGTGCGCTCAGGGGCTCGACGCCGGTCTGCGACACTGGCCGGATGAGCACAACCCGAAGTACGGCAGCCGGCAAGGTCCTTGAGGTCCTCTCGACCTTCGACCGTGAGCACCCCTCGCAGACGCTGTCGGAGATCGCTCAGCGTACGGGCATGGCCTTGAGCACCACGCACCGAGTGATCACGGAGCTGGCGGGATGGGGAGCGCTCGAGCGCGCGGAGGACGGGTCGTGGCACGTCGGGCTGCGCCTGTGGGAGATCGCCTCGGGGTGTCCCCGGACCCAGATCCTGCGCGATTCGGCGCTGCCGTTCATGCAGGACCTCTACGAGGCGACCCACGAGAACGTCCAGCTCGCGGTGCGCGAGGGCACGGAGCTGGTCTTCGTGGAACGGATCGCGGGGCACCGGTCGGTGGAGGTGGTCACGATGGTCGGATCGCGGTTCCCCGTCGTCTCCACCGGGATGGGGCGGGTGCTGCTGGCGCACGCGCCCCGGGAGATCCAGGAGGAGGTGCTCGGATCGCCGCTCCGGGCCTGGACCCCGCACACCGTCACCGACCCGAAGGCGCTGCGGGCGCAGCTGGACCGGATCCGCCGCGAGCAGGCCTTCGTCAGTGACCGGCAGCTCTCGGAGCGCTCCGTCGCGGTGGCCGCGCCGGTGCGGATCGGCCGGTCCGGCCCGGTGAGCGCCGCCCTGGGGATCGTCGTCGCGGCGCAGGGCGCGAGCCGGGCGCGCGGGCTGCGCGAGCCGCTGCTGAGGGCGGTGCGGGGCATCTCCGAGGAACTCGGCAGGCGGGCCCGGACGACGGTCTGAAGCCCGGGGCGGTTTCCGCCTGACGGAAAGAGGGGCGACCGGTCGAGGGCCCGGATGCGAGCGTTCGGGGTGTTCGAAACCCCGCGCCACCGTTCAGGAGATGCCATGGCCGATGCCATCGTCGACACCGTTGCCTCGGTCCCAGTCGCCGTCGTCGGTGCCGGCCCAGCCGGACTGATGCTGGCCCACCTGCTCGGGCGCGCCGGTGTCGAGACGATCGTGCTCGACACCCGCACCCGGCGCGAGATCGAGACGACGCACCGGGCCGGCATCCTCGAAGCCGACGCGGCCCGGGACCTGGTGGAGACCGGAGTCTCCGAGCGGATCCTGCTCGACGGTCACGAGCACGAGGGCGTCGAACTCCGGTTCGGCGGCCGGCCGTACCGCGTCGACTTCAAGAAGCTGGTCGGCGCGTCGGTGTGGCTCTACCCGCAGACCGACGTGTTCGTCGACCTGGCCGACGCCCGGGAGCGCGACGGCGGCACGGTCCACTTCGGTGTCAGGGAGACCGAGGTCCTCGACGTGACGACCGACGCTCCCCGGGTCCGCTGGACCGCGCCCGACGGGACCCGCCACGAAGTCCGGGCGCGGTACGTGGTCGGCGCGGACGGGTCGCGCAGCACGTGCCGCGACCTGGTGCCCGAGGACCGGCGGGTGCGCTACGGCAAGGAGTACCCCTTCGCGTGGTTCGGCATCATGGCCGAGGCGCCGATGAGCGCACCCGAGCTGGTCTACGCCCACTCCGAGCACGGGTTCGCGCTGATCAGCCAGCGCACCCCGACCGTGCAGCGGATGTACTTCCAGTGCGCCCCCGACGAGCCCGTGGAGGCCTGGTCGGACGACCGCATCTGGGAGACGCTCCAGGCCCGGGTGGCCGGTGAGGACGGCTTCCGGCTCAAGGAGGGGCCGATCCTGGAGAAGACGGTGCTGCGGTTCCGCTCGTTCGTTCAGGAGCCGATGCGCTGGGGCTCGATGGCGCTGGCGGGCGACGCCGCGCACACCGTACCGCCGACCGGCGCCCGCGGGCTGAACCTGGCGCTGCACGACGTGAAGGTGCTCGCCGGTGTCCTGCTGCGGGCGCTCGGCAGCGAGGGCGCGGCCGCGCTGGACGACTACCAGCCGCGCGCCCTCCAACGGGTCTGGCGGGCACAGAACTTCTCGTACTGGATGACCCGGCTGCTGCACACCGCGCCCGGCGCCACGCCGTTCGACCTGCGGCGTCAGCTCGGCGAGCTCGACAACGCGGTGGGCACCCGGGCCGGCCGCACCTTCCTCGCCGAGCAGTACACCGGCTGGCCCACCGCCGCCCAGGACTGACCCGGACGCCCTTCAGGAGAGCACACATGATCATCGACTGTCACGGTCACTTCACCACCGCACCGCCGCAGTTGGCGCAGTGGCGGGACCGGCAGGTGGCGGCGGCCGGCTCCGCCGGCGACGCGCCCGACCCAGACGACCTGGTCATCACCGACGACGACCTGCGCCAGGCGATCGAGGGCAACCAGCTGCGGCTCATGGACGAGCGCGGCAGCGACCTGACGATCTTCTCCCCGCGGGCCAGCTTCATGGCCCATCACATCGGCGACTTCGCGGTCTCCTCGGTGTGGGCACGGATCTGCAACGACCTGGTCCACCGCGTCAGCACGCTCTACCCCGACCGCTTCGCGATGGGCGCGATGCTCCCGCAGTCGCCCGGCGCCGACCCCGCCACCTGTCTGCCCGAGCTGCGCCGCGCCGTCGAGGAGCTCGGCGCGGTGACGGTCAACCTCAACCCCGACCCGTCGGGCGGCCGGTGGACCGCACCGCCGTTGACCGACCGCAGCTGGTACCCGGTCTACGAGGCGATGGCCGAGTACGACATCCCCGCCATGATCCACGTCAGCACCTCGTGCAACCCGGCCTTCCACACCACCGGTGCCCACTACCTCAACGCCGACACCACGGCGTTCATGCAGCTGGTCCAGGGCGACCTGTTCGCCGACTTCCCGACGCTGCGGTTCGTGATCCCGCACGGCGGCGGCGCGGTGCCCTACCACTGGGGGCGGTTCCGCGGCCTGGCGATGGCGCTCGGCAAGCCGGATCCGGAGACGCTGCTGGACAACGTCCTCTTCGACACCTGCGTCTACCACCAGCCCGGCGTCGACCTGCTGACCCGGGTGATCCCCAGCCGGTCGGTCCTCTTCGCCAGCGAGATGATCGGCGCGGTCCGCGACATCGACCCGCGCACCGGCCACCACTTCGACGACACCAAGCGGTACGTCGACGCGACGCCGAACCTCTCGGACGAGGAGCGGGCGGCCGTCTACGCCGGCAACGCCCTGCGCGTCTACCCCCGCCTCGCCGCGCGCCTCGCCGCCGGCCGCTGACCCGAGGAGAAGAAGGCATGGAACACACCCAGATCGGTGTCGTCCACACGGCGATCACCCGCGCCGACCCCGAGACCGTCGCCGCGCTGTCGGAGTTCGGCGTCGCGACGATCCACGAGGCGATGGGCCGGGTCGGACTGATGCGCCCCTACCTGCGTCCGGTCTACCCGACGGCGCGCACCTGCGGCACGGCCGTGACCGTGCTGCTGCAGCCCGGCGACAACTGGATGCTCCACGTCGCCGCGGAGCAGATCCGCGAGGGCGACGTCGTCGTCGCCGCCTGCACGACCGAGAGCGAGGACGGTTTCTTCGGAGACCTGCTCGCCACCTCCTTCCGCGCCCGGGGATGCCGGGGCCTGGTCATCGACGGCGGCGTGCGCGACGTGGCCGAGCTCGAGGAGATGGACTTCCCGGTCTTCGCGCGGTCGATCAACGCCAAGGGCACGGTCAAGGCCACCCTCGGCTCGGTCAACGTGCCGGTGGTCTGCGCCAACGCCCTGGTCCGGCCCGGCGACGTCGTCGTCGCGGACGGCGACGGCGTCGTCGTCGTGCCGCGCGAGCGGGCCGCCGAGGTCGCCGGGGCGGCGGCCAGGCGCGACGCGGGCGAGGCGGGCAAGCGCGCGAGGTTCCGCGCGGGCGAACTCGGCCTGGACATCTACGACATGCGCGGCCCGCTGGCCGCGCTCGGGCTGCGGTACGAGGACTGAGGATGACGACGACCTTCGAGAAGACGCCCGGCTGGCTGGACTGGTACGCCGGTCCGAGCCGCCCGGAGTTCCGGCTGCCCGCGGGAGCCGTCGACGCGCACTGCCACGTCTTCGGGCCGGGCGCGGAGTTCCCGTTCGCCCCCGAACGCAAGTACACCCCGTGCGACGCGTCCAGGGACCAGCTCTTCGCGCTGCGCGACCACCTGGGCTTCGCCCGCAACATCGTGGTCCAGGCGACCTGCCACGGCGCCGACAACAGCGCCATGGTCGACGCCCTGCGGGCATCGGGGGGCCTGGCCCGCGGGGTGGCGACGGTGCGCCCCGGGATCCCCGACGCGCAGGTGCGGGAACTGCACGAGGCCGGTGTGCGCGGCGTGCGGTTCAACTTCGTCAAACGGCTCGTCGACGCCGCGCCGCAGCAGGACCTGTGGGACGTCGTCGAGCGGATCCGACCGTACGGCTGGCACGTCGTCGTCTACTTCGAGGCGGCCGACCTCCCCGACCTGCGCGAGTTCCTCCTCTCGATCCCGGTGCCGCTGGTCGTCGACCACATGGGCCGGCCCGACGTCACCAAGGACCCGCACGGCCCGGAGTTCGAGGCCTTCCTGGACTTCATGCGGGCCAAGCCCGACATCTGGTGCAAGGTCACCTGCCCGGAGCGGCTGTCGGTGAGCGGCCCGCCGGCCCTCGACGGGGAGCGGACGGCCTACCGCGACGTCGTCCCGTTCGCCCGGCGCGTGGTCGAGGAGTTCCCCGACCGGGTGCTGTGGGGCACCGACTGGCCGCACCCGAACCTCACCGACCACATGCCCGACGACGGCCTGCTCGTCGACTTCGTGCCGCACATCGCGCCGACGCCGGAGCTGCGGCACAGGCTCCTCGTCGACAACCCGATGCGCCTGTACTGGCCCGAATCGAACTGAACCGTCCCACGAACGGAGGACCCACCCATGTCGCTGGACAAGAGCTACAAGCTGGTCCCGGGGACGACCGTCTTCGACGCCGAGCAGTCCGCCAAGGGCTACCACCTCAACCAGTTCTGCATGTCCTTGATGACGGCCGAGAACCGGGACCGCTACCTCGCCGACGAGCGCGCCTACCTGGACGCGTGGCCACTGCGGGAGGAACAGAAGCAGGCGCTGCTCGACCGCGACCTCAACGCCGCGATACGCGAGGGCGGCAACATCTACTTCCTCGCCAAGTGGGGTGCGACGCTGGGGCTGTCGTTCCAGCAGATGGCAGGCTCGATGACCGGCATGACCGAGCAGGACTACCGCGACATGATGGTCGCCGGGGGCCGCTCCATCGCCGGCAACCGGATCGACCACGCCGTCCTCGAAGCGGCGCACACCGACCGGCGGTCGCCGCGGGGACGGGCCGTCATCACCGGCGCGGTGTTCACCTCGCACGTACCGGCGATCGGCGCGGCGATGGACCACCACAAGACCGACGAGCCCTACTGGCGGCCGGTCTTCGAGGGCTACGAGTTCTCCAAGCAGTGGGAACGGGACAACGCCCCCGACGTGATCTTCCTGGTCTACAACGACCACGCCTCCGCCTTCGACCTGTCGATGATCCCGACCTTCGTGCTCGGCACCGGCGCGGCCTACCCCACCGCCGACGAGGGCTACGGACCCAGGCCGGTCCCCGGGATCGAGGGCGACCCGGAGCTGGCCGCGCACATCGCGCACTCACTGATCCGCGACGACTTCGACCTCACCCTCGCCAACGAGATGACCGTCGACCACGGCCTGACCGTGCCGCTGTCGCTGATGTTCGGCGACGTCGAGCGGTGGCCGTGCAAGGTGATCCCGTTCCACGTCAACGTGGTGCAGTACCCGGTGCCTTCGGGCGCGCGGTGCTTCCGACTCGGCCAGGCGCTGCGCAGGGCCATCGAGTCCTACGACAGGCCGCTGAACGTCCAGGTGTGGGGCACCGGTGGCATGAGCCACCAGCTCCAGGGGCCGCGCGCCGGCCTGATCAACCGGGAGTGGGACAACGCCTTCCTGGACCGGCTGATCTCGGACCCGGAGGGCCTGGCCCAGGTGCCGCACCTGGAGTACGTCGAGGAGGCCGGCTCCGAGGGGATCGAGCTGGTCATGTGGCTGATCGCCCGCGGAGCGATGAGCGATGTCGACGGCTCGGGCCGTACAGAGGTCAAGCACCGCTTCTACCACGTGCCGGCGTCCAACACCGCCGTCGGCCACCTGATCCTTGAGAACCACCCGGTGGGCGAGACGCCCGCCGAGAAGGAGTGACGACATGACCGACGAGCAGACCGTCCGGATCGCCCTGGTCGGCGGCGGCGCCTTCGGCGCCAAGCACGCGGCCGCGCTGCGCCGGATCAAGGGCGTCGAGGTGACCGCCGTGGTCAGCAGCAGCCTGGAGAAGGCGCGGCGGTTCGCCGAGGAGCAGGCCGTGGGCCGCGCCGTCGCCACGCTGGAGGAAGTGCTGGCGATGGACGACGTCGACGCGGTGATCCTCGCGACGCCCACCCAGATGCATGCCGGGCAGACCCTTGCCTGTCTGGAGGCGGGCAAGCACGTCCAGGTCGAGATCCCGCTGGCCGACTCGCTGGCCGACGCCGAGGCCTGCGACGCGGCGCAGCGACGCACCGGGCTGGTCGCCATGGTGGGACACACCCGGCGCTTCAACCCCAGCCACCAGTGGGTGCGGCAGCGGATCCAGGCCGGGGACTACCGGATCCAGCAGATGGACGTGCAGACCTACTTCTTCCGCCGCGAGAACCTTAACGCACTGGGCCAGGCACGTTCCTGGACGGACCACCTGCTGTGGCACCACGCCGCGCACACCGTCGACCTGTTCGCGTACCAGGCCGGGGCCCCGATCGTGCAGGCCAACGCGATCCAGGGACCGATCCACCCCGAACTCGGCATTGCGATGGACATGTCCATCCAGCTGCGCGCGGAGAACGGGGCCATCTGCACGTTGTCGCTGTCCTTCAACAACGACGGTCCGCTGGGCACCTTCTTCCGCTACATCGGCGACACCGGCACCTACCTCGCACGTTACGACGACCTGTTCACCGGCAACGACGTGCCGATCGACGTGAGCGGGGTCGACGTCTCGATGGACGGCATCGAGCTGCAGGACCGCGAGTTCGTCGCCGCCATCCGCGAGGGCCGCGAGCCGAACGCGTCCATCGCCCGGGTGCTGAACTGCTACCGGACGCTGGCTGCCCTCGAGGAACAGCTCGCGGCCGCCGCCTCGTGACCGCGGCGAAGACCTCGGCTCCGGGCCGCCGCGTGTCGCGGCGGCCCGGGCCGTTCGAGGTCCCGGCGGTCGGCCCGACGAGGCTCTCGACGCGGCAGGACGGGTGCTGAACGCCTCGACCGTGCACGGGGCCCGCTACAACGAGGCGACCCCCGCCGGGACCGACACCGAGCGCTGCGGGCGGGCAGGCTGAAAGCCGGGCCGGGGAGCGGGTGGCGCTGTCCGAGAAGCCCTGGCGGCCCCGCCGGCCCACCGAGGCGAGCTGCGCCTCGGCCGGCGGTTCGGTCATCAGCGCGTCCGGTTCCCGCGCCTGCGGTACGAGAGGCCACGGATCACCAGGTGACCGGCAACGCCTGCAGGCCGCGGAAGACCAGTTCCGGCACGTAGGTGAGTTCGGATTCGTCGACGGCGAGGCGCAGTCCCGGATACCGTTTCACCACGGACCCGATCGCCACCCGCATCTCCCGGCGGGCCAGTACCGCGCCGAGGCAGAAGTGCGGCCCGTGCCCGAAGGCGAGGTGCGCCGCCGGTCCTTCGCGCGTGATGTCGAAGCGGCCGGGATCCGGGTACACGCCGGGGTCGCGGTTGGCCGCGACGATGACCGGCAACACCGGTTCGCCCGCTCCCAGTTCGACGCCCTCCAGATTGACGGGCTCGGTCGTGACCCGGACCTCGGCCGAGGTGAAGAGCCTGCTGTAGCGCAGTAGTTCGTCGACCGCCGGTCCGATCAGGTCCGGTGACGACCGCAGCAGCGCGAGTTGGTCCGGGTGGCGCAGCAGGGTCAGCAACGAGTTGCCCAGCTGGTTGACGGTCGTCTCGTGGCCGGCGATCAGCAGGCCCTCGAGGTTGGCCAGCAGCTCGGGTTCGGTGAGGTGGTCGCCCTCGTCGTTGGCGGCGACCATCGCCGAGATCAACCCGTCGTCCGGCTGCGCCCGCTTGTGACGCACCAGGTCGGCGAGCCAGTCCTGCATCTCGCCCTGTGCTGCCCGCAGTTCGTCCGGAGTGATGTTCGTGACGAACAGCCGCCTGGTCCACCGGCGGATGGCCTCCGCCTCGGAGTAGGGCACGCCGAGCAGCTCGCAGATGACCATCAACGGCAGTGGAGCGCAGAGGCCTGCCACCAGATCCGCGGTCGGGTCGAGGGAGTCGAGCAAGGAGTCCACGATGGCCTGCACGCGTGGTTCGAGCTGATCGACCATGCGTGGGCTGAACGCCTGCGACATCAGCTTGCGCAGGCGGGTGTGGCCCTCGCCGTCCTGGCTGGAGATCAGGAGGGGGTCGGAGGCGACGGACAGTTTCAGCGGGCTGCCCGGAAGTGTGGCCGCCTCCCGGCTGAACCGGCTGTCGCTCAGAACCTGGCGCACCGCCTTGTAGGAGAGGGCGAGCCAGACGTCTGCCGGACCCATCGTCGCGAGGACGACCGGAGCCTGCGCGAGCAGAGCCTCCGCTTCGGGCTCGTTGTCGAGGTGGTGTGGTGTGGTGAGGGGGAACGTGGCCTGCATCGCTGCCTCCTGACTGAATGTCACCAGGCCCGGGCGCCGGGTCCGGGCGCGAACGGCCGGGATCGATGCACGGATCGGTGACAGCTGGGTTCTATGCCGCCGGGTTCTGTGCCGCCGGGGGGCGGTGGCGCTTCGCGATCGTCTCGACGTCGGTGGGGGCGAACGCTTCGGCCGGAGCCGTCGGCGGCGCCGGTGGTCGGTTCGCCCGATCCGGGTGGTGATCGCCGTGCGGAGGTTTCCCCGGGTGGCCGGATGACGGTCGAGGACGTTCTTCTGCGCGAGTGCGAACGGGATTCTAGGGCGTTGTCACCGGCGGCGTCGACGGTTCCCATGAATTCGGCCGGGGCGTGACGGTGCAGGGCGTGGACGAACTTCCCGACCGCACGGGCGGGTTCACCGGCGCGTTCGCCGGCTGACGCTGCGACGGGCCGTCCGTGAGAAATGACGCGTTTCATAGAGGACACGGGACGGATCTCGCCACGGTGCCTCTTTCGTGCAGGCATATGACGTTGTGATGTGCCTCCTTCGAGACAGCCTTCGCCTGGCCTGTGGCGAGGGCGTGGTGTTGCTGCCATGCTCAGCTGCGCGGCGGAACGATCATCGCCTCGGCCCCTACGCTCAGTTCACCAGTGCATCTCCTCGAATCGCGTCGCCGACGCTGTCGCTTTCGAGGACCGCTCCACTGATCCACAAGCCCGAAGCGCGGGCGAGTCCGGGTTCGGACAGCACCCGGTCGCCGGGCCGCCCGCGTGCTCGATGATCCGGCCGCTCGCACGGCCGGAGCCGCACCATCGGGACTGCTACGGAAACACCGCCTTCCTTCATCCCCCCGGCTCACGAGGTGTCGATGTGATGCGCTTCCCCCTGGATTCGGACGCTGATCGTGTCGCTGTCATCGGAATGGCGGGCAGGTTGCCGAAAGCCCCGGATCCGGAGGCGTTCTGGCGACTGCTGTGCGACGGGGCCGACGCGATCACCGCGCCGCCCGTGGGCCGGCAGGGCGTACGGCACGGCGGCTACCTGGACCGGGTGGACGGCTTCGACGCGGCGTTCTTCGGTGTGTCCCCCCGTGAGGCCGTCGGCATGGACCCGCAGCAGCGGCTCATGCTCGAACTCGCCTGGGAGGCCCTGGAGGACGCCCGGATCGTGCCGAGCACGCTGACGGGCGGCCCGACGGGGGTGTTCGTCGGCTCGATGTGGGAGGACTACACGTCCCTGGCCTACCCCGGTCACATCACGCCGCACACGCTGACCGGCACCAACCGGGGTGTCATCGCCAACCGCGTCTCGCACTTCCTCGGTGTGCGCGGACCGAGCATGACGGTCGACACGGCCCAGTCGTCGGCGCTGGTCGCGGTGCATCTGGCGGTCGAGAGCCTGCGCCGCGGCGAGTCGGCGCTCGCCCTGGCCGGCGGGGTGAACCTCAATCTGACCGCCGCCCGCGAGGAGGGAGCGGCGGAGTTCGGCGGCCTGTCCCCGGACGACCGCTGCTTCACCTTCGACGCCCGGGCCAACGGCTTCGTCCGCGGCGAGGGCGGCGCCTTCCTCGTCCTGAAACCGCTGGACCGGGCCCTGGCCGACGGGGACCGCGTCTACGGCGTCATCCGGGGCAGCGCGGTCAACAACGACGGCGCCACCCGGAGCCTGACCGTGCCCAGCGCGCAGGCCCAGGAACAGGTCATCCGCGAAGCACTGGCCCGCGCCGGCGTGCGTCCCGCGGATGTGCAGTACGTGGAACTGCACGGCACCGGCACCGCCGTCGGCGACCCCATCGAGGCCGCCGCCCTCGCGGCGGCCTACCGCGCCCCGGCCGGGTCCGGCGACGCCGACAGCGCCCTGCGGGTCGGATCCGCCAAGACGAACGTCGGCCACCTGGAAGGCGCCGCGGGCATCGTCGGTCTGCTCAAGGCCGTCCTCAGCGTGCACCACCGCGCACTGCCGCCGAGCCTGAACTACGAAACCCCCAACCCCGGCATCCCCCTCGACGCCCTGGCGCTGCGGGTCCAGACCGCTCTGACCCCCTGGCCGCGGCCGGACGCGCCCCTGCTCGCCGGCGTGTCGTCGTTCGGTATGGGCGGCACCAACGCGCACGTGATCGTCGAGCAGGCGCCCGACGCGGCCGCGCCGCCGGCCCGGCGGCCCGCTCCCGAGGCCCGGCCGGCGCCGTGGATCGTCACGGCGCGGACCAAGCAGGCGCTACGAGCGCAGATCGGGCGCCTGCGCGAACACGTGCGCAGCCACCCGGACCTGACCGCCGCCGAGGTCGCGCACGCGCTGGCCACCACCAGGACCCGCTTCGCGCACCGCGCGGTCCTGCTCGACTCCGTCCAGGTCGCCGCCGACCGGGCCGGCACCCCGGGCCGCACCGTCTTCGTGTTCCCCGGCCAGGGCGCGCAGTGGGTCGGCATGGGCCGGGAGCTGTACGCCGCGTACCCCGTCTTCCGGGCCGCCATGGACGAGTGCGCCCAGGCCCTGGCCCCGTACACCGACTGGTCCCTGGCCGATGTCCTGGACGGCGCCCCGCTCGACCGCGTGGACGTCGTGCAGCCCGCCCTGTTCGCGGTGATGGTGTCCCTGGCGGAACTGTGGCGTTCCTTCGGGGTCGAGCCCGACGCGGTGGTCGGGCACTCGCAGGGCGAGATCGCCGCGGCACACGTCGCGGGCGCGCTGTCGCTGTCCGACGCGGCCCGGATCGTGGCACTGCGCAGCCGCGCGCTGGTGGCGCTGACCGGCCGGGGCGGCATGGTGTCCGTGGCCCTGTCCGCCGAGCGGGCCGAGGACTACGTGTCGCGCTGGGGCGGCGCGCTGACGGTCGCCGTGGTCAACGCCCCCGGCTCGGTCGTGGTGTCCGGCGACACCCAGGCCCTGTCCGAACTGGTCGAGTCCTGCGCGGCGGACGGTGTCCGCGCACGTGTCGTCCCGGTGGACTACGCCTCCCACGGCGCGCACGTCGAGGCGATCCGCGAGCGGCTGCACACCGAACTGGACGGTGTGCGGCCGCGGCAGGGCACCATCCCGTACTACTCCGCGGTCACCGGCGGCCTCCTCGAGGACACCACGGAGCTCGACGCCGGCTACTGGTACCGCAACCTGCGCGAGCCGGTCCGCTTCGACCTGGCCACCGCCGCACTGCTCGCGGACGGGCACGACGTCGTGGTCGAGGTCAGCCCGCACCCGGTGCTGCTGCCCGCCCTCGAACAGAGCCTGGAACAGGCCCGCGAGCGGACCGGCGTGTCCGGCGTCGCCACCGGCACGCTGGGCCGTGACCGGGGCGGGCCGGACGCCTTCCTGACCGCGCTGTCCCGGCTGTTCGTGGCCGGCGTGCCGGTCGACTGGTCCCCGGCCGTCGCCGAGGCCGCGCCGGTCGACCTGCCCACGTACGCCTTCCAACGGCGCTCGTACTGGCTGCCCGAAGCGCCTGCCGGGCAGAGCGGACGGACCCCGGCCGGACCGGGGGCACACGCGGCGCGGACCGCCGCGCCCGGCCGGCCGGACGGCGGCCCGGAGAGCCTGGACACCGGGGCGGGCGGCACGGACACGGGCGACCCCGAGTCGGGCGACACGGCCGCCGTGGTCACCGCGCAGATCGCGCTCGTGCTGGGCCACGAGAACCCCGCGGACATCGATCCCGCGCTCACCTTCAAGGACCTCGGCTTCGACTCGGTCACCGGGCTCGAACTGCGCAACCGCCTGGCCGGCGCCCTGGACCGGCGACTTCCCTCCGGTCTCGTCTTCGACCACCCGACGCCCGCGGAACTGATCGACTGGCTGCGCACCGGCCCCGGCGACCGGCCGGCCCCCGCCGCCCAGGCCGCCCACGACGACCCGGTCGTCATCGTGGGGATGGGCTGCCGCTTCCCCGGCGGCGTGGCCTCACCGGACGACCTGTGGCGGCTCGTCACGGACGGCGTGGACGCGATCGGCGACTTCCCGGACGACCGCGGCTGGGACCTGGGCGGCCTCTACGACCCGGAACTGCGCGGCGCGGGCACCACGTACATCACCCGGGGCGGGTTCCTGGAGGAGGTGGCCGGCTTCGACGCTCCGTTCTTCGGCATCTCGCCCCGCGAGGCGCTCGCCATGGACCCGCAGCAGCGGCTCGTGCTGGAGACGGCCTGGGAGACCTTCGAGCACGCCGGGATCGACCCGGCCTCGCTGCGCGGCAGCCACACCGGCGTGTTCACCGGCGTCTGGTCGTCCGGCTACGCGACCGGGCCGGGCCTGCCGGAGGACCTGGAGGGCTACCTGTTCACCGGCGTCGCGACCAGCGTCACGTCCGGCCGGGTCGCCTACCACCTCGGACTGCGCGGTCCGGCGCTGTCCGTGGACACCGCCTGCTCGTCGTCCCTGGTCGCCGTCCACCTGGCCGCCCAGGCCCTGCGCGCGGGCGAGTGCTCGCTGGCGCTCGCCGGCGGTGTCACGATCATGGCGACACCACTGGGCTTCACCGAGTTCTCCCGCCAGCACGGCCTCGCGGCGGACGGCCGCAGCAAGCCCTTCGCCGCCGCGGCCGACGGCACCAGCTGGGCCGAGGGCGCCGGCCTGGTGCTGCTGGAACGCCTGTCGGACGCCCGCCGCAACGGCCACCGGGTGCTGGCGGTCGTCGCGGGAAGCGCGGTCAACCAGGACGGCGCCTCCAACGGCCTGACCGCGCCGAACGGTCCGTCGCAGGAGCGGGTGATCCGTCAGGCCCTCGCCAACGCCGGGTTGGAGGCGTCCGAGGTGGACGCGGTGGAGGCCCACGGCACCGGCACCACCCTCGGCGACCCCATCGAGGCCCACGCCCTGCTGGCCGCCTACGGCCAGGACCGCGACGAGCCGTTGTGGCTGGGGTCGGTGAAGTCCAACATCGGCCACACCCAGGCCGCCGCCGGCATCGCGGGTGTGATCAAGATGGTCATGGCGATGCGGCACGGCGAACTGCCGCGAACCCTCCACGTGGACGCCCCCTCCCCGCACGTCGACTGGGCCTCCGGCGGCGTCCGGCTGCTCACCGAGGCCCGGCCGTGGCCGGAGCACGAGCGCCTGCGCCGCGCCGGCATCTCGGCCTTCGGCATCAGCGGCACCAACGCCCACCTGATCATCGAGCAGTCCTCCGAGCCCGACCCCGGCCACCTTGCCGAACCCGCCGGCCAGGCCGCCCCCACCGCCTGGCTGCTGTCCGCGAAGACCGGCGCCGCGCTGCGCGCCCAGGCCGAGCGGCTGCACGCGTACGCGACCGCCCACCCCGACGTCCCGGCCGCCGCGATCAGCCGCGCACTGGCCGCCCGCACCCGGTTCGAGCACCGGGCCGCGGTGGTCGGCGCCGACCGGGACGACCTGCTGTCCACCCTGGCCGCGCTCCCGCAGGGCCTGCCGGGCCTGCCGGCCCGTACCGGCGGGACCGTGTTCGTCTTCCCCGGGCAGGGGGCGCAGTGGGCGGGTATGGGCCGTGACCTGTACGAGCAGTCCGAGGTCTTCCGCGCCGGCATCGACGCCTGCGCCGCCGCCCTGGCCCCGTACACCGACTGGTCGTTGGTCGACGAACTGCGCCACGGCTCGCTGGACCGCGTCGACGTGGTGCAGCCGGCCCTGTTCGCCGTCATGGTGGCGCTGGCCGACCTGTGGCGGTCCCACGGCGTGCGGCCGGACGCGGTGGTCGGCCACTCTCAGGCGGAGATCGCCGCCGCGTACGTCGCAGGCGCGCTGTCGCTGCGGGACGCCGCCAAGGTCGTGGCGCTACGGTCCAGGGCACTGGCCGCCATCGCCGACCGGGGCGGCATGGTGTCGCTCGCGCTGTCCGTCGAACAGGCCGCCGGCTACCTGGCCCGCTGGGGCGAGCGGCTGACCACCGCCGTGGTGAACGGACCCGCGGCGGTCGTGGTGTCCGGCGGCCTCGACGTGCTGGACGAACTGCTGAAGTCCTGTGAGGCCGACGGCATCCGCGCCCGCCGCCTGCCCGTCAACTACGCCGCCCACTCGGCGCAGGTCGAGGCGATCCGCGAGCAACTGCTCGCCGAACTGGCCGACATCACGCCCCACTCGGCGGCGATCCCGTTCTACTCCACGGTCACCGGCGAGCCGCTCGACACCTGCGCCCTCGACGCCGACTACTGGTACCGCAACCTCCGCGAACCCGTACGGTTCGACCTGGCCACCGCCCGGCTCACCGCCGACGGCCACGACCTGTTCCTGGAGGTCAGCCCGCACCCGGTGCTGGTGCCCGCGCTGGACGTCGCCGCCACCGGAACACTGCGCCGCGATCACGGCGGCCTCACCGAGTTCCTCGCCGCGGCGGGACGCCTCTACGCCGCCGGAGCCGACGTCGACTGGATGCCGCTCCTGCCCCGCACCGCACCCAGGGCGGACCTGCCCACGTACGCCTTCCAGCGCGAGCCCTACTGGGTGACCGCGACCCCGCCGGTGCCCCGCGACGACTGGCGGTACGAGGTGGCGTGGGCACCGGTGGGCGGTACCGCGGCCCCGGTGGACCCGGCTCGCTGGCTCGTCCTGGCCGCGACCGGGCACCCGTGGGCCGAGGCCCTGCGCGAACGGGGCTTCGCCGTGGCCGACACCTGGGAGGCGGCCGACACCGGGGACGCCAGGCCCGGGCCGGACGGTGTGCTGTCGCTGCTGGCGCTGGACGAGGAGCCGCACCCCGACCACCCGGTGCTCCCGGCGGGCCTGGTCCGCACCCTGGATCTGGTCCGCACCCTGGACCCGGTGCCCGGCCTGGACCCGGTGAGGACGGCGGCGGTCCCGCTGTGGTGCGCGACCAGCGGGGCCGTGAGCACCTCGGGCACCGACCCGGTCACCAGCCCGGCCCAGGCCCTGGCGTGGGGCACCGGCGCGTCCGCGGCGCTGGAATTCCCGCACGGCTGGGGCGGCCTGGTCGACCTTCCCGCCGTGCCCGACGAGGAGAGCGTGAACGCGCTGCTCGTCGTCCTCGCCGGCACCGGCGAGGACCAGGTGGCGATCCGCGGTACCCGGCGCTTCGCCAAGCGGCTGCGCCACAAGGCCCCATCGGGCCCGGCCGCGCGGCCCTGGCGGCCGCGGGGCACGGTGCTGGTCACCGGCGGCACCGGCGCGCTCGGCGGACACGTGGCCCGCCGCCTCGCGCGGCAGGGCGCGGAGCACATCGTGCTGGCCGCCCGCCGCGGCCCCGACGCACCCGGCGCGGCCGGCCTGCGCGACGAACTGGAGGCAGCCGGGGCGCGGGTGACCGTGGCGGCGTGCGACGTGGCCGACCGGGACGCCCTGCGGGACCTCGTCGAGCGCGTCGGAGACATCCGCGCGGTCTTCCACACCGCCGGCGTGATCAGGGCGACCAGGCTGGCCGACACGACACCGGCGGAGTTCGCCGAGGTCGTCACGGCCAAGGTCGCCGGGGCGGCGAACCTGGCGGAACTCCTGCCGGACCTCGACGCCTTCGTCCTGTTCTCCTCCACCGCGGGCGTGTGGGGCGACGGCCACGGCGCGGCCTACGCCGCCGGCAACGCCTTCCTCGACGCCCTGGCCGCACAGCACCGCGCCCAGGGCCGCGCCGCGACCTCCGTCGCCTGGGGCATCTGGGCCGAAGGCGGCATGGCGGCCCTGGAGTCCGTGCAGCGCCAGCGCACCCTGCTCGGCCTCGGCGAACTGGACCCGGGCCGGGCACTCGACGCGCTGCAGGACGTCCTCGACCACGACGAGGCCCTCGCGGTCGTCACCGAGGCCGACTGGGCACAGTTCGCCCGCGCCTACACCCACGCACGGCCGAGCCGGCTGCTGCGGGACCTGCCCGAGGCCCACAGCCGGCCGCAGGCCCCCCGACCCGCGCCCCCCGCGGGCGGCACGGACCTGCTGGAGCTGATCACCACCCACGTCGCCGGGGTGCTGGGACACGCCACCCCCGAACGGCTCGATCCCCGGCAGGCGTTCAAGGACCTGGGCTTCGACTCACTGACCTCGGTGGAACTGCGCAACCGCCTGACCGCCGCGCTCGGGGTGAAACTGCCCGCCACCCTCGTCTTCGACCACCCCACCCCGGCACGGCTGGCCGCCCACCTGTCCGGCGGGTCCGGCGAGCAGGACGCGCCGCGGGCCCCGGCCCCGGCCGCGACGGACGAGCCGATCGCGGTCATCGGCATGGGCTGCCGCTTCCCCGGACGCGTCGGCACCCCCGAGGACCTGTGGCGGCTGGTCGCGGACGGTGTGGACGCGGTCGGCGACTTCCCGGTCGACCGGGGCTGGGACACCGACCGCCTGTACGACCCGACGGGAAGCCGCCCCCGCACGTCGAGCACGTCCCGGGGCGGCTTCCTCGACGCCGCCGGCGACTTCGACGCGGCGTTCTTCGGGATATCGCCCCGCGAGGCGCTCGCCATGGACCCGCAGCAGCGGATCCTGCTGGAGACCGCGTGGGAGACCATCGAGTACGCCGGGATCGACCCGACCACGCTGGAGGGCACATCCACCGGCGTGTTCACCGGCATCTGGTCCACCGGCTACGCCGCCGGGCCGGTCCCCGACGACCTGGAGGGCTACCAGGTCACCGGCACCGCGTCGAGCGTGGGGTCCGGCCGGCTGGCGTACCAGCTGGGCCTGCTCGGCCCGGCACTGTCCCTGGACACCGGCTGCTCGTCGTCCCTGGTGGCCCTGCACCTGGCCGCTCAGGCGCTGCGCTCGGGAGAATGCTCCTACGCCCTGGCCGGCGGCGTCACCGTCAACGCGGCCCCCACGTTGTTCACCGAGATGTCCCGGCAGGGGGCGAGCGCGCCCGACGGCCGCAGCAAGTCCTTCGCCGCCGCGGCCGACGGGGCGGGCTGGGCCGAGGGCGCCGGCCTGCTGCTGCTGGAACGGCTGTCCGATGCCCGCCGCAACGGCCACGAGGTGCTGGCGGTCGTCCGAGGCTCTGCCACCAACCAGGACGGCGCCTCCAACGGCCTGACCGCGCCCAACGGCCCCTCCCAGGAGCGGGTGATCCGTCAGGCCCTCGCCAATGCCGGGTTGGAGGCGTCCGAGGTGGACGCGGTGGAGGCCCACGGCACCGGCACCACCCTCGGCGACCCAATCGAGGCCCAGGCCCTCCTGGCGACCTACGGCCGGGACCGGGTGGAGCCGTTGTGGCTGGGGTCGGTGAAGTCCAACATCGGCCACACCCAGGCGGCGGCCGGCGCGGCCGGCCTGATCAAGATGGTCATGGCGATGCGGCACGGGCAACTGCCGCGGACCCTCCACGTGGACGCGCCCACCCCGCACGTCGACTGGGCCTCCGGCGCGGTCCGCCTGCTCACCGAACCGGTCGACTGGCCCGAGAGCGGGCGGCCCCGGCGGGCCGCCGTCTCCGCCTTCGGCATCAGCGGCACCAACGCCCACGTCATCATCGAGCAGGGCATCCTCGAACAGCCCGCAGAGGCCGACTCCGCCGCACCCTCTCCCCGGGGCCGCGCGGACGACCAGGTCCTCTGGCCGCTGTCGGCCAGGTCCGAGGCGGCGTTGCGGGAGCAGGCGCGCCGGCTCGCCGCCTTCACCGCCGTGCGTCCCGAGGTGAGCCCGGCTGCGGTCGGAGGCGCCCTGGCTGCCCGCACCGTGTTCGAGCACCGGGCCGTGGTGGTGGGCACCGCCGCCGCCCTGGACGCCCTGGCCGAGGGCGGCACGGCGCCGGGTCTGGTCACCGGGACCGCCCGCCCGCTGGGTCGTTCGGTGTTCGTGTTCCCGGGGCAGGGTGCGCAGTGGGTCGGTATGGGTGGGGAGTTGTACGCCTCGGAGCCGGTGTTCCGGGAGGCGGTCGACGCGTGTGACGCGGCGTTGGCGCCGTACACGGACTGGTCGTTGGTGGAGGTGCTGACGGGCGGTGGTTCGCTGGAGCGGGTGGATGTGGTGCAGCCCGCCCTGTTCGCGGTGATGGTGGCGCTGGCCGAGCTGTGGCGTGCCCATGGTGTGGAGCCCGATGCCGTTGTCGGGCATTCGCAGGGGGAGATCGCGGCGGCGTACGTGGCAGGCGCGCTGTCGTTGGAGGACGCCGCCAAGGCGGTCGCCCTGCGCAGCAAGGCCCTGGTCGCCCTGGCCGGGCACGGCGGCATGGTCTCGGTCGCGCTGTCCGCGGACGACGCCGCCGGCTACCTGGGCCCCTGGGGCGACCGGATCACCGTCGCGGTGGTCAACTCCGCCTCGACCGTCGTCGTGTCCGGCGAACCCGGGGCCCTGGACGAACTGCTGGCAGCCTGCGCCGGGGACGGCATCCGCGCCCGCGCCATCCCCGTCGACTACGCGGCGCACTCGGCGCAGGTCGAGACGGTCCGCGAGCAGCTGCTGACCGACCTCGCGGACATCCGGCCCCGGCCCGCGGCGATTCCCTTCTACTCCACGGTCACCGCGGAACCCGTCGACACCTCCGCCCTCGACGCCGGCTACTGGTATCGCAACCTCCGCGAACCCGTACGGTTCGACCTGGCCACCGCCCGGCTCACCGCCGACGGCCACGAGGTGTTCGTGGAAGTCAGCCCGCACCCGGTGCTGGTGCAGGACCTGGACGGCGTGGCGACCGGCACCCTGCGCCGCGACCAGGGCGCCATCGGGGAATTCCACACCGCCCTGGCCCGCCTCCACGTCCAGGGCGTCGCCGTGACCTGGCCGCACGACCGCCCGCACGGCGTCAGGCTGCCGGGCTACGCCTTCCAGCGCAGCACCTACTGGCTCACCCCCGCGGCCGGCGACCACGGCACCGGGCACCCGCTGGCGGGCACCACCGTCGAACTGCCCGACGGGGGCACCGTGCACAGCGGCCGCGTCTCCACCCGCACCCACCCCTGGCTGGCCGACCACGCCGTCGACGGCACGGTCCTGCTGCCGGGCACCGCCTTCCTCGAACTCGCCACCCTGGCCGGCGGGACCGTCGACGACCTCGTCCTGCACCTGCCCCTCGCGCTCCCGGACACACCCACGGACATCCAGGTCTCGGTCGGCGCCCCGGACGACGCCGGCCGCAGCCCGGTCACCGTGCACTCCAAGGGCGGCGACGGCTGGATCCGCCACGCGTCCGGAACCCTCGGCGGCCAGGTGACGGCCGGACGCCTCGACTGGCCCCCGAGGAACGCCCAACCCGTGGACCCCGAAGGGTTCTACGCCTTCCTCGCCGGACTCGGATACCAGTACGGACCCGCGTTCCGGGGCGTGCGGGAGCTGTGGCAGGGCGAGGACGAACTGTACGCCGAGGTGTCCGTCCCCGACGGCGCCGGCTTCGGCATCCACCCCGCGCTCCTGGACGCCGCACTCCAGCCGCTGATCCTGCTCAGCCCCGACACCCGGGTCCGGCTGCCGTTCTCCTTCTCCGGCGTCGCCGTGCACGCCACCGGTGTGTCGTCCGCCCGGGTCCACCTGGCCCGCACGGGCACCGACACCTACCGCGCGACACTGACCGACCTGTCCGGCAGGCCGGTCGCGGACATCACCGCGCTGACCGTCCGTCCGGCCGCCGAGGCCCGGGCCGCGGTGCTGCACACCCGGTGGGTGCCCCTCACCGCGAGCACACCGACCGAGGTGGTGCCGAGCCCGGTACTCACCGCGGAAGCCGACGCGGACTCCGTGCACGCCCTCGTCCAGCGGGCCCGCGCGCTCGTCCAGGACTTCCTCGCCGAGCAGCCGGAGCGGGCGGCCGCACGCCTGGCCGTCCTGACCCGCGGCGTGGCCGGCGCGGCCGTACGCGGCCTGGTCCGCAGCGCCGCCGCCGAGCACCCCGGCCGGTTCGTCCTGGTCGACATGGGCGACGCGTCCGAGGAGGACGCGGTTCGGGCCGCCATGACAGCCGGCGACGAACCCGAACTGGCCCTGCGCCGCGACGGCGTCCTCGTGCCGCGGCAGGCCAGGTACGCGCCGGAACCGACCGCCCCCGACGGCGCGTACCGGCTGAGCGAGTCCGGCACCGGGCAACTGGACGACCTGGCCCTGCTGCCCTGGCAGGAGGCCGCGCTGGAACCCGGACAGGTACGGGTCGCCGTACGCGCGGCCGGCCTGAACTTCCGCGACGTGCTCATCACCCTCGGCATGTACCCGGACCGGCCCCCGTTGGGCGGCGAAGGGGCCGGCACCGTCCTCGAGGTCGGCCCCGGCGTCACGGCCTGGCGGCCCGGCGACCGCGTCATGGGACTGATGCCCGGCGCCTTCGGGTCGCGCGCGGTCGCCGACCACCGGCTCCTGACCGCGATCCCCGACGGCTGGAGCTTCACCGAGGCGGCGTCGGTGCCCGTCGCGTTCACCACCGCCTGGTACGGGCTGTTCGACCTCGGCGAACTGCGCCCCGGCGACCGGGTCCTGGTCCACTCCGGCGCGGGCGGTGTGGGCATGGCCGCCATCCGGTTGGCCCTGAACAGCGGCGCGGAGGTCTTCGCCACCGCGAGCCCCGCCAAGTGGGACACCCTGCGGCGCCTCGGACTGGCGGACGACCACATCGGTTCGTCCCGCGACACCCGCTTCGCCGACCGGTTCCCGGCCATGGACGTCGTCCTCAACTCGCTCGCGGGAGAACTCACCGACGCCTCCCTGCGGCTGCTCGCCGACGGCGGACGGTTCGTCGAGCTGGGCAAGACGGACGTCCGCTCACCCGAGGGCCTGTTCTACCGGGCCTTCGACCTCAACGACGTCGACCCCGCGCGGCAGGGCGACATCCTCTCCAGGGTCGTGGCGATGGTCGCCGACGGGACGCTGGAGCCGCTGCCGGTCACCGCCGCGGACCTGCGCCAGGCCGTCGACTCCTTCCGGCTGATGAGCCAGGCCCGCCACACCGGCAAGATCGTCCTCACCGTCCCCCAGCCGATCGACCCCGACGGCACCGTGCTGATCACCGGCGGCACCGGCACCCTCGGCCAGGCCGTCGCCCGGCACCTGGTGTCCCGCTACGGGGTACGGCACCTGCTGCTCGTCAGCCGCCGTGGTGGCAGGGCGGCGTTGCGCGAGGAGTTGGAGGGGCTGGGCGCGGAGGTGACCGTGGCGGCCTGTGACGTGGCCGACCGGGACGCGCTGGCGGCCGTTCTGGACTCGATCCCGGCCGAGCATCCGCTCACCGCCGTCGTCCACGCGGCCGGCGTGCTCGACGACACCGTCATGGAACGGCTGACCGCGGAGCAGCTCGACCGGGTGCTGCGTCCCAAGGTCGACGGTGCCTGGCACCTGCACGAGCTGACCCGCGAGCACGACCTCGCCGCCTTCGTGCTGTTCTCCGCGGCCGCGGGTGTACTCGGCAACGCCGGCCAGGCCGGCTACGCGGCCGCGAACTCCTACCTCGACGCGTTCGCCGCACACCGGCAGGCCCTCGGACTGCCCGCCGTGTCGATGGCCTGGGGCTACTGGGAGCAGGAGAGCGGCATGACCGCCCACCTCACCGCGGCCGACCGCCAACGCCTCGCCCGCAAGGGCATCCGCCCCATCAGCGTCGAACGCGCCCTGGCCATGTTCGACACCGCGCTGGCTGCCGGACGTCCCGCGCTGACCACGGCCGACCTCTCGATGCCGCAGACCCTGCCGACGCCCAAGGCGCCCGCGTCGGACCTGCTGTCCCTGGTCGCCGCCCACACCGCCACCGTCCTCGGCCACTCCGACGCCGCCGCGATCACCCCCGGACTCGCCTTCCGCGACCTCGGCTTCGATTCCCTGACCGCCGTCGAACTGCGCAACCGCCTCGCCGGCGCCACCGGCCTGCGGCTGCCCGCGACCCTCGTCTTCGACCACCCCACCCCCGCCGACCTCGCCGACCACCTCACAGCCGAACTCTCCGGTGAGGGTGCGGATGTGGTGCCGGTGGTGCCGGCGGGTGGAGTGGGTGATGCCGCTGATCCGGTGGTGATCGTGGGCATGGGGTGCCGGTTGCCGGGTGGGGTGGGGTCTCCGGAGGAGTTGTGGGGCCTGGTCTCGGGTGGGGTGGACGCGATCGGGGCGTTCCCGTCGGATCGTGGGTGGGACGTCGAGGGGTTGTTCCATCCGGATGCGGATCACCCGGGGACGTCGTACACGCGGTCGGGTGGTTTCCTCGCGGACGCGGCGGGGTTCGATGCGGACTTCTTCGGGATCTCGCCGCGTGAGGCGTTGGCGATGGATCCGCAGCAGCGGGTGTTGCTGGAGACCGCGTGGGAGACCTTCGAGGACGCGGGGATCGATCCGACGTCGTTGCGGGGCAGCCAGACGGGCGTGTTCACCGGCATCTGGTCCTCCGGCTACGTCGGCAGCCCCGACCAGGCACCGCCCGACACCGAGGGCTACCTCGCCACCGGCATCTCGCCGAGCATCACCTCCGGCCGGGTGTCCTACCTGCTGGGCCTCCAGGGCCAGGCCGTGTCCGTCGACTCCGCCTGCTCCTCGTCCCTGATGGCGATCCACCTGGCCGCGCAGGCACTGCGCTCGGGGGAGTGCACACTCGCCCTGGCCGGCGGGGTGACCGTGAGCGTCACCCCCCTGCAGTTCACGGAGTTCTCCCGCCAACGTGCCCTGGCCCCCGACGGCCGGTGCAAGCCCTTCTCGTCGACGGCCGACGGCACGGCGTGGGGTGAGGGTGCGGGGTTGGTGCTGCTGGAGCGTTTGTCCGACGCCCGCCGTCACGGCCACCGGGTGCTGGCGGTCGTCCGGGGCTCGGCGGTCAACCAGGACGGGGCGTCCAACGGGCTGACCGCGCCCAACGGCCTCTCCCAGGAGCGGGTGATCCGTCAGGCCCTCGCCAATGCCGGGTTGCAGGCGTCCGAGGTGGACGCGGTGGAGGCCCACGGCACGGGGACGACGCTCGGTGACCCGATCGAGGCCCAGGCACTGTTGGCGACGTACGGCCGGGACCGGGTGGAGCCGTTGTGGCTGGGGTCGGTGAAGTCGAACATCGGCCACACCCAGGCGGCGGCCGGCGTGGCCGGTGTGATCAAGATGGTCATGGCGATGCGGCACGCCGAACTGCCGCCGACGCTGCACGTCCAGGAGCCCACGCCGCACGTCGAGTGGGACACCGGTGACATCCGGCTGCTGACCGAGGCCCGGCCGTGGCCGGAGACGGGGCGTCCCCGCCGCGCGGGCATCTCGGCCTTCGGGGCCAGCGGCACCAACGCGCACGTCGTCATCGAACAGTTCCCGGAGGAAACCGTCGGACAGCCCGCCGCGGACGACTCCGCGGAGCCCACCGTGTGGCTGCTGTCCGGCAAGACGGATGACGCCCTGCGCGCCCAGGCCCGGCGGCTCGCGGACCACGTCACCGCCCACCCCGGACTCCGGCCGGCCGCGATCGGTCGGGCCCTCGCGACCACCCGCACCCTGCTCGCGCACCGGGCGGCCCTGGTGGGCAGCACCCGGAGCGACCTCATGGCGGAACTGGCCGCCCTCGCCGACGCGGACCCCCGCGTCATCACGGGTGTCGCCGGTTCGCTGGGTCGTTCGGTGTTCGTGTTCCCGGGGCAGGGTGCGCAGTGGGTCGGTATGGGTGGGGAGTTGTACGCCTCGGAGCCGGTGTTCCGGGAGGCGGTCGACGCGTGTGACGCTGCGCTGGCGCCGTACACGGACTGGTCGTTGGTGGAAGTGCTGACCGGTGGCGGCTCGCTGGAGCGGGTGGATGTGGTGCAGCCCGCCCTGTTCGCGGTGATGGTGGCGCTGGCCGAGCTGTGGCGTGCCCATGGTGTGGAACCCGATGCGGTCGTCGGGCATTCGCAGGGGGAGATCGCGGCGGCGTACGTGGCAGGCGCGCTGTCCTTGGACGATGCCGCGAAGGTGGTCGCCCTGCGCAGCCGCGCGCTGGCGGTGTTGGCCGACCAGGGTGGGATGGTGTCGGTCGGCCTCGGGCATGAGCAGGCCGCCGAGTTCATGGCCCGCTGGGACGGCCGGCTGACGGTGGCGGTGGTCAACTCGGCGGACAGCGTGGTGGTATCGGGTGATCTGGACGCGCTGGACGAACTGCTGGCGGTCTGTGAGGCCGACGGCATCCGCGCCCGCCGCCTGCCCGTCAACTACGCCGCCCACTCCGCGCAGGTCGAGGCGATCCGCGAGCGACTGCTCACCGAACTGGCCGACATCACGCCCCACTCGGCGGCGATCCCGTTCTACTCCACGGTCACCGGCGAGCCGGTCGACACCTCCGCCCTCGACGCCCACTACTGGTACCGCAACCTCCGCGAACCCGTACGCTTCGACCTCGCAGTCGAAACCCTCACGCAGGACCGGCACGGCGTGTTCGTGGAGGTCAGCCCGCACCCCGTACTGGTGCCGGTGCTGGACGGCGTCGTGACCGGCACGCTGCGCCGCGGCAGCGGCCAGCAGGAATTCCACCTCGCCCTGGCGCGCCTGCACACGCAAGGCGTGGCCGTCGACTGGACGCCGGTCTTCCCCGGCGAGCCCCACCACGTCCCGCTGCCGACGTACGCCTTCCAGCACCGGCCGTACTGGTTGACGCCCACCGCCGCGAAGGGCGACGTGTCCGCGGCGGGACTGGACTCGGCCGGTCACCCGCTGCTCGGGGCCGTCGTCGAACTGGCCGGGGACCAGAGCGTCCTGCTCACGGGGCGGCTCTCGACGGCCACCCGGCCATGGCTGGCCGACCACGTCGTCCTGGGCTCCGTGCTGCTGCCCGGCACCGTGTTCGTCGAACTCGCCATGCACGCCGGACGGCAGGCCGGCTGCGACGTCCTGGACGAACTGGTGCTGGAAGCTCCGATGATCCTGCCGGACGACGGTTCCGTGCCGGTCCAGGTCGTCGTCGGCGCACCGGACGGGACGGGCCGGCGCCCCGTCACCGTGCACTCCCGGACGGGCGGCACCTGGCTGCGGCACGCGACCGGCATGCTGGCGACCGGCGACCGCCCCCACCCGTACGACACCGGCGAGCCCTGGCAGCCGGCCGGTGAGCCCGTCGACCTGACCGACTTCTACGACACCCTCGCCGCCCAGGGCTACGAGTACGGGCCGGTGTTCGCGGGCGTACGCGAGATCCGGCGGCAGGGCGACGAGCTCTATGCCGAGGTGGCGCTGCCCGCCGACACCCGCGACCGCTTCGGTCTCCACCCCGCGCTGCTCGACGCCGCACTCCAGCCGCTGACCCTGCTGGCGGCCGGCCGCCTGCCGTTCTCCTTCGCCGGGGTGTCGATGCGGAAAGCCGGCTCCACGGCCCGGGTCCGCCTCACACCCACCGGCCCCGACACCTTCCGGGTCGCGCTCTCCGACGAGTCCGGGCCGTTGGCGGTGATCGACGCGCTGACCGTGCGCCACCGGCCGCCGGGCATCCCGGGCGCCGGGGCCAACCAGCTCTTCCGCCTCGACTGGGTGCCCGTCGAGAGCACCGGCGAACCCCCGGCCGTCCACCACGTCACGCCCCCGGCGGGAGACCCCGTGGCCGCCGCGCACACCGTCGCCGCCGAGACGCTGGGCGTGCTCCAGGACTTCCTGCGCGACGGGGACGGCCGGCTGGCCGTCGTGACCCGCGGGGCGGTCGGTCCTGACCCCGTCGACCTGCCGTCCAGCGTCGTCTGGGGCCTGGTCCGCGCGGCCCAGGCGGAACACCCCGACCGGTTCGTGCTCGTCGACACCGACGACCGCGTCCTCGTCGCGGGGGACGAACCCCAGCTGGTCGTCCGCGACGGCGCCGCCCGCGCCGCCCGCCTGGTGCGGGCCGAAGCGGCCCCGGCACCCGGCCCGCTCGACCCGAACGGCACCGTGCTGATCACCGGAGGCACCGGAACACTGGGCCGCCTCGTCGCCCGGCACCTGCGCGACCGGCACGGCATCCGGCACCTGCTCCTGCTCAGCAGGACCGCGGCGGAGGTGGACTTCGACGCCGAGGTGGTGGCCTGTGACGTGGCCGACCGGGACGCGCTGGCGGCCGTCCTGGACGCGATCCCGGCCGCGCACCCGCTGACCGCGGTCGTCCACGCCGCCGGCGTGCTCGACGACGGCGTCGTCGAATCCCTCACGCCCGGCCGGATCGACCAGGTGCTGCGGCCCAAGGCCGACGCCGCCTGGCACCTGCACGAGCTGACGAAGGACCTCGGCCTGAGCGCGTTCGTGCTCTTCTCGTCCGCCGCCGGTGTGCTGGGCGGCCCGGGCCAGGCCAACTACGCCGCCGCGAACGCCTTCCTGGACGCCCTCGCTGTGCACCGGCGTGCCCTGGGTCTGCCGGGCGTGTCGCTGGCCTGGGGACAGTGGGCCGAGGCCAGCGGGCTGACCGGACACCTCACCGACACCGACCTCAAGCGCCTCGCCCGCGCCGGCGTGCTGCCGATGCCCACGGACCAGGCGCTGGAACTGTTCGACCTGGCCCTGGGCGCCGTCGATCCCGTGCTGGTCCCCGCACACCTCGACCTGTCGGCGGCGTCCACCCGCCCCCTGCTCAGCCGCCTCACCCGTACCAGGCCCGCCCGTCGCACGGACCGGCCGACCCTGGGCAGGGAACTGGCGGCCCTGCCCGAGACCGAGCAGCACAGCCGCGTCCTGGAACTGGTCACCGGCCAGACGGCCGCGGTCCTCGGCCACACCGACACCTCGGCCGTCAGCGCCGAGCGGGCCTTCAAGGACCTGGGCTTCGACTCGCTCACCGCGGTGGAACTGCGCAACCGCCTGTCCGCGGTCGCCGGGGTACGGCTGCCCGCGACGATGGTCTTCGACCACCCGACCCCCGACGCGCTGGCCGGCCACCTGCGGAACCTCCTGGTCGGCGCCCGCCGCCAGGCCCCTGCCTCACCCGTGCCGGTCGGGGTTCCGGTGACGGATGATCCGGTGGTCGTGGTGGGGCTGGGGGCCCGGTACCCGGGTGGGGTGGGGTCCGCCCAGGAGTTGTGGGATCTGGTGTCCGGTGGGGTGGACGCGGTGGGGGAGTTCCCATCGGATCGTGGGTGGGACGTGGGTCGTCTCTACGATCCGGCCGGTGGTCCGGGGAGGTCGTACACGCGGTGGGGCGGCTTCCTCGACGCCGCCGGAGACTTCGACGCGGCGTTCTTCGGGATCTCGCCGCGTGAGGCGTTGGCGATGGATCCGCAGCAGCGGGTGCTGCTGGAGACGGTGTGGGAGACCTTCGAGGACGCGGGGATCGATCCGACGTCGTTGCGGGGCAGCCGGACGGGCGTCTTCACCGGCATCTGGTCCTCGGGCTATGGCGCCGGGGCACAGCCGCCCGACCTGGAGGGCTACCTCTCGACGGGCACGGCGACGAGTGTGACCTCCGGGCGGGTGTCGTACCTGCTGGGGCTGGAGGGTCCTGCGGTGTCGGTGGACACGGCGTGCTCGTCCTCGCTGGTGGCGATCCACCTGGCGGCGCAGGCGCTGCGCTCGGGGGAGTGCTCACTGGCCCTGGCCGGCGGTGTGACGGTGATGGCGACACCGGCGGGGTTCGTCGAGTTCTCGCGGCAGCGGGGGCTTGCGGCCGATGGGTGGGTGAAGGCGTTCGCCGAGGCCGCCGATGGTACGGCGTGGGGTGAGGGCGCGGGTGTCGTGCTCCTGGAGCGGTTGTCGGACGCCCGTCGTCACGGTCACCGGGTGCTGGCGGTGGTGCGGGGTTCGGCGGTGAACCAGGACGGGGCGTCCAACGGGCTGACCGCGCCGAACGGTCCGTCGCAGGAGCGGGTGATCCGTCAGGCGCTGGCGAACGCCGGGTTGGAGGCGTCAGAGGTGGACGCGGTGGAGGCGCACGGTACGGGGACGACGCTCGGTGACCCGATCGAGGCCCAGGCACTCCTGGCCGCCTATGGCCAGGGCCGGGTGGAGCCGTTGTGGCTGGGGTCGGTGAAGTCCAACATCGGCCACACTCAAGCCGCCGCTGGTGTGGCTGGTGTGATCAAGATGGTGATGGCGATGCGGCACGGGCAGTTGCCGCCGACGCTGCACGTCGATGCGCCGAGCTCCCACGTCGACTGGTCGGCGGGCCAGGTCTCACTGCTGACCGAGGCCCGGCCGTGGCCGGAGACGGGGCGTCCCCGCCGTGCCGGCGTGTCGGCGTTCGGCATCAGCGGTACCAACGCGCACGTGATCCTGGAGGCACCGGCGCCGACCGAGGAGCCGTCGTCCGAGTCCCCCGCCGCTTCCACGCCCGCCCCTGCGGCCGCGGTGCCGGTGCCGTGGCTGCTGTCGGCGAAGTCGGACGCGGCCCTGCGTGACCAGGCCCGCAGGCTGCGCGGGTTCCTCGCCGAGCACCCCGAGGTCACACCGGCCGAGGTGGCCGCGGACCTGGCCGCGCGGGCCCGGTTCCCGCACCGTGCCGTGCTGACGGACCCGGCCGGCCTGGACGCGCTGATCGACGGAAAACCCGGAATCGTCACGGGCACTGCCTCCCCGGGCAGGTCGGCGTTCGTGTTCTCCGGTCAGGGTGGTCAGTGGGCGGGGATGGGACGGGGCTTGTACCGGGAGTTCCCGGTGTTCGCGCGGGTGTTGGACGAGGTCTGCGAACTGCTGGAGCTGCCCGTGGAGGTGCTGTTCGAGGACGCGGCGGGGGTGCTGGGGCAGACGCTGTTCACCCAGGGTG
Source organism: Kitasatospora sp. NPDC032121 (assembly GCF_055580145.1). Taxonomy (NCBI): domain Bacteria; kingdom Bacillati; phylum Actinomycetota; class Actinomycetes; order Kitasatosporales; family Streptomycetaceae; genus Kitasatospora; species Kitasatospora sp. NPDC032121. The sequence goes on along the minus strand of NZ_JBVILX010000021.1, from coordinate 77,735 downwards.
CGGTGTTCGCGCTGGAGGTGGCGCTGTTCCGGCTGGTGGAGTCCTTGGGTGTGCGGCCGGACTTCGTGGTGGGGCACTCGGTGGGTGAGGTGGCGGCGGCCCATGTGGCGGGCGTTCTGAGCCTGGAGGACGCGTGTGCGCTGGTGGGCGCGCGGGGCCGGTTGATGCAGGACTTGCCTGGTGGTGGGGCGATGGTGTCGCTCCAGGCGTCGCTGGAGGAGGTCGTGGGGTCGCTGGTGCCGGGTGTCGAGGTGGCGGCGGTCAACGCGCCGGATGCGGTGGTGGTGTCGGGCGACGAGGCCGCGGTGGAGAAGGCCGCTGAGGTGTGGCGGGGTCGTGGTCGTCGGGTGCGGCGGTTGGAGGTGAGTCACGCGTTCCATTCGGCGCGGATGGATCCGGTGCTGGAGGAACTGGGCCGGGTGGCTGAGGGCTTGTCGTTCGGTGAGCCGGTGATCCCGGTGGTCTCCACGGTGGCCGGGCGTCCGGTGGATCTGGGGGAGCCGGGGTACTGGGTGCGGCAGGTGCGGGAGCCGGTCCGGTTCGCCGACGCGATGGAGTGGCTGACGGGCCAGGGGGTCACGGGGCTGCTGGAGGTGGGTCCGCATCCGGTGCTGGTGGGGAACGGCTTGATGCGCCGTGGTGGTGACTCTCCGGAGCGGCTGTTCGCAGGTCTGGGGCGGTTGTGGGCGGACGGCGCCGTGCGCTGGATGCCACCCGTGACGACACCGGCGGGGACGCCGGACGTGCGGGTGCCTTCGTACGCCTTCCAGCACCGGCACTACTGGCTCCAGCCCACCACCCCGGCACCGACCGGTGACGGCCGGATCGACCACCCGCTGCTGCGGGACGCCATGGAACTCCCCGACGACAACGGCGTGGTGCTGACGGGACAACTCGCCACCGCCGCGCAGCCGTGGCTCACCGAACACGTCATCTCGGGCTCGCCCCTGCTGCCCGGCGCGGCGTTCGTGGACCTGGCGCTCCGGGCCGGCGAACACGTCGACTGCCCGGCCGTCGAGGACCTGACGCTGGAGACACCGCTGGTGGTCGCGGACGGCGTGCAGGTGTCCGTGACCGTCGGCCCCGACCGGGCGGGCCGGCGCAGCGTCTCGATCCACTCGCGCGCGGACGGCGAATGGGTACGGCACGCCACCGGAACGCTGGGCGCCCTACCCGTCGCACCACGGGAGCCCTGGGCACGGCAGTGGCCGCCGCACGCCGAAGCCGTCGACCTCGACACTTTCTACGACGACCTGGCCGACGCCGGATTCGCCTACGGCACGGCCTTCCGAGGTCTGCGAGCGGCCTGGCGCGACGGCGACACCCTCTATGCGGAGGTGGCCGTACCCGCCGGCGACACCCGGTTCGCCCTGCACCCCGCCCTACTCGACGCCGCGATCCAGACCGTGACCGTCGCCGACGACCGGGCGAAGATGCCGTTCTCCTTCGCCGGGATCTCCTGCCGGCGCGGCGCCGAGCACGCCAGGGTCCGGCTGACCGTGACCGGCCAGGACACCTGCGCGATCGCCCTCGCCGACCAGTCGGGCGCGCCGATCGCCGAGATCGCCTCGTTGACCCTGCGCCGGCCGGCCGGGACCACCACGCGGGACGTGCCGTACCAGGTGGCGTGGCCGGTCCTCGAAGCGGCGACCACCGAACCGGACATCCCGGTCCACCACGCCACCTCGCCCGTCGAGACCCTGCGGGTGATCCAGGACTTCCTCACCACGGACACCCCGCGCATGGTGGTCGCCACGCGCAACGCCGTGCCGGTCCGGCCCGGTGAGGACGTCGACCCGCAGGCCGCCGCCGTCTGGGGCCTGGTCCGGTCGGCTGCCACCGAGCACCCCGGCCGGTTCGTGCTGGTCGACGGCCACGACGGCGATGACGGCGACGGGGTCCGGCTGGCCGGCGACGAACCCCAGCTCGCGATCCGCGCCGGCGCCGTTCACGTCCCCCGCCTCGAACGGGCGCGGACCGAACCGCTGCCCTCGCCGCTCAGCCCCGAGGGCACGGTGCTCGTCACCGGAGGCACCGGCACCCTGGGCGGCACGATCGCCCGACACCTCGCCCTACGGCACGGCGTGCGGCACCTGCTGCTGGTCAGCCGGAGCGGCCCGGACGCCCCCGGCGCGGCCGCGCTGACCGCCGACCTGGCCGCGCTGGGCGCGACCGCCGACATCGTGGCCTGCGACGTGTCCGACCGCGAGGCGGTGGCGCGGCTGCTCGCCCAACACCCGGTCACCTCGGTGATCCACACCGCGGGCACGCTGGCCGACACCGTCGTGGAATCCCTCACCCCGCAGCAGTTCGCGCGCGTGTGGGAGCCGAAGGCCCTCGCGGCGCGGCATCTCCACGAACTGACCTCGGACCTGGAGGCGTTCGTGCTGTTCTCGTCGGCGGCCGGTGTGCTGGGCGGCGCGGGCCAGGCGAACTACTCGGCGGCGAACGCGTACCTCGACGGCCTCGCCGCACACCGGCACGCCCAGGGACAGCCGGCCGTGTCGCTCGCCTGGGGCTACTGGGCGGAGACCAGCGGCATGACCGGAGGCCTGAGCGCCACCGACCGGCACCGCCTGGCCAGGGCCGGCGTACGGCCGCTGCCGACGACGGACGCGCTGGCCCTGTTCGACGCCGCGCTGACCGCGGGCACCCCCACCCTCGCCCCCGTCAGGTTCGACCTGCCGGCGCTGCGCCGCGCCGGCGACCCGCCCGCCCTGCTGCGGGAGCTGGTACGGCCCCGGCGCAGGCAGGCCGCCGACCGCGTGTGGACGCAGGCCGACGTGCTGCACCTGGTCGTGAGCCAGGTCGCCCTCGTCCTGGGGCACTCGTCACCGGAGGCGGTCAACCCCGACCAGGCGTTCACCGACATCGGGTTCGACTCGCTCACCGCCGTGGAACTGCGCAACCAGCTCGACGCGGACACCGGCCTGCGCCTGCCCGCCACGCTCGTCTTCGACCACCCGACACCGACCCGCCTCGCCGCCTTCGTGCACACACGGCTGCACGGCACCGAAACCGAACCCGACCCCCTGCTCGCCGAACTCGACCAGCTCAAGTCCACCCTGGACGCGGCGGCCGACGACGCCGACTACGAGACCGTCGCGGCCCGCCTCGAAGCACTGCTCGCGGCCTGGACCGCCAAACGCACCGGCTCCGCGGCCGGTGTCGACGAGGCCAGCGACGACGAACTGTTCAGCCTTCTGGACGATGCGCACCGCAGGACCGAGGTCATCCGATCGGGCGAGTCCCGAAACGCTGAGGAGAAGTAGCGATGTCCGACGAAGAGAAGCTCCGCACTTACCTCAAGCGCGCCACGGCCGACCTGGGAGTGCTCAGCAAGCGCCTCGCCGACATGGAGGAGGCCGCGCGCGAACCGATCGCGATCATCGGCATGGGCTGCCGCTACCCGGGCGGAGTGGAGTCCCCGGCCGACCTCTGGCGGCTCGTCTCGGACGGCGCCGACGCGATCACCGAGTTCCCGCCGGACCGTGGATGGGACGTCGTCCACGACCCCGACCCGGACCGGCCGGGCACGACCTACAGCCGATCGGGCGGCTTCCTCGCCGACGGCGCCGGGTTCGACGCCGGGTTCTTCGGGATCTCGCCGCGTGAGGCGTTGGCGATGGATCCGCAGCAGCGGGTGCTGCTGGAGACCGCCTGGGAGACCTTCGAGTACGCCGGCATCGACCCGACCACACTCGGCGGCAGCCGCACCGCCGTGTTCACCGGCCTGTGGTCCTCCGGCTACGGCAACCAGCCGCCGCCGGACCTCGAAGGTTTCCTCGCCACCGGAACGGCCACCAGCGCCACGTCCGGGCGGGTGTCGTACCTGCTGGGGCTGGAGGGTCCGGCGGTGTCGGTGGACACGGCGTGCTCCTCGTCGCTGGTGGCGATCCACCTGGCGGCGCAGGCACTGCGGGCAGGGGAGTGCTCGCTGGCCCTGGCCGGCGGTGTGACGGTGATGGCGACGCCGGCGGGATTCGTCGAATTCTCGCGGCAGCGGGGGCTTGCCGTCGACGGCAGGGTGAAGGCGTTCGCCGAGGCGGCCGATGGTACGTCCTGGGGTGAGGGCGCCGGCCTGGTGCTGCTGGAACGCCTGTCGGACGCCCGTCGCAACGGCCACCGGGTGCTGGCGGTGGTGCGGGGTTCGGCGGTGAACCAGGACGGCGCGTCGAACGGGCTCGCGGCGCCGAACGGTCCGTCCCAGGAACGCGTCATCCGGCAGGCGTTGGCGAACGCCGGACTGTCGACGGCGGACGTGGACGCGGCGGAGGCCCACGGCACCGGGACCACCCTCGGTGACCCGATCGAGGCGCAGGCGCTGTTGGCGACGTACGGCCGGGACCGGGTGGAGCCGTTGTGGCTGGGGTCGGTGAAGTCGAACATCGGGCACACGCAAGCCGCCGCTGGTGTGGCGGGTGTGATCAAGATGGTCATGGCGATGCGACACGGTGAACTGCCGCGGACCCTCCACGTGGACGCGCCGACCTCCCACGTCGACTGGTCGGCGGGCCGGGTCTCCCTGCTGACCGAGGCCCGGCCGTGGCCGGAGACGGGGCGTCCCCGCCGTGCCGGCGTGTCGGCGTTCGGCATCAGCGGCACCAATGCGCACGTCGTCATCGAACAGTTCCCGGAGGAAACCGTCGGACAGTCCGCCGCGGACGACTCGGCGGAGCCCACCGTGTGGCTGCTGTCCGGCAAGACGGATGACGCCCTGCGCGCCCAGGCCCGGCGGCTCGCGGACCATGTCACCGCCCACCCCGGACTCCGGCCGGCCGCGATCGGTCGGGCCCTCGCCACCACCCGCACCTTGCTCGCGCACCGGGCGGCCCTGGTGGGCAGCACCCGGAGCGACCTCATGGCGGAACTGGCCGCCCTCGCCGACGGAGACCCCCGTGTCATCACGGGTGTCGCCGGTTCGCTGGGTCGTTCGGTGTTCGTGTTCCCGGGGCAGGGTGCGCAGTGGGTCGGCATGGGTGGGGAGTTGTACGCCTCGGAGCCGGTGTTCCGGGAGGCGGTCGACGCGTGTGACGCTGCGCTGGCGCCGTACACCGACTGGTCGTTGGTGGAAGTGCTGACCGGTGGCGGCTCGCTGGAGCGGGTGGATGTGGTGCAGCCCGCCCTGTTCGCGGTGATGGTGGCGCTGGCCGAGCTGTGGCGTGCCCATGGTGTGGAACCCGACGCTGTTGTCGGGCATTCGCAGGGGGAGATCGCGGCGGCGTACGTGGCAGGCGCGCTGTCGTTGGAGGACGCCGCGAAGGTGGTCGCCCTGCGCAGCCGCGCGCTGGCGGTGTTGGCCGACCAGGGCGGGATGGTGTCGGTCGGCCTCGGGCATGAGCAGGCCGCCGAGTTCGTGGCCCGCTGGGACGGCCGGCTGACGGTGGCGGTGGTGAACGCTCCCGGTTCGGTCGTCGTGTCGGGCGACCTGGACGCGCTGGACGAACTGCTGAAGTCCTGTGAGGCCGACGGCATCCGCGCCCGCCGCCTGCCCGTCAACTACGCCGCCCACTCCGTCCAGGTCGAGGCGATCCGCGAGCAACTGCTCACCGACCTCGCCGGGATCGAGCCGAGGACCGCGGACGTTCCCTTCTACTCCACCGTCACCGCGGAACCGGTCGACACCTCCGCCCTCGACGCCGACTACTGGTACCGCAACCTCCGCGAACCCGTGCTGTTCGACCAGACCACCCGTGCGCTGCTCGACCACGGCCACACCGTCTTCGTCGAGGCCAGCCCGCACCCGGTCCTGGTCTCCGCCGTCGAGGAGACCGGTCATCACCACGGCTCGGACCTCCTCGTCACCGGCACGCTCCGGCGCGACCAGGACGACTTCCTCACCTCGCTCGGCCGCCTGCACGTCCACGGTGTCCCGGTCGAGTGGCGGTTCCCGGACGACACCGAGCCCGTCAGCCTGCCGACGTACGCCTTCCAGCGCCAGCCGTACTGGCTGCGGCCCGTCCCGACGGCGTCGGGCGACCACCCCCTGCTCAGCACGTTCGTGGAACTGCCCGACGGCGCGGTGCTCAGCGGACGGATCTCGCTCGCCACCCACCCGTGGCTGGCCGACCACGCCGTGCGGGGCTCCGTCCTCCTGCCCGGCACCGCGTTCGCGGAGATGGCGGCCTACGCGGCCGGCCGGCTCGGCCGCGCGGTCGAGGAGCTGGTGCTCGAAACGCCGCTCGTCCTCGACGACACCGCGGTGGACCTCCAGGTCGTCGTGGGCCCCGAGGACGACGGCCGCAACCCGCTCACGGTGTACTCGCGTGACGGCGACGAGTGGGTGCGGCACGCCACCGGGACCCTGGGCGAGGAGCCGGCGCTGAGCGCCTGGGACTGGCCGCAGGCCGGTGAGCCCCTCGACGTCGACGGGCTCTACGACTCGCTGTCCGTGCTCGGCTACGAGTACGGGCCGGCGTTCCAGGGCGTCACGGCGGCCTGGCGGGTCGGCGACACCGTCTACGCCGAGGTGGAGCTTCCCGCCGAGGAACCGTTCGCCCTGCACCCCGCGCTGCTCGACGCCGCACTGCACCCCATGGCGTTCCTCACCGACCGCACCGGCCTGCCGTTCGCGTTCAGCGGAGTGGCGATACGGCCCACGGGCCACCGGACGCTGCGCGTACGCCTGTCCGCCACCGGGCCGGACACGTTCACCGTGGCCGTGGCCGATCCGGACGGCGCCCCGGTCGCGGTCATCACGTCGCTGACCGTCCGGGAGGCCGGCGCCGTCCCGGACAGCCTGTACGCACTCGACTGGCTGCCCTTTGAATCGCCGGCCTTCGAACCGGCATCGACGGGCGGCGACCTCGCGGACCTGGTCGTCTACGAGGTGCCCGGGCCGGAGCCCGAGGCGGACACCGTCGAGGCGGCGTACGAGAGCGCGCGGAGCGTACTCGCCGTGATCCGGGACCACTTGGCGGGCGAGCGGACGCGGCTGGCGGTCGTCACCCGCAACGCCGTCGCCGCCGCGCCCGGTGACGTGGTCGGCCTCCACCATTCGATGGTCTGGGGCCTGGTCCGCGGCGCGCGGGCCGAGCACCCCGACCGGTTCGTCCTGGTCGACGCCGACCCGACCTGGGACCCCGCGCTGATCGCCGGCACGGACGAGCCGGAACTGGCGGTCCGCCAGGGGACGTTGCGCGTCCCCCGCCTGGTCCGCGTCGGCGCGAGCCTCACCCCGCCCGACGGGACCTGGCGGCTGGAGGACACGGGCACCGGCAGCATCGACGACCTGGCGCTGGTGCCCCGCCCGGAGCTCATGGAGCCGCTGGGGCCCGGGCAGGTCCGGATCGCCACGCGGGCGGCCGGACTCAACTTCCGGGACGTGCTGATCGCCCTCGGCGTCTACCCCGGCGAGGCCCTGATGGGCGGCGAAGGCGCGGGCGTCGTCCTCGAAACCGGCCCGGACACCCGGTTCCGGCCCGGCGACCGCGTCATGGGCCTGGTCCCCGGCGCCTTCGGCCCGGTCACCGTCGCCGACCAGCGGCTGCTGGTCCGGATGCCCGACGACTGGTCGTTCGCCAGGGCCGCGTCCGTGCCCGTGGTGTTCCTGACGGCGTGGTACGGCCTGTGCGACCTGGGCGGGCTGAAGGCCGGTGACCGGGTGCTGATCCATGCCGGCACCGGTGGTGTCGGCATGGCGGCGATCCAGCTGGCCCGGCGGCTCGGGGCGGAGGTGTTCGCCACGGCCGGCCCGGCCAAGTGGCACATCCTGCGTGCCCTGGGGCTGGACGAGGACCACATCGCCTCGTCGCGCACCCTGGAGTTCGAGCAGAAGTTCCCGCCCATGGACGTCGTCCTGGACTCGTTGTCCGGCGAGTTCGTCGACGCCTCCCTGCGGCTGCTCGTGCCCGGCGGGCGGTTCGTGGAGATGGGCAAGACCGACATCCGCGACGCGGCCGACCATCCCGACCTCGTCTACCGGGCGTTCGACATCGCCGACGCGGGGCCGGAACGGCTCGGCGAGATCCTGGACGCCGTCGTACGGGCCTTCACGGACGGCGGGTTCGCACCGCTGCCGTTGGACGTCCGCGGGGTCAGGGACGCGGTCGAGGTGTTCCGGTTCATGAGCCAGGCCGCTCATGTCGGGAAGATCGTTCTCACCGTTCCCCAGCCGGTCGACCCCGACGGTACGGTGCTGATCACCGGTGGTACGGGGACGCTGGGGGGCCGTGTGGCCCGGCATCTGGTGGCCGAGCGGGGTGTGCGGCACCTGCTGCTGGTCAGCCGCGGTGGTGGCGGGGCGGCGTTGCGCGAGGAGTTGGAGGGGCTGGGCGCGGAGGTGACCGTGGCGGCCTGTGACGTGGCCGACCGGGACGCGTTGGCGGCCGTCCTGGATTCGATACCGGCCGGGCGTCCGCTGACCGCGGTCGTGCACGCGGCCGGCGTGCTCGACGACGCCGTGGTCGAGTCGCTGACCCCCGAACGTCTCGCCGCGGTCTGGGAGCCCAAGGCACGGGCGGCGTGGAACCTGCACGAACTCACCCGGGGACGGGACCTGACGGCGTTCGTCCTCTTCTCCTCGGCGGCCGGGACGCTCGGCAGCCCCGGGCAGGCCAACTACGCCGCGGCCAACACCTTCCTCGACGCCCTCGCCGTGCACCGGCGCGCCCTCGGCCTGCCGGCGACCTCGCTGGCCTGGGGCTACTGGGCCGAGGCCAGCGGCATGACCGGGCACCTGACCGGTGCCGACCAGGACCGGCTGACGCGAGCCGGGGTCGTGCCGCTGGCCACCGACCACGCCCTGTCGCTGTTCGACGCGGCCCTGGCCACGGACCGGGCCGCGCTGGTGCCGGTACGCCTCGACCTGTCCGTGATGGCGGGCTCCCCGGCGGCCCCGGCGGCCCTCAAGGGCCTCGTCTCCCGCAAGGCGGCCCGGCGCCCGGCGCGGCACGGCGCGATCGCCGACCGCCTGCGGTCACTGCCGGAGGCCGAACGGCTGCGAGCCGCACTCGACCTGGTCACCGCCAACACCGCCGCCGTGCTCGGTCACCGCGAACCGGGGGCCGGATGGGACCGGCAGCCGTTCAAGGACCTCGGCTTCGACTCCCTGACCTCCGTCGAACTGCGCAACCGGCTCAACACCGCCACCGGCCTGCGCCTGCCCGCCACCGTCACCTTCGACCACCCCACCCCGCGGCAACTCGCCGAGCACTTGCTGAGCGGGATCCTCGGTGGAGGTGTGGTGCCGGTGGTGCCGGCGGGTGGAGTGGGTGATGCCGCTGATCCGGTGGTGATCGTGGGCATGGGGGCCCGGTATCCGGGTGGGGTGGGGTCTCCGGAGGACCTGTGGGGCCTGGTGTCGGGTGGGGTGGACGCGATTGGGGCGTTCCCGTCGGATCGTGGGTGGGACGTCGAGGGGTTGTTCCATCCGGATGCGGATCACCCGGGGACGTCGTACACGCGGTCGGGTGGTTTCCTCGCGGACGCGGCGGGGTTCGATGCGGACTTCTTCGGGATCTCGCCGCGTGAGGCGTTGGCGATGGATCCGCAGCAGCGGGTGCTGCTGGAGACCGCGTGGGAGACCTTCGAGGACGCGGGGATCGATCCGACGTCGCTGAGGGGCAGCCAGACGGGCGTCTTCACCGGCATCTGGGCATCCGGCTACGGCGACCAGGCACCCGCCGACGCCGAGGGCTACCTCGGTACGGGCGCCGCGACCAGCGTGACCTCCGGCCGGATCGCCTACCTGCTGGGGCTGGAGGGTGCGGCGGTCTCGCTGGACACCGCCTGCTCGTCCTCGCTGGTGGCGATCCACCTGGCAGCGCAGGCACTCCGCTCGGGAGAGTGCTCGCTCGCCCTGGCCGGCGGGGTGACCGTGATGGCGACCCCGCTGGGCTTCACGGAGTTCTCGCGCCAGCGCGGCCTGGCTCCCGACGGCAGGGTGAAGGCGTTCGCCGAGGCCGCCGATGGTACGGCCTGGGCCGAGGGCGCCGGCCTGGTGCTGCTGGAACGCCTGTCCGACGCCCGCCGTAACGGCCACCGGGTGCTGGCGGTGGTGCGGGGCTCGGCGGTCAACCAGGACGGCACCTCCAACGGCCTTGGGGCGCCGAACGGTCCGTCGCAGGAGCGGGTGATCCGGCAGGCGTTGGCGAACGCCGGACTGTCGACGGCGGACGTGGACGCGGTGGAGGCGCACGGCACGGGGACGACGCTCGGTGACCCGATCGAGGCGCAGGCGCTGTTGGCGACGTACGGCCGGGACCGGGTGGAGCCGTTGTGGCTGGGGTCGGTGAAGTCCAACATCGGCCACACCCAGGCGGCGGCCGGCGTGGCGGGCGTGATCAAGATGGTCATGGCGATGCGGCACGGGCAGTTGCCGCCGACGCTGCATGTCGATGCGCCGACCTCGCACGTCGACTGGGAGTCCGGAAACATCCGACTGCTCACCGAGGCCCGGCCCTGGCCCGACAACGGCCACCTGCGTCGCGCGGGCATCTCGGCGTTCGGCATCAGCGGTACCAACGCGCATGTGGTGATCGAGGCGGCTGCCGAGGAGCCGGTCGGAGTTTCGACCGGGTCCTCGGGTGGGGTGGTGCCGTGGGTGTTGTCGGGGAAGTCGGAGGCGGCGTTGCGGGAGCAGGCGCGCCGGCTGGGCGCCTTCACCGCCGTACGTCCCGAGGTGAGCCCGGCGGCCGTCGGGGCTGCTCTGGCTGCCCGCACCGTGTTCGAGCACCGGGCCGTGGTGGTGAGCGGCGTGGAGGCGTTGGACGCCCTGGCCGAGGGCGGCACGGCGCCGGGTCTGGTCACCGGGACCGCCCGCCCGCTGGGTCGTTCGGTGTTCGTGTTCCCGGGGCAGGGTGCGCAGTGGGTCGGTATGGGTGGGGAGTTGTACGTCTCGGAGCCGGTGTTCCGGGAGGCGGTCGACGCGTGTGATGCTGCGTTGGCGCCGTACACGGACTGGTCGTTGGTGGAGGTGCTGACGGGCGGTGGTTCGCTGGAGCGGGTGGATGTGGTGCAGCCCGCCCTGTTCGCGGTGATGGTGGCGCTGGCCGAACTGTGGCGTGCCCATGGTGTGGAGCCCGATGCGGTCGTCGGGCATTCGCAGGGGGAGATCGCGGCGGCGTACGTGGCGGGCGCGCTGTCGTTGGAGGACGCCGCGAAGGTGGTCGCCCTGCGCAGCCGCGCGCTGGCGGTGTTGGCCGACCAGGGCGGGATGGTGTCGGTCGGCCTCGGGCATGAGCAGGCCGCCGAGTTCGTGGCCCGCTGGGACGGCCGGCTGACGGTGGCGGTGGTCAACGCCCCCGGTTCGGTCGTCGTGTCGGGCGATCTGGACGCGCTGGACGAACTGCTGAAGTCCTGTGAGGCCGACGGCATCCGCGCCCGCCGCCTGCCCGTCAACTACGCCGCCCACTCCGTCCAGGTCGAGGCGATCCGCGAGCAACTGCTCACCGACCTCGCCGACATCACACCGCACCCGGCGGCGATCCCGTTCCACTCGACGGTGACCGGCGAGGAGATCGACACCTCCGCCCTCGACGCCGACTACTGGTACCGCAACCTCCGCGAACCCGTGCTGTTCGACCAGGCCACCCGGCTGCTGCTCGCCTCGGGTAGCGCCCCCGTCTTCGTCGAGATCAGCCCGCACCCGGTGCTCACGCCCGCGCTGGAGGAGCACGAGGCGGGTGTGGTGACCGGGACACTGCGCCGCGACCACGGCACCCCGGCCGAGTTCCTGGCCGCCGCGGCGCGGCTGTTCGTCGCGGGTGTGCCGGTGCGGTGGCCGTTCCCCGAAGGGGAGCCGGTGGCGCTGCCCACCTACCCCTTCCAGCGGACGCGGTTCTGGCTCGCCGGAGGCGCGGGAGACGTGTCCGCGGCCGGGCTCGACTCGGTGGACCACCCGCTGCTCGGCGCCGCTGTCGAGGTGGGCGAGCAGCGGGTCCTGACGGGTCGGCTCTCCCTGGCCACCCACCCCTGGCTCGCGGACCACTCCGTCCTGGGGACGGTGCTGCTGCCCGCGACGGCGTTCGTGGAACTGGTGGTGCACGCGGCCGGGGCGGCAGTGGAGGAACTGGTCCTGGAGGCGCCGCTGGTGTTGCCCGCGGACGGCGCGGTGGACGTGCAGGTCGTCGTGGGCGAGCCGGACGGGACCGGCCGCCGCACGGTCGACGTCCGGTCCCGTACGGACGGTTGGGCGCGGCACGCCACCGGCACGGTGAGCGGGCAGCCTGTGGTCGGGCGGGCCGTCGTCGAGCGGGAACTGACGCAATGGCCGCCGGCCGGCGCGGAACCGGTCACCGGGCTCTACGACACGCTCGCCGCGGCGGGCTACGAGTACGGGCCGGCCTTCCAGGCCGTGCAGGCGGTGTGGCGCCGCGGCAATGAGGTGTTCGCCGAGGTCACCGTGCCGGACGCGGCCCGGTTCTCCGTCCATCCGGCCCTGCTGGACGCCGCCCTGCAACCGCTGGCGCTGCTGTCCGGCACGGAAGGCGACGTGCGGCTGCCGTTCTCGCTGGGCGGGATCGCGGTCCACCGCACCGGTGTGACCTCCGCGCGCGTACGGCTGACGGTGGTGCGCCCCGGCACGTACGCCATCCACCTGGCGGACCGGTCCGGCGAGCCCGTGGCGACCATCGAGGCGCTGACCACCCGTCCGATGGCCGAACGCGGCCCGCTGCACGCCCTCGACTGGATTCCGCTGACCCCCGGCGAAGGCGCGCTCGGCGACGCCGTCGTCTCGCCCGGCTCGGTCGTCGAGGCGCTGACGGCCGTCCAGGACTTCCTGGCCGGGCCCGGCGAAAGGCTCGTGGTGCGCACGCGGGGCGCGGTCGCCGTCGTCCCCGGTGACGCGGTGAGCGACCCGGAAGCCTCGGCCGTATGGGGCCTGGTCCGGTCCGCGCAGTCCGAGCACCCCGGCCGGTTCGTGCTCGTGGACGCCGACGAGCTGCCCAACGGCCTGTCGGTCGGCGACGAGGACCAGCTGGCGGTGCGCCGGGGGGCCGTCTACGTGCCCCGGCTCGTGCGTTCCGCACCGGAGGACGCGTTCGACGGACGGCTGACGCAGGCGGGCACGGGCAGCCTGGACGACCTCGCCTTCCTGCCGTACGAGCAGGCCCCGCTCGGTCCCCTGGAGGTGCGCGTCGCCGTGCGGGCGGCCGGCCTGAACTTCCGGGACGTGCTGATCGCCCTCGGCGTCTACCCGGACCCGGCGCTGCTCGGCAGCGAGGGCGCGGGCGTCGTCACCGAGGTCGGCGCCGAGGTCACCGGGCTGCGGCCGGGTGACCGGGTCGCCGGGCTGCTGCCCGGCGCGTTCGGCCGGGTGGCCGTCGCCGACCACCGGGTGCTGGTGCGCATCCCCGACGACTGGTCGTTCACCCAGGCCGCCACCGTGCCGATCGCGTTCATGACGGCGTGGTACGGCCTGTGCGACCTGGGCGGGCTGAAGGCCGGTGACCGGGTGCTGATCCACGCGGGTACCGGTGGTGTCGGCATGGCGGCGATCCAGCTGGCCCGGCGGCTCGGGGCGGAGGTGTTCGCCACGGCGGGCCCGGCCAAGTGGCACATCCTGCGCGCCCTGGGGCTGGACGAGGACCACATCGCCTCGTCGCGCACCCTGGAGTTCGAGCAGAGCTTCCCGCCCATGGACGTCGTCCTGAACTCGCTGTCCGGCGAGTTCCTGGACGCCTCCCTGCGGCTGCTCGCGACCGGCGGGCGGTTCGTGGAGATGGGCAAGGCCGACGTCCGGCCCGGCGTGCTGGCCTTCGACCTGGCCGACGCGGGACCGGAGCGGCTGGCGGAGATCCTGGCCGAGGCCGTCCGGCTGCTCGGCGCGGGCGAGCTGCGGCTGCCACCGCTCACCACCTGGGACGTCCGCCACGCGCGGGACGCCTTCCGGTTCATGAGCCGGGCCGCTCACGTGGGGAAGATCGTTCTCACCGTCCCCCAGCCGATCGGCCCCGACGGTACGGTGCTGATCACCGGTGGTACGGGGACGCTGGGGAGTCATGTGGCCCGGCACCTGGTGGCCGAGCGGGGTGTGCGGCACCTGCTGCTGGTCAGCCGCGGTGGTGGCGGGGCGGCGTTGCGCGAGGAGTTGGAGGGGCTGGGCGCGGAGGTGACCGTGGCGGCCTGTGACGTGGCCGACCGGGACGCGCTGGCGGCCGTCCTGGACGCGATCCCGGCTGCGCACCCGCTGACCGCGGTCGTGCACGCGGCCGGCGTGCTCGACGACGCCGTGGTCGAGTCGCTGACCCCCGAACGTCTCGCCGCGGTCTGGGAGCCCAAGGCACGGGCGGCGTGGAACCTGCACGAACTCACCCGGGGACGGGACCTGACGGCGTTCGTCCTCTTCTCCTCGGCGGCCGGGACGCTGGGCGCGGCAGGGCAGGCGAACTACGCCGCGGCGAACGCCTACCTCGACGGCCTGGCCGCGTACCGGCGTGCCCAGGGCCTGCCGGGGGTGTCGCTGGCCTGGGGCTACTGGGCCGAGGCCAGCGGGCTGACCGGGCAGATGTCCGAGGCCGACGGTGAACGCCTCGCCCGCGCGGGGCTGCTGCCGATGGCGACCGACTACGGACTCGGGCTGTTCGACGGGGGCCTGGACACCGCGGAACCGGCGGTGGTCGCGGCCCGACTCAAGGTGTCCGCACTGGGCGACCGGCCGGTGCTGCGCGCGCTGACACGCGCCCGCAAACCGGTGCGGACCACCGGACTGGCGGGCGAGCTGGGATCGCTCCCCGAGGCCCGGCAACGCGAGATTCTGCTCGACCTGGTCAGCACCCACGCCTCGGCCGTGCTGGGCCGCAGCGACGAGATCGGTGGCGACCTGGCCTTCAAGGACCTGGGCTTCGACTCGCTGACCGGCGTGGAGCTGCGCAACCGGCTGTCCACGGCGGTCGGAACCAGGCTGTCGGCGACGATGGTCTTCGACCACCCGACCCCGGCCCGGCTGGCCGAATACCTGCGTGAGGTGGTCCTCGGCAAGGAGCGCCGGACGGTCGCGCCCGTGCCGGTCGGGGTACCGGTGTCGGATGATCCGGTGGTCGTGGTGGGGCTGGGGGCCCGCTATCCGGGTGGGGTGGGGTCCGCCCAGGAGCTGTGGGATGTGGTGTCCGGTGGGGTGGACGCGGTGGGGCAGTTCCCATCGGATCGTGGGTGGGACGTGGGTCGTCTCTACGATCCTGCCGGTGGTCCGGGGACGTCGTACACGCGGTCGGGTGGCTTTCTGGGGGATGCGGGTGGCTTCGATGCCGCGTTCTTCGGGATCTCGCCGCGTGAGGCGCTCGCCATGGATCCGCAGCAGCGGGTGCTGCTGGAGACGGTGTGGGAGACCTTCGAGGACGCGGGGATCGATCCGACGTCGCTGCGGGGCAGCCAGACGGGCGTGTTCACCGGCATCTGGGCATCCGGCTACGCGGGCGGAGTGGACCAGATCTCGCGCGACGCGGACGGCTACGTGGCCACCGGCACGGCGACGAGTGTGACCTCCGGGCGGGTGTCGTACCTGCTGGGGCTGGAGGGTCCTGCGGTGTCGGTGGACACGGCGTGCTCGTCGTCGCTGGTGGCGATCCACCTGGCGGCGCAGGCGCTGCGCTCGGGGGAGTGCTCGCTGGCCCTGGCCGGCGGGGTGACGGTGATGGCGACACCCGCCGCCTTCATCGACTTCTCCCGCCAGCGGGGGCTTGCGGCCGACGGGCGGGTGAAGGCGTTCGCCGAGGCGGCCGATGGTACGGCGTGGGGTGAGGGCGCGGGTGTCGTGCTCCTGGAGCGGCTGTCGGACGCCCGTCGTCACGGTCACCGGGTGCTGGCGGTGGTGCGGGGTTCGGCGGTCAACCAGGACGGGGCGTCCAACGGGCTGACCGCGCCGAACGGTCCGTCGCAGGAGCGGGTGATCCGTCAGGCCCTCGCCAACGCCGGGTTGGAGGCGTCAGAGGTGGACGCGGTGGAGGCGCACGGTACGGGCACCACCCTCGGTGACCCGATCGAGGCGCAGGCGCTGCTGGCGACGTACGGCCGGGACCGGGTGGAGCCGTTGTGGCTGGGGTCGGTGAAGTCCAACATCGGGCACACCCAGGCGGCGGCCGGTGTGGCGGGTGTGATCAAGATGGTGATGGCGATACGGCACGGGCAGTTGCCGCCGACGCTGCACGTCGATGCGCCGAGCTCCCACGTCGACTGGTCGGCGGGCCAGGTCTCACTGCTGACCGAGGCCCGGCCGTGGCCGGAGACGGGGCGTCCCCGCCGTGCCGGCGTGTCGGCGTTCGGCATCAGCGGTACCAACGCGCACGTGATCCTGGAGGCCCCGGCGCCGGAGCCGGCCCCGGAACCGGCCGAGGAGACCTCGCCCGAGTCCCCCGCCGCTCCCGCAGCCGTCGTGCCAGTGCCGTGGCTGCTGTCGGCCAAGTCCGAGCAGGCGCTCCGGGCCCAGGCCCGCAGGCTGCAGGCGTACGCGGCCAAGGCCCCCGACGCGGACGGAATCGCCGCCGCGCTCGCCGCGCGGACCCGGTTCCCCCACCGGGCCATGGTGACCGGACCGGAGGCACTGGCGGCCCTGCTGCGCGGGGAGGCGCATCCCGGGCTGGTGACCGGCGAAGCCCGCGACTCGGGCAGGTCGGCGTTCGTGTTCTCCGGTCAGGGTGGTCAGTGGGCGGGGATGGGACGGGGCCTGTACCGCGAGTTCCCGGTGTTCGCACGGGTGTTGGACGAGGTCTGCGAACTGCTGGAGCTGCCCGTGGAGGTGCTGTTCGAGGACGCGGATGGGGTGCTGGGGCAGACGCTGTTCACCCAGGGTTCGGTGTTCGCCCTGGAGGTGGCCCTGTTCCGGCTGGTGGAGTCCTTGGGTGTGCGGCCGGACTTCGTGGTGGGGCACTCGGTGGGTGAGGTGGCGGCGGCTCATGTGGCGGGCGTTCTGAGCTTGGAGGACGCGTGTGTGCTGGTGGGTGCGCGGGGCCGGTTGATGCAGGAGTTGCCCGGTGGTGGGGCGATGGTGTCGCTCCAGGCGTCGCTGGAGGAGGTCGTGGGGTCGCTGGCGCCGGGTGCCGAGGTGGCGGCGGTCAACGCGCCGGACGCGGTGGTGGTGTCGGGCGACGAGGCCGCGGTGGCGGCGGTCGCTGAGGTGTGGCAGGGCCGTGGGCGCCGGGTGCGGCGGCTGGAGGTCAGTCACGCGTTCCATTCGGCGCGGATGGATCCGGTGCTGGAGGAACTCGGCAAGGTGGCTGAGGGCTTGTCGTTCGGTGAGCCGGTGATCCCGGTGGTCTCCACGGTGGCCGGGCGTCCGGTGGACCTGGGGGAGCCCGGGTACTGGGTGCGGCAGGTGCGGGAGCCGGTCCGGTTCGCCGACGCGATGGAGTGGCTGACGGGCCAGGGGGTCACGGGGCTGCTGGAGGTGGGTCCGCATCCGGTGCTGGTGGGGAACGGCTTGATGCGCCGTGGTGGTGACTCCCCGGAGCGGCTGTTCGCAGGTCTGGGGCGGCTGTGGGCGGACGGCGCCGCGCGCTGGACGCCACCCGCGACGACACCGGCGGGGACGCCGGACGTGCGGGTGCCCTCGTACGCCTTCCAGCACCGGCACTACTGGCTCCAGCCCACCACCCCGTCGGAGGGCCTCGACACGCCCGACCACCCGCTGCTGCGGTCCCTGGTGAAGCTCCCCGACGGGCAGGGCGTGGTGCTGACCGGGAAGCTCTCCGCTTCCCTCCACCCGTGGCTGGCCGAGCACACCGTACTCGGTTCGACGCTGCTGCCCGCGATGGCGTTCGTGGACATGGCGGTCCACGCCGGCGAGCACACGGCCAGCCCCGTCCTGTCCGAGCTGGTCCTGGAGGCGCCGCTCGTGCTGTCCGAGCGCGACGGCGTGTACGTGCAGGTCACCGTCGGCGCGCCCGACGACACCGGACGCCGACCCGTCACCGTCCACTCCCGCACCTCCGCCGAGCCCGACGAGTGGACCCGCCACGCGACCGGCGTGCTCAGTCCGCCGGACCGGGCGACACGGGCCGACCGGACGGCCGTGCCCGGGGCGGACGACAGCGAGGCCGCGCCGATCGACATCGGCTCGCTCTACGACCGGCTCGCCGAAGCCGGCTACGAGTACGGGCCGGCCTTCCAGGGGCTCACCGGCATCCGGCGGCACGGCGAGGACCTGCACGCCGAGGTGAGCTTCCCGGAGGACCCCGCGCAGCTCACCGGTTACCGCGTCCACCCCGCGCTCCTGGACGCCGCCATACAGCCGCTGACCCTGCTCGCCGGCCTCGCGGCCGAGGACGGCGGCGCCGGCGGCAGCCCGGCGCGGATGCCCTTCTCGTTCTCCGGCGTGTCGGTCACCGGGTCGGCCGCGACGGTCCGCGTGGTGCTGCACCCGACCGGGCCGGACACCTACGCGGTGCGGATCACCGACACCGCCGGGACACCGGTCGTGACCATCGACGAGATCGTCCTGCGGCCCGTCGAAACGGCGGGTCACGGGGTCGGGCGCCGGCCGAACACGCTGTTCGCCGTCGACTGGACCCCGATGGCGGCACCGGACGGCCCGGACACCGAGACGGTCCTCCACGAGGTCGTCGGCGAGGGCGAACCGGTCGCGGCCGTCCACACGGTGACCCGGGAACTGCTCGGCAGGGTAGGGGAGTTCCTGGCCACCGACACGCCGGCCCGGCTCGTGGTCCTCACCGGCGACGACCTGGCCTCGGCCGCCGCCCGCGGCTTCCTGCGCAGCGCGCACAGCGAGAACCCCGGGCGGATCCTGACCGTCCGGCACGACGGCACGGCCGCCTCGCGACGGGCGATCCCCGCCGCGGTGCGCGCCGCCGTGAGCGACGGCGAGCCCGAGATCCAACTGCGCGACGGAACCGCCCTCGTGCCGAGGCTGGTGCGGGCCGCACCGGCCGCACCGGCCGCACCGGCCGCACCGGCCGCCCCGACCGCCCCGGCCGGGCCCCTGAACGGTGCGCCCTTGGACGGCACCGTGCTGATCACCGGCGGCACCGGCACCCTCGGCGTCCTGGTCGCCCGGCACCTGGTCGCCCGGCACGGCGCCCGGCACGTGGTGCTCGCCGGCCGCCGCGGCGTCGAGCCGCCCGGCCTCCGGGAGGAGCTGGGCGCGGCCCTCACCGTGGTCGCCTGCGACGCCGGTGACCGCGGGGCACTGAGGGATCTCGTCGCCTCGATCCCCGACCTGCGGGCCGTCGTGCACGCCGCCGGGGTCGTCGACGACGCCGTGGTGGGATCGATGACACCGGAGCAGATCGACACGGTGCTGCGCTCGAAGGCCGATGCCGCGTGGCACCTGCACGAGGCCACCGAGCACCTGGACCTGCGGGCGTTCGTGCTGTTCTCCTCGGCGTCCGGGGTGTTCGGCGCCCCCGGGCAGGCCAACTACGCCGCCGCGAACGCGTTCCTCGACGCGCTCGCCGAGTACCGGCACGCGCGCGGCCTGCCGGCCACCTCCCTGGCCTGGGGCCAGTGGGCCGAGTCCAGCGGCATCACCGCGAACCTGACCGAGGCCGACCAGCGCCGGCTGGCGAGGACCGGGATGCTGCCGCTGGCCACCGAGCAGGCCCTCGGCCTGTTCGACACCGCCCTGGCCGGCGAACGCCCGGCGCTGGTGCCGGTCCGCCTCGACCTCGCGGCGATCGACACCCCGCCCGCGCTGCTGCGCGGACTCGCCCGGCCGCGGCGCGCGCCGGCCCCGGCGGCCGGCCCCGGCGACCTGCGGGCCAGGCTCGAAGCCCTGCCCGAGCCCGAGCAGCGCGCCCTGCTGCTCGACCTGGTCGTCAGGCACAGCGCGAGCATCCTCGGGATGGCCCCCGGCGGGATCGACGACCCGCGCCGGCTGTTCCGCGACCACGGCGTCGACTCGCTGACCGCCATCGAGCTGCGCAACCAGCTCAACGCGGCCACCGGGCTCCAGCTCCCGGCGACCCTCGTCTTCGACTTCCCGACGCCCGAACAGCTCGTCAACCACCTCTACGGGCAGCTGTGCTCGCCGGAGAACCGGGTCGCCGGGCCGATGGAGCGCCTGCTGCGCAAGGCCGTCGACGTCGGCCGCGCGCAGGACGGCCTCGATCTGCTGGCCACGGTGTCCCGGCTGAGCCCGGCCACCGACGCGCCCGAGGCCGAGGCGGTCGCCCTCGCGACCGGCTTCCTCCAGCCGTCGCTGGTCTGCCTGCCGTCCGCGCTGGCGTCCGGCGGCATCGAGGAGTACGGGCGGTTCGCCGCGGCCTTGGAGGCCGCCCGCGACGTCACGGCGGTCACCCTGCCGGGCTTCGCCGGCGACCCGCTGCCCGCGGACGCCGACGTCCTGGTCCAGGCGCTCGCCGAGGCCGCGTCGGCCGTCGCCGCGCCGGTGCTGGTCGGCCGTTCGGTGGGCGCGTGGCTGGCGCTGGCGACCGCCAGGGAACTGGAACGGCGGGGGGCCCGGCCGAGCGCCGTGGTGCTCATCGACGGCTACCCCGACGACCTGCCGGGTGTGCTCACCGGCATGCTCGACGCCGGCCACCAGGTCCACCCGGTCGACGACGACCGGCTGGTGGCCATGGGCCGCTACCTCGATCTGGCCGGCGCCCCGGAGCCCGTCACCGCGCCCGTGCTGCTGGTGGGCACCGGGGAGCGCTCGTGGCCCCGGCTGTCCACCACCGTCCAGGAGGTGCTCACCGTCCCGGGCGACCACTTCACCGCACTGGAGGAGAACTCCGCGGCCACGGCGCTGGCCATCAGTACATGGCTCCTCGACTTCGACGGGTACGGGGCCGGGTTGTCCGAACTCAGGGGAAAGGACCAAGCATGATCTGGGACAACGTCTACATCGGCGGAACGGGGCGGTACCTGCCGCCCCGCACGCCCGCGACGCAGGCAGTGCCGGACACCGAGACCATGCGGCGGCTGCTCGCGCTCTCGGACTTCGTGTCGTTCACCAGCTCCGACGACGTCACCGAGCACGCGATGGCCGTGCACGCGGCGATCGGAGCCCTGCGCGAGTCCGGCCTCAGCGGCGCCGACATCTCCATGGCCGCCTACGCGCAGATGGACCACCAGGACCACATGGCGTCCTCCTGCCACCTGCAGCGCGTCCTCGGCCTCGGCCACGCCCTCGTCTACGAGGTCGAGGCGACCAGCAACGGCGGCTCGGCCGCGCTGCAGTCCGCCGCCGCGCACCTGGTGGCCGACCCGGCCGCGACCGCGACCCTGGTCACGGCCACCGCCCGGTTCCTGCCGCCGCGGTGGGAACGCTGGCAGCCCACCGTCGGGATCTTCCTGGCCGACGGTGCGGTCGCGGCCGTGCTCAACCGCGAGGGCGGCCGGGCGCGCCTGGTCGCGACCGCCAACAGCTCCGCGACCCAGATGGAGGTCCTCGCCACCCCGACGATCCCGGACCCCAAGGGCCACCGCAACCGTACGCCGATCGAGGTCACCGGCCTGGCCCCGTACCTGACGCTGATGAGCGGGGCACTGGTCACCGCGGTCGAGCAGGCCGCCAAGGAGGCCGGCGTCAGCATCGCCGACATCACCAGGTTCGTCGTCACCGGTCTGGGCCTGGCCCAACTGGAGGTCGTCGTGCTGGAGCCGCTCGGCATCGACCTGAGCCGCACCACCTGGCCGATGCTGCGCGAGCTCGGCCACGTCGGGCCGTGCGACCAACTGCTCGGCATGGACCACCTGCTGCACGACGAGACCCTCAAGCCCGGGGACACCATCATGTCGATCGGCCTCGGCATGGGCTCGCGGTTCACCGCGACCCTGCTGGAGGTCACCGAGCCCCCCAAGCCCCGTACGACCACCGTCTTCACCGAACCGGTGCGCGCGCAGGTCGCGTCCGCCGACGCGTACGTCATCGACCCCTCGGGCGGCGACATCTTCGGCGAGGCCGCCGCGCTGCGCGAGCGCGGCCCGGCCACGCCCGTCGAACTGCCCGGTGGCGTGTCGGCCTGGGCCGTCACCGGGCACGACCTGACGAAGAAGCTGCTGCTCGACCCGAAGGTCTCCAAGGACGCGAACAAGCACTGGCCCCTGTGGCGCGACGGCGACATCCCGCCGGACTGGCCGCTGATCATGTGGGTCGCGATGCAGAACATGTTCACCGCCTACGGGTCCGATCACACCAGGCTGCGCAGCCTGGTGGCCAAGGCGTTCACCCAGCGCCGCATCGAAGCGATGCGGCCGCGCGTCGAGGAGATCACGGCCGGCCTGATCGCCGACCTGGCCGCGGTGCCGCCGGGGCAGACGGTCGACCTGCGCGCACGGTTCGCGTTCCCGCTGCCGATCCAGGTCATCACCGGACTGTTCGGGGTGACCGCGCAGACGGGCGCGGACCTGCGGCGGCTGGTGGACGCGGTGTTCAGCCTCGACGCGGACCCGGCGGGCGTGCAGGCCGCCTCCGGCGAGCTGTACATGCTGCTCAAGGACCTCGTGGCCGCCAAGCGGCGCGACCCCGGCGACGACATGACCAGCGACCTGATCGCCGCGCAGGAGGCGGACGGTACGCGACTGTCCGAGCGGGAACTGCTGGACACCCTGCTGCTGACCATCTCCGCCGGCTTCGAGACGACGGTCAACCTGCTCGACCACGCCATCCACGCGCTGGCCACGCACCCGTCCCAGCTCGCCCTGGTCCGGTCCGGGACCAGCACCTGGGAGGACGTGGTGGACGAGACCCTGCGCTGGCAGGCGCCGGTGCCGAACCTGCCGCTGCGGTACGCCGTGGAGGACATCTCCGCGGACGGCGTGCGGATCCGCAAGGGCGAGGCGATCCTGCTGTCCTACGGCGCGGCCGGCCGCGACCCGGCGCGGCACGGGGCCGACGCGGAGGACTTCTCCGTCACCCGGCCGTCGCGGGCCGACCACCTCACCTTCGGGCACGGCGTGCACTTCTGCCTCGGCAGCCCCCTGGCGAAGCTGGAGGCGACGACGGCGCTGTCCGCGCTGTTCTCCCGGTTCCCCCGGCTGCGGCTGGCCGTCCCGTCGTCCGAACTCGAGCCGCTGGGTTCCTTCTTCACCAACGGACACAAGACTCTTCCGGTCATCCTGGAGGAGAGCTGATGGCCCATGTCGCCTTCGTGAGCGCGCCCGCGTCCGGGCATGTGAACCCGACCCTGCCGCTGGTCGAAGAGCTGGTCCGGCGCGGTCACCGGGTCAGCTACGCCACGGGACCGGCCACCATGGACGCCGCCGTCGCCGCCGGGGCGTCGCCGGTGACCCTGCCCTCGCAGCTGCCGCCCGACATGGCGGCGCGGGGCGAGTTCACGGCGGAACAGCTCGCCGTGACGATGGAGTACTACCTCGACGACGCGCGTGCCTCCTTCCCCGTCCTGGCCGAGCACTTCTCGGCCGACCCGCCGGACGCGGTGTGCTACGACTCGGTGACCTTCACCGGGAGGATGCTGGCGAACCTGCTCGACGTGCCGGAGATCTCCCTGGTGCCGACCTTCGCGGAGAACGAGTCCTTCTCGGCGGCGCAGGTGTACCTACCGGCCGACTTCGACCACACCGACCCCCGGCTGGTGGCCGCGATCCAGGACATGGGGAAGTTCGCGCAGGGCCACGCCTTCCTCGGGGACCCGAACCTGATGTTCGGCCACGTGGCCCCGACGAGCCTGGTGTTCATCCCCCGCGAGTTCCAGATGTCGGGGGACACCTTCGACGAGCGCTTCCACTTCGTCGGGCCGTCGCTGAGCAGCCGGCAGACCACCGAGGAGTGGAGCCCCCGGTCACAGGCCCCGGTGCTGCTGATATCGCTGGGAACCGTCTTCAACGACCGGCCCGAGTTCTACCGGACCTGCGTCGAGGCGTTCGGGGACAGCGACTGGCAGGTCGTCATGGCGGTGGGCGGGCTGGACCAGGAGTCGCTGGGCCCGATCCCGGCGAACGTCGAAGTGCACGCGCACGTGCCGCAGGTGGCGGTGCTGCGACACACCGAGGTGTTCCTGAGCCACGCCGGGATGAACTCGGCGATGGAGTCGCTCTACCACGGGGTGCCCTTCGTGGCGGTGCCGCAGATCCCGGAACAGCGGGCGGTCGCCCGGCGGGCGGAGGAGCTGCGGGTCGGCAGGACGCTCGCCGAGCCGACCGTGCAGGGCCTGCGCGACGCCGTCCAGGACGTCCGGTCCTGCCGCCCCCGGGCGGCGGCCCTGAGCCGGATCGTGCGCGGGGCGGGCGGCGCGTCAAAGGGGGCCGACGTCCTGGAGGAGCTGCTGACGCGGTAGCGGCCGGGCTCCACCGGGCGGTGCGCGGGTGCGGACCGCCCGGCGGAGCCCGTTCCCGCGCAAGAACGCGGACGGGCTCCCACCAAGTCCTGGTGTCTGCCCACCCCATCCGGTCGAAGACGTCCTGCACGGTGGCGGCGAACCTGCGGGTTCTTACACGCCTTTGCCGTCGCTCTGCCGGGCGGCTGACGGGCGCCCGGCAGAGTCGTGCTCACACCGACCGCAGGACGCATGGAGGGCACGGCGATGACGACGAACACGAACACGGGCACGAACACGGGCACGGGCACGAAGACGGGCGCGAACCGGCCGGCGAGGCGCGGCACCCTGGCGGCCGCGGCCCTGGCCGTACTGGCGGCCGCACTGCCCCTCACCGCCGCCCCGGCCGCGCAGGCCTCCCCGGCCGACACCAGGGGCCGAGCCGCATGGTGTCCGGCCGTCCCCGGGCACCGGGTCGACTGCACGACCATGCGCCGCCCGCTGGTCGCGGACGAGCCGCGCCTGGGAGGCATCGACGTGAGCTACGCGGTGGTCCGCCACAGCCGCCCCGGCCCGGCGCTGGGCACCGTCGCGCTCAACCCCGGCGGCCCCGGCGAGACCCTGATCGACCGCGCCGAGCAGGTGGCCGGCGCGTTGCAGGGAGTGCTGGACGACTACGACCTGCTGCTGCTGGACCCGCGCGGCACCGGCCGCTCCGGCCGGCTGCCCTGCGACGTCACCGAGGCCGAGTACCGCTGGGCCCCGCGGGCCGGTCAGCGCGAGGCCGTCGCCGAGTGCGCAGAGGAGCTCGGTCCGCGTGCCCGCGGCTACACCAGCGCCGCCACCGCCGACGACATCGACGCCGCCCGCGAGCGCCTGGGCGCCCCCAAGCTGGTGCTGTACGGCATGTCGTACGGCACCTACCTGATGCCGGTCTTCGCCGACCGCCACCCCGAGCGGGTCGAGAAGATGGTGCTGTCCGGCGCCTACCCGGTCGCCTTCGACTCCCTGGCCCGGCCCGGCGCCCAGCAGGTCTCCCTGACGCTGCGCCGGATCTGCGAGCGCAGCGGCGCCTGCGACCCGGACACCGCGGTGCACGACCTCGCCGCCGTCACCGAGCGGCTGCGCAACCGCCCGCTGAAGGTGACCGCCAAGCTCGACGGCGAGCGGCGCACCGTCCTGTTCACCGAGGACAAGCTCGCCAACCTGATGTACGAGCCGGCCACCCGCGGCATCGGCCTGCACCCCGGAGAGCCCGGACTGCTCGGCGCCCTGCCCGCCGCCCTGCACGCCTACGCCGCGGGCGACGAGGGGCCCCTGTCCGCCCTGGTGCGCGGCGAGATGGAGGGCACCGGCACCGAGGACCAGGCCTCGTTCCTGGCCGTCACCTGCAACGACTACGTCCGCACCTGGGACCCGAACGCCCCGGTGTCGGAGCGCCGCCGCCAGTACAACGCCGCCCTGGCCGCCGCCGACCCGGCCGACTTCGGGGCCTTCAGCCCCAAGGGCTGGGCAGCGGGCCAGACCGATGGCGGGGACAACTGCCTGAACTGGCCGAGCCGGGGCACCGCCCGCCCGCAGCCGACCGACCTCAAGAACCTGCCCGACGTGCCCGTCCTGGTGCTCTCCGGAGACCTCGACACCAACACCCCCGAGGTCAACTCCCGCCAGTCGGCGGCCCAGTTCCGCCACAGCGCGTTCGTCTCGGTACCCAACAGCGGACACCTCCCGGAGATGGAGTCCACCGGCTGCGCCCTGGAGATCTCCAGCGGCTTCATCCGCACCGGGGAGGTCGGTGACACCTCCTGCCTGTCCGCGATCCCGCCGGTCACCGTCGTCCCCGTCCCGCGCTGACCCGCGCTGACCCGCGCCGACCCGCTGACCGGCCACCCCCGGCCGGCATGACCACGCCCGCCACCAGCGAAGATGATGCCATGACAGATCCAACCGCCGCCGCCCGGCGTACCGTCCTGGTCGTCGAGGACGACCCCGGCGTCCGCAGCACCCTCGACCACCTGCTGCGCTTCGAGGGTTACCGGGTGCTCACCACCGCCGACGGCCAGGAGGCCCTGGAGCTCCTGGAACACCGGCGCCCCGACCTCGCGCTGGTGGACGTGGTCATGCCCCGCCTCGACGGCCTCGCGCTGTGCCGGATGCTGCGCCGGCGCGGCGACCGCCTGCCCATCCTGGTCCTCACCGCCCGCCACCAGCTCGGCGACCGGGTCGCCGGGCTGGACGCGGGCGCCGACGACTACCTCGCCAAACCCTTCGCCACCGAGGAACTGCTGGCCCGGATACGCGCCCTGCTGCGCCGCACCGAGCCGCCCCGCGCCGAGGACGGCGACGGCGCCGACAGCGCCCACCTCGCCCTCGCCGACCTCGCGCTGGACCCCGCCGCCCGCCTGGCCCACCGCGGCACACGCCGACTCGACCTGACCAAGACCGAGTTCGACCTGCTGGAACTGCTCCTGCGCAACCAGGGCACCGTCCTGACGCGTCATCAGATCTACCAGCGCATCTGGGGCTACGACTTCGACACCGACTCGCGCTCGCTCGACGTCTACGTCGGCTACCTGCGGCGCAAGACCGAGGAGGACGGCGAGCCCCGGCTGATCCACACCGTGCGCAACGTCGGCTACACCGTCAGGACCGCCTGATGCTGCGCACCAGGATCGGCCTCGTGGTCCTCGCCTCCGTCCTGCTGGCGATCGCCGTGCCCGTCACCGCCGCCTACCGCGGTGTCAGCACCCTGGTCTCCGACCAACTCGACCGGAGCCTCCAGGACCGGGCCCACACCGTGCTCGCCGCCCTGGACCTCGGCCGCCTGCCGCCCGCCAGGCCCGACACCGTCGAACAGCTGCTGCCCGCCGACGGCACCGCACGCCCGCTGACCCCGGGCGGACCCGCGCTGCCGGTCTCGGCCCGCGCCCTGGAGGTGGCCCGCACCGGGCAGGGCTCCCACCAGGAGGACGCCACCGTCGACGGCACCCCCTACGGCGTGCTCACGCAGGCCCGCCCGGACGGGCAGGGCGCGGTGATGGTCGGCCAGACCTACGCCGGGGTCACCGAGGTCGACGAGGCGTTCCTGCAACGGATCACCGTCACCAGCGCGGCGGCCGCGGTCTCCTGCGCCCTGCTCAGCTGGCTCGTCCTCGGCCGGATCCTGCGCCCGGTGCGGCGCCTGGCCGCCGCCGCCGAACACATCACCACCACCCGCGACCTGACCACCCCGCTGCCCGCCGCCGGGCGCGACGAGATCGGCGGCCTCACCCGGGCCTTCGAGTCGATGGTCGGCGCGCTGCGCCGTTCCCGCGAGCAGCAGCAGCGCCTGGTCCAGGACGCCAGCCACGAGCTGCGCACCCCGCTGACCTCGGTGCGCGGCTGCGCCGAACTCCTCCAGCGCGCCCGCGGCCGGCTCGCCCCCGAGGACGAGGAGCAGATCCTCGCCACCCTGGTCAACGAGACCGTCGCGCTCGACGAAATCGTGCGCGAGCTCGTCGAGTTGGCCACCGACCAGCAGACCGCGGAGGACCCGGAACCGCTCGACCTGCCGGCCGCCGCCGAGGACAGCGCCCGACGGTTCCACCGCCGAACCGGCCGCGAGATCGCCGTCACCGTCGAGGACCCGGTACCGGTGCTGGCCCGCCCGCGCGCACTGCAACGCTGCGTGGACAACCTGGTGGGCAACGCCGTCAAGTTCAGCCCGGACGGCACCCCGGTGGAGATCCGGGTCACCGGCACCCGGCTGTCCGTGCGCGACCACGGGCCAGGCATCGCCCCCGGCGACCGGCAGGCCGTCTTCGAGCGCTTCTTCCGCGCCGCCGGCACCCAGGCCACCCCGGGCTCGGGGCTGGGGCTGGCCATCGTCCACGACCTCGTCGCCGCCGACCACGGCACCGTCTTCGCGACCGCCGCCCCCGGCGGCGGCGCCGAGGTCGGCTTCCACCTGCCGCCCGCCCCTGCGCACTGACCGCCCGTCGGGGAACACTGACCACCCGTCGGGGAAGCACTGACTGCCCGTCGGAGAGCACTGACCACCCGTCGGGGAGCCGAGCGCCGCTCGCCCCGCGCCGTGAGGACCTGACCGCGGTGTGGGGCGAGGGGAGCTATCCGACGATCAGCGGCTACCTGGATTCCTCGTGGATCCTGTTCATGACCTGCAGGTACTTCTGGAAGAGGTTCAACATGTGAGCCTTCGTCGCTCGGACCCAGTCGTTGAGCGAGTCCTGCTTCTTCTTCCCCCTCATCCCGTTCTCCTGCGTCTTCCTCCGGTAGGCGTCCTGGTCGAAGATCTTCGCCTCGAGGTCGCCGGCGGTCGTCACGGCGGTCACGGACATCACCAGCGGATCTTCCTCCCAGGCGACGCCGTAGTGCAGGGTGGCGGCCGCGTGCCGCATGTCCTCGACGAACTTTCCGTAGACCTGGGAGTTCGTGTCACCGGCTCGGCCGGCACCACCCCCCACCACGGCCTGTGCCGATTCGTACTCCTCGTTCGCACGCAGCCTCTTCGCCTGCTCCGCGAGCGTCTGCAGCTCGTCGATCAGGCCGGTGACCACCTGCTGCGCGTCCGGACTCTCGTACAGCAGGCTCTCGTTCTGTTCCCTGAGCTTCGGGATGATGCTGATCATCGCGTCCCCGAGGGCGTTGAACAGGTGGTCGCCCTGCTTGGGGCCGTCCACGGCCTTGCCTTTTGCGGCATCGCCTTTCGAGGACCCTTGACCGCTGTTCTTCTTGCCCATCCGCTGGACCGGTCCCGTTCCCGTTCCCGCGTGCGGCACCGCGCGCGGTGCCCGCTGGACAGCGGTCTCGCCGGCGGGCGCCCGCATGACCCGGATCGCGTTGGCCTCCGCTTCGCGTTCGAAGCGGTCGGAGGGGTCGGAGACCCGCAGGCCCGCTCCGTTGTCGGTGCCGGCGACGGAGCCTTGGCGCTGTTGGATGACGTGGGTGAGTTCGTGGGCGAGGGTGTGCCGGTCGCCGCCGCCGTCGCCGAGGACGATGTGACTGCCGCTGGTGTAGGCGTGAGCGCCGATCTCGGCGGCGGAGGCCCTGGCGGCACCGTCGTCATGGACGCGGACATCGGTGAAGTCGGCGCCGAAGCGGTTCTCCATGTCGGTGCGGGTGGCCTCGTCGAGGGGCCGTCCGGCGGTGCGCAGGACGGCATGGACGGAGGAGCGCTGCACCGCGGGCGCGTCGTGCGCGGCTTGCCGGTCTTCGAGGCCGGCGCTGTGCCCGGGCCGCCGCCTGTCGTCGAGGAGTCCGGCCCGGCGCATCATCTGGACGACGGCGGCGTTGCCGGCCGAAGCCTGCAGGCCGAGGAGTCCCTGATCGGGGGTCAGTCCCGGGGCGGGCGTCGAGGAGGAGCGCGCGGCAGGCCGCTGAGCGGGTTTGCGCCGGCCGGTCTCACGGCCGTGGTCGTGTACGGGCATGGGCACACTCCGGTATCCGATGTCGCTACCCGGACAGCACAACAGACCGAGCGTGAACGCACCATGTCGGGAGGGGCAGTGTTCGTGTACCAGCTGATACGCCCGGGGTGCCCACAAGGGCGACGGGGAAGGAACGACCGGCCGCCCGCGACGGCGGGGCGGTGCGGGAGCCGGCCGGCGACGACCGCGCCCCGGCCGGCCCCCGACGGTACAACGGCGGCAGGGCGGTCACCACCAGGTGGTGACCGCCCTGCCGCCGTTCGGTGTCCGGCTCAGTGACGGTGGCGCTTGCGGCGGGAAGCCGCCAGCAGGATCAGGCCGCCGCCGATGACGAGCGCGGCGATGCCGGTGGTGAGGGCGATCTGACTGCCGGTGCTGGCCAGGATGCCGCCGCCCGAGGACGGCTGGCTGGGCCGGCCGGTGGGCGCCGGGCTGTGGTCACCGCTCGGGCCGGTGCTCGGGCCGGTGCTCGGGCCGGTGCTCGCACCGGGGCTCTGCGTGGGCGAGCCGGTCGGTGCCGGGGTCGAGGTGTGGACCGTGACGGTCGCGGTGCACTCGCCGGCGGTCGCCGCGGGCGGGCAGTTGCCGCCGGGCCGGTCTGCCGTGACGGTGTTGCGCAGGGTGTGGTCCCCGGCGGCCGGGTTGTGGAGCGTGACGCTGTAGGTCAGCTTGGCGGTGGCGCCGGCGGCCAGGTCACCCTTCCAGCCGAGGACGGGCTGGGCGTAGGTGGTCGTGCCGGTGGTGGCGGTGGCGTCGTCGTTGTAGGCGGCGTCGTCGAGGACGGCGGTGAGGTCGTCGCTGACGGTCAGTGCGCTGAGCGGCGTGTTGCCGGTGTTGGTGATGTCGACGCGGTAGTGGACGGTGTCGCCGGGGTTCGCGTCGGTCTTGTCCGCGGTCTTGGTGAGGCGGTAGCCGGCGTTCTCGGCCACGGTGTTGCGGACGGTGTTGCTGGTGCGCTGCTGGTCGCGGCCGGTCTGGGCGCCGCGGTAGGCGAGGGAGGCGGTGTCGTCGAGCTTGGTGCCAGGGGGCAGGGAGGCGTCGACGCGGGCCCGGAAGGAGACGGTGGTCTCGGCGCCGGGGGCGAGGTCGGCGGTCGGGCAGGTGACGGTCTGTCCGGAGGCGGTGCAGCCGGCGCCGGAGCCCTCGACGTAGCCGGTCCCGTCGGGCAGGCGGTCGGTGAGGGTGACGCCGGTGGCGGTGTCCAGGTCGGCGCTGGTGCCGTCCTGGTGCCGGTTGGCGAGGGTGAAGGTGTAGGTGATCTCGGCGCCGGGCTGGACGAGTCCGGGTGCCTGGCCGCTGGTGTCGCCGGCCGGCTTGTTGGCCTTGGTGAGCTGGAGGTCGGGCTCACGCGCCTCGACGGCCAGCCAGATCGCCTGGGGCTCCAGCGCGTCGCCCTGACCGGTGACGCGCAGGACGGCCTTGGTGCTGCCGGCGGGCATCTTGCCGGTGACGTCGATCATCCGTGCGTCGTAGCCGACGTTGTCGACCGGGTTCGGGGTGCGGTCGGTGATGTTGCTGCCGGTGCCGTCGGCCGCGACGCGGTCGATGCGGCTGGTGAAGGCGTTGTCGGTGGCCGGGCCGCCGGAGGTGGGCATGGGCAGGGCGGTCAGCTTGCCGGCGTCGGGGCCCACCTCCAGCGAGTCCCCGGCGATCGGCGCGTCGCCGTCGCCGACGATGACGCCCATGGTCGCCGCCGGCGCTCGGCCGGCCGGGGTGCGGATGCCGTCGAGGGTCATGGTGATGCTGGGCACGGGCGGGCGGATGAGCTGGTACCCGTCCCAGACC
This sequence comes from Kitasatospora sp. NPDC032121, assembly GCF_055580145.1. Taxonomy (NCBI): domain Bacteria; kingdom Bacillati; phylum Actinomycetota; class Actinomycetes; order Kitasatosporales; family Streptomycetaceae; genus Kitasatospora; species Kitasatospora sp. NPDC032121. The sequence continues at coordinate 46,411 of NZ_JBVILX010000021.1, read as the reverse complement.
TGGAGGTAGCGCAGCGGCTCCTTCGGGTCCTCGTACGCGACGACCAGGGACCAGCCGCCCCAGCAGCCGACGTTCTGGCCGCCGAAGTCGCCGGCGGAGGAACGGCCCTGGCAGGCCTGGATGTCGGCCACGGTGTACTCGCCGGAGCCGGCCGAGCGCACCAGCTCCGTGACGTCCTTGACGCCCGCGTGGGCGGTCAGCGGCGCCGGGGGCGTGCCGCCGACCTTCTGGTCGAACCAGTCGTAGGTGTCGGCCGTCAGGCGCTGGTAACCGGTGGCGCCGGGGACCTTGACGGACACCTGGTCCGCCTTGGACGCGTCCCCGGAGGTCGAGGTGAGCGAGGTGCCGACCGGGTTCAGCTGCCAGTACAGGCGGGCGTTCAGGACCCGGGCGCCGGCCGGAATGTTCAGCTTGGCCGAGGAGGCCGTGTTGCCGGGGGCGCCGGGGTCGGTCTTGACCCAGTTCACCCGGTTGTTGTTGTACGCGTTGTCGTCACAGGCGGAGTCCTCCGGGTCGCAGGACACCACCGAGTTCGACGCCATCGTCAGATTGCCGTGCGCCAGCAGGTCCACCACCGGCTTCGGCCCGATCGGCCGCTCCTGCCCGGAACCCCGTACGGCCTGCCCGCCCGAGCCCGCCGCCCCGGCGGTGGCGGCCGGTATGACCGGCGACAGCGAAAGGACGGCGGCGGTCAGCACACCGACAGCGGTGCGCAGAGCGGGCCGACCGCCGCCGGGACGAGCGCCTCCCGTTGGTTCGCGGCGCGGGAAGGAGTGGGACACGGGAGGGCCTCCGAGGGTTTGAGGTAACCGTCAGGAGGCCGTCAGAGCCACCTGAACGGCCGTAATATGAAAAGAGTATATATGTCGGAAATTCACAGAACCGTCACCCGGGTCATGGGGCGCCCCGCCCGACCGTCGACGCACGCGCGTGGTGATCCCTCGCCGTCCGCCGAGAGCCCCGGGCAAGGAGCATGGCCCTGACCGGGTCGCCGGGAACCGTGTGATCCGGGGGAGTCTCCTGATCGGGCGTCCGCCGCGGATCAGGCGTCCACTGCCGGCGGGATCGAGCCCGCCCGTCGCCCACAGCAGACCGAGGACCTCGGCGGGGGCGGCGACGTCCTCGGCGAGGATGCCAAGCTGCGGGAAGCACCGCCGACTCGGGCCGTCCAGTCGCCGCAGGCTCGCCTCGACGGTCATCGCGACGGCCCGCTCCCTGCGGTCGGAGCAGTCCGGAGCGAGACTGCCGCGCCCGTCCCGGACGAGCTGGTCACCGATCAGCTCGACGGCCTCGTCCGGCGTCAGCCCGTCCACAGGGCCGTGTCGGGCGACAGCGCCGCGCGGTCCGGTCCCCGATCAGGTCGGCCGTCGGCCGCATCGGGAACAGGCGCCGGTCCAGCGGGACGGGAGGGCCGGGAACTCGCGGATCCCGGCCGCCTCACGGCATCGCGGTGGTCACGCCGACTCGAACTTGACCACCGCGTCGCCCGCAGCCGCGGCAGCGGCGAAGAAGTCCGTCAACCGGCTCAGGTCCGTCGTCAACTCCCCAGCCCACGCCGGGCTCCACGGAGAGGAGAAGCCGAGGGACACGACCTCTCGCGCCAGCGCGGCGTCCAAGCGGTTGATCAGGTCGTCGACCACGACGCGGTCCAGGAACGCCGAGGCCTCCCGCACGTCGTCGGGTCGCAGCACCCACAGCTCCGTCCCGACCCACCCGCACTCGGGGTGCTCCTCGCCCTCCACCCGCTGCTCGCCTCCGAACACCGGCAGTTGAGCCGCGCCGTCCCGGGCCGCCTCGCCCGCGGTCAACGCGAAGTGCATCAGGTAGCCGTCGCGCGTGACGCCCATGACCATACCGGCCTCGCAGAGGGGCTCGAACTTCGCGTCGAACCAGTGCGGCACCAGCGCGCCCAGCTCCTTCGGCGAGAGCTCGTCCAACGCCCTGCCGTCCACACGCCGCCAGAAGAAGTCCACACTCATCTCGGCACCCACTCCGGTACTGCTGCCCCGGCATCCTCAGTGCCGCTCGCGCAACAGGTTAGGAAGTCCCTCTGACAAGCCGGGCGAATGGCAGGATGCCAAGCTGAGCACTCAGATGGGTACGCGGGCACCAACCCACCAGTCCCGGCTTCTTCCGGCCCGAACTCGGCTCCTTCATCCTGCAATACCGCCCGAGCTTCCGTGGGTTCGCCCGGCGGGCGCTTCAGAATCTCTGTACTCACGAAAGATCGGCCTGGCCATCCTCCACTGCCAGCCCGGCATCGGCGGTGCCCACGAGAAGGGCGGCCTCGAGGGACAGATCGGCTGGTTCCGCCGCAACCACCTGGCCCCCGTGCCCGATGTCGCGACGCTGCCCGACCTCAACGCGATGATCGACCGGTGGGACGAGGAGGACGAGGCCCGCCGGATCCGCTCCCGGCCCCGTTGCCTGCGACGGTGACAGCCGATGGACACCCGAGGCTGTTCGGGACTGGTGGCGCGACCGTGGGCGGGTTACCGAGTACCTGCAGTCCCTCCTGCCCAGATGGTCGTCCAGCGACAGGTCTGACGAGCGGGAAGCCGCGGAGGGGCTGAGGGACTTTGCTGCCTACATCACTGAAGGGCTCGGCGCGGACATCCGGAAGTACCTCTTCCGGCTTGAAGAGGGCTGCTACCCGAAGAACTCCGGACCGCTGCCTGAGCTCCGATAAGCAATGACGGCCTGGGGTGCTCGGTGCGCTCGCACCTGGACACCCGTGAAGTCGGCTCAGATGCGAGGTGGCGCGACCTGTGACCGTGGCCGTGCCAGACGATCGGCTCCGTGCGGCCCAGGAACAAGGCTGGCTGGGCGAAGTCGCCGCGATCGAGGCCAGCCCCGCCGCCACCGAGCTGAAGCTCGCCGCCATGCGCGACCTCGCAGCCCGACACACCACCGTCCACCTCGGCATTGGTGCAGAGAAGCACGATCAAGTGCATCCGCGTCACGAACGGTCCAACCAAGGGGCCGAGTCTCACCGGAGACCGTGGTGCCCATATGACCCGATGAAGTCTCCCCGTCCGTCGCGTCGGTCAGGTGACCGGCTCGGGTGCCGGTACGGGTCCCGGCATCGGGCCGGGGTGAGGGCCCGGTTCCGGCGCGGGTGCAGGGGGCGGCTGCGGATCGGGCTCGGGCTGCGGAGGAGCCGGCGGTACCGGGTCGGGGCCACCCGGCGCGGGAACCGGGCCGGGTACGGGCCCGGGCTCCGGCCCACCGGGGCCTGGCGCCGGGGTCGGGTTGGGCGGCACCGGATCGTTCGGAGGTGTACCCATTCTGTCGCTCCTTCCGGCTCGACGTGTCCGCCGGTGGACACCGCGTGAGCGCGATCGCCCGCGCGGACTCAGCTACGTCCGGTCGGTGCTCGGAGCCGTCGGTCGCTGCCGGCACCGGACGAGGCATGCATCGACATCGACATCGACACTTGGAACGGCGTCGACGCCCGGGGCCGCCCTGTCGCCGCCCACGTCTTCACGGTAGAGCGGGCGTCCCGCAGCGGCAGGTCGGCTCGGCCGCCCCCGCCGTGTCCACGGCCGGGGCGGCATGGCGACTGGCGCCGAGGCACCGGTCACGCGAGCATCGGGCCATGACGGAATCCGAGCCTCCACCGGTGAGCCACGACGCCCACTACCTCGGCGCGACTGCCCACCTCTACGGCTGGCAGGTCACGCGCGAGCAGGACGGGGCGATGCGGTTCTCACTGCTCGACTGGACGCTGCGGGTGGAATTCTCCCCGGACGGCCGGTTCTCGTCCGCCAGAGCGACCGGTCCCGGCAGCACGGACACCCGACTGGACCTACGGACCGTGATCGACGCGCTCGAGGAGTACGGCAGCCCTGCACTGCCCAAGCAGTCCTGAACCGCCGGTACTCGGCCGACGCCAACGCCCGCCCCGACCGGAAGGACGAGGCGGGGAACCGTAACCGGCACGCAGGCGCCCGCTACGGCCCGTCCCGGGACGTGATGAGTCGCCGGTCCTGTGGCAGCCGGTCACTGTGCCCACCCCTCTCGTCCCGGCAAGCCGCTGCGCCCCGGCTGCGCGGTCCCGCCGGACCTTCGGCGCGCGCCGATCATGCAAGCGGTCCGTCTGGCCCGGAACCCGTGACTGTTCCGCAGTATGGCCGTGGCCGGTGCGCTGCCGGTCCAGCCGGGTGTTCACGGCAGATGTGCGAGATCCTGGACGTGGGCAGTCCGCGCCGCCGAGTCGGGCCCGTGTGGCCGGCGCGAAGGCCGGCCTGCCGAGACCGCGGCCCGTCGCGCCCGATCGTGCGTCGCGACACAGGCGCACAGACCGTGACCGACGGACCCGAGCGGAGGTCGTACGGCTGATGAGCGGCATCGAGCACGAGTCGGCAGGAGCGCGGGACACGACCGAGGGCCGCGTCTACACCGTCACCGGTGGCGACTGGGAGGAGGTCGCCGCCGCGCAGCGACGGGCGGACGACGAGCGGATCATCGTCAACATGGGTCCGCAGCACCCGTCCACGCACGGCGTGCTGCGCCTGGTCCTGGAGATCGACGGCGAGACGGTGAAGGAGGCCCGCTGCGGCATCGGCTACCTCCACACCGGCATCGAGAAGAACATGGAGTTCCGCAACTGGGTGCAGGGCACCACCTTCGTGACCCGGATGGACTACCTGACCCCGCTGTTCAACGAGACGGCCTACTGCCTGGCGGTGGAGAAGCTGCTCGGGATCACCGAGCAGGTCCCGGACCGGGCCGGCGTCATCCGGGTGATGATGATGGAGCTCAACCGGATCTCCTCGCACCTGGTGGCACTGGCCGCCGGCGGGATGGAGATCGGCTCCACCACGCTGATGGTCTACGGCTTCCGGGACCGTGAGGTCGTCCTGGACGTCTTCGAGCTGGTGACGGGCCTGCGCATGAACCACGGCTACGTCCGGCCGGGCGGCCTCGCGCAGGACCTGCCCCCGGGCGCGCCGGACCAGATCCGCGAGGCGGTCAGGCTGCTGCGCTCGCGGATCCCGGAGTACGACAAGCTGGCGAGCCACAACCCCGCCTTCAGGGCCCGACTGGTCGGCGTCGGCTTCCTGGACCTGCCCGGCTGCCTGGCCCTCGGCGCCACCGGGCCGATCCTGCGGGCCACCGGCCTGCCGCACGACCTGCGCAAGAGCGACCCGTACTGCGGTTACGAGACCTACGAGTTCGAGGTCGCGGTGGCCGATACCGCGGACTCCTACGGCCGGTTCCTGATCCGGCTGGAGGAGATGCGCCAGTCGCTGCGGATCGTCGAGCAGTGCCTCGACCGGCTGGCTCCCGGCCCGGTCATGGTGGCCGACAAGAAGATCGCCTGGCCCGCCCAACTGGCCGTCGGACCAGACGGATTGGGCAACTCCCTCGACCACATCCGCAAGATCATGGGCGAGTCCATGGAGGCGCTGATCCACCACTTCAAGCTGGTGACGGAGGGCTTCCGCGTCCCGGCGGGGCAGGCGTACGTGGCGGTCGAGTCCGCCAGGGGCGAGTTGGGCGTGCACGTCGTCTCCGACGGCGGCACGCGGCCGTACCGGGTGCACTTCCGCGATCCGTCGTTCACCAACCTGCAGGCGGTGGCGGCGATGTGCGAGGGCGGGCAGGTCGCGGACGTCATCGTCTCGGTGGCGAGCATCGACCCGGTGATGGGAGGCGTGGACCGATGAGAACCGGCGCACCGCGGACGCGCCGTCAGACGGGCCGGAAGCAGGCGCGGCGTTCGGCCTTCCGCGCGCGGCAGCAGATGCATCTGGCGCGCGGAGCCGGGCTCGTTGCCCGTGTGGCGTCGCTGCAGCACTACCAGGAGTTCCTCCTGAATCAGGGCGGGAATTGACGTCCCCTCACCAGTCCACTGCGGCCTCGAAAAGTTTCTTCGAACCCGGGTGCAACCCCCCGGCGGGATGGACGTCTATCAGGGTGAGAGGCGGGGAGAGCGAGCCGGCGAAGCCGGGGGCTCGGGCCGGCTCCTCGGGGCGCGACAGTAGGCGCCCGTTCATCCGATCACCATCACCGTGTCCTTTGGGGGGACTGTCACATGAACGCGTCCGTTATCGCCCGTATTGCGAAGATCGTCCCGCTGGCCGTCGTCGCCGCCGTCGGTGTCGCCGCCTGCGGCCCGACCAACGGCGGGTCGTCCGTCGCCGCCTCCGCCCCCACCCCCTCGGCCGGCTCCTCGGCCACCCCCGGCGCGGGTGCCGTCCCGAACACCCCCGCCCCGGCCGCGCCCACCACCGAGGCGGCCCCGACCACCGCCCCGTCGGCCGCCGAGGCCCCGGCCGGTCCCACCGTCGCCAAGACCGACGTCAGGACCGACGTCAGGACCGACGTCAAGGCCGACACCAAGCCCGCCACGAAGGCCCCGGCCAAGCCCGCTCCGGCCAAGCCCGCCGGCGGCATCGGGATCACCTTCAACGGCCTCCACCAGGGCCAGAAGATCCAGGTCGGCAGCCAGGTCTCGTTCTCGGTCACCTGGAAGAACAACGACGCCTCGGGCACCCGCAGCGTGGCCCCGGTGGTCGCGACCCAGCAGTACGAGGGCGCGCAGTGCCGGCGGATGCTCTCCATGGCGCAGGGCACCCTGGAGCGCAAGGACGCCTCCGGTTGGAAGGCCATGCCGGCGCTGAGCCAGGGCGGCGGCATGGACTACGCCGGCACCGGCAACGACGCGGCCTTCACCCTGGCCGCGGGCGAGAGCCGCACCATCGAGTACCGGATGGTGCTCGACCGCGGCAACCAGCCGGGCCGGCTGCTCGTCGAGGCCGACGCCGTGACGCCGTCCACCTACCAGGTGCTCACCAAGGGCGTCGTGACCACCTCGGTCGTCGACAGCCACCGCCCGGCCGTGGCCTCCGCCTCCAAGCCCTCCCCGCTCGTCATCGGCAAGACCCCCACCGAGTTCACCTTCAAGGTCGCCTCGCCCGACGGCCCGGGCCGGCTGCGCCCGACGGTGTACCTGTCCCTGCCCGCCAGCGAGGGCCTGACCGGGGAGGACGTCACGGTCGAGGCCAAGGTCGGCAACGAGTGGAAGTCCTTCGAGGTGACCGAGGACTGCAACGGGCGGCTCGGCGTGGCGCCGGCCCAGCTGGAGGGCGTGACGAAGGGCAACCCGGTCGCGTACACCTTCCGGGTCGGTCTCAAGCGGGCCCCCGCCGCACCGGTCGGGATCGAGGTCGGCGGCGCCTCGGACGGCCACTACGGCGCCGTCACCACCCTGCGGCCCACCGTCCGGAAGTGACGCCCGCCGTCCGGAGCTGACGCCCACCGTCCGGAGCTGACGCCGCGAGCCCGCACCTGAAGCCGAAGGGCCAGGCCTCCCGCTGCCCGGGAGGCCTGGCCCTTCACCGTTCCGCTGCCCAGGCGAGCGAGGTCATCCAGGCCTGGACCTCCCCGGCGCTGCGGGACAGGCCGGCCGGGACCGCGGGGGCCGGGGTGCCCCGCGGCCCAGCCGGTGGGGAGGCCAACAGTTCCCGGGGCATGGCACGGCCGCCCTGCTCCGCGGCCCGGTGGCGCTGTGGTGGGGCCGCCGTGCCGGGAATGCCGGACCTCGTGTCATGCCGCTCTTGGTTCCCGCCATCATCGCTCGCCGGCCTGCCTGAACCTCCGAAGTCGCCCGTCGCTGCCGAGCCGGCGGCACCGGCTCGGCAGGCAGGGACGGGCGCGCGGGTCACCGCGCAGCTCACCGTCCAGCACAGCAGCCATCTCCCGAGCTCCCTCGGCGCGGCTCGCAAACACGGCTCGCACACGCGCCCCGGTGCCGGACGCGCCGTCGGCCGTTCTCCCGCGCGAGGTCGACGGTGTACGTCCACGTCCCGTGCTCGGCGTCGCGGCCGATTCCGACGCGGGCACGCTTCAGTCGACGGGCGGGGTGAGGCGCAGCAGGCCCTCGATCTGTCCTTCGGCGATGTCGGCGGCTCGGCTGAGGTAGTCGCCGACGACGGCGAGCTGGGCGTCGTCGTAGGAGGCGATGAGTTCGGCCTGGGCCTGCTCGGCCTGCTCCCAGGCGGCGGCGACGTCGGGCCGCCGTTCGAGGGTCAGCCGGACGTGGACGAGGCGGCGGTCCGCGGTGTCGCGGCGGCGGGCGACCAGCCGTGCCTGTTCGAGGCGGTCGACGAGCCGGGTCGCCGAGCCCGTGGTGAGGCCGGTGAGGTCGGCGATCTGCCGGGTGGTGAGTTCGCCGCGTTGCTGGGCCAGCGAGCGCAGGCACTGGACGTCGGACAGGCCGAGGCCGAGGCCGGTGGCGAGCGCCTGCTGGTAGCGCACCCAGACGGCGTGCCGCCGGTTGCCGAGCGAGGCGACCCACGCGACCAGTTCCTCCCGGGTGCGCCCCGGGCCGGGGGCGTCCGGAGCCGGGTCGCCCGTTCGGTCCGTACCGCCGCCTCTCGTGGGACGTGCAGTCATTGATTGTCTCTCCACTCTTCCCGCTCGTGCAATCACTGCGCAGCGCAGTGACTGTGTAAAGTGACCCCTCGCAAGCGTACGTCGCGCCTGCCTTCCGCCGCCGGGCCGCGCCCGGTCGGCCGCCGTGCCATGCGCGGCCTCAGTTCCCGGAGGATCCCTGGTGTTGTTCCCCGCCCTTCGCCGACCAGCGGCCCGCACCGGGCCCGCGCCGACCGCCCGCCACCGCGGCCGGGCGACCGCCCTCGGCCTGGCCGCCGCCATCGGCGCCGCCCTGCTGGTGCCGGTCGGCGCCCCGCCTGCGGCCGCCCAGCCCGGCCCGCCGAACAAGCTGGGCCCGGTCCAGCTGCAGAACGTCACCACCGGCCTGTCCGTGGACGCCGCCGGGCGGGACATGGCGGACGGGCGGCCGATCCTGCAGTACGTCTTCAAGGCCCAGGCCAACCAGGAATGGTGGTTCGAGCCCGTCGGTTCCGCCTACTACGTCAAGAGCAACGTCAACGGGGCGTACTGCCTGTCCCGCACCGCGCCGGACGCCCAGGGGCAGGTCCTCGCCGAGCTGCGCACCTGCGGGGGCCCCGAGACCCAGTGGCAGTTCGAGCAGGTCAGCCCGGACGTCTTCCACATCAAGGCACCGGGTCAGGAGGTCTACCTCAACCCCGCGACCGACTTCGGCGGGGACTCCGCGAACGGCAGGCGGCTGACGGCGGGCGCGAAGCAGCCCGGCACCCAGAGCCAGTGGTACCTGACCAACACCTCGCTCCAGGAAGGCGAGGCGCCCGCGGACCCGCGACTCGACCAGGCCACCTTCCTGACCACGCACAACGCCTACCAAAACTCCGACGACGCGTACCCGATCGCGCCCAACCAGAGCCGCTCCCTGCTGACCCAGCTCCGCGAGGGCGTGAGCGGCCTGATGCTGGACGCCCACATGCGCGGCGACAACGTCGTGCTCTGCCACGAGCCCTGCATCGACGGGCGCCCCCGCCTCCTGTCGAACGCCATGGCCGAGATCGTCACCTTCATGAAGACGGAACAGGTGGACGGCAAGAAGCCGATCGTCACCGTCTTCTTCGAGGACTACGCCGACCGCACCCGCATGCGCCAGACCCTCGAAGCCGTTCCCGGCCTGAAGGACCTCGTCTTCGACCCGGAGGCGAACGGCGTGAGCACCAACGGATGGCCCACCCTGTCCGCCCTGCGCGCCGCCGACAAGCGGCTGCTGCTCTTCACCGACGACCACGGCACCGCCATCCCCGAGGTCGGACTGCGCCCCGGCAGCGACTGGACGGTCGAGAACTACTGGAGCATCGGCGACACCGGCAGCAACTGGGACTGCTACAGCCGCTGGGGCGGCGTCCCGCTCACCCAGCGCAACGCCAAGTTCTCCCCGCTGTTCGTCATGAACCAGTTCCGCAACGCCCCCACCATCATCAGCGCGGCCATCGACAACGGCGACAAGCTGGTCGAGCGCGCCCGCAACTACTGCGGCCCGGCCGCCCGCAAGACGCCCAACTACGTGGCCGTGGACTTCTACGAGATCCCGCTGGGCGGTGCCACCCACCGGGCGATCCAGACGATCAACCGCCTCCACTACGTCGAGGGCCCGGCCGCGCCCGTCGCCCCGCCCACCGTCCCCACCGGCTTCGCCCGCCCCGCCGACACCTCGGTGGCCAAGGGGTACTCCTTCCTGCGCAGCGCCATGAACGAGTTCCCCTACCCCGTCTCGCTGGGCCTGCCGCGCAGCTACCGGGGCGGCTACTTCGCCCCCGGCGACCAGTTCGGCCCGACCGGCTTCCAGTCCTCATTCGTCTACGACGACGCCCTGATGATCGACGCGTTCCTCGGCAGCGGCAACGCCGACGACAGGGCCCGGGCGGTCACCCTCGGCGACGCCCTCCTCTACGCCCAGGACCACGACCCCCAGCCGGACGGCCGGCTGCGCTCCTCCTACCTGCCCGAGCCGTTCGTGACGAAGACGGGCACGCCCTACATCGGCGGCTGGTCCACCTACACAGGCAACATGGCGTGGGTCGGCATGGCCTGGTCCCACCTCTACCGGGCGACCGGCCAGCAGCGCTACCTGGACGGTGCGCGCAAGGCGGCCGAGTGGATCCAGAGCCACGCCGCCGACAGCCGGGGCACCGGCGGCTACACCGGCGGCGTCCGGGCGCTCGACGAGGTCGGCGCCGAGTACCAGGCCATCACCTGGAAGGCCACCGAGCACAACATCGACGTCGGCGCCTTCTTCGCGATGCTCGCCACCCTGACCGGCGACCAGACCTGGAAGAACCGCTCGGACGCCGCCTTCGGGTTCGTGCGCTCCATGCGGGCCGCCGACGGCCACCTGTGGACCGGCACCGGACTCGACGGGGTCAGCGTGAACACCGACGTCGTCCCCGCCGACGTCCAGGTCTGGAGCTACCTCGCCACGCTCAGCCCCGACGACGCCCCGGCGGTGGACTGGCTCGTGCGCAACCAGCTCACCCAGGACGGCCCCTACCAGGGAGTCCCCTTCGGCAGCGCCGACCGGAGCAAGGTCTGGTTCGAGGGCACCGCCCAACTGCTGAGCGCGCTCTACGCCCGCGGCCGCGCCGAGGACACCGCCACCGCCGCCGCCCTGGTCTCCTCCCTCGCCACCGCCCAGGAACAGGCCCCCAACCACGACGGCTTCGGCATCGTCGCCGCGTCCCGGGACGGCCTCGACACCGGAATGGGCGACCAGTACTACGCCTCCCTCCACACCGGCGCCACCGCCTGGTACCTCCTCGCGGCCCGCAACACCAACCCGTTCCGCCTCTGACCACCGCCCTCCCCTCCCGCTCGAAGGGCCGGCCCCCCGCCGGCCCTTCGACGCGTTCCCGAGCGATGGTGCCCGCGCCCGGGCGGGCCGACGGCCGGACCCCGGGCTCGGACGCTCCGGCCGCCCCGCCCGCAGGCGCCGGTGACGAAGGCGTCGAGGAGGAATTGACGGAGAGTCAAGACCTGCCGGGTCCAGGGCGCACAACCCGACGACCCGGTCGCCCTGCGGCCGGGCACCGCTACAGGTCGACCGGCGAGCACCGTGCGCAACCCGCACCGATCCCCCCAAGGGAGCGGTACGTTGATGCTGCCGACTACGAGGAGAACCACCGACGTGACCATCGACCAGGCTGCCCTCGGCAGCGCCGTGAAGGCCGTCGCCGCTGCCGCGCGCGACGATGATGTGGCTGCGCTGTACCAGGCCGTGATGCCGCCGATGGGCGTGGACACTCCTCCCGGCGAGGCCGCCCAGTGGTTCGGATTGCTCCTTGTCCATCTGGCGCTCACCGCCGCGAGCGCTTCGAAGCTCGAGCAGGGCTGCTCCCGGGAGGCCGTGTCGGCGTGGATCGGGGAGGCGCTGGGCCCTGCACCCACCCCGGCACGGTTGCGTGCCGAGGATCCTGTCCGCATCGACCACGTCGAGGCGGTGAGCGCCGCGGCGGACTACTCCCGGTGTCACGAGTATGCCGTCGACCTGGTCCGGTTGGGCCTGACCGACCCGGACGCGGCACCGGACGAGCGGGGCGTCGACGCCCACTGCGCGGTGACGAATGACAAGAAGACGCGGATCATCGTGATGGCGATGCTCGGCCGCCTCGCCGCCGATGCCGGCGGGCGAGGTTGACGGCCCGGCTTCGGTGGTGCGCGGGCGCCGGGCCGCAGGGTGTCAGTCCGGTGCCGTGCGCTCGGTCGGGAGCGAGAGGCGGATGCGGCGCCGTGCCGGGTCCACTTCGGCGATCCGCGTTGTCAGCTCGTCGCCGACCTGGATGTCGCGGTCGCCACCGAGCTGCGACAGTTCGGAGCTGTGGAGTAGGCCGTCCATTCCGTCAGCAACGCTCACGAACAGCCCGAACGGGACCGATCTCGTGACTCGTCCTCGCAGGACGCTGCCGACCTGATCGACCCAGGCCAGCCACGGGTTGGGCTGCAGGGCGATCAGGGACAGGACAGCCTGCCCGCGGCCTTCGGCGTCGACTCCGAGGACCGCCGTGGTCACCCGCTGGCCGATCGTCACGGCCTCGCCGCAGGAGGAGATCCACTTCCACGAGACCTCCGGTGGTGGAATGAAGCCCACCGAGGGTTCGGGGGCTCCGTCAACGTCAACGAACACGCCGAAGGTCTCGATCGAGGTAACCACTCCCGAGCGTTCTTCGCCCCGACGGAGTGTCGCCAGGAACTCCTTGAGCGCAGGGGAAGGCAGCGGATGGGTCACGGCCGTGACCCTATGCCACCCCTGCTTCAGTGGGCGACCGGCTTGGGCGTTCGATGCGTCGGCGCAGGCCGGGGTGGTTGAGAGGAAGAGGAAGGCGCGGGAGACGCCGGCCTCGTGCTGGACGGCCCGGGGGAGGATACTGGCAAGGATCGGTTTTCGACTGCCCTCGCGGAGGACCGATGCGCCAGGACGGACGGGTCGCGGACTCCCTGCTCGCGTTGCTGAGCCGGGACTGGCTGGGAGTGCCGGTCGCGGTGCTGGTGGTGGCAGTCGGGGGCCTGCTGGTCGGGACGGGGGCGGCCTGGGCGGTGGCGCTCGGTGGCCTGGTGATGGCCGTCGGTGTCCTGCTGGCGGCGGGAGCCGTGCGGCACCTGGTGCTGGTGGCCCGCGAGGCGCGGGGGAATCCGCCGCCGGGGCGGCTGGTGGACGTGGGCGGTCACCGGATGCACGTCCTCGCCGAGGGGGAGGCGGGGGGCGGGCCGACGGTGGTCTGGGTGCCCGGTGGGCACGCCCCGGGTGAGGACCTCCGGGAGCTGCACACGATGCTGGCGGCGAGGGCCCGGTCGGTGCTGGTGGACCGCCTCGGGACGGGCTGGAGCGATGTCGGGCCGTTCCCGCGGACGACGGCGGCCGAGGCGCAGGAGCTTCCGGCGGCGCTGGAGGAGGCGGGGGAGCGGGCTCCCTTCGTGTTCGTCGGTCACTCCTTCGGCGGGCTGCTGGTCGCGAACGTGGCCAGGCGTCGGCCGGACCTGGTGGCCGGCCTCGTGCTGCTGGATCCGACGCCCCTGGAGGTGATCGCCTTCGCGCCGCCCAACCGGCAGCTGGCGGCGATGCGCCGTGGCCTCCTGCGGACGGCGGTGCGGCAGCTGTTCGGCGCCCGCCGCGGCCCCGGGCTCAGGACCGGGCCGGGCTGCGCCGCCGCGTCGGTCTTCGCCGAGCTGTCGCCGTCCGGGCTGGCGAGAGTGGGTTGGGAGACCGTGGTGTACGACGGTGACCTCGGCGACCTGCCGCTGGTGCTGGTGATACCGCGGGACCTCGTCGGCGGTGAGGCGGTGCTGGCCGGTGCCCGGGACGCGGCCGAGGCGGAGCGGATCAGCCGCTTCTACCTCCGGAGCAGGACGCGGTACCTGGCGGCGTCGACGTCGTCCCGGCTGGTGTACACGCCGGAGGGGACGGGCCATGACTTCCCGCACGAGGCGCCCGAGTTCGTGGTCGGTGTGGTCGAGGACCTGGTGCGGGAGCTGGGCGCGGTCAGCCCATGACCGTCCGGGCGGAGTCGGGCCGCAGCGGGCGCAGGCGGGAGTAGGCACCCAGGTCGACGACGTTGCCGGTGTGGTCGCAGCGGTGGCGGACCGGGGTGCGGTCGTGGTCGTGGCCGGACTCGACCGCGTCGATCAGGGCGGTCAGGTAGCGGCCCACCAGCGGGGCGTTCTTGAACTGGTTGCCGCTGGTGCCCATGGCGACGTAGTAGCCGGCCAGCGCGGTGCGGTCGTAGATCGGGGTCCAGTCGTCGGCGACGTCGTACACGCCCGCGATCCCGAGGGGCCGGTTGGGGACGCCGATCTCCGGGAAGCGGCGGGCCGCCCGGGTGACCTGGGTCCGGAAGCGGCGGGCGGTCGGGCGGGGGTCGGCTTCGTCCGGGTCGTCGATCCACTGCGGCGGGTCGCAGGCCGGCTCGGTGCCGCCGACCAGGAGCCGGCCGCCGGGGGCCGCTCGCAGGTAGGTGCCGAGGTCGAGGTCGGCGACCACCGGGCCGAGGTCGAGGTCGGCGGCCACCGGGCCGAAGCCGGGTGCGGTGACCTGGTGGACCTCCTCGCGCAGCGGCCGTACGCCGACGGTGAAGTCGTCGCCGACGCCGGCCAGCCGGTTGAGGCCGCCCGACCACGGGCCGGCGGCGTTGACCACGACCGGTGCGGCGATCCGGGTGCCGTCGGCGAGCCGGATGCCCGTCACCCGGCCCGCGGCGCGGTCGACGGCCACCACGGTGTGGTGGAACAGGAAGCGCGCGCCCAGCTCGCCCGCCGCGTCCGCGAGGTTCTGGGCGGCGAGCTGCGGGTCGTCGACGAACCCGGCGTCCGGGGTGAAGAGTGCGCCGAGTTCACCGGAAGGCGCGTCGAAGAAGGCGTCGTCGTCCACGGGTTTCGGCGGCCAGTACCGGCCGGCGTCGATCCCGGGCAGGTGGCGGCGCAGCGCGCCGGCGTCCCACCGTTCGTACGGGACGCCGGCGCGGTCGAACAGCGCGGTGACGGCGGACGGGTCGGCGGCGGGGGAGTCGAGCAGGACGACGCCGGTGCGGTGGAAGGCGGCGAGCGGGCGGTGGCCGGTGAGCCGGAGGTGCTCGGGCCAGGACGTCCAGAGGTGTTGGGCCTCCCAGGCGGTGGCGACTCCGTCGAAGGTGGAGTAGTTGAACCGGATGATCGCGCTGGAGGCGCTGGTGGAGCCGTGGCCGGCGGCGCCCGCCTTGTCGACGACGGTCACCTGCCGTCCGGTGCGGGCGAGTTCGAGGGCGATGGCGGCGCCGATCACTCCGGCTCCGACCACCACGGCGTCCGCTGGGCGACTGGGCATCAGGACCTCCCGGAGGGCAGGCGGGGCACGGCGTCGAGCAGCGCCCGAGTGTAGGGGTGCCGCGGCGTGCGCAACAGGGCCTCGGTGGGGGCGGTTTCGACGATCCGGCCGTCCCGCATGACCGCCAGCACGTCGGAGACGTGGCAGACCGCGGGCAGGTTGTGGCCGATGAACGGCATCGACAGGCCGAGCCGCCGCTGGAGGTCACGGTTGGTGTTGAGGACGGCGGCCTGCACCGACACGTCCAGGGCCGAGGTGATCTCGTCGGCGACCGGCAGGCCGGGCTCGACGGCCGGGGCGCGGGCGACGGCGACCCGCTGGCGCTGGCCGCCGGACAGCTGGTCGGCGGCGGGTGGCAGGGTGGGGCCGAGGTCGGGGCTGGTGATCAGGCGCAGCCGCAGCGGTCGGCCGTCCTTGGTCAGCCGGCCGTCCGGCCCGCGGGCCCAGCCGGCGGCGCGCAGGGCCTCGGCGGCGTCCTGGGTGGGCAGGTTGGCGTCGGCGAGGTCGGCGTGGCAGAGGGCTCCCTCGGCGCCGAAGTCGCCGGCCGGGTGGCCTGTGCCGCCGACGGCGACGTTGGCGAGGCCCCGGCGGTCGAGTGCGGCGACCAGGGCTCGGCGCAGTGCCGGGTCGGCGAGGGGGCGGCCGGGGCGCTGGTTGAAGAAGGTCAGCCCGACCACCGTCGCCACGTCTTCGGCGGTCAGGCCGTGGCCGGTGAGCCGGGCGCGGTCTGGCCCGTTCACGCTCGCGATGTCGATGCCGCCGGTGAGCAGCAGGTTCGCGGCGGTGGACGCCTGGGGCACCACCGAGAGCACGATCCGGGCCGGCAGGCCGGGTGTCGCGGTGGTCGCTCCGCCGGGCCCCCAGGCGTAGCCCTCGCGGACGGTGAACTCGTAGGGCCCGCCGGAGGAGTAGCGGGTGAGCACGTACGGGCCGGTGCCCCGGGTGGTGCGTCCGAGCGACGGCGGATCGTCGAGCCCGGCGGGGCAGACGATCGGCAGCAGGCCGAGGGTGCGGGTGAGGAACGGGAAGGGCGCGGTGGTGGTGGCGGACACCGTGCCGGCCCGGTCGTCGGCGCTCGCGGTGAACGGGACGTTCGGCAGGACGGTCTGGGCGCCGGCCAGCTGCTTGGCCGGGTCGCTCGCGTACGTCAGCGCCCGGGCCACGGCGGAGGCGGTGAGGGGGGTGCCGTCGGAGCAGGTGACCTCCGGGCGGAGGGTGAAGGTGGCCGTGGTGGTGGAGGCCTGCCAGGAGGAGGCGAGGCCGGAGACCACGGTGCCGTCGGGGGCGAGGTTGACCAGCGAGTCGTAGGAGAGACGGGCCTGACTGGCCCCGAAGGTGGAGTACGGGTCGAAGCTCGGCGTCTCGCTGGACGCGGCGATCCGGACGGTCCCGCGCTCCACGAGCGGAGTGCTCGTCGAGGACGGGGCGGCGCCCCCGCAACCGGCCGTCGCGAGGGCCAGCGCGGCGGCGGCGGTGAGGGAGCGGGCGGCCGACGGGGTGCGACGGGGCATGGGCGTCATGGTGCCACCGAGTTCTGTCACTGGCGAGCCAACTCGCCTGCGCAGTCAGCGTGTTCGAATAGCGCGTGATGCAGGTCGGGGTCGGATCGGTCCTTCCCGGGTGACGCTCCCGGAGGCCTCGGTCGGGACGGCCCGACGGGCCGGCACGGGGGTTCCGTAGCGGCCGGCGCCGGTGCGCCCTCCGTCGCCTCACCCGTTCGAGGGACACGGGGGCTGCCGCCCCGTGGACCGGGTGGCAGGGCGGCCCGTCACCGCCACACTGGCCGCATGAGCGTGAGGACGAACGAGCCGAGCCATCTGGCGGACCGCTACTGGGAGTTCCTGCTGGAGCGCGAGCCACTGCTGAGAGCCCGCCAGGGACTCCCGGTCGAGACGCTGCCCCCGGCCTCGCCCGCCGAGGCCGAGGAGCGGGCGCGGTTCGCCGAGGGGGTGCTGGCCGGGGTGCGGGCGCTCGACGGCGCGGAGCTGTCCGGCACGGATGCCGACACCGTCGGATTCCTCGCGGGGCTGGCCGAGCAGGAGGTGCGCGCCCACCGCTGCTACTGGCTGACGCCCGCGGCCACGCCGTACCGGCTGTTCCCGCTGTCGCTGTACGTCGACGCGGTGTTCCGCCCGTTCGTCTTCGCCGGTCGGGCCGACTCCGAACGGTACGTGTCGCTGGTGCGCGAGCTGGCCCGGGTGGTCGGCTCGATCGCCGACCGGACGGCGGAACAGGCCGCCCGTGGCTTCCGGGTGCCCGCCCCGGCCCTGGCCGGGGCGCGCGCCACGCTCGTCGGCCTGCGGACCTCCGTGGCGCAGCGGGTGGAGGTGGACGACGGCCGGCTCCGCGGGCTGGGACCGGCCGAGCACGGGCACCTCAGGGACGGCGTACGGCGGCTGGTGGACGGCGAGTTGGTGCCGGGCTTCGACCGGCTGCTCGCCCTCCTCGACGACCCGGACTACCGGCGGGAGGCGCCGCAGGAGGTCGGCTGGGCGCGCTACGAGGGCGGCGAGGAGGCCTACCGGGACTTCGCCCGGACCCACAGCGGGGGCGACACGCCGCCCGAGCGCCTGCACGAGCTGGGCCGCGAGCAGTGCCTGGAACTCGCCGAGCGGATGCGGGAGGTGCGCGAAACGCTGGGCTTCCACGGCTCGGAGGCCGAGTTCCACGAGCAGCTGCGCGCCGAGCCCCGGCTGTACGCCCGGACCCCCGAGGAGGTCGAGGCCCGCTACCAGGGCTACCTCGACCGGCTCGCCCCGCTGCTGCCGCGCTGGTTCGCGGTGCTACCGGCCGCGCCGTACGGGCTGGCGCGGCTGGACCCGGCACTGGAGGCGGGGATGACCTTCGGGTACTACGAGCAGCCGACTCCGGCCGCGCCGGTCGGGCGCTACCGCTACAACGGGTCCGGCCTGGAGGGGCGTTCGCTGATCGGCGCGGCCTCCCTGATCCACCACGAGCTGGCTCCCGGGCACCACTTCCACCTCGCCCGGCAGGCGGAGAACCGCGCCCTGCCGCAACTGCGCCGCGAGGTGGCCGAGTTCGGCGCCTTCAACGAGGGCTGGGCCGAGTACGCGGCGGGCCTCGGCTGGGAGATGGGCCTCTACGACGACCCGTGGGACGCCTACGGGCGCCTCGCGCAGGAGCGGTTCACCGCGCAGCGCCTCGTCGTGGACACCGGGCTCAACCTCGGGACGATGGGCCTGGAGCAGGCCCGGGACTTCATGCGCGCCAACTCCACCGAGGCGGAGGGCCAGATCGCCTCGGACCTGCTGCGCTACGCGACGGACCTGCCCGGGCAGGCGCTCTCCTACCGGGCGGGCTACCTGGAGTTCGTCCGGCTGCGGGCCCGGGCGGAGGCCGAGCTGGGCGCCGGGTTCGAGGTGCGGGCCTTCCACGAGGCGGTGCTGGGTGGCGGTGGGCTGCCGTTTCCGGCGCTGGGGCGGCGGGTGGAGCGGGAGGCCGGCAATCTGCATTGATCTGAAAATGGGATCATTTATTGAATCAATGGTCCCGTATGGCACAACCTGCGGAAGGGGTGTTTTGTAAAGCACTCGCACGGGTGAATCTGCCGAGGATATTTGGTCCCGACGGGACCGGCTCGACTACGGTGGCAAAGGAGCGGGCGGTGGACCCCATCGACGAGGAATTCGGCCCAGCAGGGAAATCCGGCACGGGATATCGAGAATTCCGGACATGGGTGCTTCGGCCCGCTCTGTTGTGCGTGCTCCGGAGTTCGCAGTGCCCCCGGGGTCCCCTGTCATCCGTCTGCGTAGAGAGGTTGGAGCATCATGCCGCCCGTAGTACCGCCCTTCCTGGTCGGCCTCATCGTCGCGCCACTGGCCAAGCGCCTCCTCAAGCCGCTGGTGCGCGGCGTCGTCAAGACGTCCGTCGGAATCGTGATGGAGGTGAAGAAGGCGGCCCACGAGGCCGGGGAGAACATCCACGACCTCGCGGCCGAGGTGGCCGCCGACATGGTGGCCGCGCAGGTCGCGTCCGACGAGCACCACCACCGGGCCGCCGAGAGCGCCACGCCGAACGGCGAGAAGGAGGACGAGGCCGTCCAGCGGGCCGAGCACGAGGCGAGGGGCCCCAGGATCCGCGCGACCGCCGGCTCCGGCGCAGGCAAGACGAACTGACGCCCCCGCCGCCCGAGCCGCCGCCCGGGTGCATGTTCCGGTCGAACCCGGAGGATGTGTCCGAGCGGCGGGTCGGCCGCCGGCCCGAAGGCCGCACCGCATTCCCCTCCAGAATTCCCACTTCGTCGCAGTGCTCCGCCATGCCCAATGACGGCCCATCCGCGACCTCCGCAAACAGGTGATCGTACACATGCCATCTCTGCTGGGTGCCGCAGCCGGGAACCTCTCCGTGGATTCGGACGTGCGCCCGCGTTCGGTCGTCCCGGGGCGCCAGCGCTGGGACGTCAAGCCGGTCCTCGGGCGGCCCAGGACCGCCGAAATCCTCGCCGCCGCCCTACGGCGCGTCCCCGGGATCACAGAGGCGCAGGCAAGCCCGATCACCGGTGGGGTCCTCGTCCGGTACGACGCGCGGGTGCGCGCCGCGGACGTCGGCCGGATCATCCGCAGGGCGGTCGCCCTGGTCACCCAGGGGCCGGCCGGGACGGGCGGTCCGCCGCCGCCCCGGCCCGCCGCCGCACCGGCCCCGCGCCCGGACCGTGGCCTGGTCGTACGCCCGGTCCTCGCCGTCGGCGGCGGGGTGGCGGCCGGTGTCGCACTGATCCGCGGGTCGGCGCTCAGCAGGCAGCTGGTGGCACTCGGCGGGGTCGCGGCCGCGTCCGTGGCCGTCCTGCGGAAGGCCTGGCGCAGAACCGTCGACACGGCCGGCGAACTGACCGGGCTCGGGGACGAACGCCATCCCCTGCTGGAGATCGTCGGACCACACCGGCGGCGGCTCCTGCGCGCCTCCGCGCTCTCGGTCGCCTGCCAGTTCTCGGAGATGGCGCTCGCCACCTTCCTCGGCTGGACCGCCCTGGTCCTCATCAAGGGCGAGGCCGCACCGCTGGTCCGCCTCGGCCTGACCACCGCCTCCGCCCAACTCTGGGGCCTGGCCGGGCTGGTGGCCGTCGCCTGCGCCGCCGTCGCGGGCCTGTCGTACTCCTCGAACCTCCAGTGGCGCGGGCTCGGCCAGGACATCGAGCACGACTGGCGCAGCCGCACCTACGACCATGTGCAGCACCTCGAACTGCGGCACCTGGAGGGCGAGCGGACCACCCGGATCGCCGGAGTGCTCACCGACGACGTCCGCCAGCTCGGCGCCTTCTTCGCCACCTCGGCCAACGACGTGCTGCAGATGGGCACCAGCCTGGCCGTCCTGGTGCCGGTGTTCCTGCTGCTGGCACCGCAGATCGCCTGGATCGCCTTCCTGCCCATCCCGGTCATCGCCTGGCTGTCGCTCCGCTACCAGGAGGAGGTCACCGCCGACTACGCCGTCGCCGGGGAGGACCGGGCCAGGCTGCACAGCCAACTGGTGAACACCCTGGAGGCCGGCGCCACCGTCAAGAGCTTCTGCACCGAGGACTACGAGGCCGGGCGCATCGACCGGCTGAGCGCGCGGGCCCAGGACAGCAACGAGCAGACCGACCGGAGCACGATCCGGCACGCCGAGACCGTCCGAGTCTGCACGACCAGCTCGATGGCCGGCACCCTGCTGATCGGCGGCCGGTCGGTGCTCGACGGCAGCCTGCGGTTCGAGGTGTTCAGCCCGCTGATCGGGCTGCCCCAGATGGTGCTGCTGCGGATGAACCGGCTCGGCGGCATCGTCGACCAGTACCAGCGCACCCTCTCCGCCTACGACCGGGTCCACCGGCTGCGCGCCCTGCCCGTCGAGGCCGAGGGCACCGGCGACCCGCTCGACACCGACAAGGTGCGCGGCGAGATCGTCCTCGACGACGTGACCTTCGCCTACCCCGGCCGGCCGCCGGTGCTGGAGGACCTCTCGCTGACCATCCCCGCCGGGCAGGTCACCGCCCTCGTCGGCGCCACCGGCTCCGGCAAGACCACGGTCGCCAAACTGCTGATGCGCTTCCAGGACGCGGAGTCCGGCAGCGTACTGCTCGACGGACAGGACATCCGGGAGCTGCGGCGGCACGACCTGCGCCACGCCATCGGCTTCGTCGCCCAGGACCCGTTCCTCTTCGACGGCAGCATCGCCGACAACATCCGCTACGGCAGCTTCGGGGCCTCGGACGAGGCCGTGGCCAGGGCGGCCACCATGGCCGAGGCCCACACCTTCGTCGCGGCGCTCCCGGACGGCTACGACACCCTGATCGGCGAACGCGGCGCCGCGCTCTCCGGCGGCCAACGGCAGCGGATCGCCCTGGCCCGCGCGATCCTCAAGGACTCGCCGGTGGTGATCCTCGACGAGGCCACCTCCGCCGTGGACAACGAGACCGAGGCCGCCATCCAGCGCACCCTGCGCAGCTTCGCGGCCGACCGGACCATGGTCGTCATCGCCCACCGACTCTCCACCGTCCGCCACGCGGACCGGATCTACGTCATGGACAAGGGCGGCGTGGTGGCCGAACAGGGCACCCACGACGAACTCCTCGCCCTGCGCGGGCTCTACGCATCCCTCTGGCAGCTCCAGGCCGGCGAACTCGCCGCCTGACCACAGCGGCAGCGCCCGCCCGCCGACCGCGTGACGCCACCGCGGCCGGCGGGGCCCGGCGCGCCCTGCCCGCACGCCTGCCCACACTTCTGGAGGTACCCCCATGTCCCGTCGCGACGGCGACGTCCTTCCGCTGACCGCGGCCCAGCGCGAGATCTGGCTCGCCGAGCAACGCTCCAGGACACCGATCCCGGGCTACCGCGTCGGCGAGTGCCTGGAGATCCACGGGCCGGTGGACCGGGAGCTCTTCGAGACCGCGCTGCGCCGGGTCGTCGACGAGGTCGACGCCCTGCACGTGACCTTCGTCGAGGACGGCGAGGGCCCGCGCCAGGTCCTTCGGGAGAGCTGGGACTGGGCGCCCGCGCACCTCGACCTCAGCGGGGAGCCGGACCCCAGGGCGGCGGCCGTGGAGTGGATGCAACGGGACCTGCTGCGCCCGCTGGACCTCGCCCGGGACCCACTGTTCGGCCACGCGCTGATCAAGGCGTCGCCGACGGAGTTCCTCTGGTACCTGAACTACCACCACGTCGTGCTGGACGCGATCAGCAGCTCCATGCTCCGGCAGCGGGTCGGCGAGGTGTACTCGGCGCTCGCCGAGGGCGGCGCCGTGCCGCCGTGCCCCTTCGGCTCGCTACGGGACCTGGTCGACAGCGACGCCGCCTACCGCGCGTCCGCCGACTTCACCGCCGACCGCGCCCACTGGACCGGGCGCTTCGCCGACCTGCCCGCCCCGACCTGGCTCGCCGACACCTCCGCCACCGACCCGCACCGCGCCCTCCGGCTGGCCGAGGAGCGGGAACTGCGCCGCCCGGACGCCCTGCGGGCCGCGGCCGGCCGTTCCGGCGTCCGGTGGTCCCGGCTGGTGATCGCGGCGACGGCGCTCTACGTCCACCGGCTGACCGGCAACCAGGACGTGGTGCTCGCCATGCCCGTCACCGCGCGCCGGGGCGCCGACCGCGACCTGACGGCGGTGCCGGGCACCATGTCCAACGTGGTGCCGCTGCGGCTGACGGTGCGACCGGACCTGCCGTGGCGCGAGCTCGTCGCCCAGGCGGCGCGGGAGGTCGAGACGGCCGTCGCGCACGAGCGCTACCGCAGCGAGGACCTGCTGCGCGACCTCGGCGCCCCCGGCGGCATCGGCACGGCGTTCCCGCTGATCGTCAACATCATGGCCTTCAACTCCCGGCCGAGCTTCGCCGGGCACCCCGCCGACGTGCACCACTTCGTGTCCGGGTCGACCACCGACCTCGCCGTCTGGGTCTTCGACTACCGGGACGGCAACCCGCCGCTGCTGCGGCTGCACGGCTCGCCGGAGGCCTACGGCGACGACGACCTCGCCGGCCACCAGGAGCGGCTGCTCGCGCTGCTGGACACCGTCGCGGACTGCGACCAGGACGAGCCGGTGGGCCGGATCGAACTGCTCACCGCCGAGGAGCGGCGCGAGGCGGCGGTGCTCGGTGCCGGGCCGGTCGCGCCGGCCCCGGCCACGAGCCTGCCGGAGCTGTTCCGGGAGCACGCGTGGGCGACCCCGGACCTGGTCGCGCTGGTCTGCGGCGACGTCTCGCTGACGTACGCGGAGCTGGACCGGCGGGCCAACCGGCTGGCGCACGCCCTGATCGCGCGGGGAGCCGGGCCGGAGCGGCGGGTCGCGGTGGCCCTGCCACGCTCGGCGGAGCTCGTGGTGGCGATCCTCGCGGTGCTGAAGACCGGCGCGGCGTACGTCCCGGTCGACCCCGAGTACCCGGCCGCCCGGATCGCCTACCTGCTCGACGACGCCCGGCCGGCCCTGCTGGTCACGGACTCCCGCGGCGAGGGGCGGCTTCCGCAGGCCGGGTCCGTCGACCGGCTGGTGCTGGACACCGCCGACCTGGACGGGCTGCCGGACACCGACCCGATGGTGGCCGTCCACCCGGACCACCCCGCGTACGTCATCTACACCTCCGGCTCCACCGGGCGGCCCAAGGGCGTGCTGCCGACCCACGGCGGCCTGCTCGACCTGCTCACCGACCTCCGCCAGGTGCAGCTCGCGCCGGTGCTCGCGGAGCGGCGGCGGCTGCGGGTGGCGCTGACCACCTCGGTCTCCTTCGACGCCTCCTGGAACCAGCTGCTCGCCCTGTTCGGGGGCCACGAGCTGCACGTCCTGGAACACGCGACCTGGACCGACCCGGACGCCTTCGTCGCCTACGCCGGGCGGTGCGGGCTCGACTACGTCGAGGCCACCCCGTCCTACCTCCGGGTACTCGTCGAGCACGGGCTGCTGAGCGACCCGCGGCGGCGGCCGGCCGTGGTCGCGGCGGGCGGCGAGGCCGTCCCGGAGCGGCTCTGGGCGCAGCTGCGGGCGGCGGAGGGGGTGCGCTGCCTCAACCTCTACGGACCGTCCGAGTGCACCGTCAACTCGGTGGTGGCGCCGCTGGGTTCGAGCCCGCGCCCGGTGATCGGGCGGCCGGTCGGCAACGCCCGGCTGTACGTGCTGGACGGCGCCCTGCGGCCGCTGCCGGCCGGTGTGGCGGGTGAGCTGTACGTCGCGGGCGCGGGGCTGGCCCGCGGCTACCTCGACCGGCCGGGGCTGACCGCCGGGCGCTTCGTGGCGGACCCGTTCGGGCCGAGCGGATCGCGCATGTACCGCACCGGCGACCTGGTGCGCTGGGACGCGTCCGGCAACCTGGAGTTCCTCGGCCGCACCGACGACCAGGTGAAGGTCCGCGGCTTCCGGGTCGAACTCGGCGAGATCGAGGCCGTGCTCGCCGAGCACCCGCTGGTCGCCCGGGCCGCCGTGCTGGTGCGCACCGAGGAGGAACCGCGGCTGGTCGCCTACGCCGTCGCGGAGCCCGGAGCCGCGCCGACCGACACCGCGCTGCGCGACCACCTGCGGGACCGGCTGCCCCGGCACATGGTGCCGGCCGCGTACGTGCTGCTGGACGCCCTGCCGCTGACCCCGAACGGCAAGCTCGACCGGCGCGCCCTCCCGGCGCCCGAGCAGACCACCGCCGTCCGGGGCCGCGCCCCGCGCACCGCGACCGAGCACCTGCTCGTCGGACTGTTCGCCGAGGTGCTCGGGGTGTCCGAACCCGGCTTGGACGACAGCTTCTTCGACCTCGGCGGGCACTCCCTGCTCGCCACCCGGCTGGTCGCCCGGGCCCGCTCGGCACTCGGCGTGGAACTGCGGCTCGGCGACCTGTTCGACGCGCCGACGGTGGCGGAACTGGCGGCGGCCGTGGACGTCGCGGGCCGCGCACGCCCGGCGCTGGGGCCGCGCGAGAGGCCGGACACCGTTCCGCTGTCCTTCGCGCAGCGGCGGCTGTGGTTCCTGCACCGCATGGAACCCGCCCAGAGCGCCACGTACAACATCCCGCTGGCCCTGCGGCTGTCCGGCGAGCTGGACCAGCGGGCCTTGGAGGCCGCCCTGGCGGACCTGGTCGAGCGGCACGAGAGCCTGCGCACCGTCTTCCCGACGGTCGACGGCGTGCCGTGCCAGCGGGTGCTGGACCCGGACGAGGCCCGGCCTCGGCTGCGGATGACCGAGACCGCCGAGCGCGAGCTGCCGGAGCGGCTGGCGGCGGCGGCCCGGTACGGCTTCGACCTCGCCGGGGAGCCGCCGCTGCACGCCGAACTCTTCCGGACGGCGGCCGAGGAGCACGTGCTGCTGCTGGTGATGCACCACATCGCCGGTGACGGCTGGTCGGCCGGGCCGCTCTCACGGGACCTGACGACCGCCTACGCGGCCCGCGCGCAGGGCGCGAAGCCGCAGTGGTCGCCGCTGCCCGTCCAGTACGCCGACTACGCCCTCTGGCAGCGCGAGCTGCTCGGCGACGGCACCGACCAGGACAGCCTGCTGAGCATCCAACTCGCGTACTGGAAGGAGAAGTTGGCGGACCTTCCGGAACAGGTCGAGCTTCCCTTCGACCGGCCCAGGCCGGCCGCGATGTCCTACCGGGGCGCCCACCTGCCGGTGCGGATCGACGCCGAGCTCCACCAGGGCCTGCGTGCGCTCGCCCGGGACGGCGGAGCCAGCCTGTTCATGGTGCTCCAGGCCGGACTGGCCGCCCTGCTGGGCAAACTCGGCGCGGGCACCGACGTCCCGATCGGCACCCCGATCGCCGGACGCACCGACGAGGCCGTGGACGAGCTGGTCGGCTTCTTCGTCAACACCCTGGTGCTGCGCACCGACCTCTCCGGAGACCCGTCCTTCACCGAACTGCTCGGCCGGGTGCGCGCCGACGCGCTCGCCGCGTACACGCACCAGGACGTGCCGTTCGAGCACCTGGTGGAGGCGCTGAACCCGACCCGGACACTGGCGCACCACCCGCTGTTCCAGACCATGCTCGCCCTGCAGAACGCGCCGCTCGCCACCTTCGACCTGCCGGGGCTGCGGGTGGCCACCGACCTGGTCCACACCGGGACGGCCAAGTGCGACCTGACCTTCATCCTGGCCGAACAGCCCGACGGGCTCTCGGGCGTCCTGGAGTACAGCACCGACCTGTTCGACGAGGCCACCGCCGCCGGGATCGTCGAGCGGTGGCTGCGGCTGCTGCGCGCCGTGGCCGCCGACCCCGGCCGGCGGATCGGCCGGGTCGACGTGCTGTCCGCCGAGGAACTCGCCGCGCTGCTCCCGGCCCGTACCGACCGGGGCGAGCGGCCGCCGGAGCTCGGCCTGACCGCGCTGTTCGAGCGGCAGGTGCGGGCGAACCCGGCCGCCGAGGCCCTCACGGACGGCGAAGTCACCCTGACCTACGGCGAGTTGAACGCCCGGGCGAACCGGCTGGCGCACGCCCTGATCGACCGGGGGGTGGGCCCGGAGCAGCTCGTCGCACTGGCCCTGCCGCGCTCGGCGGAGCAGGTCGTGGCGGTGCTCGCCGTGCTCAAGGCGGGCGGCGCGTACCTCCCGGTGGACCCGGACTACCCGGCCGCCCGGATCGCCTACCTGCTCCAGGACGGCCGCCCCGCGCTGCTGGTGACGACCGGCGCGGCCGGCGAGCTGCCGGGAGCGGACGGCGTGGACCGGCTTCCGCTGGACACCGCCGACCTGGCCGGACAGCCGGACACCGATCCGAAGGTCGCGGTCGACCCCGGCCAGGCGGCTTACGTCATCCACACCTCCGGCTCCACCGGCAACCCCAAGGGCGTCGTGGTCCCGCACCGGAACGTGGTGCGGCTGTTCGACACCACCCGGGAGCTGTTCGACTTCTCCGCCGAGGACGTCTGGACGCTCTTCCACTCCTACGCCTTCGACTTCTCGGTGTGGGAGCTGTGGGGCCCGCTGCTGCACGGCGGCCGGCTGGTGGTCGTCGACCACGAGACCAGCCGCTCGCCCCGCGCGTTCCTGGAACTCCTCGCCCGCGAGCGGGTGACGGTGCTCAACCAGACACCCTCCGCCTTCTACCAGCTGATGCGGGCGGACCAGGAGGCGGGCCCCGAACTCGCCCTGCGCACCGTGGTGTTCGGCGGCGAGGCGCTGGAGCACGCCCGGCTGGCGAGCTGGTACGAGCGGCACCCCGAGGACGCGCCGCTGCTGGTCAACATGTACGGCATCACCGAGACCACCGTGCACGTCACCCACGCGGCCCTCGACAGCCCCGGCACCGCCGCCGGGGAGATCGGCACGGCCCTGCCGGACCTGCGGACGTACGTGCTCGACGACGGCCTGCGCCCGGTCGCCCCGGGCGTCGCGGGCGAGCTGTACGTCGCGGGCCCGGGCCTGGCCCGCGGCTACCTGAACCGGCCCGGCCTGACCGCCGGGCGGTTCCTCGCCGACCCCTTCGGGCCGGCCGGCTCCCGGATGTACCGCAGCGGCGACCTGGTGCGCCGGGCCACGGACCACAGCCTGCGCTACGTCGGCCGGGCCGACCAGCAGGTGAAGGTCCGCGGCTTCCGCATCGAACTCGGCGAGATCGAGGCGTCCCTCGCCGCGCACCCCGGCGTCGCCCAGGCCGCCGTGCTGGCCCGACAGGACCGCGCCGACGACACCCGGCTGGTCGCCTACCTGGTGCCGGCCGCCGCAGCCGCGCCACGCCCGGCCGAGCTGCGCGGGTACCTGGCCGAGCGGCTGCCGGAGCACCTGGTGCCGTCCGCGTTCGTCCTGCTGGACGCGCTGCCGCTGACCGCCAACGGCAAGCTCGACCGCCGCGCCCTGCCCGCCCCCGACCTCGCCCCGGCGGCCGCCGCCCGCGCGCCGCGCACCCCGCAGGAGCAGATCCTCTGCGAGCTGTTCGCCGAGGTCCTCGGCGTGGCGTCGGCCGGCGTCGACGACGGCTTCTTCGACCTCGGCGGGCACTCGCTGCTGGCCACCCGCCTGGCCGCCCGGATCCGCGCGACGCTCGGCGTGGAGATGCCGCTGCGCACCCTGTTCGAGGCACCGACCCCGGCCGGCCTGGCCGCCGCCCTGGTGGCGGCCGGACCGGCGCAGGCCGCCCTGGTACGGCGGGAGCGCCCCGAGGCGATCCCGCTGTCGTTCGCGCAGCGGCGGCTGTGGTTCCTGCACCAGCTGGAGGGCGCCGACGCGAACTACCACATCTCCCTGGCCTGGCGGCTGTCCGGGGTGCTGGACCGGCGGGCCCTGGAGGCCGCCGTGGCGGACGTGGTGGCCCGGCACGAGAGCCTGCGCACCGTCTTCCCCGCGGTGGACGGCGTGCCGCACCAGCGGGTGCTGGACGTCGCGGCGGCCCGCCCGCGGCTGCTCGTGAGCCCGACCACCGAGGCCGGGCTGCCGGCCGCGCTGGCGGCGGCGAGGGACCGCCCGTTCGACCTGGCGGTCGACGTGCCGCTGCGGGTCGCTCTGTTCGAGCCGGCACCGGACCACCACGTGTTCCAGCTGGTGCTCCACCACATCGCCGGTGACGGCTGGTCGCTCGGCCCGCTCGCGCGGGACCTGACCGCCGCCTACACGGCGCGCCGCCGCGGCGAGGCGCCGCGGTGGGAGGAACTGCCGGTCCAGTACGCCGACTACGCCCTGTGGCAGCACGAGCTGCTCGGCGAAGCCGGCGACCGCGACAGCCTGCTCGCCCGCCAGTCCTCCTACTGGACCCGGCAGTTGGCGAATCTGCCGGAGCTGCTCCAGCTGCCCGCCGACCGGCCCCGCCCGGCGGTCGCCTCGCACCGGGGCGGCTTCGTGCACGCCGGACTGGACGCCGAACTGCACCGCGGTCTGCGCGAGCTCGCCCGTGCGCACGGCACCAGTCTGTTCATGGTGCTCCAGGCCGGTCTGGCCGCACTGCTGAGCAAGCTCGGCGCGGGCGACGACATCCCGCTCGGCAGCCCGGTCGCCGGCCGGACGGACCAGGCGCTGGACGAGCTGGTCGGCTTCTTCGTCAACACCCTCGTGTTCCGCACCGACACCTCCGGCGACCCGACCTTCGTGGAACTGCTGGGCCGGGTCCGGGACACCGCGCTGGCCGGATACGCCCACCAGGACCTGCCGTTCGAGCACCTGGTCGAGGACCTCAACCCGGCGCGCTCGCTGGCGCACCACCCGCTGTTCCAGGTCATGCTGGTGCTGCAGAACGCCCCCGGCGCCGACTTCACGCCGCCCGGGCTGCACGTCGACGACATGCCGCTGACCACGACCACCGCCAAGCTCGACCTGACCTTCACGGTGTCCGAGCGGCACGCGTCGGACGGTCCCGCCGGGTCCGGCGGCCCGGGAGGGGCCCCCACCCCGGAGGGGATCGACGTCGTCGTCGAGTACGCCGCGGACCTGTACGACCCGGCCACCGTCGAGACGATGGTCGCGCGCTGGGAGCGACTGCTCCGCGCCGTGATCGCCGACCCGCGGCGGCGACTCAGCCGGTGCGACGTGCTCTCCGCCGCGGAACACGGCGACCTGGCGGCACTCGGCACCGGACCGGAGGTGGAGCTTCCGGCCGCGAGCGTGGCGGAGCTGTTCCGGGCGCAGGTGCGCGCCACACCGGAGCAGGTGGCACTGGTGTGCGGGGACGTCTCGCTGACGTACGAGGAGGTGGACGCGCGGGCGAACCGGCTGGCACACGCCCTGGTCGCGCGTGGCGCGGGGCCGGAGCGGCTGGTGGCGGTCGCCCTGCCGAGGTCGGCCGAGCTGGTGGTGGCGATCCTCGCCGTGCTGAGGACCGGAGCGGCCTACGTCCCGCTCGATCCCGAGTACCCGGCCGCGCGGATCGGGCACATGCTCGATGACGCCCGTCCGGTCCTGGTGGTGACCGACGCCCGGACACGGGACGGGCTGCCGGAGGCGGGCCCGGCCGGGTGGCTGGTGCTCGACGACCCGCGGACGGCCGCCATGGTGGCCGGCTGCCCGGCGACGGACCCCCTGGTGGCCATCGACCCGAGGCATCCGGCCTACGTGATCTACACCTCCGGCTCCACCGGGAAGCCCAAGGGCGTGGTGTCGACCCACGGCGGCCTGCTCAACCTCTTCGTCAGCCAGCGTCCGCTGCTCTTCCCCCGGCGGACGAAGGAGCGGCTGCGGATCGGACTGACCACCTCCGTGTCGTTCGACGCCTCCTGCGACCAGATCTCCAGCCTGTACGCGGGCCACGAACTGCACGTCCTGGACGAGGCGACCTGGTCCGACCCGGACGCCTTCGTGGACTACGTGGCACGCGCCGGGCTGGACTACGTCAACGCCACCCCGTCCTACCTTCAGGTGCTCGTGGCGCGGGGGCTCCTGGACGATCCGACGCGTCGTCCGGCGGTGGTCTCGATGGGCGGGGAGGCCGTTCCGGACCGGCTGTGGGAGCGGCTGCGGGCGGTCGAGGACGTCTCCTGCCTGAACTACTACGGACCGTCCGAGTGCACGGTCGACGCGGTCGTCGCGGCAGTGGCGTCGAGCCCCCGCCCGGTGATCGGCCGGCCGCTCGGAGGCATCCGGCTGTACGTCCTCGACAGCGCGCTGCAGCCGGTGGCCGCGGGCGTGGCGGGCGAGCTGTACCTCGCCGGAGCGGGCCTGGCCCGCGGCTACCTGAACCGGCCCGGACTCACCGCGGGACGGTTCGTGGCGGACCCGTTCGGTCCGAGCGGTTCGCGGATGTACCGCACCGGCGACCTGGTGCGCTGGGGCACGGACCGGAACCTGTGGTTCCTCGGCCGGACCGACGACCAGGTCAAGGTGCGCGGCTTCCGGATCGAACTCGGCGAGATCGAGGCGGCGCTGGCGGAACACCCGCAGGTCGCCCACGTCGCCGTGACCGTCCGAGAGGATCGGGAAGGGGACGTGCGCCTGGTCGCCTATCCGGTGCCCGTCGCCGGGGCGGAACTCCGAGCGGACGAGCTGCGGGCGCACCTGCGCGAGCGACTGCCGGACCACATGGTCCCGGCCGCCTTCGTGCCCCTGGAGAGCCTGCCGCTGACGGCCACCGGCAAGCTGGACCGGCGCGCGCTGCCCGCACCCGTCCACGGGGCGGCGCGCACCGGCCGGGCCCCGCGCACGCCCCGGGAGCAGGTCCTCGCCGAGCTGTTCGCCGAGGTGCTCGGCGTGGCCGAGGTCGGGGCCGACGACGACTTCTTCGACCTCGGCGGGCACTCCCTGCTCGCCACCCGGCTGGTCGCCAGGGCACGGGCGACCCTCGGAGTGGAACTGGAGCTGCGCGCCCTCTTCGAGACGCCGACGGTGGCCGGGCTCGCCGCCGGGCTCGGCCGGAGCGGCCGGGCGCGGACCGCGCTGCGCCGCGCGGAGCGGCCCGGCACCGTGCCGCTGTCGTCCGCGCAGCAGCGGCTCTGGTTCCTGCACCAACTGGAGGACGCCGGCTCCGCCTACAACATGCCGTTGGCGTGGCGGCTGTCGGGCGGGCTCGACCGGGCCGCCCTGCACGCGGCGCTCGGCGACGTCGTCGCCCGGCACGAGGGCCTGCGCACCGTCTACCCCCAGGTCGACGGGGTGCCCCACCAGGACGTACTGGACGCCGGAAGCGCCCCGCCGCGGCTGCCCGTCACCCGCGTCGGCGAGGCGGAGCTGTCGGGGCTGCTGACGGCCGTGGCGGCGCGGGGATTCGACCTCGCGACCGAACCGCCGCTGCGCGCCGAGCTGTTCGAGCTCTCCGCCGACGAACACGTGCTGCTGCTGGTGATCCACCACATCGCCGGTGACGGCTGGTCGCTGGGTCCGCTGGCCGCCGACCTGGCCACCGCCTACGCGGCGCGCCGCCGGGGCGAGGCGCCGCGGTGGGCGCCGCTGCCCGTGCAGTACGCCGACTACACCCTGTGGCAGCGGGAGCTGCTCGGCGAAGCCGCCGACCCGGACAGCCTGTTCGCCCATCAGCTGGCCTACTGGAAGCGGACGCTGGCGGGCCTGCCGGAGCAGATCCGGCTCCCCGCCGACCGCCACCGCCCCGCGACCCCCTCCCACCGCGGCGGCCACCTGGCGGTCGAGCTGGACGCGGAACTGCACGCCGGGCTGGTCCGGTTGGGCCGGGAGCACGGCGCCAGTGTGTACATGGTGCTGCAGGCCGCCCTGGCCTCGCTGCTGGAGAAGCTCGGCGCGGGCACGGACATCCCGCTCGGCAGCCTGATCGCCGGCCGCACCGACCAGGCGCTGGACGACCTCGTCGGGTTCTTCGTCAACACCCTGGTGCTGCGGACCGACACCAGTGGCGACCCGTCGTTCGCCGAGCTGCTGGGCCGGGTCCGGGAGGCCGCGCTCGGCGCGTACGCCCACCAGGACCTGCCGTTCGAGCACGTCGTCGAGGCGATCAACCCGTCCCGCTCGCTCGCCCGCCAGCCGCTGTTCCAGGTGCTGCTCGCCCTGCAGAACACGCCCCGCACCGAGTTCACGCTGAGCGGTCTGAGCGCCGAGATCCTCCTGGTGCGGACGCCGACGACGATGTTCGACCTCGGCTTCCACCTGCTGGAGCGCGGCGGCACCGGCGGGCCGGCCGAGGGCATCGTCGGGCGGGTCGAGTACCGCACCGACCTGTTCGACCACGCCACGGTGGAGGCGCTGGTCGCCCGGTGGCTGCGGCTGCTGGCGGCGGTGGCCGCCGAGCCGGACCGGCCGCTGAGCCGGATCGACGTCCTCACCGCCGAGGAGCGGCACGAGCTGCTGGTCGCGCGCAACGACACCGCCCGGCCGGTGCCCGCCGCCACACTGCCGGCCCTGTTCGAGGCGCGGGTCCGGGCCACCCCGGAGGCCGAGGCGGTGGTGTTCGAGGACACCCTGACCTACCGGGAGCTGAACCGCCGGGCCAACCGCCTGGCGCACGCGCTGATCGCGTGGGGGGTGGGGCCGGAGCAGGTCGTCGCGCTGCGGCTGCCGCGCTCCGCCGAGCTGGTGGTCGCCGTCCTCGCGGTGCTGAAGACCGGTGCGGCGTACCTGCCGGTCGACCCGGACTACCCGGCCGCTCGCATCGCGTACATGCTGGAGGACGCGCGCTCGGCCGTCGTCCTCGACGACCTCGCCGCCGTCACCCCGGCCGGGGAGTGGCCGGAGCACGACCCGGCCGTCGCCGTGGACGCCCGGCACCCGGCCTATGTCATCTACACCTCAGGCTCCACCGGCCGGCCCAAGGCCGTGGTGATGCCCGCCGCCGGCCTGCTCAACCTGCTGGCCTGGCACCACGAGGCCGTCGGCGGCGAACCCGGCACCCGCACCGCGCAGTTCACCGCGATCAGCTTCGACGTCTCGGTGCAGGAGCTGCTCTCCGCGCTGCTGTACGGCAAGACCCTGGTGGTGCCGACCGAGGAACAGCGCCGCAGCGCCGAGCTGTTCGCGCACTGGCTGGACCGGCACCGGGTGGGCGAGCTGTTCGCGCCCAACCTGGTGGTCGAGGCGCTGGCCGAGGCCGCCGAGGAGGCCGGACTGGAGCTGCCGGCCCTCCGACTGATCGCCCAGGCCGGCGAGGCGATGCGCCTCGGCGGTGCGGTGCGCCGCTTCCAGGCCCGCCGCCCTGGCCGGGTGCTGCACAACCACTACGGGCCCGCCGAGACCCATGTGATCACCGCCTACCCGCTGCCGGCCGACCCGGCGGACTGCCCGCTGCCGGTGCCGATCGGCCGACCGATCACCAACTGCCGGGTGTACGTGCTGGATTCGTCTCTTCGGCCGGTGGCCCCCGGGGTGCTGGGCGAGCTGTACCTGGCCGGCGCGGGGCTGGCCCGCGGCTACCTCAATCGGCCGGGGCTGACGGCGAGCAGGTTCGTCGCCGACCCGTACGGCCCGGCGGGCGCGCTGATGTACCGCACCGGCGACCTGGCCCGCTGGCGCGCCGACGGGGAGCTGGAGTTCGCCGGGCGGGTGGACCACCAGGTGAAGGTGCGCGGCTTCCGGATCGAACCGGGTGAGATCGAGGCCGAGCTGACGGCCCACCCGGGCGTCGCCCAGGTCGCGGTGCTCGCCCGCGAGGACCGGCCGGGCGAGACCCGGATCGTCGCGTACGTCGTCCCTGCGGCCGGGACCGGTGCGACGGCGGCGGAGCTGGCGGCGTACCTGCGCGAGCGGGTGCCCGACTACCTGGTGCCGTCCGCGTTCGTACTGCTGGACGCGCTGCCGCTGACGCCCAACGGCAAGCTGGACCGCGCCGCGCTGCCCGCGCCCGAGCCGACCGGCACGACCGTCGGCGGTCGCGCGCCGCGCACCCCGCAGGAGCAGATCCTCTGCGAGCTGTTCGCCGAGGTGCTGGGAGTGGCCCGGGTCGGGGTCGACGAGGACTTCTTCGATCTGGGCGGGCACTCCCTGCTCGCCACCCGGCTGGTCTCGCGGGTCCGGGCGACCCTCGGGGTCGAGCTGGAGCTGCGCAGCCTGTTCCGGACCCCGACACCCGCCGGACTGGCGGCCGGGTTGCACGACGCCGGCGCCGCGCGGCAGGCCCTGGTGGCCCGGCCCCGCCGTGACCCGATGCCGCTGTCCTTCGCCCAGCGCCGGCTCTGGTTCCTCCAGCAGTTCGGCGCGCCGAGCGCCACCTACCACATGCCGCTCGCCCTGCGGCTCTCCGGCGACCTCGACCGGGCCGCGCTGAGCGCCGCGCTCGCGGACGTGGCGGCCCGGCACGAGACCCTGCGCACCGTCTTCCCGCACCTCGCCGGAGTCCCGTACCAGCGGGTGCTGGACGCCGCCGAGGCCGCCGTCCCGCTGACCGTGCGCGCGGCCGGGGAGGCGGAACTGCCCGCCCTACTGCGCGAGGCGGCGGTGCGCGGCTTCGACCTCACCTCGGAGGTGCCCCTGCGGGCGGAACTGTTCGAGGTCGCGGAGAAGACCGACGAGCACGTGCTGCTGCTGGTCATGCACCACATCGTCGAAGACGGCTGGTCCCTGGGCCCGCTGGCCCGCGACCTGGCCACCGCCTACACCACCCGGCAGCGGGGCGGGGCGCCGACCTGGCCGCCACTGCCGGTGACGTACGGCGACTACACCCTGTGGCAGCACGAGATCCTCGGCGACGAGCAGGACGGCGACAGCGTGTTCGCCCGTCAGGTCGGCTACTGGAGCGAGGCGCTGGCGGGGCTGCCCGAGCAGCTGCGGCTGCCCGCCGACCGACCGCGCCCGGCCACCATGTCATACGGCGGCGACCTGCTGGAACTCCGGATCGACGCCGAACTGCACACCGCGCTGGTGGGGTTGGCGCGCCGCTCGGGCGCGACCCTGTTCATGGTGCTGCAGGCGGCGCTGGCGGCGCTGTACACCCGGCTGGGCGCGGGGACGGACATCCCGATCGGCAGCCCGATCGCGGGGCGCACCGACGAGGCGCTGGACGAGCTGGTCGGGTTCTTCATCAACACGCTGGTGCTGCGGACGGACACCAGCGGTGATCCGTCGTTCACCGAGCTGCTGGGGCGGGTGCGGGAGACGGCGCTGGAGGCGTACGCGCACCAGGACGTGCCGTTCGAGCACCTGGTCGAGGCGCTGAACCCGTCCCGCTCGCTGTCCCACCACCCGCTGTACCAGACCGGGCTGGTCGTGCAGAACGCGCCGGGCGGCGACTTCGACCTCCCCGGCCTGCGGGTCTCCGGGGTGACGGTGCTCACCGGGACCGCGCGGCTCGACCTGACCTTCGGATTCGCGGAGGAGCACGGGCCGGACGGCGCGCCGGCCGGGCTCAGCGGGGCGGTCGAGTACAGCACCGACCTGTTCGACCGCTCGACGGTCGAGGCGCTGGTGGCCCGGTGGACCAGGCTGCTGGCGGCCGTCGCCGCCGCCCCGGACCAGCCGATCGGCGGGATCGACCTGCTGTCCGCCGAGGAGCGGCGCGAGCTGCTGCCCGCCGTCGACGGCGAGGCGGCGGCGGCGAGCCTGCCGGAGCTGTTCGCGGCGCAGGTCGCGGCGACGCCGGACGCGGTCGCCCTCGTCTGCGGTGACACCGAGCTGACGTATCGTCAGTTGAGCGCGCGGGCGAACCGGTTCGCGCATGCGCTGATCGCCCGGGGTGTCGGCCCGGAGCAGCTGGTGGCGGTGGCGCTGCCCCGCTCGGTGGAGGCCGTCGTGGCCGTCCTCGGTGTGCTGAAGGCCGGGGCGGCGTACCTGCCGGTGGATCCGGCGTACCCGCCGGCGCGGATCGACTTCATGCTGGAGGACGCCCGTCCGGCGGTGCTGGTCGACGATCCGGCGATGGTCTCGGACGGGGACTGGTCGGACGGCGATCCGGGTGTCGTGGTGGACGTCCGGCACCCGGCGTACGTGATCTACACCTCGGGCTCGACCGGCCGCCCCAAGGGCGTGGCCGTGAGCCACAGCGGGGTGTCGGGCCTGGTGGCGGCGCAGACCGAGCGGCTCGGCGTGGCGCCGGGCAGCCGGGTGCTCCAGTTCGCCTCGCCCAGCTTCGACGCCTCCTTCTGGGACCTGTGCGGCGCCCTGCTGACCGGCGCCGCCCTCGTCCTGGCCCCGGCCGAGGCCCCGCTGGAGGCCCTGGCGGACCAGCGACTGGACGTCACCCACGTCACCCTGCCGCCCTCGGCCCTGGCCGCGCTGCCGGAGGGCTCGGTGACCGCGTCGACCCTGGTGGTGGCGGGCGAGGCCTGCCCGCCGGAGCTGGTCGCCCGATGGGCGCCGGGCCGGCGGATGATCAACGCGTACGGTCCGACGGAGACGACGGTGTGCGCCACGATGAGCGAGCCGCTGTCCCCGGGGGCGGGCGTGCCGCCGATCGGTCGGCCGGTCGCGGGTTTCCGGGCGTA
The DNA here is from genome assembly GCF_055580145.1 of Kitasatospora sp. NPDC032121. Taxonomy (NCBI): domain Bacteria; kingdom Bacillati; phylum Actinomycetota; class Actinomycetes; order Kitasatosporales; family Streptomycetaceae; genus Kitasatospora; species Kitasatospora sp. NPDC032121. Next base: position 9,516 of record NZ_JBVILX010000021.1, on the reverse strand, counting down.
CGTGCTGGACGAGCGGCTGCGTCTCGTGCCGCCGGGGGTGGTGGGGGAGCTGTACGTCGCCGGCCCCGGGCTGGCGCGCGGGTACCTGAACCGGCCCGGTCTGACGGCCGGGCGGTTCGTCGCCTGCCCGTTCGGTCCCTCGGGCGCCAGGATGTACCGCACCGGTGACCTGGTGCGGCGCCGTGCATGGGGGTCCCCCCGGCCGGAGGTCCGGGGAGGCGAGCTGGAGTACGTCGGCCGGGCCGACGACCAGGTGAAGGTGCGCGGCTTCCGCGTCGAACTCGGTGAGGTCGAGGCCGCCCTGGCCGGCCACTCCGCCGTCGCCCAGGCCGCCGTCGTGGCCGGGGACGACCGGCTCGTCGGCTATGTGGCCGCGCGTCCCGGCGCGGCGGTCCGGCCGGTGGAGCTGGCGGCGCACCTGCGCGACCGGCTGCCCGACTACCTGGTCCCGTCGGCGTTCGTGGTGCTGGACGCGCTGCCGGTGACGCCGAACGGGAAGCTGGACCGCGCCGCGCTGCCCGCGCCGGAGGCCGTGGCCACGGAGGCGGGCCGGGCGCCGCGCACGCCGCAGGAGCAGATCCTGTGCGGCCTGTTCGCGGAGGTGCTCGGCGTGCCGCAGGTCGGGGTCGACGAGGACTTCTTCGACCTGGGCGGGCACTCCCTGCTCGCCACCCGGCTGGCCGCGCGGGTGCGCTCGGTGCTCGGCGTGGAACTGGGGCTGCGCGCGCTCTTCCAGGCGCCCACCGTGGCGGGCCTGGCCGGGGTGCTGGCCGGGGCCGGCCACGCCCGTCCGGCACTGACCGTGCACGAGCGACCGGACGCGGTGCCGCTGTCCTTCGCGCAGCGCCGGCTCTGGTTCCTGCACCGGATGGACGCCACCGCCGCGACCTACCACATCCCGCTGGCGCTCCGGCTGACCGGAACGCTGGACCGGGCGGCGCTGGACCGGGCGCTGGCCGACGTGGTGGCCCGGCACGAGAGCCTGCGGACGGTCTTCCCGGAGATCGACGGCGTCCCCCGCCAGTGCGTCCTGGATCCGGCCGCGGCCCGCCCCCGGGCAGGGTCGACCGAGGTGCTGGAGGCCGAACTCTTCGAACGGCTGGCCGAGTTCGCCCGGCAGCCGTTCGACCTGGCGGTGGAGCCCCCGCTGCGGACCGGGCTGTTCGCGCTCGCGGACAAGGCCGACGAGCACGTGCTGCTGCTGGTCATGCACCACATCGCCGGCGACGGCTGGTCCACCGGCCCACTGGCCCGGGACCTGGCCGAGGCGTACGCGGCCCGCAGCCGGGGTGAGGAGCCGCAGTGGGCCCCGCTGCCGGTGCAGTACGCCGACTACACGCTGTGGCAGCGCGAGCTGCTCGGCGACGCCGCCGACCCACAGAGCCGGTTCGCCGAGCAACTCGGCTACTGGAAGCGGCAGTTGTCCGACCTCCCGGAGCTGCTCGCGCTGCCCACCGACCGGCCCCGGCCGGCCGTCGCCGGCCGGCACGGGGACCACGTCGGCCTGGAACTCGACGCCGAACTGCACGTCGCCCTCACGGAGTTGGCGCGGCGCACCGGCACGAGTCTGTTCATGGTGCTGCAGGCGGCGCTGGCGGCGCTGTACACCCGGCTGGGTGCGGGGACGGACATCCCGATCGGCAGTCCGATCGCGGGTCGTACCGACGAGGCGCTGGACGAGTTGGTCGGGTTCTTCGTGAACACGCTGGTGCTGCGCACCGACACCAGCGGTGATCCGAGCTTCGCCGAGCTGCTGGGCCGGGTGCGGGAGACGGCGCTGTCGGCGTACGCGCACCAGGACGTGCCGTTCGAGCACCTGGTGGAGGTGCTGAACCCCGCCCGGTCGCTGTCCCACCACCCGCTGTTCCAGACGATCCTGGCCGTGCAGAACGCGCCGATGGGCCGGTTCTCGCTGCCCGGACTGGACGTCGCCACCTACGCGGTGGCCACCGGAACCGCCAAGTTCGACCTCGGAGTGAGCCTGGTCGAGCAGTTCGGCCCGGACGGGAGCCCCGCCGGGATCGTCGGCGCGGTCGAGTACGCCACCGACCTGTTCGACCGCTCGACGGTCACCGCCCTTGCCGCACGGTGGGCCAGGCTGCTGGAGGCGGTCACCGCCGACCCGGAACGGCCGATCGGGGGGATCGACCTCCTCGACGCCGACGAGCGGCACCGGCTGCTGGAGCGCGGCAACGCGACCGCCCGCGAGGTGGACGCCGTCCCGGTGCCGCGGGCCTTCGCGGCGCAGGTCGCGGCGACGCCGGATGCGGTCGCGCTCGTCCACGGCGAGATCGAGCTGACGTATCGCCAGTTGAACGCGCGGGCGAACCGGTTCGCGCACGCGCTGATCGCGCGCGGCGTCGGGCCGGAGCAGCTGGTGGCGGTGGCGCTGCCTCGCTCGGTGGAGTCGGTGGTGGCCGTCCTCGGTGTGCTGAAGGCCGGGGCGGCGTACCTCCCGGTGGACCCGGCGTACCCTGCCGCCCGGATCGCGTTCATGCTGGACGACGCCCGTCCGGCGGTGCTGGTCGACGATCCGGCGATGCTCTCGGACGGCAACTGGCCGGACACCGACCCGGAGGTCGCGCTCGACGTCCGGCACCCCGCCTACGTGATCTACACCTCGGGCTCGACCGGCCGCCCCAAGGGCGTCGTGGTCGGCCACGGCGGTGTGGCGAGTCTGGTGGCCGCCCAGATCGAGCGGTTCGCGATCGAACCCGGCAGCCGGGTGCTCCAGTTCGCCTCGCCCAGCTTCGACGCCTCGGTGTCGGAGATCTTCACCGCCCTGCTGCGCGGCGCGGCCCTGGTACTGCCCCCGGCGGCCGAGCCGCTGTCCGCGCTGACCGACCCGGGCCTGGCGGTCACCCATGTGACCGTGCCGCCGTCCGTCCTGGCCGCCCTGCCGGTGTGCTCGGTGGCGGTGGTGTCCACGGTGGTGGTGGCCGGTGAGGCCTGCCCGCCGGAGCTGGTGGACCGCTGGGCGCCGGGCCGGCGGATGATCAACGCGTACGGTCCGACGGAGACGACCGTGTGCGCGACGATGAGCGACCCGCTGTCGCCGGCGTCCGGCGTGCCGCCGATCGGCCGTCCGATCACCAACGCCCGGGTCTACGTGCTGGACGAGCGGCTGCGACCGGTGCCGCCGGGAGTGCCGGGGGAGCTGTACGTGGCCGGCGCCGGCCTGGCGCGCGGGTACCTGAACCGGCCCGGTCTGACGGCCGGTCGGTTCGTCGCCTGCCCGTTCGGTCCCTCGGGCGCCAGGATGTACCGCACCGGGGACGTGGTCCGCTTCCGTGCATGGGGGTCCCCCCGGCCGGAGGCTGGGGGAGGCCAGCTGGAGTACCTCGGCCGGGCCGACGACCAGGTGAAGGTGCGCGGCTTCCGGGTCGAGCCCGGCGAGGTCGAGTCGGCCCTGACCGAACACCCCGCCGTCGCCCGGGCCGCGGTCCTCGCCCAGGGCGACCGGCTCATCGGCTACGTCGTCCCGCGGCAGGAGCCCGCCCGCGACAGCGGCATCGAGGCCGACCACGTGGACGAGTGGCGGGGCATCTACGACGCCCTGCCCATCACCCCCGAGGAAGCCGCGTTCGGCCAGAACTTCGTCGGCTGGAACAGCAGTTACGACGCCGCCCCGATCCCCGTCGAGCAGATGCGGGAGTGGCGCGACGCGACCGTCTCCCGGATCCTGGCCCTGCGCCCCCGCCGGGTGCTGGAGGTCGGCGTCGGCACCGGGCTGCTGCTCTCCCGGATCGCCCCGCACTGCGAGACCTACTGGGCGACCGACTTCTCCGCCACCGCGATCGACGCGCTGGCCGCCCAGGTGGCGCGCCAACCGGACCTGGCCGAGCGCGTCGTGCTCCGGACCCGCCCGGCGCACGACACCGACGGGCTGCCGGCCGGGACGTTCGACACCATCGTGATCAACTCGGTGGTGCAGTACTTCCCGTCCGCCGAGTACCTGGCCGACGTGATCGGGAAGCTGACGGCGCTGCTCGCCCCCGGCGGCGCGCTGTTCATCGGCGACGTCCGCAACCTGCGGCTGCTGCGCCCGCTGGCCACGGCCGTCCAGCTGCACCGCGCCGGGGACGGCGCCGACCTCGCGGCGGTGCGCCGCGCGGTGGAGCAGGCCCTGCGGGTCGAGAAGGAACTCCTGGTCGACCCGGACTTCTTCACCGCCCTGCGGGAGCGTGGCGCGGAGCACGACACGGACATCGGCGCGGTGGCCGTGGAGGTCAAGCGCGGCCGCCACCACAACGAACTGAGCCGCTACCGCTACGACGTGACGCTGCACAAGCGGCCCGCCGTACCCGTCCAGCCGCTGGACCTGGCGTGGGGCCGGGACGTCGCCGGCCTGGCGGAGCTGCGCGAACTGCTCGGGCGGCCGGGCACCGGCCCGGTGCGCCTCAGCGGGATCCCGAACCGCCGCGTCGCGCGCGAGGCCGAGCTGGCCCGGGCGGTGCGCGACGGGGACGGCACCCTCGCCGGGCTGCTGGAGCGGCTGCACGGCCCGGACGGCGCCGACCTGCCCGACCCGGAGGACTTCCACGCCCTCGGCGGGGAGCTCGGCCGCCGGGTCAGCCTCACCTGGTCGGCCGACGCGCCCGAAGCCCTCGACGCGCTCTTCACCGGCTCCACCGCCTCCACCGGCTCCACCGCCTCCGCCTCCACCGACGGGCCGGCGGACGCACCCGTCGAGGCCTACCGGCCGGCGCGACGGGCCGGCGTCCCGCTGTCCTCGCTGACCAACCGCCCGACCGGCAGCCGGGGCACCGGCGCCCTCATCGGCGAACTCCGCGACTGGCTGCGGGGCCGGCTGCCCGACTACCTGGTCCCCTCGGCGTTCGTGGCGCTGGACGCGCTGCCGCTGACCGCCAGCGGCAAGCTCGACCGCCGTGCCCTGCCCGCCCCCGACCTCGGCCCGGCCGTGGCCGGGCGGGCGCCGCGCACCCCGCAGGAGCAGCTCCTCGCCGAGCTGTTCGCCGAGGTGCTCGGGCTGGCGCAGGTCGGGGTCGAGGACAGCTTCTTCGACCTGGGCGGGCATTCCCTGCTGGCGACCCGGCTGGCCTCCCGGGTCCGGGCGACCCTCGGCGCGGAACTGGAGGTCCGCACGCTCTTCGAGACCCCGACCGTGGCCGCCCTGGCGGCCCGCCTCGACGGCTCCGGAACGGCGCGGCCCGCGCTGACCGCCCGGCCGCGCCCGATGGGGGCACCTCCCGGTCAAGGCCGGGGGAGGGTGCCGTTGTCCTTCGCCCAGCGCCGGCTGTGGTTCCTGCACCGGATGGACGGGCCGAGCGCCACCTACAACATGCCGCTCGCGCTGAGCCTGACCGGCGAACTCGACCGGCCGGCCCTGCACGCCGCGCTCGCGGACGTGGTCGCCCGGCACGAGAGCCTGCGGACGGTCTTCCGCGAGACGGACGGCGTGCCGTACCAGGTCGTGCTGAGCGCCGCGGACGCGTACCCCGAGCTGCCGCTGGTCGAGCTCGACGAGGGCCGCCTGGCCGAACGGCTGGCGCGGACGGCCCAGCGGGGCTTCGACCTGGCCGCGCAGCCGCCGGTCCGGGCGGAGCTGTACGCGCTCGCGCCCGACCGGCACGCGCTGCTGGTCGTGGTGCACCACATCGCCGCCGACGGCTGGTCGATGGGCCCGCTCTCCGCCGACCTGGCCGCCGCCTACGCGGCCCGCTGCCGGGGCGAGGAGCCGCGGTGGGCCCCGCTGGCGGTGCAGTACGCCGACTACACGCTCTGGCAGCGCGACCTGCTCGGCGACGCCACCGACCCGGACAGCCTGTTCGCCCGGCAACTTTCCTACTGGAAGGACGAGTTGACGGGAATTCCGGAGCAGCTCCAGCTGCCCGCCGACCGGCCCCGCCCGCCGGTGGCCTCCCAGCTGGGCGACCGGGTCGCGGTCCGGCTGGACGCCGAACTCCACCAGGCCCTGCGGGACCTCGCCACCGAGCGCGGCGCCAGCATGTTCATGGTGCTCCAGGCCGGCCTCGCCGCGCTGCTCACCCGCCTCGGCGCCGGTACCGACATCCCGATCGGCAGCCCGATCGCCGGGCGCACCGACCAGGCCCTGGACGACCTCGTCGGCTTCTTCGTCAACACCCTGGTGCTGCGCACCGACACCGGAGGCGATCCCGGATTCGCCGAACTGCTCGGCCGGGTGCGGCAGAAGGCGCTCGCCGCGTACGACCACCAGGACGTGCCGTTCGAGTACCTGGTCGAGGTGGTCAACCCGGCGCGGTCGCTGGCCCGCCACCCGCTGTTCCAGGTCATGCTGGCCCTGCAGAACGCGCCGCTGGGCGAGTTCGCGCTGCCGGGGCTGGAGACCGGCCACCTGGAGGCGCCGACCGGGACCTCCCGGGTCGACCTGACCTTCAGCCTGGCCGAGCAGTTCCGCCCGGACGGCGGCCCCGACGGCCTGGTCGGCGCGGTGGAGTACGCCACCGACCTGTTCGACGCGCCCACCGTGGAGCTGCTGTTCGACCGCCTGGCCCGGCTGCTGCGTACCGCGGTCGCCGACCCGGACCGGCCGATCGGCCGGATCGACCTCCTGTCCGAGGCGGAACGCCACCAACTGCTGCACGGGTTCAACGACACGGCGGCCGAGCTGCCCCGGGCCGCGGTGCCGGAGCTGTTCGCCCGCCAGGTGCGGGCCACCCCGGACGCGGTCGCCGTCGTGGCGGGCGGCACCGAGCTGACCTACCGGGAGCTCGACCGGCGCTCCAACCGGCTCGCACGGGCACTGGTCCGCCGGGGCGTCCGGCCGGAGACACCCGTCGCGGTGCTGATGGAACGCTCGGCGGACCTGGTCACGGCCATCCTGGCGATCATCAAGGCGGGCGGCGCCTACGTGCCGCTGGACTCGCGCTTCCCGGCATCCCGGATCGAACTGATCCTGCGGGAGAGCGGCGCGGCCCTGGTGCTCACCGAGGAGGTGCTGGGCGCCCTGGTGGACGCCGAGCCCGACCCGTCCGACGTCGAAGTCCCGTGTGAGCCAGAACAGTTGGCGTACATCATGTACACCTCGGGCTCGACCGGGCGGCCGAAGGGCGTGGCCGTCACCCACCGCGACGTGGTCGGCCACGCGCTGACCCCCGAATGGCGCGGCGGCGGACACGAGCGGGTGCTGATGCACTCGCCGACGGCCTTCGACCTCTCGACCTACGAGCTGTGGGTGCCGCTCCTGGGCGGCGGCCGGATCGTGGTCGCACCGCCCGAGCAGCTCGACCTCGACCTGCTCCAGCACACCATCGGCACCCACGGGGTGACCGGACTGTGGCTCACCGCCGGACTCTTCCGGCTGGTCGCCGAGGAGCGCCCCGGCCTGCTCGCCGGGGTGCGCGAGGTGTGGACCGGCGGCGACGTGGTCTCCCCGGCCGCCGCCGCCCGGGTGCTGGAGGCCTGCCCCGGCATCGAGGTGGTCAACGGCTACGGCCCCACCGAGGCCACCACCCTGGCCACCTGCCACCCGGTGCGCGACCTGCCCGAGCAGGCCGCCTCCGTGCCGATCGGCGGCCCGATGGCCAACATGCGCGCCTACGTGCTCGACGAGCACCTGCGGCCGCTGCCCGTGGGGATGGTCGGCGAGCTGTACCTCGCGGGGGTCGGTGTCGCCCGGGGCTACCACGGCCGGCCCGGCCTGACGACGGAGCGCTTCACCGCCGACCCGTACGGGCCGTCCGGGAGCCGGATGTACCGCACCGGAGACCTGGCGTGGTGGCGGGCCGACGGCGCGCTGGAGTTCGCCGGACGCGCCGACCACCAGGTCAAGCTGCGCGGCCTGCGGATCGAGCCCGGCGAGATCGAGGCCGTCCTGGCGGGCTGCCCGGGCGTCGCCCAGGCGGCCGTGGTCGCCCGCGAGGACCGGCCGGGCGACAAGCGGCTGGTCGCCTACCTGGTGCCCGCCCCCGAGGGCGCGCCCGAGGTGGTCGAGCTGTCCGCCCGGCTGCGCCGTGAACTGCCCGACTACATGGTGCCGGCGGCGTTCGTCACCGTGGACGCGCTGCCGCTGACCGCCAACGGCAAGCTCGACCGGGCCGCCCTGCCCACCCCCGAGTACGGGACGTCGGACGCGGGCCGCGGCCCCCGGACGCCGCAGGAGCAGCTGCTGTGCGGCCTGTTCGCCGAGGTCCTCGGCCGGGAGCTGGTGTCCATCGACGACAACTTCTTCGACCTGGGCGGGCACTCGCTGCTGGCCGCCCGGCTGGCCTCCCGGGTCCGCGAGACCCTCGGCCTGGAGCTGGGACTGCGCATGCTCTTCGAGGCGCCGACCGTGGCCGGGCTCACCGAGCGCCTGGTCATGAACGATCCCGACGACGCGCTGGACGTGGTGCTGCCGCTGCGTTCGACCGGGACGGGCACGCCGCTGTTCTGCGTCCACCCCGGCGGCGGCATCAGCTGGTCGTACAGCGGGCTGCTGAACCACGTCGGCCCGCAGCACCCGGTCTACGCGATCCAGGCGCGCGGCCTCGGCCGGCCCGAACCGCTGCCGACGTCCTACGAGGAGATGGCGGCCGACTACGCCGACCACATCCGGAAGATCCAGCCGGAGGGCCCGTACCTGCTGCTCGGCTGGTCCGCCGGCGGGCTGATCGCCCACGCGCTCGCCTGCGAGCTGCAGTCGCGCGGCGAGCGGACCGCGCTGCTGGCGATCCTCGACGCCTACCCGGTGAAGGACGTCAAGTTCGAGGAGGTGCCGGTGCCCACCGAGCGGGACGTGCTCGTCGGGGTGCTCGACGTCGACCCGGACGAGCTGGGCGACCGGGAGATCACCTACGCGGAGGTCGCCGAGGTGCTGAACCGGCGGGGCAGCGCGCTGGCCGGCCTGACCGAGCGGCAGGTCGAGGTGGTCGTCCAGATCATGATCAACAACGCGAAGCTGGCGGTCGACTTCGTCCCCGGGACCTTCGACGGGGACCTGCTGCTCTTCAACTCCACGATCGACCGCAACGCCGAGGACAACGCCGGGCCGGGGATCTGGCAGCCCTACGTCACCGGCCGGATCGAATCGCACGAGGTCACCACCCGGCACAACCGGATGACCCAGGCCGGATCGCTGGCCCAGATCGGACCGGTCCTGGCCGCCAGGATCGCCGAGGCCACCGGCGACACCACCGTTTCCCACCACCACCAGGAGGACTGACCCATGACCAACCCCTTCGACGACCAGGACGGCACCTTCCTCGTGCTCGTCAACGACGAGAACCAGCACTCGCTGTGGCCGCAGTTCGCGGACGTCCCGGCCGGCTGGACCGTCGCCCACGGCCCCGACACCCACGCCGCCTGCCTGGAGTACGTCGAGAAGTCCTGGACCGACATGCGGCCCAGGAGCCTGGCCGAGGCCATGGACGCCCGGCGGTAGCCGACGTGACCACCACCGACACCAGGGGCGGGGGCCGCGACACCGCGGGGCCCCCCCCGCCCCGCAGCCCCCCCCAACCCCCCAATCCCTCCTGGGCCCGCTGCCCCGCCCTGATCCCCTGACCCCCCAAGGCCCCTTGCCCCTGCTACGGA